>MOYE01000001.1:0-339532 GCA_001899335.1 Candidatus Gastranaerophilus phascolarcticola
AGATGCTGCCATACCCATTGTGGTATCCCTTTCTTAGTTTGTATTCGTATCATGCATGTCGGTTTCATGTTGTTCAGGCTTTAATTTTTTATTGAATTTTTGTAACATTTCGTAATAAAAATCCCCAAGACTTAGGTAAAATGGTAGCTTGCAAAAAATATTTAATTAAGTTAAAATTATATGTCGAAATAAGAAGTAAAGGAGAAAATTATGGAAAAATACATTTGTACAGTATGTGGTTACGAATACGATCCGGCTGTTGGTGATCCGGATAACGGCGTTGCAGCAGGAACATCTTTTGCTGATTTACCGGCAGATTGGGTTTGCCCTCTTTGCTCTGTTGGCAAAGATATGTTTGAAAAAGCATAGTAAAATCGAAAAGGAAGTGAGAAAATGATTGATTCTAAAATGGAAAAAGCATTTAATGAACAAATAAATGCTGAATTTTATTCTGAATATTTATACTTATCAATGAAAGCATATTTTGCTACCCTTAACTTAAACGGTTTTGTAAACTGGTTTACAGTTCAGGTTCAGGAAGAACACGCCCACGGTATGGGTATGTTTGACTACGTTATTGAACGCGGCGGCAAGGTCGAACTGGAAACAATTGCTAAACCTGAAACAACTTGGGAAAGCCCTCTAGCAGCATTTGAACAAGTAGTAAAACACGAAGAATATGTTACTTCAAGAATCAATGCTTTAATGGATGTCGCTGATGAAGTTAAAGACAGAGCTGCTTTGACATTCCTTAACTGGTATTTAAAAGAACAGGTTGAAGAAGAATCTTCTGTAGGTAATGTTTTAGCTACTTTGAAACTCATTGGTGATGATAAACACGCACTATTGATGCTTGATAGAGAATTGGCTACAAGAACATTTGTTCAGCCGGTAATTGGTTAAGAAAAAGGCGCGGGATTTTAATCCCGCGCCTTTTGTTATAGCAAATAAAATTTTGTCCGGGTTTTCTCTGCATTATGCAAATGATAAATCCTACTACAAAAAATAATAGCCAACTTTCTTTTAGAATGCGTGTCTCAAAATTAGGACATCAAATTGACAAGGTTCTGGAACAAAGAGGTTTATATAATAATGAGGTAGAACGCTTACGCGTTATGCTAGGGGAATATTTTTTGAGTCCTAATTTAAGTCGAAGTCTTGTTGGAGAGGGGTTTCACGGACGAGTCTATTCCATTGATGATAAATATGTATTTAAATGTAAAAACAGGCAATCTCCTGATGCCGCAAACGGTGCGTTTCTAATGACGGGGGGGGGGGGGAGCCCCTTAACCGGTTTGAAAACATATTTTGGCGGAATCCTTATGCAGCTTGGCAATGTTAAAATCCTTCGTAATGTTTCAAGTGATGGCAAACATATGCCTGCAGGTATTCCACGGGTTATGCTCGGTGAAGTCCCTAAAAATGAACTTATAGATTATTATAATAATAAGTATCTACCGACATTTGCTAATCTTCCGCAACGAAGTTTTGACAGGCTGGCTGGTGATTTCGCCTGTTTAAATAAAAAGGGGCATGGGTATTATGGTTTAGAGTTTGATACAAATAATCCGAACAACATTGTCCTTGTCGGAACTTCTACAATGCGGATTGTTGACGACATTAATGAGACTATGAAGCTAGACCCGAACAGGGTTGCCGGCTTATTAGATATGTTCTTGAAGAAAGCAAATACCACAATGCTTGCTCCTATGACAGAAGAAAACAGACCGTTGCGTTTTGAACTGTTTAAGAAAATTATACTTGCTGGTGAAAAATATGAACTTCCATTGACCTCTGGAACGGATTATGATAAAAATGTTTGGAATATGGTTTGTGATTTTGGCAAAACCGGCGAGCAAATAAGATTAAAACTGTTTTCATTGCGGGCTGAAAAAAATAAATCAAAACGATTGCAGAATGTTAATGATTACTTAAATAGCATAGGAAAATAAATGGAAGACGTACAATTAAATAGAATATATAAACATTACAAGGGAAACATTTATAAAGTAATAGCCTTAGGCAAACATTCAGAAACCTGTGAGGACATGGTTATTTATCAATCAGTAAAGAATGGAGATGTTTGGTGTCGTCCTAAAACAATGTGGTTTGACGTTATAGATGAAACTACAACCCGCTTTACATTGGTTGATTAAGGAATATAATAATTTTGAAAGGAGTTAACGTTATGTATCACGTTTATACAGAGAAAAATCATTCAGAATTTTCAAGAGCATTGGTAATAGAAACGCCGGATTATGATTTAGCCATAGAGAAAGCAGAAAAGGCAATAGAGGGTAAACCGGAATTAAATTATATTATTGAGCAGACTGATGGCAGCATGAACAGCTACGGGGATTTGATTACAAGGGTTGTTGCAGAAAGTGATTAAAAAAGATTGGGTTTATTAAAACCCAATCTTTTTTTTTAATAAAAAATATGCCGCAACTCGGAATTGAACCAAGGACACAGGGATTTTCAGTCTGTGTTTTGCTAAAAACTACAAAAAGATAGAAAAAGATAAAACAAGATATAGTCTTGACTTTCACCCTATTTCCTTTTATAATCTTTTTGTAATTTTTTCTATTTATTTTAAATTTACTGTACCAAAAATGTACCACGTTTTTAAAATCAAGAGGGGCATATTAAAAAATGAAGAATGAAATAAAGATTTTTGAAGAAAGTAATATTCGTTCAATTTATGATGAAGAAAATGAAAAATGGTATTTTTCTGTAGTTGACATTGTAGAGATATTAACTGAAAGTAGTGAACCAAGAAAATACTGGAGTGTTTTAAAAACACGCTTAAAAAAAGAGGGAAGCGAGTTGACTACAAAATGTAGTCAACTGAAAATGAAAGCTGCCGATGGTAAGTTTTATAAGACCGATGCTCTTGATGTTGAAGGCTGTTTGAGACTAGTTCAATCAATCCCAAGTCCAAAGGCAGAGCCTGTTAAGCAATGGCTTGCTAAAGTTGGTTACGAACGTATGAAAGAAATGGCAGACCCCTCAACGGCTATTGACCGTGCAAGAGAAACCTACAAAAAACTTGGACGTTCCGACAAATGGATACAACAAAGATTTTCGGGGCAAGATACAAGAAATAAACTTACTGATTATTGGAAAGACCACGAAGTAACAGAGAGTGAAGAATTTGCAATTCTTACAAATATAATTCATCAAGAGTGGGCAGATGTAAGCGTGAAAAAGCATAAAGAAATGAAAGGTTTGAAATCCCAAAACCTGCGCGACCACATGACGGAAGCTGAATTACTTTTTACGGCTTTGGCAGAGTTATCAACGAGACAAGTCGCCGAGAATACACAGGCAATAGGTTTTGAAGAAAATAAGAGTGCTGCAAAAGTTGGCGGTAATATTGCGAAACGTGCGAGGGAAGATTTCGAGGAGCGTACCGGGCAAAAGGTTATTTCAGGTGAGAATTATTTACCTAAGCAAAATAAGGTTAAGCAAATTAAGTCAAAGAAAACGAAATAGGATGTTTCAATGGGTGTAATTCAAGAACGTAAACGAAAGAAAGACGGGAAAACTACTTATAAAGCTGTTATTAGGATTAAGGGCTATCCTACTATGACGGCTACATTTGAGCGTAAGACGGATGCGCGTAACTGGATTAACGAGAATGAACCACAAATGAAAAAGGGTAAGCATATAAAGGATTATGAAGCCTCAAAACATACCTTGAGCGAACTCATAGACCGTTATATCAAAGTTGAATTACCTAAACGCAAACCAACAGATCATCAAAAATACAAAATGCAGCTTGAATGGTGGAAAGCACATATTGGTAAATATCTGCTTTCTAAGGTTACCCCTGCGCTGTTATCCGAATGCAAAATTAAGTTGATAACAGAGGAAAGCCCGAAACCAAAAGGCGATAAAAAGACGCGTTCAGAAGCTACTGCAAACCGTTATATGGCTTGTTTATCTATTGTCTTATCTACAGGCATGAAGGAGTGGGGTTGGCTTGAAGAAAACCCAATGCTAAACGTCAGAAAGTACACAGAAACAGCAAAACAAGACAGGTTTCTCATGCCGGAAGAAATCAAGAAACTACTTGATGCGTGTATGAGTTTTGACCTCAAAGGTGATAATTACAACTACGAAACGTATCTTTTTGTACTAATTGCGTTATCAACAGGTGCGCGTTACTCTGAAATTCATGGCTTGCAATGGAAAGATGTAGACCTGAAAAATAAACAATTCTACTTTTTGAATACTAAGAATGGCGAAAATAGAGGTGTGCCTATGACTGAAACTGTTGTTAAGGAGCTTCAAGAATTTAAAAAGGTGCGCAACATTAATAGTAATTATCTTTGGACTACAAAAGATGGAAGAAAACTAATTGATATGCGTGTGAGATTTTACAAGGTGCTTGAAACTGCAGGGATTGATTGCCGGTTTCACGACCTGCGCCACACTGTAGCAAGCCATATCGCAATGAATGGCGGCAGCTTGCTTGATATTGCATCTGTTACCGGGCATAAAACAATGCAAATGGTTAAAAGGTATTCGCACCTTACTCAAAAGCATACTGCGCAGCTGCTAGAAAATACGACAAGTGAAATGTTCAGCGAAGTACTCAAATAAACAAATTTATTATTATATCATAATTATATACATTTTCTATATTGACGAACTTTTTAAAAAATGTTATGATGTTGCGCAAGGGTGGGGGGTATGGGGGGAGTAAATTTTGTCTTTTTTAAAAACCTCACACTATCTCACACTTCCCGCCGGTTTTAAAAACTGCTATATTAAAAATTACAAACAACCACAAAAAAGGAGAATTAAGGTTGTAATGTAGAATAAAAATATAGGAGAATTTATTATGACAGAAAAAACAACAAACGCAATCGACAGATCTAAATTATTAGATCTTGTGCCATTAAGTCGTTTTTCGGACTTTTTCCCTGCAATCTCGGTCGGTTCATTAAGGCAATTGGTTTTTTACAACACTCATGGCTTCGCGGATAAAGTCATCAGACGCATAGGCTCCCGTATCTATGTAAAAATATCAGCTTTTCAGGAGTGGATAGAAGAAACCAACCGTAAGCAAGCTGTGTAGTAGTAACCCTGACAAAACAAAAATAGGGTAAATGTTGTGCTAAATGAAAAACCGCTTTTCAGCGGTTAAATGTATAATATTGCACTTCAATTCTAACCCTAAAACGCTGTTTTGTCAAGAATAGGAGATTAAAAAATGGCACGACCGGCGAAATCAACAGTGGATTATTTCCCTTGCGATTGTCAACCTGATATTAAATTTAGTGCAACTGAAAAAACTTTTGGTAATAACGGTCTTATTGTAACCATAAAATTACAACGGATATTAGGAATGAGCCCAAACCATTATGTTGATATTTCAAATATAACCCGCAAAATACTTTTTATTTCAGAGTTTAGTATTTCTGAAACACTAGTTTTAGAAATTTTAGAAATGTTGGTGAATTTAGAATATTTGGATAAAAACTTATGGGAAAAATCTGTAATTTATTCACAAGATTTTATTAACAGAATTTCAGATGCATATAGAAATAGGAATACAGCTTTAATGAGTAAAGAGGAGATTTATACCCTTTACGGGATTCCTGACGTAAATAATTCGGTTTCTGACGTAAGAAATGGCATTTCTGACATTGGTAATCCACAAACTAAACTAAATAAAACTAAAGTAAATAATAAAGAAAAAATATATAAAAAAGAAAAATTCAAAATCCCAACCTTAGAGGAAATAAAATTTTACTGTTCAGAACGAAATAATGGTATAGATGCGCAATACTTTTTTGATTATTACTCATCTAAAGGCTGGTTTGTTGGTAAAACCAAAATGAAAGACTGGAGAGCCGCAATAAGATTATGGGAGCGAAATACAAAAATAGAAAAACGCGAGGAAACAAATGAAAATGTCTACAACTTCGATTAAAATACCTACCTTAACAGACTTAGAATTGCAAAAAGAACATGAAAAACAAATTATTATGATGTTAGTCGGTAATTCTGAATTTAAACAAAAGAATCATATTTTGAGCCATACTTGTGCGGATATGTTTATTGATAAAACGTTTAGAACGATTTATACAACAATTGCCGAAATGTTAAAGCAAAATATAGAGCTTTACTCAAACAACATCATAGAGCGTTTATCAAGAGAAGAACAAAAACGGCTAATTGTTGAACTTGATAGAGAATACATAACGGCTAGAAATTGCAATTTTTATATTGAAAAGTTACAAAAGGCTTATTTTGACAGGCTGTACTTCAGTTGTACTACATCAAACGGTTATAAAGAAATTGAAAAGCTGCGAACGAAATACTCAATGAGGGCTAACACCTGTTCATTAGCGACTAGTGCCGAAAACTTAATTGTTGACTATTATAATCGTTGGGATACACAACTTAAAACAGGTTACCCGTCAATAGACGCAAAACTGGGCTCGTTATGCGGGGGAGATTTATTAATTTTAGCTGCGCAGACCGGCATGGGGAAAACTTGTTTTATGCTTAATATGATTACCCAAATTGCAAAGAGCGAGAAAAAAGTTTTACTTTTCTCTTTTGAAATGCCGCTTCCGCAATTACAAAATAGAATAATTTCAGCAGAAACTGGCATAAATGCCGCTAAAATTCGTAATTTCACAATGACAGAAACAGAAATTGAGAAATATTACAACTATGCCAATTCAGAAACCTTTAAGGGGTTGAATATCGAAGTTTGTAAGCAATATCAAAATACTATTGAAGAAATAAAAACGATTGTTAACGAATCAGATGCCGATATTGTTGCATTAGATTACTTAGGTTTGATCAAAGGCGGTAGTGGCGCAAATCGTTATGAAAAAATAACAGAGATTTCAAGAGAATTGAAATTACTTGCACTAGAAACGAATAAACCATTTATCGTTCTACATCAATTGAAACGTATTGAAGCTGCGCGGACAGACAAACGACCTTTATTGTCGGATTTGAGGGACTCGGGTTCTATAGAACAGGACGCGGATTTTGTCTGTTTTCTTTATCGTCCGGCATACTATACCCCCAGTGAGGATGAAACTAAGCTCGAATTTATAATCGCTAAAAGCAGACATTCGCAAGGACAGAGAGGGGTAATTTTACGATATAACGGGGCATTACAGCGCATTACAGACCCGCAGGGAGAAACACAAAAGGAGGTATAAAAATGAACTACGTAATGCACATCTGCCGCGATCCAAAATGTAACAATGGCTGGGTTGATAAAGATTTGACAAATGTAAAAACTAATCCACCAGCCTGGAAATATTGTAAAGAATGTTGCCAAAAGCTCGGAATTGATTTTGAAAAACAAAAGCCATCTGATTATATGAGTGAGGCTGAAATTAATATGAGAAGATTAAAAGTTCAAAAATCTAAAGAAGCAAGATTATTAAAAATCAATTCTACGGTATCAGCAAGGGGGTAATTTGAGGACTTTGCCCCTCTGGATATATAAAAATATCATCCGGCAAAATTAAACTCGATTTTAAACAATCAAAATTAACATAAATTTAAGGACTTTAATGAACATTATGTAAAATGTATAAAGAAAGGTGCGTGATATTAATGACAAAAGCTGAAATTGAAGTCAATAAGATGTTTCTTAAACAAATAATCAAGTCGCATACAAAATTTATTGCAGGAGATACAGACAATATTTTAGGCGATTTCCACTTTGAAATCTCACAAGATATGTTAAATGTTTATTCTTCGGATGGATACAAAGCATTAAAATCAACCGTTGAGATAAATAATATTTCTAAAAACGATGTTTCATTTACAGTGAATGGCGAATTTATGAAAAATTTAATGATTATATCAAACGTTGAACAGGCTCTTTGTATTTGCCTAGATGAAAACGAAGTAATATTTACTGATAAGGCAAGCGGAACCGTTCAAAAATGTATGTGCGCCGAGGGGATTTTTCCGAAAGTTCAGAAACTACTTGATACCTGTAATTATAACGACAAAAATTATAAAATTATTTTCAATAAGAAGTTTTTTAAAGATTTAGACGTTTTATATTGTGACAATAAAACACCACTTCTGCGTTTGAATTTCAATAAAGAAGACCCTTTGAAGCCAATTATTGCGTTTAATTGTAGTCAAAATTTAAAACAGACCGCAATATTAATACCGGTTCAAGTCAAAGAATAAGGGGGAAATATGGAAGTAGTTTTTGATGTTTTGGGCAAAGTTAAAGCCAAACAATCTGTAAAGTTTGGAAGAAATGGTATTAAGTATACACCGCGCGATATGGTAGAGTATGCCAATCTTGTAAGAATGAGTTTTATAAATAAATATCCTGATTGGGATATTAACAATTTCGCGGGTAAAGCCTTATGTGCTGAAATAGATGTTTTCATGCCGGTGCCACAAAGTTATTCCAAAAAGAGAGCTGCAGAGGCGCTGGCAAACATATTAAGACCTGTTGTAAAACCCGATTGTGATAATATCGCCAAGAATATAAACGACGCGCTTAACGGCATTGTTTACCCTGATGATAAACAGATTGTAAGTCTTACGGTCAATAAATTTTATGGAAACCGTGAACAAGTTAGAATAAAGATAGAAAGTAGGTAAAAATGAAAAAACAAGAAAACGTTATCAAAAACAAAATTGATGAATTGATTATTAAAGTTTTAGACCACTTGGAAAGCATTTTAAACGATAAGAATTCAACCCCTGCCGATAAAATTGCAGCAGCAAGCGTGATTCTTGACATAAGCGGTTTAAAACGTTCAAAGGTTGACCATACACTCAAATTTGTGAGGGATACAAATGACTAATAAAACAAAGAACTTAAAACCTATTCAAAAAGGTGAATTAAGCAAAGAGGAAGCAAAGAAACGAGGGCAAAAAGGCGGCATCAAATCGGGTGAAGTTAGGCGCGAAAAAAGACAATTAAAAGAAATATTAGAAACATTTCTTGAAATGGATGCACCTCCAAAAATGAAAGATAAAGCTCTTGAAATAATTCCTGAATTAGATAATGAAAGATTATCATTAAAGGCCTCTTTAGTTGTGACATTGATTGAAAAAATATTAAATGGTGATATGAAGGCTTTTGAATTAATGCGTGATACAATCGGCGAAAAACCAATTGAGAAACAAGAAATTACACAAGTTGAAAATAACATTCAAACATTTTCAATATCAGAAAGTGAATGTAATGACACTGAAAAAATAATTGAAAAATTAAAACTTGTAAGTGATAAAATAATAAAATTTACATTTATTCCAAGAGAAACTGAAATAAAATTTGATCAATATATAGATGCATTCATTAATGACGACCCAAAAGCTAACGAATTAGCTCGGGAGTTATTCGGTTGTGATGCACAACAATTAATAAATAAATCATAGGAGAATATTAATGACAGAAAGTAATACTCAAACCCCTGTTTTCAAATTAGGTATTGAATATAATAGGAACGAAGACCCACGGCTTCCCCGAATACCGAAAGCAAAAGTAGATTTTAACAACATAATGCAGACATCTCAAACAGCTATAATGTCGCGTCTTAACTGTCACAACATTGGTCGTATTGTTAGCTTTAACGCAGAACATCAGACAGTAGACGTTGAACTGATGATACTAAAACAGTTTAAGAACCGCACAATTATACCGCCGCTCCTTACAGAAGTCCCGCTAATAATGCTTGGCGCAGGGGGTGGACATATTACAATGCCGGACCCGACAGGCACGATTTGCATACTACTCTTTATGGACAGGAACATTGATAGATTTTTGGAGACGGGAGAGCAATATCTACCCGCGACACCACGCATGCACGATTTTACGGATTGCGTGGCGCTGACAACGTTTAAAACGCTTGTTAATCCGCTTACGGATTATGACGAAAAAGCCGTTACGATAATTAATGAAGAAATTATCGAAGAAATAAAGAACCAATCTTATATCAAAGTTTACGGTGATAGCGTACAGATTAAAACAATGCAAGGAGAGGATACTAGCGCAGCCATTAACGTGACTGACAAAATAAACATAGAGAATACCTCGCAAAACTTTGCAAACTTAATACAGAGCTTTCTAACAATATGTAAAAATTTAAGCGTTGATACTAACACGGGGCTTGTAACTGCACAAACACAAAAACAACTAGAGGATTTACAAAAAAAGTTCAATCAATTACTGAATTAGTTAAGGTGAAAAATGCAACCACAAAAACAGATTTTAACAGAAAAACAAAAAAGATTTTGTAATGAATATTTAATTGACCTTAATGCTACTAAAGCGGCAATCAGAGCCGGTTACAGCGAAAAAACAGCTAACGAACAAGCGGGTAGGTTGTTAGTAAATGTTAGTATTCAAGCCTATATAAACCAGCTTAAAGAGGAGCGCACAACTCGATTAAATATGTCTGCTGATGAGGTAGTAAGAAATATAATCGAAGTTAAAAATAGATGTATGCAAGCGGTTCCCGTCACATTTATGGGACGGCAGGTAAAAGATAAAGAAGGCAATAATTTATGGAAGTTTGACAGTATGGGAGCTTTAAAAGCTCTTGATATGCTGATGAAACATACCGGCGGTTATGCGCAGGATAATAAGCAGCAACAAAGTATTACTACTAATAATATCAGTGGTTTTGCCTCAATGGAAGATGCGGTTAAACATTTTAAGGAAATGATAGGGGAATGAGAACCTGACAAAACCTGACATTCAACGCTTAATTCAATGAGAAAATACAAAAATAAAATCGGTGCTTCTAACACTTTGGCGGGAGTTACCCGACACGTCTGGAAAGACACCGACATTAATAGTATAACCGATAATCAAATAAATTTCAACTGTTAGTAATTGTTAGTATCCAAGAAGTTTGTAAACGCTGTATGAGTTTATTTGAGAATAGAAAAACTCTTCAAGGGTTATCCGCGCTAAGGGCAGAGCCGATGAAGAGTTTTCTATAACTGGCATACTATGCACGCGCTCGATAGTAACTTAAGTGTTGCGAACGGCTATGTATCTATCACAACTCCAGTTGTTAATATTTTAACCGATGATAAAAGTTAATTCAACCCTGATTTTTATTTTCTTGTGTTTTCTTCAATTCTTATCAATATTGGTACAATTAACATTAAAATAAATAAGATGATACAACCGCCTAATACGTAAAGATTTATATTCCTTTTAATAGTATTAAGGTTTTCTTGTTCGATTTGTCTTTCTTTTTGTTGGGTGTAGTAATCAAAATATACCGGCACTATTTCAGCTTTATATACATTATAATAACTAAATTCTTTTTTGATTTCTGCAGTTGAGATTTGCGGGTATTCTGCTTTTATATTTTTGATTGCGATTTCAATAGTGGATTTATAAAAATCAGACATATGATCTATAAAATCATTTTTATCCTCTGGGGCAATTTTGTACATTTTATCGAGGATGGCTTGAGTGCAGTTCGTCGGCATCCCTGCAGCTTTAACAATTGTTTCTATTCTTTTCTTTAATTCATTATTATTGCTATTTGTTGTCTGTATAGTTTTCTGTGATAAATTGGTCGTGTTTCCAGGATGTGTATAAGATATAGGGATTTCTTTATATGTTATAGTCATATATGCTGCATTGAAACCTGTGTATAATGCACATAACACGACTAAAATTAGTCCGATTGATAACATCCACTTCCCTAATAAAAACCAAACATTTAAAAACTTATTCATACTAACCCCCTTCTATTTCTTGAGTAGTAATAATTCATACGCGCATGTTATCACGAACATATTATAAAACAACACAAAAGCAACATAACTAATTAGTTTGGAATAAATAAAGTCTGTAATTTATCACTTCTTAGGTTATCTATTATTTTTATTCCTTCATCGAAGCAGGTGAAAAAATCTTCATTGGTAATTGTTTGATTTTGCATAAATTCATCAATTTTAGGATTATCAATAAAGATTTTTCTTTGGGCTTTCCATAACCACATATTAAAATAAATCATTTCATTTGAACGTTTTATTTTTAATAATTGAAGAAAATTAATATTTTCAAATATAAGATACCAATTAAAATTTGGATTAAACCTTATGATGCCGTCAATATCTTTATCCGCGTGTTTAGAGAAATTATATACTTTTTTCCTTCCGTTAATCCATTCTTTCCTATATTCCTGCTTTATCAATATACTATTTGCGCCTAAAATTGATTTAAGGTTGTGTTTATCTATAAGTTTAGTGAAAATTTCATTAGCTGCCGATACAAGTAAATGAATGCTAATATCATCTTCTTTGTGGAAGAACATTTTTATTGCTTGATTGGTCAACTTTATAGCGATATCAAGTTTAGTGTATGTTTTATTCTTGTTTTTCATTAATATAAACAACCTCTTTATTCGTTTAATGTATTTCGGTTTTGGTGTGCAGTAAACGGTTAAAATCTTTTTAGGAACTAAAAAATAGGATATTTTATTACCCAATTTTATCATAGTTATTTTGTATATTATTGTATAAAAGCATAATGAAAAATTAAATATAATAATACAAACTAAGTATATGGAAAAAGAAGTTGCAAATAATGCATATATTGATATTATAAATCTTGAGATTTCATATACCGCAGACTGGGAATGCTGCATAAATATTTCAGCCGATTATTGCGATAT
The DNA here is from genome assembly GCA_001899335.1 of Candidatus Gastranaerophilus phascolarcticola. Classification (GTDB taxonomy): domain Bacteria; phylum Cyanobacteriota; class Vampirovibrionia; order Gastranaerophilales; family Gastranaerophilaceae; genus Gastranaerophilus; species Gastranaerophilus phascolarcticola. Next base: position 12,663 of record MOYE01000001.1, read on the forward strand.
AGAAAGCTCTAATAATTCTGTAACTCTTGTCAATGATGCAATATTAATTAATATGCAAGCTGGAGAAACAATAACAATGCGTAATACGTTGGGTTTAAAAGTTCTTAAATACCAAAATGACAAATAAATCTACTTTCTCTTTACCCATTCGATGTCGTAGCCTAATAAGTCGGCGATTTCTTGTGCATAATCGTATGTTATAGAGCCTCTTTTTACCTTTTGTGATAAATTTTCAGGTGATACATTTAGTTTTTCGGCAAATTTACGCATACTAATGCCATTTTCTGCTAATTTACCTTTAAATAAAAATTCAAAATTCATTATTAAAATCTCCTTTTATTAGTATTATAAACGGTTTCGTTATTACCGTCAATGTAATTGTTAAGATTTATAACTAATATAATAATAGATTGCTTGACATTGATAACACATTCGTTTATAATATTAATATAAAAGTTATTAAAGGGGGTAAGTAAAATGCAAATCGAAACAAAGAATTACACAAAAAGATACAGATTTTATTCAGATAATGTCAATGAGTATTCAGTGGTGCTGGACAAGAGCTTAACTGTTGAAGCATTTAAGCAGCTTCTCAATGATAACGGCATTACTCTTTACGGAATGATTACATTTGCAAAGAAATTACTTACTTTCGCAAACGGTAAAAAACAATACAGACACATTGCATATTGCGCAATGAGTACAAACTAATAGGGATTACGTCTATCCGCATTCATCAGACGTACGGAGCAGTTCGCAAGGCAACGACCGTCCAGAGGGTCGGGAAAGAAACGAAGGTGACAGCCGAGAATAGGGCGGCATTTTTCAAGAATTAAAAAACGAGAGATTAATCCTTGTTCAAACATTCATTCTGTGTCATCAGGAACATGTCAAAAACGAGAGTTAATACCTCAATGGGTATAAAGTATCCTATTCGGAATTTAACCCGCCTTAAAATCGATTATTACAGCAGTAAAAAGGAGAACCAAACAATGAACAACAAAACACAGAACAGATTATTTTTTCACCCACTCAATTTTATAACCGAGCAGGTCCGCGATATGTTGGGCTTCATCGTAAGAAGTTGTGCCACGTTTTAACTTTTGGGAAAGATTTTGCGGAATAACGCCCAACATTTCTGATAGTTTTGCAAGTGTTAAGCCATTTTCTGCTAATTTACCTTTTAACAAATATTCAAATTTTAACATATTTTAGCCTCCAATGAACTTATAATAACTCATATTAGTTATAAACGCAATAGTTTTAATTTGAAAATATTTAAAATTAATTATAAAAGCACTTGACATAGTTATTAAAATAAGTTATTATATAACTAAAATAAGTTAGAACCTAATTAAAAATATAACATGAGGACAAGAAGAATGACAAAGAAAGAACTAGAGAAAATTTTGTATGCTATGTGCTGCGCATACGGAAAAGAGGAAGCAGTAGTATTGTTTGAAAAATTAATTGAAAATCTTGGAAATATAAAGGAGAATTAAAATGCGAGAAAAAATTTTAGTAATTAAGCAAGGTGCGATGAGCGAAGAAGCAGAAGAAAAACTACAGGCAATGCGTATGATTGGAATCAACATCGGTCAGTTCATTGAGTGGGCAATATTAAACTTTGATATTGATGTCTACCTAAAAGTGATGCAGTGTAAGCAATTATAACGCATCCGGATACGACACTTATTACGATTTAATCCCGTTAACATTATCATGCCGGCATGGGGATTAAATTATGTGATAAGGTGATTATCCTCCGCATTTTTTGCAAGCTCTGCCGCCTTTTTGCTGCGCAGCTTGCTTGTCTATTTTTATGCAAGTCTTGCAAATCTTTGCGCTTGGGCAAGTTGGATTGTGGTAAATCTTACTATTAGGATTGTAAACAACGGTTTCAGCCTGCGCAATGCTAGAAAGCCCAAATAATAATGCTAAAAGTAAAATAATCTTTTTCATTTTAAATCCTTTTACTAAAATGGCGAGGAGTATCCCCCGCCGTGGTGGACCGAGGTCTTACGACCAGCCCCATTTGTTTATACTATCAGAATGTTAAAAGTTGTTTGATTTCATTATATTTATCTAGCATTCTATTTACAACCTGTTGATTTATTTTATTACATTTATACCTTGCATCACGAGAATAGTTATACAAAAAATTATAATAGTTTTCGTAAATCATTAATCTTTTAGCGTTTGTTTCAGTTGTTAACCAAAACATGATACCTTTATGACTATTTATCGCTTCCTCAGGCATGTTTGCTTTAGAATATAGATAAGCCTTTACATAACAAAGTGCACTATAAAAAATAGATACAGCTTGCCATTCAATGAATTTCTTTTCAGAGGATAAAAATTCAAATAAGTGTATATTTTCTTCACTTTTTTCTTTGTATTTTTGTACTAAATCTGCTCTATTCATTATATACAGTTTGCTCCGCTCGGGATGTAGAATTGTTCGGATTCGTTAATAATATGCAACTCAGGGAAAATTCTATAATTAGTTTCCCATTGCGCAAATATTTTCATTATTTTTTCGTTAACATCAATATCATCGTTTTCTGTGATAACATAAATATCGCTCATCGCAGATACGCAAACCTTAACTACACTACTAATTTTTTTTATTTTTAATAGGGTATCGATAAATTCAAACATTATTACTGGTATTTCATTACGTGAAATGTTGTTTTCGGTAATAGTTTTTTCTTCACATGTTTCTGGCATAGGCAACCCCTTTTTGTTTTATTTGGAGAATTTTAAAGTCAGAACAATAACTTCTTATACTATTATATTCCCAAATTTTACTATTTTATATCATACACAGTTACTTGACTATATTATTTTAATATGCAGGCTTCTATTTTGCAAGAACAATTTAATGATTTACTGTAAATATACTAGATTTTAATAGAGTGTCAAGTCGCCAAAATTGGGGACAATGGGCTAGAACTTCATTTTGCATTTACCGCATTTACCAAAGTGGTAAACGTGAAACGCTAGTTATAACAAGGGTTTTACCGGTGTTTCCGCATTTGCCACTAAGACAAATTATTTTAAAATTTTTCATATTTTTTCTTTAATTCTTCAAATGTTTCGGAACGTAACGAGTTGTCACGGTGGATTTCTTCCTGTTCTTCCTTCGTGAATTTTTCAAATTTAACAATCTTTAAATTAATTGGATTGTGAATTATGACGTATAAATTTTTTTCAATGTAAAATTTTGTAAGGTTATTCTTAAACGCAATTTTACCTCTTTTATTAACGTCTACTTCTCCACTCTCTGCTTCAATATATAGAAATCCGGTGTAGTCTGGCATGAAACAAATTTGATACGTGTCTAGTTCAATTAGTGCTTTAGGTTTTTCTTGTTGTTCTTTGTCCATAAATCCATTTTTAAGTATTATGATGATATTATCATTATGCTAATGGGGTAAGTATAAAGTATATTTTTATTTTCTACTGTACCAAAAGTGTACCATTTTAGTTTTCTAAAATCTTTCAATTAAAAAGCAAGAGCCGAAAACCCTTGCTATATCTAAATAAAAAATATGCCGCAACTCGGAATTGAACCAAGGACACAGGGATTTTCAGTCCCTTGCTCTACCAACTGAGCTATTGCGGCATACTTTTATAAATCTTATTTATTTAACACAGAAAACTTTCGCTCTCCGTATTTCTATTCTACTTGCTGAATTTTTTTAGTCAAGCACCTGTTGTTTGCCCGAGAAAGATACCCGGGTTTGACGCGCGAGGTGAGGCGGGGATGTTTTATTGCGGAGATAGATATAATGTTACGTTTCTTCCCTCTACCTGCGGTTTCTTCTCTATTACCGCTCCGGTTTCAGCTAAGTCTTGGACAAATCTGTTCAACAAGTCAAATGCTAAATCTGTGTGCTGCATTTCACGACCACGTAACATTACCGCAATTTTTACTTTATTACCTTGGGAAAGGAACTTTTGAATGTTCTTTATGCGAACTTGATAATCGTGCGTATCTATTTTATAGCGGATTTTTACTTCTTTAATTTCTACGGTATGTTGTTTTTTCTTTGCTTCTTTTGCTTTTTTCTCTTGTTCGTATTTATATTTACCGTAGTTCATAATTTTTGCAACCGGTGGTGCTTGCGTTGCGTTCATTATTACTAAATCTAAATCTTTTGCGTAAGCCATTTTTAGAGCTTCACTTGTTGCGATTACGCCGTGGTTTACGCCTTCATCATCTATTAATCTTACTTCTGTTGCACGAATTCTTTCGTTCATTAAAACTTTGTCTTTGTCGTTTCTGCGGTCATTGCGCATATTGCTGCCGCCGTTAAAATTAGTACCTATGGTTGTGTTCCTTTCAATTTTTCTTTTGTAACAAATTGTTAATTCTAATTTTTGCATAAAAATCAATATTTTTCAAGTATTTTTTGTAAAAATTCTTAAAATATCCTTTCAAACGCTAAAGAAATTTTTTCTGCATGCCGAATACATTTATGTAATCACAAATAAGGAGTATAACTGATGATGACTACGCAAAACGTAAACGAAGCTGGGGCGAAAATTTTTGAGGGATTATTGGAAGAAGATATCAAATCCGTTGATATGTCAGTTCCTTTACAGACTTTATTTGATGACTTTATGACTTACATCTCAAAAGTTGAGGTTTAGTAAGGTCTCGAAATTCGTTTACAAAATCTAGCACCCTACGGGGTGCTTTTTTCATTACCGCACTGTACAAGTTACATGTTTTTACTTGTTGTGATATAATCCTTTTATGAAGGGAGTGTATCCATGTTAAGAAGAGTATTAATCAGTGCGATGTGCCTAGGTGCTTTTTCAACTGCGGCTTTCGCGGGCTTTGGAGAACATTACGCTTTAGGGCAGGAATACTTATCTAATTATCAGTTTTCAAGTGCTATTTTGGAGTTCCAAAACGCGCTGAAAATTAATTATATGGACAATTCGGCAAGAATTGGTTTGGTTAATTCATACCTGGCTAACGGTTCGTTTTTGGCTAATAAAAACAAGGATTACCAAGGTTCGGCGGATTGTTACAGAAGTGCTTTGTTTTATCTGCTATATTTCCCTTCTGGAAGTGCAACAAATCAATCAAGTTCGGCGGTTGCGCAGGTTAGAAAGAATTTGGAGACTTGTCTGACAACGATTAAGTTTGATAAATCTCCTGCTAACAGATTTAAGACCGCAAAACAGCTCCGTGCAGAGGGTAAATTCGCTGCAGCAGGGTATGAATTTATGCAAGCGCTGGGTGATAGAGCTTATGTGAAAGACAGTTTTGAGCAGATTGGTGATATTATGAAGCTGCTTCGTAATAATCCTAAGTCTGTCGAGTATTATCGTAAAGCTGTGGCGCTGGCTCCGGAAGATACGGATTTGAGACTTTCGTATGCAAAAATGCTTGATTTAACCGGTAATGATGATGAGGCGGTTAAGGAGTTTAACTTTGTTTTGGCGCGTGTTGAGGATAATCCGGAGGTTTTATATTCACTGGAGCGTATTTATAAGAAAAAACTTGATAAATCTCCGTCAGATGCGAATGTAACGACCAATTTGGGTGCGATTTTGCAGAAACAGGGTAAATTTGACGAGGCGCTGGCGTATTATGCCAAAGCTGAACAGCTAGACAGAACCAATGTAAACGCAAGGATAAATGTCGGAACGCTTTACCAACAGAAAAAAGATTATAAAAAAGCTATGGAGGCTTATGATTCTGTACTTTTGATTTATCCGAAGAATGTTCAGGCAAACCTATATAAGGCTCAAACTTATGAGGAAATGGGCGAAACCCAGAATGCTTTGCGCACATACGAAAAGGTTCTTGCGCTTGACCCGAACAATGACACTGCAAGCTATCATTTGAAAAATTTGCTGCGCTCAACGCTTTCTACAAAGGAATTTGTTGAGTATATCAAGAAACATTCTACAACCGGCAAGCCTGCCGATGAACTTTACTTGTACGCGCTTGATTTGCATAAGGCAAATAAACTTGACGATGCTATAGCTATTTATAAAGAGGTTATTTCAATGTCTCCGAATGCGGAGGTATATGTAAATCTTGCGATAGCAATGAGTCAGAAAAAAGATTATAACAGTGCGATTTCAATGTTGAAGATTGCGCAAAGCAAGTACCCTGATAACGCGCAGGTTAAGGATACCTTGGCGTCAATTTACGGTGAAATCAATGACGGAAAACTTGCTAAGGCGTCAGAGCTTTATAATGCGGGACAATATGAGGCGGCGGTTCAGATATATTCCGGCATAACCCCGATGACAGAGGAAATCATGTTGACAATTGCTACTTGCTGGCAGAATTTAGATAATACGCAGCAGGCTTTAAACGCTTATAAGCAGGCATTTGCAATTAATCCGAACAGTTCTGATACGGCGTATTATATTGCAACTATCCTGATTGATAATGCAAATTCAAAAGAAGAAGGTATGCAATATTTGAATAAAGCATTGGCGCTAAACCCTGATAATCAAGACGCCAAACAGTTGCAGGCGTATCTGAACGAGCAGGGAGAAATGCAGGCGCTTGAAACTGCAATGAACCTTTTTGAGCAGGAAAAGTATGACGAAAGTTTGACGATGTTGAATGAGCTTATAGCTAAAAATCCTCAAAATGCGTACGCGCTATATTATCGCGGTATGATTTATGATGCGAAAGAAAGACTTGCGGAGGCAATAAAGGATTACGAGCTTGCGATTAAGTTTAATAAAGAATTGGCAATTGTAAACTATCTTTTAGGCGTTGATTATGATACACTGAACAAGTCGAAAGACGCACTTAAAAATTACGAGGCGTTTTTGGCAAATTATCAGGATGAAGATGACTTTAGAGCCTATGCTCAAAGCCGCGTAAAGGATATAAAAGGTGCCCAATAAGCAATTAGCTTCATTAATAGCAAGTAGGGTTTCACTGGCGCCAATGGCTGGTGTGACGGATTTAGTGTTGCGTGATCTGGTAAGGGAGTATTCTAAATCTTGCCTTATTACAACGGAGATGATAAGTTCGGAACTTTTAAACCAAAAGAACCGCGAGACGGATATGACGGATTTAAGGGAAAATCATCACCCGATAGCGTTTCAGGTTAGCGGGCATAAGCCTGATTTGATAAGAAAATCTGCTATTATATTGTCGCCAATGTGTGATATTTTTGATATTAATATGGGTTGCCCTGTAAAGAAAGTTGTGGGCGGAAACGACGGAAGCGCGTTGATGAGAACACCTGAACTTGCTGCGGATTTGGTACGAGCGGCAAAAGAGGGTACGGAAAAACCTGTTAGTGTAAAGTTTCGACTGGGGTTTACCGCCGGCGAGATGAATTTTGTTGAGTTTGGGCAGCAAATGCAGGAGGCAGGAGCGGATTTTATAACGATTCACGGGCGTACGCGTTCTCAAATGTATAGCGGGCATGCTGACTGGAAGAAAATTCGGGATTTGGTGCGGAATGTAGATATTCCGGTTTTCGCAAACGGAGATGTAACGTCAGTAGATGCCGCGATACAATGTTTGGAAGAGAGCGAGGCAGACGGTGTTGCAATCGGGCGCGGCGTACTTGGCGATCCAGGCTTAATTCACAGGGTTGAACATTATCTGCAAACAGGTGAAAAATTACCTGAACCAACGTTGGAAGAAAAGATTGATATTTTAATCCACCATTTGAAAATGGAAGTGGAATTTAGGGGGGCGGATATCGGTGTGAAGTTTATGCGTAAGTTTTTTCCTTACTATATTTCAGGCGTAAAAAATGCGGCAAAAATTCGTGCTGAAATAGTTCTTGAGGATGATTTTGAAAAAATTATAAAAACGCTTGAGGATTTAAAAAGTGCTTGCTGTGCAAGGGTTTCGGTGGGCGCCTAATTCTTTTGGGTGAGTTCTTTAGGATTAGAAATTGTAATATAAATTCACAAAGTCTTGACATTTGTATTCTTGCTATGATATAGTATATAAGACGGCGATAGCCGGAATAGTTTGTATATTATTATTTATATGAGTTTAAAAGAAAGAAAGACGAGGTATTCAACAATGACAAAAAGATTCGCGTTTACTTTAGCGGAAGTTTTAATCGCGTTGGCGATTATTGGTGTCGTTGCAGCTATGACAATCCCTACGTTCATGGCAAATACAGCAGGTGCTCAATTCAGAACAGGTTTCAAAAAAGGTATAACTGTTTTGACTCAAGCTGCTTCTGCTAACTACGCAACAGAAGGTTATGATTTTAGTGGTACTAACGGTTATTTTGGTGCTGACGGGGCTCCAACTGCTCTATATTCTACTGCAGGCGGTGCATCAGACGGCGCTACTATTGGTTTTAATACAGCATCTATTACCGGTGAAGATACATTTAAAGACTTACATGGTGACACACCATCATTATTCCACTTGTTCCAAAACAATTTGAATATGAAAAACTCAAATGAAGTTACTAATTATGCAGTAATGCCTGCTGACGCAATGTTAAACTGTGCCGGTCAAACATCCGGTTCAGCAACTGTTCCGGGAGCATCTACTGCTACAACTATTAACAATGCTGTATCAGATTTGAATAAAAGACCTGTTTTGGCTGGTTTAGCAGAAGGCACTACTGCTTCAACATCTCAAACTATTCAGGGCTCAGGTGGTTTAGTCGACCTTTGTGGCGGTCGTTCTTTAGATAATGGTGGTATCAACCAAGGTCGTATGTTCCAACTTGAAGACGGTATGGTATTTACTTATGACCCTGCGCAAGCGTACTGTTCTGAATCTAACCCTTGCTATGGTTACTTAGACGTGAACGGTGCTACCGGTCCTAACCGTGTAATCGCTTGTTCTGAACCTGCTGCAGGCGGAACAAATAACAACTTCTGGATTCCTACTTATGGTAGAAATGCTGATGCCGGAAACTTGTTGGTAGATTGTACAGTAGAATCTAAAGATATTACAGATATTTATCCTGTATTGTTCTACGGTTCAGCTGTAAAACCTGCATCAGTTGCTGCTAAATCAGTTCTTTATTCTAAGAAAACTAACCAAGCAGCAACAGGAGATTAATAATTATTTAATTTCGAAATCCGATAAGGAAAGCGAGAGAGTTAATTCTCTCGCTTTTTTAATAAACATAAGGAATAGTTTTTATGAAAAAATTTTTTGCATTCACTTTAGCAGAGGTCTTGATTGCGCTTGCCGTAGTCGGAATTGTTGCGGCGTTATCCATACCTACGTTTATGGCTAATATGACTGCAAAAAAATATAGAGTAGCTCTTGAAAAAGGTATTAGCACTTTGGCGCGTGCTGCTACAGCTAATTACGGGCTGGAGGGTTATGATTTTTCCGGCACTAACGGCTATTTTGGGAATGAAAACGCTCCTGTTGCTGTTTATAGTACTCCGGGCGGTGCTAATGACGGAAACGAAATCTTCGGGTTTAACTCCATCGGTGATCCAAACGCAGGAACTTATTCGGATTTATACCCGTATACGCCGTCCTTATTTAATTTATGGAAAAGTAATTTAAACCTTAAATCTGCTCAGGAATTGCATAATTATGCTGTTGTGCCTACAGACGGGACTTTAAATTGTGCCAGCCGTCCGGCTTATACGACTGTTCAACTTAAAGTTCCGGGCACCGGAGATGTTTCTGCAACAATTAAACCGGATTTTAGATCTCGTGAATATTGGACAATGAGTATTGTTCAGGGTTCCGGCAGTATTTTCCCTATGTGCGAGGGCAGAAGTTTAGCACAAGGAGGAATAAATCAGGGCAGAATGTTCCAACTTGAAGACGGCATGGTATTTACATACGACCCGGCGCAAGCCTATTGTTTAAAAACCAACCCTTGTTATGGTTATTTGGATGTTAATGGTCCTCAAGGTCCAAACCGAATGGTTGCCTGCTCCGAGGGTGAAGATAGTTTTATTACTTCATACAGTAAAAACGCTCTGCCTGGTATGATGATGGGCAATTGTACAGTTAAATCAAGCGATGTCGCAGATATTTATCCGATACTTTTTTATGATAACGTTGTAAAACCTGCGTCTTGGGCAGCAAAATCAGTTTTGTATTCACTTAACTCTAATCAGGTTGAGGCAAGTGGTGATCCAACCCAGCCGTCTGTTGCTAGTGAACCTTAGAAACGTTAAATTCTGCGTCAATTTCAATAAATTTATCCGTTGTTAAATTGTGATAACGGTAATAATTTTCTATTAATTGAGGCGTGAAATATCCTTTTTCTCCGATAATTTTTATGATATCCGGCAGAAGTTTTGTGCTTCCGGCGATTGTTCCGGCTTTTGATGTTGCACGTTCGCCGTCATAGAAAATCTCTTCGTCTGCAAAGACCATTTCAGTCAAATCGCTTTTAGCAATCGGCAAAGCATCGCTGATAAGAAGAATTTTATCTTCCGGTTTGGTGCGGAAGATTAGCTCTAAAATGTCATCTGACAGGTGAAGTCCGTCGCCAATGACTTCAGTATAGAGTTTGTCATCAAGCAGTGCTGTGAGTGCCGTTTTTGTGTCACGGTGGTTAATTTCACCCATAGCGTTGAAAAGGTGTGTAACCCCGTCACATTTTGTCAGGTCGCCGCCAAGGCAGTGTCCTGCCTGAACTTTTACACCATGTTTACGCAGGTAATCAATCAGCCCTAAATCCAGTTCGGGCGCAAGGGTTACAATTTTGATTATTTCATCCTCGATACGGGCAAAATTTTCAGGTGTTGGCATGAGAAAATGTTTTTCGTTATGAATCCCTTTTTTCTTAGGATTAAGAAAAACACCTTCCAAATGAACCCCTAAAATCCTTGCCATTCCGGAGTCTTGCTTTTTGTGTGCGGCTTTGATAACCGCGATTTGGGTTTGGAGATTTTCGATTGTGTCCGTGACAAGTGTTGGGAAAATTCCTCCAACGCCGAGTTTGAACAATTCCTGTGTCAACGCAAGAACTTCATCAACCGTTGCGGTGTTGAAATCTACACCGAATGCCCCGTGAATATGTTGTTCTATCAGCGGGCGCGTCCTCATCCGATTACGCTCCCTGCGAATACTTTTCTGGCTTCTTCTCTGTCATCAAAGTGGATTGTTTTATCCTTGAGGATTTGGTAATCCTCGTGACCTTTGCCGGCGATAACAACAACGTCACCGCTTTGCGCAATCGTTTTTAAAAGCGCGATTGCAGACCCGCGATCTTGTTCAACGATAACGTTTTCTGTGTTTACTGATTTTAAACCTGCAATGATGTCAGTGATAATTTGCTGCGGGTCTTCGGAACGGGGATTGTCGCTTGTGATAACGATTTTATCTGCAAGATTTTGTGCAATAGCGCCCATTTTTGGACGTTTTGTTGCGTCTCTGTCGCCGCCGCAGCCGAAAAGACAGATAAGTTTTGCGTCTTTTGGTGTGATTTCACGCGCTGATTTTAGAACATTTTCCAAGCCGTCAGGCGTGTGTGCATAGTCAACGATTACAAGCGGTTTTTTCACTACGACTTCAAAACGCCCTGCAACACCGTGAACACCCTCAAGAGCTTTGATTGCTGTTTCAATAGAAATTCCCATTGCAGATGTCGCAGCGATTGAGGCAAGAACGTTATAAACACTGAACATACCGTTCAGGTTGAGGCTTACTTTGTATTCTTTACCCTGCGCCGTAAGCGTAAATTCCGCACCATTGAGTGAAAATTTAATATCTTTTGCCATAAAATCTGCGTTGTTTTTAACGCCGTATGTATATTTTCTAACGAAATTTGAAGTAGCGTTAAGAAAACGACCCGAATATTGGTCATCTGCATTGATTACGGCAAAAGGGATTTCTGACGGCTCAAGTTCGTCTATGCTGTCAACGTTTGGATAGATTGATTTTTCAAGACTTTGGAAAAGCATAGCTTTTGCCGCAAAGTAGTTGTCCATTGTAATGTGGTAATCCAAATGGTCTTGTGTAAGGTTTGTAAGAACCGCCCCTTTGAAACGACAGCCGCCAACGCGGTTTTGCTCTAGTGCGTGGGAACTTACTTCCATTACAACGTTGTCGATTTTTTCAACATCTTTAATCATTCGCAAAGTCGCTTGAAGTTCCGGCGCTTGCGGAGTCGTATGCTTAGCATCGCGGTATTCGCCGGTTGATGAAAGTTTATAGCCCAAAGTCCCGATAAGTGCGCATTTTTGGTGGTTTTCTTCTAATATTTTTTGGATAAGGTGTGTAACGGTTGTTTTGCCGTTGGTGCCCGTGATACCGATTAAATTCATAGATTTAGACGGGCTTGAGTAGAAACGGTCTGCGATGTCAGCTATTCTGTGGCGGGTTGAGGAAACTACAACTTGAGGAACTTTAATTGGCAGCGAACGCTCAACCAAAAGCGCAACAGCACCGGCGTCAACCGCTTTTTGTGCAAACTCGTGACCGTCTGTGTGCTCGCCAACGAGACAAACAAAAATATCGCCTTTATTTGTTGTGTTTGAGTTGTATGAAAGCCCTGTGATATCAACATCTTTAAAGTTAATAAGGTCTTTATAGTCTAAATATTCAATCAGTTCATCAAGTTTCATTGTGTGAAATCTCCTATTTCTTTATTTTATCGGGTTTCAGGTTGAGAATACGTGCACATTGAAGAGCAACCTCTCTCCATACAGGTGCGGCAACCGTGTTGCCCCAAACCGCACCAACGCGCGCGCTGTCAACCATTACGTATATTATTACTTTCGGGTCTTCAGCCGGGAAGTAGCCGACTGTTGACGTGTATGAAAAATTCGTGTAACCAACGCCGTTTTCAACGGATTTACTTGACGTACCGGTTTTTGCCGCTACGTTAAATTTTTCAAGTTTTATGTTTGATTTGCCGTTGTTTACTGATTCAACGAGCAAATCCGTGATAGTTTTAGCTGTTTGTTCTGATACGACTTGTGTTTCAAAAACTTTCGCGGCTTTTTCTTCGTCGCTGTATTTGATTACGTGAGGGGTAACTTTTACGCCTTTGTTGGCTAGTGCGGAAACCGCAGAAATCATTTGGATTGCAGTAACAGAGGTCCCGTAGCCGTAACCCATTGTGACTCGGCGGCTTTCATCCCAACGTTTTGCCGCAGGAAGAAGTCCGACTGATTCGCCAGGCAAGTCGATACCTGTTCTTGACCCAAAACCGAATTTAGTCAGCATATCATAGAACTCTTCACGCGGCATCATTAGCGAAATCTTTGCAGATGCGATGTTGCTTGAGTGTTCAAAAAGATATGCAAGCGAAATCATACCAGGGTTTGGATGTGTGCGGTAGTCGTAGTTTTTGATTTCGCGGCGACCGACCATCATTTTACCCGTATCGTTGATTTTTGTGTAACGGTTGATTTTGCCAAGTTCCATTGCGCTTGCAACGGTGATAATTTTGAACGTTGAACCCGGCGGGAAAACGTCGGTTAACATCCAGTTTCTAAGCTGGTTTTGTTTATAAGTTTTATAGTGGTTCGGGTCAAATGTTGGATATGCCGCCATTCCGAGGATTTCGCCGTTTTTAGGGTTCATGACGATTACCGTGCCGCGCAATGCCTCTTTTTCGCGAACCATTTTTTCTAACTCTTTTTCACAAACGTGCTGGATTGCCGCGTTAATCGTAAGTGTTACGTCTTCGCCCTTTTGCTTTGTTGTCGCGGCTACAGCGTCTGTTGTGAAATCATAAATAATATTACCGTCAGGGGTTTTCTTGAATGAGAACGGGTTCTCGACGTGTTCAAGTTTGTCTTTTGCCGTGTATTCTACACCGTTTGAAATTTCCGCATCTGCGTTGTAGTAGCCCAAAACGTGCGCCGCAAGAGTTCCTTGCGGGTATTCACGAACATTCTTTTTGCCCAGGCTTATTTCGCGCAGTTGTAATTTAGAAATAGCTTTTGCCGTGTTCCTGTCAACGTCTTTGGCAAGCGTTATGACAGGGATATCGCTTTTTAATTTCTTTAATAGCTTTTCTTTCGGCATTTTTAGAACCGGCGCAAGAATTTTAGCGAGTTCCTCCGGTTCGTGTACGTAATCTCGAGGGTGTGCGTAAACATCTGAATAAATTTTATCAGTTGCAAGTTTTGTTCCGTTTCTGTCAAAAATATCACCACGCATAGTGAAAAGACGACCGGAACGCTGCAGACTTGCTTTCGCACGGTAATGACGAACATCCACAACCTGAATTAAGAAAAGGTAAATTATAAAAACGCCAACAAGCGCGAGTAATACCATAAAGATTACTGAAAGTCTTGTTTGAAAAGATTTTAAACGTTTCTCTTCTTTATTAAGATTACGGTCATCCCTTTTGGTTTTTGCCGCTTCTTTTCTTATCTGATCAACTCGTTCCATTCTGCGTCTGTACGCATCATCGTGATTATTCAACTTTTCTACTCCCCTACATTGTCCGAGAAAGGCTCGTTAGCGAGCCTTTTGAGTGGCGTATTAGACAGCGCAGCCACTACGGCTCGCGGTTCAGCGAGGCGGTGTGGCGGAGAACTGCTTTTAAAACCATTTTATCATATCAATATAGTTTGTTATTAATTATTAAATAAGATTAAGAATTTTGTCATCGCGTTTTGATAAATTATAATTTTGGATATGAGATATTTATTTTTAATAGTTATATTATTTAGTACAGCCCTGAACGCCCTGGCGCTTGAAGTCGTTTACCCTAAGAAAGAAAAGGTTACGATTAACTGTAAAACCTCCTTTTTTGTTGGTTCTGCTGATGCGAAAATTCCGCTTACGATAAACGGTGTGACCGTTCCGGTTCATAAATCCGGAGGGTTTGCATATTTTGTAAAATTAAATCACGGCGAAAATACTTTTAATATCCAGTCCGGTGGCGAAACGCTTGTTTATAAAATTCATTCGACGTGGAAGCCGGCACCGCCAGTAAAAGATAAAAAGCCAGCGCCACAGGTGAAAGTTTTTTCTACGCCAAAACTTGTTTATACAGCCGACGATAAGACGCCTATTAGAACAACACCTGTTTCTGCAGGAATTAACAGAATTGTGCATCTGCAAAAAGGGGTTCCGCTATATATCGACGGCGAACTCGGTAAGTTCTATCGTGTAACCCTTTCCAGCAACGAAAAATACTGGGTCGCCAAAAATAGTGTAAAAGCTGACCCCGAGGCTAAAGGCGGTAAATCTGCAATTATTTCTAAGAGTTTTACCGATACGGGCAAGCATCTTGTTTATACTTTCAATTTGAGTAATAAAACACCTTATATCGTAAAAGAAAACTGTGACGATGATTTCAAAAACGGTTTGGGGCTGAATTTCTACAACATTATGACAAAACCGGATAGCCCGTATGAACTTTATTTCCCTATTCAACACCAGCTTTTCGGTTACAACGCCGAATTTAAAGATGACCAATTTATTCTGACAATCCGTAAAATGCCGCAAATTTCGCCTGACAATCCGTTAAAAAATATTACGGTAACAGTTGATGCCGGTCACGGAGGCAACGAAAAAGGCGCAATAGGTTGCCTTGGCGACTTCGAAAAGGATATTACGCTTGATGTAGCGCTTAAACTTCAAAAAGAACTCCGCAAACTTGGCGCAAACGTAATTATGACACGTGAAACAGATGAAAAAGTTTCGCTCAAAAAACGTGTTGAAATCACTAACGAAAGCGATTCCAGTATTTTTGTGAGTATTCACGGAAACGCGCTGCCGGATCATCTGAATCCTCTTGAACACCGGGGAACCAGCGTTTATTACTACTATCCGCAGGCAAAAGGTCTTGCCCTCTCAATTCTCAATGCCCTAAACTCCGAGGCGCAAACGAAAAATGACGGGGTTCGGCAGGGAAGCCTTGCGGTTGTTAGAAATACCAATGCCTTGAGCGTTCTTGTTGAACTCGCTTACCTTATAAATCCGGAAGACAACGCGCTTTTAGTCAACGAAAAATTTCGTGAAAAGTGCGCTAAAGCTATAGCCCACGGAATTTCAAACTACCTCAAAACTTTTGTGGTACAATAGATTTACGAAGGGGGATTTTTTATGAAATTTTTACATACAATGATTAGGGTAAAAGACATTGAAAAATCAATGGATTTTTACACAAAAGTTTTGAATATGAAGTTTGATCACAAGAAAAGACTTGATGATTGCTGGCTGTATTTCTTGAACGATGAAGAAAATACCTGCCAGATTGAACTCACTTACAACGATGAAACGCCTGAAAATGGCTACGAAAACGGCAATTGTTTCGGACATTTTGCCTTTAAGGTTGACTCGCTTGAGGATTTTGGCAAAAAACTTCACGACGCCGGATATGAATACTTATACGAACCGTTCGACCTTAACGGTAAGGGAACAAGAATTGCGTTCGTAAAAGACCCGGACGGTAATGAGATTGAATTGATTGAGAAAGTGGTGTGGTAATGGAAATAAAATCAGTAATTTTGGCAGCCGGCAAAGGCACAAGAATGAAATCAGAAACGCCGAAAGTTTTGCATAAAATTTTTGACAAAACTCTTTTGGGCTATGTTTTGGATAGCGTCAAATTTGCCTCCGAGGCGTTTGTAATCGTTGGGCACAAGGCGGAAGAAGTCACAGAATATGTTAATAAAAACTATTCGTTTGCAAAAACCGTTCTTCAAACCCCGCAGCTTGGTACAGGACACGCTGTTTCTATGGTTTGTCCGGAATTGGCAACTTTTGACGGTCTTGTTGTAATCCTTTGCGGTGACACCCCGCTGGTTCGCGAAGAAACTATGAAAAAGTTCGTTGATGAACACATTGCGTCCGGTGCCGACCTTACTGTTATGAGCACGGTTTTTGAAAATCCGACAAATTATGGCAGAATTATCCGTTCTGCAAACGGCGCTTTAGAAAAAATTGTTGAAGAAAAAGACGCTGATGCTTCACAAAAAGCTGTAAAAGAGGTTAATGCGGGGATTTACTGTCTTAACTGGGCGAAAATCAAGCCTGCATTCTCGCAACTAACATCTTCAAACGCACAGGGAGAATATTATTTAACAGACATTATTGAATGGGCAAATCGCCAGGGACTTTCTGTTCAGGCAAGCATACTTGATGATAGTGATGAAATTTACGGAATTAATTCGCGTGAAAACCTTACAACCGCAACGCGTCTTATGAATCAGCGCAAGCTCCACGAGTTAATGGTTTCCGGTGTAACAATTGTTGACCCTGCGTCAACCTGGATTAGTCAGGATACCGAAATCGGGACGGATACAATCGTTTTCCCTGGAACTTACATTGAGGGCTCCAACAACAAAATCGGTAAACGTTGTAAAATAGGACCTTTTGCACACCTAAGAGGCAATGTCGAAATAGCAGATGATGCTAAAATCGGGAATTTTGTTGAAGTTAAAAAGGCAAAAATCGGTAATCACACGCAGGCTTGCCACCTTTCATACATAGGAGACAGCGAATTTGGTTCAAACATCAATATTGGGGCAGGAACTATTACAGCTAATTTTAACCCGCTCACAAGAGTTAAGTCAAAAACCGTCTTGAAAGATAACGTTAAAATCGGTTCAAATACAGTTCTTGTTGCGCCGGTAACGGTTGAAGAGGGCGCAAATGTCGGTGCAGGAAGTGTTATTACCAAAAATGTTCCGGCGCGTGCACTTGCCTTAACCCGTGGCGTTTTAAAAGTCATTGAAAATTGGGTAAAATAAAAGCGGGTTAAAACCCGCTTGAAAAATTTGTGTGTGAGTAAATTAGAAAAATTAGAAATTTGTTTCTTCTGCCAACAAATCAAAAGCATTTGAACTAAATAACATTTCAATATGTTTTTCAGTTTCAAAAGGTGCGATTTGTGCAATCGTTGCTTTTGTTGATCCCGCAATTCTTTCGTATTCTGCGGCGGTTGGCAATCTGTGAGAGATTCCTGCCATTGCATACAATTCTCTCAAGTCGGCTGCGGTTTCCTTATCGAGCTTGTCATTTCTTGTGAACATATTCACTGCTACTGAATACATTCCTGATGCCAAGAGCTCTTCTCCGCGTTCTTTAAACTCTGCTTTTTCCTCTACTACAGCCTTTTCTACTTTTTCATCTGCGATTTCCTTTTTCACAACATCTTTTGTGAAATAATAGTTTCCCTTGTTTTCGTAATTTCCGTTTACGCTGACCATAATTGGCCTCCTTTTCTAATTTTGTTTTTTACTCACATTCTCTATGTCGGTCTGCTTTGCACAAAACTTTAATACTTTAATTTATTTTGTTACAATTCTTAATAGTACGGACTTTACAAAGAAAAATCTTTATGTTGTAATAAAAATGGATAAAAACAGTTTCCTCGCTATTTTTATCAAGCAATTCAGGCAAGCGGCGGCAGGGATTGCGAATAGATTACTAATACAAAGAAGGAAATTTTAAACATGTTAAAAATAAGATTAAAAAGATTAGGCGCTAAAAAGAACCCTACTTACAGAATCATCGTTATTAATTCAACAACTAAACGTGAAGGCAGACCGGTTCAAGAACTTGGTCACTACAACCCTAAAACAAAAGTTATGCAATTAGACCTTGCAACTGCTCAAGAATGGGTTAAAAAAGGTGCTCAACCTACAGATACAGTTAAATTCTTAATGGCTAACTGTAATCCAGACGGTACTTTGAACTACAAAAAGAAAGAAACCGTTAAATTGTCTAAAAAAGCTCAAGCTAAAAAAGAAGCTGAAGAAAAAGCAGCAGCAGAAGCTGCAGCTAAAGCGGCTGAAGCTCCGGCTGAAGAAACTGTTGAAGCGTAGTTCTCACACAAATTTAATTTTAATAAAAAGGTTCCTGTATTATACAGGAACCTTTTTTAATTGTTATCTTAATACGCAGCGGACAGGTTCTGCAGTGGCATGTGTTGCCGGAAGTCTATGACCTGAAACGACATGTTGAAGCCATAAAGATTCTTTATCATTTAAATTCACCGGTGTGCTAGACCAAAAATATCCTGTACCAATAGTATTGTGTTTTAAAGTCATATTAACTAATTCATTATTACAAAATATAGAAATTAATTCTTCTGTATTTGGAGCTCTATAATCAGGATTTTGTTTTTTACAGAGTGCCCCCGGACCTTTTCCCATAGCCTGATAGCCATAACCGCTGGTTCCTGCGTTTTGTGTTACCGGTATTGGGGCGACAACAACCGAATCACTTGAATAAAGTGCTGTAATAAAACCGATATCTTTGCCGACTGTATTTGGACCTTTATTACCATTTAAGTCATAAACAAAATTAGCACAAATTTTATTTTGTACATAATGAGATCCGGTTTCTTGAACATACCCTGTACATCGTGGATTATAGTAAACAATTATGCTTTCACCATTCGCGGTTTCAAATGCGGCGGTTTTTGTGTTTGGGGTTGTAAATTTGTTATTGGCGGTGTAGCTAAACGCGCTGTTAAAATCGACTAGTGTGTTTATTTCATTTAAGTTAAGGGTATTTTTTGCTTCTAAGGTAGTTATTTTTTTTGCAACCCCGCAATCGTTTAGATGTTCATTGTCGCAAACATTATTAATTTTCAGGACTTTTGATAATCCCGCAGTAACGAAAGTCGCAGCGGCATTATCGATAGTCTCATTAAGCGTTCCGTATCCGTTTAGCGATGGCATTAGCGCAATCGCCTGCGAAAATCTTGCATAAAGCGCTTTCCGTTGAGTATTCCAGGTTCTCTCGTTAATATTACCTGTTAAACTCGGTAAAGTTATCGCCGCAACAACACCGATAATAGTGAGGGAAAGTAATATCTCCGCCATTGTGAAGCCCCCCCCCCCTTACCCGAGAAGGCTGCACGACAAGGCTTTTCAAGTTTTGTTTTTTCATAATATCTATCCTTTCTGTAATTATTTTAAGCTATGTTTTGCTTTTTGTCAATTGTGTGGTGACCTGTATTAGCGTTTTTCGTATTTATACAGGATGTGCAAGCCGTTGTTTTGAGGTAGAATACTTCTTATGAAACTTAAAAGTATCATATTTATTATAATTTTATTTTTTGCTGTATTGGGTGCTAAATACCTGTTTCCGGAATTTTTTGACCGTCAGGTAAGCGTTGTGCGCGGAATGTATCTTGTGCACAAAGGCGATAAAGCCCTTGAAGTTCGCAAATGGCAAAAAGCAATTGATTATTATAAACAAGGCTTATCACTTTATCCCGAGCATTACAGCGCGTGGCATAATTTAGGAAGTATTTATGTGCTCTATGAGGATTACGATGCTGCGCTGGACGCTTATGCCAAAGCAATTAAATATAATCCTAAATTTATCGTGGCACGTATGAATTATGGTATTGTTTCTGCCGAAAAAATGGGTGATTTTGATGCAGCGATTAACCAGTATGATGAAATTATAAAAACTAAACGTAAATTGATGAATATTCCTTGGGTTTTTGATAACAAGAAAAGCACTAAGGCAAATAAGGGTTATGCTTTTTATAACAAGGGCATAGCATTTAAGCAGAAATCTCTTTTTGCGGATAAAGACGATTATATTTTAAGAAAAAGATATTTAATGGAGGCGCTTGAGGCTTATAAATCAGCCGTCAAGATTTTGAAAAAGAATTACGAGGCGCAGTATAACCTTGCGTTAACAAATCATCTTTTAGGCAATACTCGTGAAGCGGGGTTTGGTTACTGTAAAGCTATTGCGCTTTCGCCGATGAGTTATGAGGCTCATTATAATCTGGCGATTTTGCTGAAGCACTTGAACCACTATCAGGAGGCGCGTGAAGAGCTTCAAAAAGCTGCAGAATTAATCACAAACAGTGATGGTTTTTCTAACCGTCAAAGTTATATTTTTGATATTTTGACTGAAGTTTCAAGGACTGTTTACGAGTATGATAAAGAAAATCCGCTTGTGGAAAATATCTCTGCGTCAAAGCCGGATCCGGAAACGTTAAAAATTACATATATTAACGGAAAAATGGTTTATTCCGAAGAATTAGATAAGGCTATAATGAAGAATTTCTCAACCTGTAAGGCGTTTAAAATATTTAAAACTGAAATTGATGAAGACGAAGAGGATTTAGTTTTTAGGAAAAAAGTTGATTTACCAAGATAAAAAAAGACCGGATTTTAAATCCGGTCTTTTTTAGTCTTATTTTTGTTGTGGAAGCGGCGGTTCAGGAGAATTCATTTCTTTTTGAATATCTTGTTTGATACCGTCCGGATCGTAGGATTTATCTACGTAAACAATTTGTGCGTTTTTCTTTAATGATTCGATTAAGCTGTCGATTGCTTTAACTTCTTTTTGAGCTTGGAGGAAGTTAGTTATTTCGTATTGAACAGCTTCAAACGGATACTGACCTGCAGCCATTCTGTCGGTTACGTAAATAATGTGGTAGCCGAATTTAGTTTGAACAACTTTAGGGTAGATTGTACCCGGTTTAGTAGCGAAACTTGCGCTGCTGAATTCAGGAACCATTTCTACTGCTGCAAAGAAACCTAAGTCGCCGCCTTGTTTAGCAGAACTGTCGTCAGAGTTATCTTGAGCAAATTTTGCAAAGACTGTTTTGTCGATTTGGACTTTTTTCAACAATTCTTCTGCTCTTACTTTTCTTGCAGCAAGTTCTTCTTCAACTTTACCTTTGATTTGGTCATCTGTAAGTTTTTTATTTGCTTTGTCTGCGCGGATTTTTTGTTCTATTTCATAAGGGTTTGTTGAAATAAGAATGTGTGATGCTCTCACTTTATCCGGATATTTGAATTTTTTAATGTTTTCTTTATAGAATTTTTTAGCATCTGCTTCGGTTACAGGGGCTTTATCAAGCTGCATTGCGAGTTTTTTAATTCTCAATTCCTGTTCAAAATCTTTGTTAAACTGTTCTTTAGAGATGCCTTTTTGTTTTAAAAATTCGTTAAATCTTTCTTTTGAACCGATTTTGCTGATTAAGTCTTCCATAGCAAGAGCGAGTTCGTCTTTAGAAATAGTAATATCGCGTTTTTTGCATTCTTCATTGATTAAAGATTTGATAATAAGTTCGTTAACAACTCTGTCTTTAGTTAAGAGGTAAAGGAAATCGTTGTTTGAACTTTTGATATCAACGCCCATTTTAGTGAATGGTGAATTTTTAATTTGCATATCAATAGCGTGTTCGACTTCACCGCGTGTAATACCGACACCGTTTACGGTAATGGCGGTTTCGCCGTTTTTAAGCCCGCAGCCTGCAAACAAGACTGCTGATAGAGCTAAAGTTGTTAATATGTGTTTGCCTCTCATTGTGCCTCCTTATATTCATTACTGATTTTTTGTATAATTGTAAAAATTTCTGTTAACTGATTATAAATTTCCAAAAATCCAGAATACCTACTGTCTAATAATAATATAGAATTGCCTTCTTGGCAAGTTGCCGGTGCGATTGTGTATTTGAGAACTCTTGAGAGCTGCGGCGGCAATTTGCTTTGAATAATGTTCCATTCAACTTTGTTGAAAGGTGAGTAGATGCGGATGTTTTCAGGTGTTTCGCGGATAAGTTTGATTTTGCACTTGCTCGCACTAAGACGAAGTTTAATAAGTTTTATTAAGTTCTCAACGCTTTCAGGAGCTTTTGAAAATCTATCCTGCCATTCGCTTACTATATAATCTAATTCTGTTTCGTTTTTAACATCAGCCAAACGTTTATATTCTATCATTTTTTGTTCTTTTGAACCGACCCAATCGTCAGGGATAAAGGCTGTAACGTTAATATCAACGATTGTTTGAACTTCTTGTTCGCGGTAGTTGCCTTGGAGTTCCTGAACGGTTTCTTCGAGAAGTTCGCAGTAGGTGTCAAATCCGACGTTAATCATGTGACCGTGTTGTTTTGTTCCTAAAATGTTTCCGACACCGCGGATTTCGACGTCGCGCATAGCAATCTGATAGCCGCTGCCAAGTGTTGTGAATTCTTTAATTGCCTTGAGGCGTTCTGTGGCTTCTTTTGTGATTTCCTTTGTGCGCTTGTATAGGCAATAACAATATGCTTGTTTTTGCGAACGTCCTACGCGTCCGCGAAGCTGGTACAATTGTGCTAAACCAAAACGGTCGGCATCATGGATTATCATTGTGTTTGCGTTCGGAATATCTATGCCGTTTTCGATGATTGTTGTTGCAAGCAGGATGTCATATTCGTGGTTTGCAAAATCAACGATTACCTGTTCAAGAACTCCCTCGTTCATCTGCCCGTGACCTACAGCTATACGCGCATTCGGTACAAGCTGTTGGAGCTGCAGCTTCATTTCTTCGATTGTTTCTACGCGGTTATAAAGGTAGAAAACCTGACCTTCGCGATCCAGTTCGTGTACAATCGCGTTTTTTACAATATTTTCGTTCCAGTTTCCGACATAAGTTTTGATTGGAAGACGGTTTTTAGGCGGCGTGTTGATGACGGACATATCTTTTATGCCGGAAAGCGACATATAAAGTGTTCGCGGAATCGGGGTCGCAGACATGCTGATTATGTCGATATTTTCGCGGAAACTTTTCAATTTTTCCTTGTGACGCACGCCAAAACGGTGCTCCTCATCTATTACAAGAAGTCCTAAATCCTTAAAAATTACGCTGTCCTGTAATAGTCTGTGGGTTCCGATTACGACATCACATTCGCCTGTTGCCAGCTTTTTGAGGATTTCTTTTTGTTCTTTTGAGGATTTAAAACGTGATAGAAATTCCACATTAACGCCGAATGGTTTAAAACGCTCTGATATTGTTTGATAATGCTGGAGCGAAAGAATTGTTGTCGGAACGATTACGGCTGCCTGTTTGCCGGAGGTTACGGCTTTGAAAATTGCACGCATTGCAACTTCTGTTTTGCCAAAACCAACGTCACCGCAAATAAGCCTGTCCATAGGGTTTTCGCTCTCCATATCAGCTTTAACTTCATTAATCGCGCGCATTTGGTCAGGTGTTTCCGTGTATTCAAAAGCCTCTTCCATTTCAACCTGCCAGTTGTTGTCGGGCAGGAATTGAATCCCCGCTTTCATCTTGCGTTTTGCATAAAGTTTTAACAGGTCATAAGCAACGGTTTCAACCTCTTTTTTAACGCGGGTTTTAATATTATCCCAATCTTTGCCGCCCATTTTTGAAAGTTTCGGGCGGATAGCGCCTGAACCGCGGTAACGGCAAAGCAGGTTGATTTGTTCTGCCGGAATATACAATTTGTCGGTACCTGCGTATTCAATTGTCAGGTAATCCTTTAACTGTCCGTCAAGTGTCTGGCGGCTTAAACCCTTGTAAATCCCGATACCGTGAACAGAGTGAACAACGTATTCACCCTCTTTGATATCGTTAATACTTTCGATATATTCGGCTTTTTCCTTGTAATAACTACGTTTTGTGGTCGTAATTTCTTTACTTCGCTTGTTGAAAAGTTCGCGGTCTGTGAGGATTACAAACTTAAACTCCTCGATTTCCGTGCCGAAACTCGCGATTGCCGGAATAAATTCCATATCAAAGATGTTTTGTTCGGCAAGAAGTTCCTTCACTCGTTCCGGATAATCCGTTGCAATTACGATTTGATAACCTTTTTTAGAATGAATAAATTCCGCTATTTTTTCTATATCTGCCTCAAAGTTCGGAATGACAGCGGAATTAAATTCCACGACCTCTTCAAACTCGGCGTTAAGGAAATTATCCATTGCAATTCGCACAAACATCATTATTTTGCTGCGAAATTCTTCACTCGTGAAGTGATTAAATTCTTTCAGCGGCGTTTTTAATTCTGTTGCTTCCTGAATTTGTTTGACAAAATTTTCTTCAAAATACTCGTATTTAGCAAGAACCTCTTCACTTTCATCAAAAACAAGAGTATAATCTTTCAGATAATCCAAAACACTCACAAAATCAGTATTATAAAGGCTTTGATAGACTTCTATTCCCTCAAAATATCTGTCCTCGTCAGTTTCGTGGATAAATTTGTACATCGGAAGAATTTCCGCACTGTTGATTTTTTCAATACTCTTTTGGGTTTCGTTATTGAAGTAGCGCAGGTCAACGACCTCATCGCCCCATAGTTCAATTCTTAATGCGTGGTTGTCCAGCGAAAAAATGTCAATAATGTCGCCGCGAATACTAAATTCCCCGATATCGCTTACCATTGTTGAGCGTTTGTAGCCAAGCCGTACAAATTTTTCCGCAAGCTCCCCTAAATTCAGGCTGTCACCTTTTTTGATTGTAATTTTATTCTCTTCAAAGAACCGGCGCGCCGGAAATTTTTCAAGAAAAACTTTAACAGGTGCGATTACTACTTCCGGCGCGCCCTGAAGAACCTTAATTTGCTCCGCATAATCATATTTATTTGAGGAAATCTCCTCGTACATAGAAATATTTTGGTATGGCAAAATTTTTGCATCAATATCAAACGCTTTATGCAAGTCGTTCTGATATTTCAATGCACTCTGCTCGGACGCCGTAATAAAAAGGATTTTACGCTTTGTAAGCCGCTTTATCCTGTCCAGCAAAACAAGTCTTGAAAACGACGTTAATCCGGAAATATAGAACGACAAATTGCACGACAAATTTCGTGCAAAATTCATATAAACCGGATTATTCCCACCTTTAGTCAGATTTAGCATTTTTTAAGAATTAGGGCTTTCGTATTCTATTCCTATCTCTTTAAGAGCTTTAATAAAATTTTGTGCACAAACTCTCTGCGCTTCCGGCGGAACAATACGGAGAATTTCAATTGTTTTAGAAATCACAGGGTCTTTGTCATACCAACGATTGTTAGCGTTTACAGGTTTAACCATTGCATAAAACTTGTCGATTGTTTCTTTGGAAACTTTTTCTTCAATTTTTTGCAAAAAGATTTCAGCCTGTGCTCTCAATTCTGTTTGGTAATTTCTTAAAAGCTCGACTACTTCTAATAACAACGGGTCGTGATCGTACCAGCGTTTATAGGTAGGATTCATTACGTGTGTCCTCCGTTAGAATAGCGGGAGATACCTCCTGTATTCTCTCTATCTTTCCACCTAACAATTGTATCTTATTTTCAAAATTTTCGTATCCTCTATCTATATGATATAAGTTTTTAACTTCGGAGTTTCCTTCTGCCATAAGTGCCGCAACAACAAGTGATGCTCCGGCGCGCAAATCGCTCGCAGAAAGTGTTGCACCTGAAAGTTTTTTAACCCCCTTAATTATCGCGTGGTTGCGGTCCTGATGAATATCTGCGCCCATTCTGCGAAGTTCCGGAACCTGCATAAAGCGGTTTTCATACAAACTTTCAGTTATAATTCCGACACCGTTAGATGTTACCAAAAGTGCCATTGCCATAGACTGCAAGTCTGTCGGGAAACCCGGATACGGCTGTGTTACGAAGTTGATTGAGTTAAGTCTGTTACGACAGCTTACTTCAATTGAAGTCGGGTCAACGAGTTTGATATTTGCCCCCATTTTGATTAATTTATTGGTAAAGAACGTCAGGTGCGCCGGGAAAATATCACGAATAATAGCTTTACCGCGTGTTCCGACAATCATACTCATAAAGGTTCCTGCCTCGATACGGTCAGGAATGGTTGTATATTCCACCGGATGTAACTGTTCTAATTTAACGCCGTTGATTGTGATTTCAGATGTTCCGGCGCCGATTACTTCCGCACCGATTGAGTTGAGGAAATTTGCTAAATCAACGATTTCAGGTTCTTGTGCCGCGTTTTGAATATGGGTTGAGCCCTCGGCAAGAACCGCAGCAAGCATAATGTTTTCAGTTGCTCCGACAGACGGAATATCAAGGTAAACATCCCCGCCAACGAGTTTTGATGCTTTTGCGTGAACATAGCCGTTTTCAATTTTCATCTTCGCACCAAGGGTTTCCAAGCCTTTAATGTGGAAATCAACACGTCTTTCGCCGATAGCGCAGCCGCCCGGAAGCGCTACAACAGCCTCTTTGCAACGTGAAACAAGTGCTCCGAGAACAATAAATGACGCTCTCATTTTGCTTACAAGTTCGTATTTAGCTGTAATATCTGTTATCTCTGTTGCGTCAATCACAACAGATTTTTCTTCTTTGTTATAATCGGTCTTAATCCCCATTTGACGGATAACTTCAAGCATAATCTCAACGTCCGTCAATTCAGGTACGTTATAAATTTTAACCGGTCCCGGAACCAGAATTGCAGCCGCCATAAGTTTTAACACAGAGTTTTTAGCTCCGCCAATTTTTACTTCACCTCTTAAAGGATTTCCGCCTTTTATACAAAACTTCTCGCTCAATTCAGCCTCCGAACATACTACTATACAAATATAATAATACAATCAAGAGGATATAATGCAATATGTTTAATTTATGTTAAGAAGTAGCGGTTGAGAAGCGCTTGCTGCTGGGCACCGATACGCTTTTCCATTTCTTCGGATTTAGGCTTGTTCTCGCGTTCGGTGGCTTGCAATTTTTCTTTCATTTGCTCAATCTCTGACGCAGAAATCGTCACAAATTTTGATTTGTTAACACTTCCTTTACCGGTTGTACCAAGTTCGGTTTTTAACTGTTGCATTTCAATTTCGCGCAATTTAGCCCTGTCGCTCGCTTTGTTGCCGCTTGGCGTAACTCCGAGTGCCAAAAGTCTTGCGATTATCCGCTTATGTTCTTCGTCTGCTCCGCCGCCGGACGAAATTATTCCACTGCCGTTTATCCCTGAAATCTTCATACTTTTGCTATCGGTATACTACAAGCGTAGCTTTAATTTGATTAAGATTTGTTAATTATATCTTGAGTATATGTTATATATATAATATGAGTGGGTATTATAATAGTATAAACCATTTTCTTTTTCTTTATTTTCTCCTACACACTAACCTTTTACCAAATATGATTTAGCCGTTAACGCGGCTTTTTTCTTGCGCATAGGTTTATGAAACTTTACAAATCACTTGTAAACGTTATTTGGCTATGCTATCATTTTGAGTAGGAAATAACTTGGGGACGTGTGAATGAAAAGTACTACTATCAGAAGATCAAATTTATCTAAAGAGAAAATGGCGGTTTTGGAAGCCTTGAAAAAGTACAAAAATGAAGATTCAGATTATGCACCTAATGTGTATATTAGACCGAGCGAAGTTCAACACGAGAAAAAAGAAGAATTGGATTTGCTCTGGAGAAACTTTAAAATTCAAGATATCCACGCAAGCGAAAATACTCCTAAAGTCTATATCGCAACAGGTATTGCTGCTGGATTGCTTTTAGTAGGAGCGCTTACAATGACAGCGTTCTTTGCTCATCGTGTTCACGACAACAGCATCGCAGAAGGTAAAGCATTCGGAATTATTCCGGCGTCAACGCAAGAAGAATCTGCTTCTAAAAACGAAACTTATATCGTTCAAAGCGGCGATACAATTGAAAAAATATTAATTCGTTTCTATGGTCAGTATAGTAAAAATTCTGAATCAAGCCTTATGCAAGCAAATCATATGAGTAATCCAAATAAACTTTCAATCGGACAAGAATTGATTATTCCAATGAATTAATAACTATAAAAAAGCCGCCAATTGGCGGCTTTTTTAGTTTTATGATACTGAACCGTATGTGAAATCTTTCTTGATGTTGTTGGATAAAAGTTTTGTCCAGTTTTCTTTGAATGTTGTGATTTCGTTTAACTGTGTTTCGAGTTCGTTTTTCTCAACTTCAAGGTCTGCCTCCCAGGACTCTAATCTTGCTAAATCAAGTTCGTGCTCGTTTTCGATAAGTTCAAGCAAGTCGTAGTACATATCCGGATCTTGTTCGTAGTATTCGTAATAGTAATTTTGAACCTGTTCGTTATACTGTTGTTGTTTTGAAGCATAAGAACGTGTCGCAGAAGCAGTGTTCATCATTACGCCTGAAAGTTTTTCATTAATGGCAGTTTGCTGCTTGGTGTAACTTAATAACATTTCTTGTAAATTTGCAATAGCCATAATCTGTGCCCTCTCTTGTTAAGCTCTCTATATTTATATAAAGTATTTTGAAATCGTTCAAATTCAGTACGCGTTTATTTCTTTACAATTGTTAACAATATGCTATAATCTATTTATGATGAATGAAGAGTTAGCGCAAACCTTGAAACTTCTGCCGGATTTGCCGGGATGTTACCTTTATTACGACATCAACGGCGAAATTATTTATGTTGGTAAGGCGAAAAATCTTAAACGACGGGTTAAAAGTTACTTTAATAAAACCCCTGACTCGCCTAAACTTATTGCGCTTTTGCCTAAAATTGAAAAACTTGAATATATTATTACAAACACGGAAGTTGAGGCATTAATCTTAGAAAATAACCTTATCAAAAAGCATAAACCACGTTACAATGTGCTTTTGAAAGATGATAAGAAATATCCGTATTTTCTTATAACAAACGAGGATTATCCGCGGATTTTGATTGAGCGCAAGAAGAACATGAACCCCTTGAAAGGTCGGTATTACGGACCTTATACAGATATTCGTGCTATGTATTCAACACTTGATTTTTTGAAGAAAATTTTCCCGCTGAAAAAATGCAAACAACCTAAATTCAAGTCGCGTCCGTGTCTATACTACCATATTGGTAAGTGTATGGCTCCTTGTCAGGGGCTTGTGTCAAAAGAAGAATATCAGGAAGTTGTTAAGCAGGCAGAGCTTTTCCTTTCTGGTAAACAGAGCGAATTGATAGAAAAACTTAAAGAACAAATGCAGGAATATGCGCGTACAGAGCAGTTCGAAAAAGCCGGACGGCTTCGTGACAGCTACTTTGACCTGCAAAAAACACTTGAACGTCAAAAAGTTGTATATGAAAACACTAAACTTAACGAAGATGTGATTTCGCTTTTGCAAGAGGATGGAATTTTCGCTATCGTAATCCTTATGATTAGAGAGGGAAGACTTATTGATAAGAAAGACTTCACTTTTGAAGTGGAAGAGCGCGACCGCGAAGAGTTTTTCAAATCCTTTTTCAGGGATTATTACGCGAACCTTGCGCTGGAATTTCCGGATAGGATTGTTTCGCGTGAGCTTGAGGCAATTGGTGAGAAAGCACTTTACGAAGAGTGGCTTGAAATTCTCTCTAATAAAAAAATTCAAATTAATTACGGGAAATCTAAGCAGGGTGCGGAACTTCAAAGGCTTGCTGATAAAAACGCAGAAAATCTTCTTGGTAATGCTTTAATCAAAAAAATGACTCAAATTCAGGAGGATTTTAACGAGGTCGGCTCATACTTGGCGGAAAAACTGGAGTTGAAAAACTTCCCGCACAGGATTGAATGCTATGATATTTCGCATATTCAGGGAACGAACACTGTTGCCTCAATGGTTACGTGCATAAACGGTTTGATGAAAAAAAGCGAATATAAAAAGTTTAAAATTAAATCTACAGAGGGAAAACCGGATGATTTTCTTTCTATGAAAGAGGTATTAGAGCGCAGATTGTCGCACTTGGGGGATGAGAAAAAGTGGGCAAAGCCTGATTTGATAATTATTGACGGCGGTAAGGGGCAGTTGTCGAGCGTAATGCAAATTGTAAAAGAAATGGGCGTTGAGGGAATAGATTTTGTTAGTTTGGCGAAACGTGAGGAGGAAGTTTTTCTTCCGGGCAGGTCTGACTCTATAATGCTGCCAAGAAATTCGGGTGCATTGTTCCTTTTTCAGCGTATTCGTGATGAGGCGCACCGTTTTGCGATTACGTACCATAGAAATTTGCGCTCAAAAACTATGATTAAAGAAAGTTCTAATTAAGTTTGCAAACATCGAGCCACTGTGTAAAGTTTGAGTACTTTTCCAATTCTTCAATCGTTAATTCTATAGCACTGTTTGAACTTCCGCAGGCTGGAAAAATTGTTGTAAATCTTTTAAGTGAAGTATCAAGATAAACTTTGACATTGTTATTTATTGCGAATGGGCAAACACCACCGATTTCGTGTCCTATAAGATTTTTTACTTCTTCAGGTGTTAACATTTTAGCTTTTGTTTGAAAGTATTCCTTGAATTTTTTATTATCTACTCTGGCATCGCCTGCTGTAATAATAAGAATAGCACTATTGTTTACAAGAAAAGAAAGCGATTTCGCAATACGGCAAGGTTCGCAATTTAGAGCTTTTGCAGCAAGCTCAACCGTCGCACTTGAAACCGTGAATTCTTGTATTCTGTTATCTAAATTAAACTGTTTGAAATATTCTTTTACTTTTGTAATAGTCATAAAGTTATGTACCTAATGAGGTTTAATTATTCAAACTGTGGATAGGGGCGGGAATCCTTCCGCCTCTTCTTACAAAAACTTCCGGAGAAAGTGTGTTGACCGGCATTATTGGGGCTTCTCCCAGCAAACCGCCGTAATAAATCTTATCCCCAACATCTTTCCCAACCGCAGGTATTACACGGACCGCAGTTGTTTTCTTGTTTATCATACCAATTGCCATTTCATCAGCAATCATTCCCGCGATTATATCAGCACTGGTTTTGCCAGGAATAGCTATCATATCCAATCCAACGGAACAAACAGAAGTCATGGCTTCCAATTTATCAAATGTTAAATAACCTTTTGTTGCTGCCTCTATCATTCCGGCGTCTTCAGATACAGGAATAAACGCCCCTGAAAGCCCGCCAACATATGAACTTGCCATAATACCGCCTTTTTTAACAGCATCGTTTAGCATCGCAAGTGCCGCGGTTGTTCCGTGTGCGCCTGCGTGGGCAAGACCCATTGCCTGAAAAATTCCCGCAACGCTATCCCCTTCTGCCGGCGTCGGAGCTAAAGATAAATCTATTACGCCAAATGGGATTCCCAGGCGGTCAGCCAGTTTGCGACCAATAAGTTCGCCTGTTGTTGTGATTTTGAAAGCTGTCTTTTTAATTGTATTGGCAAGAACGCTCATATCTGCGTCCTTAGGTAAATCTTCAATTGCCGCTCTCACTACGCCCGGTCCGGAAACACCTACGTTAAGTGCGCATTCGGGTTCGGACATTCCGCAATATGCCCCTGCCATAAACGGGTTATCATTTACAGAGTTACAAAAACATACAAGTTTTGCGGCACCAATACCGTCACGGTCAGCTGTCAAGCGTGCTGCCTCTTTTATTGTGTTCGCCATTTTTAGAACAGCGTCCATATTAATCCCAGCCTTTGAGGTCGCAAGGTTTACTGATGAACACAAACATTCGGTCTGTGCAAGAGCTTCCGGGATACTTTCAATCAAAAGTCGGTCGCCTTTAGTAAAACCTTTTTCAACAAGTGCCGAAAATCCGCCGATGAAATTAACACCAACGTTTTTGCCTGCTTCATCTAAAGTTTTTGCTATTCTCACATAATCAGGATTTTTGCAGGCTTCACCAATCAACGAAATCGGTGTCACCGCAATACGTTTGTTAATAATCGGAATTGAATAATCGTTTTCCAATTCTCCCGCGTATTCGCAAAGATTTTTTGCATAGCGTGTAATTTTGTTATAAATATTATCGCAAACTTCATTGATATCAGTGGAGATACAATCACGTAAACTTATTGCCATTGTGACAGTTCTGATATCCAAATTATGAAGTTTAATCATATTGATTGTTTCTAAAATAGAATTTTCATTAATCATGGAAACTTACAAACCCCATTCTTGATAAGATGTCAAATGTTTTAACTTTCAATTTCAACTCAACACGGCGGCTTTTGTCAAAATCTTCCACGCCGTCAACCAAAACCGGGTCAGAATAACTTCTGCCCTCTACAACAAGCATTTTCCTAAGTTTTTCGTCATAATTCGGGTTGAAATTCGTTTTAAAAATATATTCTGCAACAGAATTTGCACGCTGAAGACTTAATGTCATATTTTTTACAAACTGTTCGTTTTCGGTTGAAACGTTCACGTATTGTTGGGAATCTGTGTGACCTTGAACAACAATATTGGTAATATTTGATTCCAGTTCAGCGTTCTCAAAAATATTTTCTACATAAATCGGAATTAATTTATTAAGATAAAGTTTACCGTTTGCTGAAAGCTCATAGCTGTTGAGGTCGAAAAGTTCAAGGTCGGAAATCTTAACGTCTCCGGTCATAGGATCAACTTTTGCGTCAATGTTTGCCTCTTTCAATTTTTCAACCAGTTCTTTAGAAGCCTCCATTTGAGTTTGTTTTTGCTTAACGGTATCTTGGGTAAAACCGGTCATTGCAAGTACGAAAAGTACCATGAAGATAATCGCCAAACCTAAAAGTAAGTCTGACATTGTTGTCCAGAATATGTTACCTTCGCCTGCAGCTTCTCCTCCGCCGCCTTTTCTTCTCATTAACATTAGCTATTACCTTTAAAACAAATCATCGACATCGTCGGTTTTCTTTGTAGATTCTTTCAACTGTTTATTCATTTGGTTGATACCGAAAATCAAGTTTTCAAGATATGGAACCAAATTGCTTGCGATACCTGAATTCAGTGCCATTTTGAAGTTAGCTGGCAGAATTGAAAGCAGGTTAGATATTGAATTATTTTGAATTTTAGTTTCTTTCAAAAGTTCAAGCAGGAATTTTTCTGATGAAATATTATCAAATAATTTCGCCATCATATCTTCTGCGTGTGCGATTTTACCGCGGCACATTCTTGAGAATAAGATGTTTTCCATAATCATAAATGTCAAAGACGCACCTACCGCGATAACGGAAACGAGCGCTGCAACCTGCATGGAACTCATTAGGTTAGCAACGGAAGCAACGGTTCTTTCCTGGGTTGAAAAGTCGATTTTACCGAACGCAATTGCAATGTTTAAGAATGTAAATAACGGACCGAAACCTGTCAGGATTGTCGGGAAAGTTCCGATTAATTTCGCGTTGTACTTTTTAGATGCAAGTGTTTCTTCGTTGAAGAAGTATAAAGGATCCACTGTAGTTTGAATATTCTGAATATTTGAGGAAAGTTCCTGATATGTAAGCTGATTGTTTTCGTTTTTCAGCGCAACGGATTCCGAAAACACCAGTGTATTTTTAAATTCCAGCCACATTGGTGCAACATAAGGGTTATTGCACATCCACTCGTCAATTTCATTAAACCTGAAATTCAAGTCATTCTTTTTGTATTTTGAGATGAAATCGTTAAAAATAACGAGATTTTTACTTACACTTTTATAGGATTTAATTGTATAGCAAGTTGCATATAGGAACGTTGAAAGAACGATTAATATAGGCGGGTCGGTAAAAATGTGTGCTAAATTCATAATATCTCCATTTTAATATGGAAATTTTATCACGTTAGCAGCTTGTATGTCAAAGGCACTCGGGAAATTTCCACCGTTCGGAGTACACGTCTTGCTTTTAACGTTTTACACAACGTACTGCGAATTGACCGGTTAGGCTTTTCCATGTGTTTGCGTAGCCAACATCAGTGCAAAAATACCATATTTTTTTACCCTGCGGGGATGCTACAAGAGTTGTGGTTGTGTAAATTGTTCCGCTTGGATCAATATGAACATTGTCAGATACCAATACTCTGTTGGTGAAAATAGATGCCATTTCTTCTACGCTGGGAGCCCTGTATTCCGGATCTTCTTTAGTGCAGGCTGAATTTGCCGTTGTATAATTATGTTTTTCAGGCAAATCTCTTTGATACGGATAAGGGGCAACAAGTTTTGGGTCAGACGGATAGAAGACTGACATAAAGCCTATATCTTTGCCAACAGTGTTAGGACCCTTTGAACCGTTGAGGTCATAAACAAAATTTGCGCACATCATGGGCTGGAATTGTGTTGTTGTTGTCGTATTTAAAGACCCGCGGCATGACGGATTGTAGTAAGCAAGAATTGTTTCTCCGTTTGCCGTTTCAAAAGCAGCAGCCTTCGTATCAAATTGAACGTATGAACCTCCCTGCACATTTCCATTAACAACATTAACATTTAATTGGTTTAAATCGGATAATTTTGCCGGAGTATTAATTCGTGTGCCGACCATATTTGTTATGGAAGTGGGAACACCGCAATCTTCCAAATGCTCGTTATCACAGATATTGTTGATTTTTAGAACTTTTGACAACCCACCGGTGACGAAAGTTTCAGCTGCAGTGTCTACCGGATCGGAAGAGTCTGTTCCCTCCGATGTTGTTCCATAACCATTTAATGCCGGCATAAGAGAAATCGCTTGAGACATACGTGCATAAAGCGCTTTGCGTTGCGTGTTCCAAGTGCGCTCGTTAATATTGCCCGTGAGGGATGGCAGCGTTATCGCAGCAACTACGCCTATTATTGTTAGAGAGAGTAATATCTCTGCCATGGTAAACGCAAAATTTTTCATATTCTATCCTTTCTATGTAAAATTAATCCAACGTTTATTTGCTTCGTTACATATTTGTTAGAAATATCTAACACATGTTAAGTTTAACTTATAGAATGGCTTTTGTCAATTGTTTAAAATGAAAAAATGAATGATGAAAGATTAAAAATTTTAGGATTAAATATTAAATTTGCGCGTTTAAAAGCAAAAATTTCACAGGAAATGCTCGCCGAAAAAATTGGCGTCTCCCGTGAAACTATTAGTATGATTGAAAATGGTAATCAAAATACTTCTGTATTAAAAATTCTTGATATAGCTAGCATTCTTAATGTAGAATTATGCCAGTTGTTTAAAGATATATAATAAGGCGGCGGGGTTTCACCCCGCCGCCCAATTTCTTAATTCAAACCTAATGCTAATTTATTATTCGTTGCTGTCATTTCCATTGAATTATACATATTGTTTTGGAAACTTTGCAAACTATCGTATTGTTCATCTAGACTTGTTAATTCTGATAAGTAACTCGAAATTATAGAAAGCATTCCGGGATTATTCTCTGCCTCTTCCAACATAGCCTCAAGTTCTGTGCTGATATCATCTAAAATTTCAGAAACATCCGCATCGCTTGCAACAGAAACCCCAACAGCTGCGGCTAAAGTTTTTGCGTCTGACAAAATTTCTGTCTCGGACGCGTCAGAACCGCCTTGTTGACCTGCTCCCGTGTCTGCACCTTTCTCATTTTTTGCTGCATTAATTTTTTGACGTGCCTGACTTTCAGTCATTCCGTCGCTGGCTGTGATGCCTAATGCTTCCAATTCTCGTTTTGTTGAGTCGCTTAACGAGGTCGTTTTAACGGCTGTTTCACTTGCGGCTGTACTGCCCGCGTTCACACTGTTGATAGATGTTGTCATACATTTGTCCTTTCTTCTTGTCGTTTTCTCTCTTTAAAACGGTACAAGTCTGTTTTCGGATTTAGATTTTTTAATCTTTAGAAAATTAAGCCTTTTATTAAGAAAAGTTACGGGTAGAATTTTCTACCCATAAAAATTCTTGACTTTGATAAAATTAGTATTAAACTCTATGGGTAGAATTTTCTACGCCCTTTTTTAAATGAACACGAGAAAGATGAGGTACCTATGGAGAAAACAAGGCATTATGTCAACAATCTGACATTTCAGTTGGACGTGACGTCCAGGATGATTTACAATTTGATTGAAAATTATTTCAAAGATGAATTTAAGAACAAAGTAACTCTTGATGAGTATATTGTATTGGATACTATAGCTTGCTATCCTCATGTTGACAATAATCTGCTTGCAAAGGTTTTGGTTAAACCGCGTCAGAGTGTTGATAAAGTTTTGGCATCTTTAAGAAGAAAACGGTTAATTAATGAGGTAAGACCCCGGAATAATGAAATTCGACTTACATCATTTGAACTGACGCTTTCGGGTGAGAAAATTTTGAATGAAATTCTGCCTCATAATGATATTATGGTTACAGTGATGGCAAAATTTATGACAGAAAGTGAGCTAACAAGTTTTACAAAGACCTTGCTTAAGATGAGAAATATTGTGATTTCGCTTTCGAATATAGATTATAAGCCATAAAAAATCGGCGGGGTAAAACCCCGCCGATTTGGATTTTTGTTTATTAGCAGCAAGCTGATGATGAGCACGCTTGAGATTTTAAAGTTTCTGCTTTATCAGTTGATTCCCAAGGAACATTGATATCTGTTCTGCCCATATGTCCGTATGCTGCAAGAAGTTGATAGAATTTACCGCCGTTTTTAGCAGGTAAGCCTCTCAAATCGAATCCTTTAATGATTGCAGCCGGTCTTAGGTCGAAGTTCTTTTGTACAAGAACAGAAAGTTCTTCATCAGAAATTTTGCCGGTACCGAAAGTGTCAACCATTACAGAAACAGGTTCTGCAACACCGATAGCGTACGCAAGTTCGATTTCGCATTTTTCTGCTAAACCTGCTGCAACAATGTTTTTCGCAACATATCTTGCTGCGTAAGCGGCTGATCTGTCAACTTTCGTAGGATCTTTACCGGAGAATGCGCCGCCGCCGTGACGAGAGTAACCACCGTATGTATCAACGATAATTTTTCTTCCTGTTAAGCCTGCGTCACCTTGAGGTCCGCCTACTACAAATCTTCCTGACGGGTTAACCAAAATTTTGGTTTCGCTGTCAAGTTTGATTGTTTCGTTAGCAAATACTGCATCAATAACGTATTTTTTAATATCGTTTCTGATAATTTCCTGAATTTTTGCGTTATCGCATTCACCGTTGATTTCAGGATCGTGTTGTGTTGAAATCAATACAGTGTGAATTTTCGCAGGTTTGCCGTTGATGTATTCAACAGTAACTTGAGATTTGCCGTCCGGTCTTAGGTAGTTAAGAATACCTTGTTTGCGAACTTGTGCTAATCTGTATGATAATTTATGAGCTAAGCTGATAGGTAACGGCATTAATTCAGGTGTTTCGTTACAAGCGTAACCAAACATAATACCTTGGTCGCCGGCACCGATAGCTTCAGTTTCGCTAACTGATGTATCTGCGTTTTGAGCACGAGTTTCGAGAGCTTTATTAACGCCGCCTGCGATATCGCAAGATTGTTCGTCAATACTTGTTAAAACTGCGCAGGTTTTGTAATCAAAACCACCGCCTTCTCTGCCGATATAACCGATATTTTTAATAGTGTTTCTAACAACTTGCGGGATATCAACATAGCAATCAGAAGTAATTTCGCCGCAAACCAAAGCCATACCAGTGGTAACTGTAGTTTCGGCAGCAACTCTTGATTGAGGGTATTTTGTTAAAAGTTCGTCAAGGATTGCGTCAGAGATTTGGTCGCAAACCTTGTCAGGGTGTCCTTCTGTTACTGATTCAGAAGTAAATAAAAAGTTTTTGTTTGACATCTTTTCGATTCTCCTTAATTTTTTGACCGGTAAGGTTTTTAATTCCGACCCGGCATAGTAATAATGTATTAGTAAACAGTTTACAACGGAAAATAAGGAAAATCAAAGTTTTTAGCGTACGTTTTACAATTCTTTATAATGGCGTCTTGACTAACTATAACACATGGTTTAAACTAATCATAGAAAGGAAGGGTAAATATATGAATCAGATTAAAAATGTATCGATGTTGACAGGGGGGGGGNNGGGGGGGGGGGGAGCCTCTTAACCGCGTTCACTATGGCGGAAATCCTGTTATCCCTAACAATTATTGGCGTAGTAGCCGCGATAACGCTGCCGTCGCTCACGGGCAACATTAACGAACGAACCTGGAACACTCAACGAAAAGCGCTTTATGCAAGATTTTCGCAAGCCATTGCCCTAATGCCGGCACTGAATGGGTATGGAACGCTTGTTGAGGGTACGGATTCGACCTCGGCGCAGGATACCGCCGCTGAAACTTTTATAACCGCAGGTTTGTCAAAAGTCCTTAAAATTAACAATATTTGCGATAATGAGCATTTGCAAGATTGTGGGATTGCCAGCAAAATAACAACTCTTGGGGCACAAACTCTTACAACTCCAAATACAATGAGTGGATTAAATTCTTATATGACTATGTCAATGTCTATTGCAAATCATTCAACATCGCTTATAAACACAAAAGCTGCAGCCTTTGAAACGGCGAACGGAGAAAGCATACTTGTTTTTTATAATCCGTATTGTATTGGAGATTTAAACGATTTGAATTGGGGCGGAGCTGATGGGTATTATACCCAAAACAAGGTCTGTGCAAATTTTATCTATGATTTGAATGGCAATAAAGGTCCAAATACTGTTGGAAAAGACATAGGCTTTATGACAGCAATGTATCCGTCTGATGCTGCGATTGCGGCGCCGATTATGGCTCAAAATCCTCTGTCAGGGACATATTTATGGACAGAAGCATCAGCAGCTTGCACGGCGCAAGATAATGAATCACGACTACCAAATGTTGATGAGGCAATTTCAATGTTTGTAAATATGAATCTTCTAACCGGGCAGAATTCCGGTTTGAGTGGTAGATACTGGTGGACATCCAAAAGTGTGTTTGCTGCAGGTACAGTGCGTTATATCTTTCTTGATATGGCAAGGGAAAATGCAGTTGGACAAATTGACGACCGTGGCGCGTATCAAAATCTTCAACATTCCATATGGTGTGTCAAACGCTAAAAAAAGAGGGGCTTGCCCCTCTTTTTTACACGATACCCTCTTTAACAGCTTTGACCGCAGCTTGAACACGGTCGTTTACGCACATCTTTTGTAATATTGAACACACGTGAGCTTTTGCTGTGTGAACACTTACGATTAATTCTTTTGCAATTTCAGTATTACTTTTGCCGGAAACTAAATGTTTTAATACTTCAAATTCACGTTCGGTAAGTGGTACTCTCCCCTCTTGAGCATTTTTGCAAGGCAAGAAACCTACGTTTTCTACTTTTGGCAATGAGTTCAATGCTTGTGCTGCTACCATTGAATCTATCCAGCAAACGCCGGTTGATACGTCACGAATTACACCTGCTAATTTTTGCGGGTCTATGTCTTTAAGACAGTATGCACTGGCTCCGGAACTTAATGTTGCAACAACTTCTTCGCCTCTGTCGTGGGAAGTTAGCGCAATTACTCTTGTGCTCGGCGAAATCTCTTTAATCTTCATTGTTGCTTCTATGCCGTTCATACTAGGCAAGCCTAAGTCCATTAATACGATATCCGGTTTGTAGTGTTCTACATATTTAATACCGTCAATAGCGTTTTCAAATTCTGCTACTACTTTGATATCAGCGTTTTCGTTTAGTGCACATCTTAGTCCGACACGCGTAAGTTTGAAATCTTCGACAATAACCACCTTGATTACTTTACGCGTTTCATTAGTATTAGTTTCCATAACAAAAAATTCCCCCTCTTGATTAGTTCAAGTTTCTTTACACATTTTATTTAAGTGTAAAAAGGATAATTAATCTATTGGCAGGTTGGCTATAATTTTTTAACCGGATAGGCTATTTGGTAAAATCAAGGCGGAGCCATTTGGCTCCGCCTTGATTTTATAGACTATCTTTTAACGCACCATACGGGTCGTTCGCTACTTGGTAACAAGTCATCAACTTGTCCGGCTCTATCTCCATTCCGAATTATAATTAACAACATACGTGTTTCTCCATTTTGAGTAATACGGTCAGATGTCCAATACGCATTGTTTAAACTCCCTGACAGGAAATTTTTGTTTACAAACATAGAAATCCCTTCATCAATATTTGGTAATCTATACTCATTATTAGCATAATTAGTACAAACTTTTGCGGCATCAGAACCCAAGCTGTTTGCACTTGCTTCGTTTGCTGCCGGTTGTGGGGCTGCCAATTTCGCATCTGACGGATACATTGCCGTCATAAAGCCTATGTCTTTGCCTACTGTATTAGGACCTTTATTGCCGTTCAAATCATATACAAAGTTCGCACAGACTTTATTCTGTATATAATAACCATTCCCCCCGCCCCAGGGTGTTTCTTGTAAACTTCCCAAACAATGGGGATTATAAAAAACTAAAATACTTTCCCCATTTTGAGTTTCAAATGCCGCAGCCTTAGTGTTAATTGTAGAGGTTGTATTTACACCATTTGAACCGGACATTGTCATTCCGGAGTTGAGAGTTGACATGTCTTTAGGTACGGCTAATTGTTCACCTCCTATTGTCGTAATTTTAGAAATAATTCCACAATCTGCCAAATGTTCGTTATCACAAATGTTATTAATTTTCAAAACTTTTGAAAGACCTGAGGTGATGAATGTTTCAGCGGCAGTATCCTCTGTTACACTTCCGCTTTCGTCCTCCGTAAGCGTACCATATCCGTTTAATGCCGGCATAAGAGAAATCGCTTGAGACATACGTGCATAAAGCGCTTTGCGTTGAGTGTTCCAAGTCCTTTCGTTAATATTACCAGTTAAACTGGGTAAAGTAATCGCAGCAACTACACCAATAATTGTAAGAGAGAGTAAGATTTCCGCCATCGTGAAGCCCCCCCCCCCTCACCGGGAAGCCACGTAAATCACGGGTTTTCAGACTTTGTTTTTTCATCGTTCTATCCTTTCTTTCTTGTTTATATTTTAAACTATAACGTGCTATTCGTCAAGGTCAGCAATTAACCTTTTGGCACTGGTCTTTAATAGGGCAGTTTGCACATTGAGGTTTGATTGGTTTGCAAACATTCTGACCGTGTGTCACAAGTAGTGAATTGATGTCAATCCAGTGTTTTACGGGAAGTTTTTCTCTTAGGGCAAACTCTGTTTCTTCCGGATTTTTGGTGCAGACGTAACCAATTCTGTTAAAAATTCTGTGAACATGCACATCAACGCAGATCGCAGGTTTGTGAAAACCCTCTGATAATACCAGATTTGCGGTTTTTCTACCAACACCTTTGAATTTGATAAGTTCCTCTATGCTGTCAGGCACTTTAGAATTATATTTTTCTACAAGTTCTTTGGAAAGTTCAACGATTTGTTTTGCTTTGTTAGCGTAGAAACCTACCGGATAAATAGCTTTTTCCAAAACCGCCGGGTCGCATTTTGCGAAATCCTGCGGCGTACGCCCGAGTTCAAGCATTCTTAATGTTGCAGGATAAGTTGTCCGGTCATTGGTTCGCAGGCTCAATATGCAAGCAATCAATACCAAATACGGATCTTCAAACGAATCCATAAGTTTTACAAAATCACTTTGCGGCTGCTTCGCATTTTTAAGTTTCTTAACAATTTGGTCAATATCTATCATAGGGCAATTATGACACAACCTGCCAAAAAGGCGTATAAATTACACGAAAAATTAAGCAAATTTTACATTTATTAAATTTTGTTCATAATTGACAAATTTTTATTGTACTTTTTTTCTATTTAAAATAAGATGTTGTTAAGAGTATCAACCTAAGGATTTAGTACTAGGGGTATGATGTTTGTCGTTAAACATAATAGATAATAAATGAGGTAACAAAAGTGGAAAATTTAGCAGATCTTTTTGCAAGGAAGGATGATAATACAAGTTCCAGCAGCAATGAAATGGAAATTCGTAGATCACCAATTAACCCTACAAATATTAAAGTCGTTGGTGTAGGCGGCGGCGGTGGAAACGCAGTTAACCGAATGATTAAAGCCGGTTTGTCAGGTGTAGAGTTCTGGTTAATGAATACCGATTTACAAGTATTGGAAGGCGGACGTACTCCAAATAAAATTCAATTAGGAGCAAAATCTACATCAGGACTTGGTGCCGGTGGGGATCCTTCAGTTGGTGAAAAGGCTGCAGAAGAAGCACAACAAGAAATTACACAAGCTCTTGAAGGCGCAGATATG
Organism: Candidatus Gastranaerophilus phascolarcticola; assembly: GCA_001899335.1. Taxonomy (GTDB): domain Bacteria; phylum Cyanobacteriota; class Vampirovibrionia; order Gastranaerophilales; family Gastranaerophilaceae; genus Gastranaerophilus; species Gastranaerophilus phascolarcticola. The sequence goes on from MOYE01000001.1 coordinate 55,087, forward strand.
GTATTTATCACAGCCGGAATGGGCGGCGGTACCGGTACCGGTGCAGCTCCTGTTGTTGCTAAAATCGCTAAAGAATTAGGTATTTTAACAATTGGTGTTGTCACAAAACCTTTCTCTTGGGAAGGTAAAAAACGCCAAAACCAAGCTGTTCAAGGCTTGGAAAAATTAAGAGAAGCTGTTGATGCTGTAATCGTTGTTCCTAACGATAAATTATTACAAGTTGTTGACAGACAAGTTTCTCTAACAGACTCATTTATTATTGTTGACGAAGTGTTGTTACGCGGTGTTCAAGGTATTTCCGACATCATCACAGTTCCTGGATTAATTAACGTTGACTTTGCAGATGTTAAAAACGTTATGCAAGCATCAGGTTCAGCTCTTATGGGTATCGGTCGCGGTCAAGGCGAAGGCAGAGCTGTTAAAGCTGCTGAAATCGCTATTAACTCTCAACTTCTTGAAACTTCAATCAACGGCGCAAGCGGTGTTATCGTTAACATCACAGGCGGTCCTGATATGACACTTCACGAAATCACCGATGCTGCAAATATTATTCACAACGCAGTATTAGACGATGCAACAGTTATCGTTGGTACAGCTGTTAACGAAAATATTCAAGGTGAAATTCAGGTAACAGTTATTGCTACAGGTTTTGAGTTGAAAAACCAAATGCCTGAAGAAAAAACTGAAGTTAAACAATTGAGACCTGAAGACTTCTTCGCTAATTCAGCATTAGGTTCTTCAACATCAAATAATTCAATGTTTACATCAACAGGAATGAGCTCATTATCTTCAAACCCAACACCTGTTAGAAGATCTGAAAGCTCAAGTTTCTATAACATTGAAATTCCGGACTTTTTGAAGAAATAAGTAAAACAAATATAAGGGGCGGTTGACCCCGCAGTATGAAAAAGATATAGGGAAATCCTTTTAGGATTTCCCTTTTTTATTGCCCAACGGGCGGACTAATGTCCGCCCGTTGTTGTTTCTGGAACTGGTGGTTTTGCAGGTAATTCTCTGCATTTACCTTTAAAGTTTTTATGTTCGCCGCGAAATTCTTTGTGTCTTGGTCCGTCAAAATTTCTGAAATCGTTATGCGGCGGCATTGGTCTGTCAATCATTCTCATATAAGGTGGATGAGGTCTTTTCGGATGCGGAAAATGTTTCTTAGGCGCAAATACAAGTATTGCAAGTGAACATCCGATAAATGATGCTAACGTTACCGCTAAGAATTTTTTTAATCCGTCGCTTTTTAATAATTTGCAAACCGGACAATTACATTCTTTTGTTTTTTCTGTCTCTACTACATTTAAATTTTCATCTGTCATTTTATACCCTCCTATTATTTAATTTCGTTTTACATTCATATAACGAAACCGAGGGTAAAAAAGTTCATTTTTTATTTTTAATCGCCGTAAATTAAAGAATCAAACAGCTTTTTAATAGGGCTGCGGTTTCTTCTAGCAAGCTCATTTGCGGCAGCAAGGCGTTCAATTTCAACCCCTACCGTTGAGTAAACTGCTTTGATTACGTCACCGCTGCGTTCAGCTTCGGTCTCGTATTCCGCACGAATTTTGAGGAGTTCACCGTGGTCTAAAAATTTTCCGCCGCAAGAATAGCATTCATCAATTTGGATATTTTGTTTGATGCTGCTGAAGTTTTTAACCATTGTTGCTCCGCATACAGGGCAAGTTCTTTGTTCACTGTCGTCAACGATTGTAAAGGTTTTGCCCTTAAGTGCGTCGATAAGTGCATCAATATTTTCGTGACGTTCGTCAAACTGTTGGAATTCTCTGTTATCAAAATAAATTCCGCCGCATCCTTGGACGCAAACATCAAGGTTAACACCTTGTTCCGGCATGAAAATTTTCTCCATATTTTTCCCGCAGGCAGGACATTTTATAATTTTATCGTTATCACCCATACAAATTCTCCTTTTTTTAAATTTTAACATTGTTTGAAAAAATCGACCTCGTATAATTACTTGAGATTTTGGTCTTGACGCGACGCCTCAAGTATATTACACTCATTTTTATGGAAGTAAATGTAATCGGAGCGGGCTTAGCGGGCTCGGAAGCAGCGTTGCAGCTTGCAAAACGCGGAATAAAAGTTAATTTATACGAAATGCGTCCGGCAAAATCTACGGGTGCTCATAAAACAGAAAAATTTGCAGAATTTGTGTGTTCAAATAGTTTGGGTTCGCACGATATTAGTAATGCCAGCGGGCTGTTGAAACGTGAAATGCAGATTTTGGGCGGCGAATTGATTAATATAGCCTTTGAATGTCAGGTTCCAGCGGGTGGAGCGCTCGCAATTGACCGGGAACTTTTTTCAGAAAAAGTTACAGAAAAAATTAAGTCAAATCCTAACATCACGATTTACAATGAAGAAGTGAAGGAAATCCCTGACGGACCGACAATTATTGCCTCCGGACCTCTGACAAGTTCTGATTTCGCAAATTCAATAAAAGATTTTACTCAAAGTGAGCATTTATACTTTTTTGATGCAATCGCTCCTATTGTGGAAGTAGATAGTATAAATTTTGACAAAGCGTTTTATGCAAGCCGCTATGATAAAGGCGAGGCGTCTTATATCAACTGTCCGATGAACCGTGAAGAGTATGAAAAATTCTATGATATTCTAACCCACGCAGAGAAAATTGAATTAAAAGAGTTTGAAAAAGGCGCTAAGTTTTTTGAAAGCTGTCTTCCTATAGAAGTAATTGCATCGCGCGGTGTGGATACTCTTCGTTTTGGACCTATGAAACCTGTTGGTTTAATTGATAAACGCACCGGCGTGGAAAATTATGCTGTTGTTCAGCTAAGACAGGATAATTCAGCGAAAACTCTTTATAACCTTGTGGGATTTCAGACTAACCTTAAATGGGGTGCTCAAAAAGAGTTGTTGCAGTCAATCCCGGGACTTGAGGGGGTAAATATTGTACGGTACGGGGTTATGCACCGGAATACTTTTATAAATTCGCCAAAACTTCTTAATCCGACTTTGCAAACGCGTTCGAGAAAAGATTTATTTTTTGCCGGACAAATTACCGGAACAGAAGGTTACACAGAATCCATAGCCTCCGGACTTCTTGCCGGGATAAATATGGCAAGATTTATTCAGGGCGAAGAGTTGCTTACGCTTCCGACAACAACGATTTTAGGGGCTTTAACGCATTACATAAGCGATGAAAACCATACAAAATTCCAGCCTATAAATTCAAATTGGGGAATTTTAGACGCAATCGAACTTCCTAAAAAAGAACGCAAAAATAAGAAACTTAAAAATGAATTACTTGCTAAACGTTCTTTGGAAAGTTTAGAAAATGTTTTTTGAGCCGTTATTTGACTCTTGCGGTTTTTCATAGTAAACACGTGCAGGAAAACTTCCTGTTGTAAGTTTGTTCGCAACAGCAGAGGCTTGTTCGGCAGTTGAGTATGAACCTATTTGGATTGTGTAAGTATTATCAACGTGTTTTACAAATGCGTTTTGCCCAAGTTCCGTTTCGCGGATGATAGATTTAGCAAGCTGTGCTTGTTCAGCTGTTTGATATTTGCCCACTAAAACCTTGTAATTCGCCGTTGCAGGGATATTAATATCTGCTGTTTTGATTGCAGAAATTCTTTTGTCTAATTCTTCTTTTGACTTTGTTGCAGGGGGTTCCGGTTGTTCCGCAACGGGTGCTGTCGGCGCTAATGCAGGTGTTTGCTCAAGAGTTTTTACTTCTGTTAGATTTCTTGAAATTATATCCTGAACTTTTTCATTTAATTCTGTTTTATCTTCGGGTTGTGATTTTTTGTCACGAGGAAGCACAACTTTTTCGTCAAGAGCCTCGTTAAAAATTTCTTGTTCTTTCTGTCTTTGAAGTTCGCCGGATGCCATTGCATCGTTAAATTGAATAAGTTTTAGTCTGTCATCAATTGTGGATTTTGGCTCTGTAGTTTCGACAACTTCGGTGTTATTGCCAACAGAGGTGTCGATTTTCGGGGTTAGATGTTTGGCAACTTGCAAAAATAAAAGTGAAAGTAAGAAAAACAGGCATACGAAAGTTACAGCCGATTCGCCCAGTTGACGGGTGCCTTGTTGTTTCTTGCGTCTTGCTGCGTTGCGGTTTCTTTCTCTAAACTCTTCAAGTGCTTTTTGTTGTACCTGCTCCACTCTTGGCATACCTTTTAAACTCCTCTGACTTTTGTGCTTGCCATAATTATATCATCAATTTCTTGAGAATATTTTAGCATAATTTCTTCGGCAAAGCAATTAATATCGTGGATATTTAAGTCTGCTTTTAACCCGACAGTCGGAATTGGCGTACCGTCGGAGGTTATATTCAATCCTGTGTGAATAAGTGTTGAAGTTATTGATTTTGTGGCGATGGAAACAGATAATTTTTTATCGTTTACGAATAGGTCGTCGCCGTCACGGACTATTAAAACCCCGCGTTTTTCCAGTGCTTCTTTGATGATGCACATTAATAATCTTTGGCGGAACACACCTTCTACAAGGTTTACGTTAAATTGTTCGGAGATGAAACTCAACATTGATTTGCTATAAATAGGTTCGTTGTTGATAACGTCTTCAATGTCGACCATTTCTGTTAATTTAACTTCGCATTCGCCAACAAACGCAACAATTGCGTCTCCCTGGATTTTGAAATTTTTATAAATCCAGTGCGGGCATAACTGGTGCCCTTCGTATTTAATCGGTTCATTTATAAATAGGGTTTTCATCATTATTCCTCAAATAGTTGTTTAATATAAACGGAATCATTATTAGCTTCAAGTGCTCTTTTTAGCCTAACACAAGATTCACAAATTCCGCAATGTTTAGGTGTGTTTTTGTAACAACTGTTTAACAGGTGAAGAGGAACTTTTTTCTCCAACGCAATGCGTACGATCTCGGTTTTGTCGCAATCAATAAGCGGGGCAATGACTTTTGGACGGACGCGTGTGGAAAATTCAAATTCTTCGTTAACTCTTGTGATAAATTCTTGAGTGTTATCGGGGAAAGTTTGAGCCTCTTCCTTGTTCGCACCAATGATAATATTTGTATAACCGTCTGCGTCAGCGAATGCACCTGCAATATTTAGAAATAATCCGTTGCGGTTTGGAACCCAGACGGATTTCGCGGATTGGTCAGAATTTTTAAGAGCTTCTCCCGTCGGAACTTCTTCATTACTACAAAGCGCAGTATGTGTAATTTCTTTTAACCAATCAAGTTTTATTACCTTGTGTTCTATTCCATAATATTTCGCTATTTTTGAGGACGCCTCGATTTCTTTTGCTGCGGATTTTTGACCGTAATCAAATGTCAGCGCAAGGGTAACATTTTTCTCAAGCGCCAAGCTCACTACGGAATCCAAACCGCCCGAAAGCAAGACTATAGCTTTAGTTTCGTTTTTTGACATCGTATTCCTCTTCATACTCGGCAATTAAATCTTCAGCCTCTTCTTTAAGGCTGTCTTTGTAAATAGGTAAACTTATAACTTCATCTAAAATGTCGCGTCCGTCAAGGTTATAAAGCGCAATCAGTGCGTTTTTTCTTACCTCTTCGTCTTCATCCTGTAATAAAGGCTTAATTATTTTTGATGATTGCGGGTGTTCACTGTTCATAATCGCCTCGATTGCAGAAATTCTAACCTGCGCGGATTCGTCCATAAGCGAGTTTTTTAGCGCGCCAAAAACAAATTCGCTGCTGCCGAGTTTTAATTTCCCAAGCGCTTCAATTACGCGTTCTTTCAGGAACGTAAATCTATTCAAAAGTCCTTTACTGGAATTTAATATATTAACAAGCGGTTCGACCGCACGCGTATCGCCTAAAAGTCCCAGCGCGCAAGCCGCGGATTCTTTTACGTAAACAGATCTTTCGTTCTGGTCGGTTACAACTTCAATCAACGGCGCAACAGCGTATCTGTCGCCGAGTTTCCCGAGTGCATCCGCGCATGCCAAACGAATTTTATAGTTTTCTTCTTTGTTATTAAGGCAATAAAGCAGCGGGGTTACTGCCGCGGTGTCTTTTAAGTGCGCAATCGCTTTAGCACTCATCGCACGCACATTTATAAAATTTTCTTTTTCTTCCTGCGAACATTCAAAATTATTCTTCATCAAAAGTATGTCTAAGAGAGCGTCCAACGTTGAATTATCGCGGATTTTGTCGGCACAGCGTATCGTGTGCATAAGGATTTCAGGGCTTTTAACGTTGCATAAAATATAATTGTAAATAAGAACAAGTTCATCGCGTGTATAATGTTTTTCAAGAGTAATAATTTTCCTGATGGAACGTGTTATATTTTTAAGCTCCACCAGTCCGCATTTTTCCATTATACTCGCAAAATCCAACATAAATACAACGTACCCCTCATTTACCTTAAATATACAATAAAGGTTCTTAAAAGGCAAGTTTACATTTTGTAATGAAAACGCAATTTTTATATTTTAAAAAACTTTATATATGTAAGGTAGGTTATAAAGGTTATATTTAGGTAGGTTCACTATGAGTGTAAACGGTGTTTCATCGAATACATTTGGGTCGTACGCTAAGCGTATAGGCAGGATTTATCTTCACACGACTTTCGGAACGGGTGCAGATGAATTTATGACGTCAATGAATAAATCAATTTTTGACAGCAAGGCGCCTTGGTATGCTCCATATAGAAATGCCAATACTAAAGATTTTTGGACAAAATTTAAACAAGCTCTGAAAGATGTTGAAGTCCACGAAGAAGCAATAAGAAAAGCAAATGGAAACAGTTATCTAAAAGCGTTTTGGCATCAGATAAGGACAATCCCGGAAGTGTTCTCGGCTGAACGAAAAGCCGGGGTCGCAGCAGCAAAAGCGGCTAAAACGTCTACATTCTGGGGCGGTTTTAAAGGCGTCAATAAGGCATTTATGAAACGTATGCCGTTAATAGGCGGACTTCTTGCCGTAGGGTTCCAAATACCGAATTTAATTACAGCGTTTACTCATAAAGACGGTGGCGTTGCAACCGGTTTATTAGAAACAGGTAAGGCTGCGGCTAAAATCGGGCTTGATACCGCAGGATTTATGGTCGGTCAGGCGTTAATTCCAATACCGTTTGTCGGAGGTATTATCGGCAGTTGCGTGGCAAGCTGGCTTGGTGAAAAAATCCTTGGTAAAAGTTTTGCAGAGCAAAAAGGTGAATCAAGTCTTCCTGGCGAACTCCCGTATATTGCGCAAAACACAGGCGGTCAATCCAAAGGCACGGGCGTCTCCGGCTGGGTCGCTCCTAAGCCGACAATGAGCGACGAAGAACTCATGCAAATGACACAGTATATGAACCGTGGCGGAGGCTTGGACTATTATACGGGTTAACTGTTATAGCCTTTAGGGTATTTTAATGCCTTAAATTCTTCTTCGGTTATGCCGAGAATTTTGCAAATATCAGAGGTATATTTACCTTTTTTAAGCATTGATGACGCATTATAACCGTTTTTGGCAAGTATTATAACCCGTTTTCTAGCCTCTGAATCTGCCGGCAAATCTTTGAAACTGTCAACGCCGGAATATCTTAAAATATTCCTTATACGACGCTTGCATAATCCTGATGCGATTTTAGCATTGGAATACTGTTGGTTAAATTCGTATGCCGCTTCATCAAATGCTTTTTGAGCCTTTTTATCTCCGGAAGCCTCTTGGATTTCAATTGCAGCATTGGTTTTCTCTGAAAGCGTTTTCATATAACCCGGTGCGTTGAATGAAACATCAACTAATGCCTCAAATTGACCCTGTGTTAATTTTGATGTGTCAATATTTCTGTTATTTTGAAGTTTATTTATTGCCTTAACTAAATCGTAAGCTAAAATTTGGTAAATTTCGCTTTCGGTTAGTTCCTTGCTGTCAAGATATTTGCGCTCTTCGCCTTTTGTATTATGGTAGTTGTGTCCGATGCCAATCGTTCTTTTGTTTGAACTGCATTTATATGCTGTCGTTCTAACACCTTCGGTTATTTTCATCTCATTAAGATATTCCACGCTTAAACCGGTCAGATTTGATATGTCTTCCATTGATTTAATGTTTTTAAGATTAGAATATTGCCATGAGAAGTTTCCGTACTTTTCACCCAGTGAAAGCTCTGCAATTTGAGGTCGAATATTGGTTAATTTCGTAACATCTGCGTTTGCATTCTCTATCGCCTGACCTTTTTCAGGAATCCCTGCCGATACTGCCGCAAGAAGATTATTTAATTTGCCCGCAGATGCCGGTAAATAACCAAATAATTCATCCTCTAAACGTGCGTTAAAGTCCGCAATATTCCCGGGATTAACCTTGTCTTCGCCAATTTCGCCAACTAATGAAGATAATATGTGTAAAATTTGTGACTGTCTTTCTCCTACATCGGAGCCGTATTCTTCTATAATCGCGTTAATAGGAGTTTCTCCGTCAAATTTTTCCTGATATGCTTTGATTACTTCACGCGCGTTGCTTTTGTCAATTTTTGCTATCCAAAGTTTGAATGAAACATCTTCAGGCGAGTGAGTTTTGTCGTCTGCAATATCTTCAATGGTTTTTGCTATATTATCACTGGACGCCGGTAAAAATGAATTTACTACGTGGGTTATGTCGTCTTTGTCAGAAATGTTTTTACGGATGTAATCCTTAACATCTGTTTTTAGCAATCCGAATGTAGAACTAAAATCTTCATCCTGGAATTTTGCCTCATTCGCTTCTAATATGCTGTCCGTGATAGATAAAATATATTCGTTCGCTCTGGCATCACCGTTCTCTTGCAGGTATTGGGTAATCGGTTTGCCTTTAGAAAGTTTGTTGAATGTTTGCATAAATTGCATAACATTATTTTTATTAATACCGTCAAGTAAATATTGTATTGCTTGTTTATCAATACTGTTTTCGTCCTTTGAAAGCGAATTGAATAAAGTTTTGCTCATATAGTTGATGTCTTTGTTTTTACCGAGCACTGATATTAACAATTCGGCATCCGCAACAGACTCATTCTTTAATGAGGCGTTGACGTGCTCTACAATTTCTTTATTCTTCGCAAGTCCGCTTGCTTCAAGTTGTGTTTTCACAATTTTATTAATATATGCTTTTCGGATTTCGTCGTCACCCCATTCTTCATCAATCATTGTAAGAAGAGATTTTTTCTCACCGTTCTTCTTGAACTCCTCAAGAATCTCGTTAATATTTGAATTGTTGATTTTATCCATTAAAACTTTAACATCTGTACGGGAAAATGCGAAATGATTATCATCAATAATTTTATAAAGATTATCTGCAATGTCTTTAGGCTTATTTATAATTAAAGTGTCCATAAGGCTGTCCAGCTTTTTAATATCTGATGTCATAAGGTTGTTTCCGGTATCAGATGAGTTGAGAATATTATTTAAAAGTTTGTCTGCCTCTTTTTTATATGGCGAATTAGTATAGCCGGCAGCCTCAAAGTATGAATTTACAAAATGCTTAATTTGAGCTTTCTTTTCGGTCTTTTGCTCATCTGAAAATGGCATTGTATATTCCTGTGCAAGAACTTGTAAAAGCGATTCGTGTCCGCTATTGTTCTTATAATTCTTAACTTGTTTGGCAACCGAAATCGCGTTGCCTTTATCAATAGAATTTAACAAGTACCTGAAATCTTTATCAGCGTAAGAAAAATTGTTATCGTCTGCGTGGTCATAGATTTCGTGTGCTAATTCATCGGTTGTTGCTGTATACATTTTCTGCATTTTTTCAACGATTTCGTTTGCTTCAGAAGTCGAAATCCCCCACTCAAACCAGCTGTCATCCATTTCTTCCGTGACAACTTTATTAAATCTGTCTTTTAATGCTTTGAGTTCCTGTTTTTGAAAATCTGTTTTTGCACCTGTCAAAACTTTATTATATAAAATCTCAAAGGTTTTTATTGCTCCATTCTTTCTCTCTGCACGCGTGAATCTGTCGTCTTTCATAAAGTCACCAAGCAATGTTTTGCCTTGATTGTCTTTCTCGTAATTCTCAATAACCGTCAGAATGTTACGCGTATTCAGAACTGTGCCCGGCGTTTTCAAAACTTTTACATCCTTAATCTTAACTACAATCGTATTTGGTTTGTAGTTCGCCTTTGCTTTGTTAAAATTGATAAGTTCCTGTCCCTCAAGAATACCCTTTTTGCCGTCTTTATCAAAAGTTTTTGCTAATTCCTGCAACCTCGTATCCTTAATGTCAGAAATTCTTAAGCTGTCCTTTCCAGCCATGGCACACCTCTTTTTATCTTTTACCATTTCATTTATCGGTAGATTTCGGTACAGACTTTAATATTATTTACAATAATTTACAGAATTGCTTGAAATTAAGTTTATGTTTTACTATAATTGCAGAAGATAGAGAAATTATTAAAGAAGGGGATATTCCGTGAATACATATATGACTGAAGGCGTTGGAAAAAGAATTGTAGATGCACTAAAAAAACAGAGCGAAGTTGAGTTGGTAAGCCAAACCGCAGCTCCTGCCGTTGAAGAAATCGCTGCTGTTGATGAACAGCCATCTGTCGTTAGTGAACAACCTCAAGCGGAACAACCTTATATCGTAAGTCCGCAGCCTGCACCGATGTTTGTACAACCACAGCCGGCAATGACTTATGCCCCTAATTTTGCGGATTTTGGCGGTCTTGACGTTCCGCCGAATGTAGCGGTTTTAAAACAGCTTATATCACAATTACCTAGCGGCGTTTCACGTCAGGCAGGTGCGCTTGTTATTAAACAAACAATGGAAGCTCTCGGCATTTCTATGAAATCAGTGCTTTCAGAAGCGCAGCAGCTGCAAGAGAATATTAATTCTTCTGCAAGAGATTGCCAAAATAGCATTTTAGAATGCAAAAAACAAATTAATACTCTTGAAGCACAAGTTCAATCATATCAAAAACAATCAGCAGCACTTAACGATATCGTTAGCTTGTTTCTTCAGATTAACTAATATCTGAATGTGGATTGAATATCACGGTCTAACATGCCTCTTGCTGATTCGTATTCAGTCATAACCATTCTCAATTGAGTTTGGTATTGTTGCATTTGTTGGTCAAGTCTTTGCTCCAGCAGTTTCATCTTCGCTTGACGCTGCTGTAATGTTTTAACAATAGGTGATTCAGAGTCATAGTCAGTACCGACTTGCATTAAGTCATCGTTTGATGACATCAAACCCATTTTTGCTTGAGTAATCAATTGTATTTTGTATTCCAAATCACATTTGAGATTTGTTAAATACTGCAAACGCATTGACGCTACTAACACACCCATACACTTTTTCCTTATCTTGTTTCGTTAAGATTAGACCCTTTCAAGAACGTATGTTGGCTGTTTTTAGCGATTAATTGTTCCATTTTCATCAGCTGGTGCTGGTGGTAATTTAACCTGTATTGTGCCATTTTTAACTTTTTTCTCATCGTTAAAAAGTCTCTGACACCGTCCATAAAAGACGCAACTAACGCTTTGACAGGGCTTTTTCTTATAATAAAGTTTCTTGAATATATTAAGAAATCGACTAATCTTTTTATATTCATCTCTAAAGTTTCACGAAGCATTATAGTTCCTTTACACTTTAGACCTACAAATATATAAAAACCTTTATTCCACAAATATTGCGTTTTTCACAAATCATGTTACGAGTTCTTTACATTTGTAAGCCAAATCTGTCTAACGTTACTCCATGCTCTATCGGCAAAATAAGAAAAAACTTTAACTATAAATTTTGAATAGCTTTGCTGTCGCCTTCGATAGATTCTTTAAGCATCTTTTTAACAACATCGCCTTGTGTATCAAGCATTTTGCAAACTGTTTCAATGTTACGAACTTTGTTTGTTAAAATCGTGTCGGCATTTGTTGTAACGTTACCGGTAATTCTTTGGTAAGCTGAAAGTGCTGCAGATGAAGTACCTTGCATTAAGTTACCCATAACGAGTGCAGGAAGTCCGTATTCGCCCAAATAAGGAGCTGCGGATTGCATAATCCCGCCCCAGCCTGAAATCAAGCCTGCAACAGGAAGTACTAAGTTTTTAGCGAACCCGAACCCGCTTGCGGTTCCAACGCCGTAAGCACTTGCGCTTGCAACGTTTGCAATGCTGCTTGCAATACCGGAAGCGCCGCCGGTAATAACTCCATCGTTGGTTCCCCAGCCGGTTAGTGCAGCAGCGCCGCCAGTGTAGAAACCTGAACTTGACCAAATTGAGGATGCACCGCTTGGAAATCCTGAATAGTTGTATAGAGAATCTATACCATAAGAACTTCCGCCCGAAACAGCAGAGTGGTATGAAGTACCTGCAACGTTCATGATTTCGGAGGATCCGAATGTTGTAGCGAAGTTTGATGGTGAAAATAAGGTTGCCATGTTATACAAAAAGCCGCCGGTACCTTCCCAACCGGTACCGGAACCGGTTCCGGATACGGTAATGTCGCGTAACTTATCGTAAGTTTCCCACAACTGGGCCTTCGCGTCGCTGCCCGCGGAACCGAATTTATTTGCTATTACTAAATAACTATCATTTTTGTATGACATGATGACCTCTCTAAGTTTTTGTCTTGCTCGACTCGCGTTTAACGGGTCTCCGGCTCTGCTCGTCGCACTCTCGTGTGCCGACCCCAGCCTACGCCCTCAGCTCGCTCGCGCTATGAACTGAATGTTTTGAATGTCATTTCGATGTTCTTTTCAATTACTTTTGCTACCGCTTCCATTTCTGTTTGGAGCGCGTCTTGTTCTGTATCAAGCTGTTTTAATCTTAATTCAAGCGTTCTGTCTTCCTCTTGAATGATTTCTGTTTTTGCGTTGATATCTTCAACAGCTTTTTCATACACAGCTTTGTCGTATTCGTACTGGTTCATTGCGTCCTGATACGCTGCCTGATCTGTTACCGTTTCTGTTTGAACAGTGTAGGTCGCTGTTGAATTCTCATAATTAATTGATGTCATTCTGCCGGTATCGTCAAACTCAACAAACGCTTTGTCTGTAGATGAAATCTTTGTTTTTATTGCTTCTGCATAGTAAGTATTCAAATTCGCCTGATATTCGCTTGGATTTGCAGCGTTCATTGACGAATTAGCACTTGCCATTAATTCATCTTCGGTTACAAAATATGTTCTTCCGTATGATTCGTATGTATAAATGTTTTCTGCTGTGGCAATAGGGTCGTCAGGATTATCTTTTCTGATTTGTTCTAAAGATAAATCAAGAGTTTTGTCTTTGCCCGGCTCATATTTTGTAAGTTCTGTGTTGCCAATGTATTGAGGGGTTGCGGTCGCGTCAATTGAGTAGTCGGTTGCATCTGTTCCGGCTGCTAAAGTTGACATATCAACAAAGTGCATTACGTTTTGATCATCGGTGTAGACACCTAAATTATTTTTATCAATTGTTTTTACAGCCGCAATTTGATCGCTCAAAACATCGTATCTTGATTTTTGTTCAACGTTATTCTCATCATAAGGGTTAACAGTATAGCCGTTGATTTGGAAGTTCGCGCCATCCTGCGTAACATTTGCGCCGGCAATTGTGTTTGTATTCGTTTCATAACCGGTTCTTACTTGAGGGTTAATTTTTGTATTTCGTACACCTGTGAAGACGTCTGAATAGTGATAGTGGGTTACGAGGTAGTTGTAATCAGAATTTGCATCAGCGAGTTCTGTCATACTTTCGATAGCCTCTTCAACATTTCCGTCTTGGTATGTGTATTGAATTGTTGTATAGTCTTGCGTACTCGGAGCAGTCGGAACTTCTAACGCTAAATACTGGTTAAAAGCGTCAGCACTTTGGTTGGCAAGCGCAGTTCTTTCCTGGTTAATTTGTTGCCCTTCGTATTCTGTATTGGTTTTTCTTGCGGTTAAAGCCAAGTATCTTGCTTGTGATGCTGCCATACCCATAAGCGCACTCTCCTTCTATATAATTTACACTACTTTATTACTTATAATGATGTTTTTATTAAAGTCAACATTCTATCAAGTATTATAAATTATATTATATTAAAAGGATATATCGCAGGTCGAAAAATCAACCTTTTAGGGGAGCGAATTTCTTAAAAATCATTCGTTTGCTGTAAGGTTTTTCATCATTTCTACGAACTTGTCTGCCGCTTTTTTGTAGCCGGGATTAATTCCGCTCATATCGTCACGGTTCAGGAAGTCTTTCGGGAAAACTCTGCTCCAAAACGGCAACAGCCCTTCCGGTGTCGTTTTCATAAGATATTTGTCCTGATGTCCGTTCCAAAATCCAGGAATGTTTGGACGGTAATAAATTCCAAGCGCGTCAGAAATTGTTGTTTGAACCTGTTTGACACCTGTTTTGTAGTGCCATTCCATAACTTTATCAAATACTACTTCTTTATTGTTTATGTCTTTAGGGTTTATTTTTAACTCTTTAAGCATAAATCCCCGGAATAGGTTTTGAGAAATTTTCTGTGATAAAGTCAGGTCTTGATTTGTTACATCCATAAGTTCGTCAATGAATTGTTTCAATGGCGGCAAGTCATGGTTTCCTGTGAGGAGCGCAACATTTTTATCATTCATTTCAAATGGTGAATTTAGTTTGTCATATTTTTCACCGGAACCGTGAATACCCATTGCGATAGGGACGCGTTGACTCATAAAATCTTTTCCGTAAGTCGCACGAAATTCTTTATAAGCAGGTGTTTGGGCTAAAGGTCCGAAATCTTCTAAAATATAACAGTCTTCCGGTTTTTTGCCTAATTCTTTTGCTATGCGGATGAAGAGTTCAAAAACATTTTCGCCTTTAGGGCTTTTCTTTTTGTATACATCTTCAATCCAATCTTTTTGGAAAAATTTAACACCCATACCACCTTCTTGGGTTGGTTTAAAAATGTCGTCACCGTATAATATTTTACCGTCAGCTTTGGTGAAAGTTGTAGGGATTGCAGCGCGGTTTATGTAACCTACAAAGTGGTCTAAACGCAGGTCAGAGTTCTTGAGGAGTCCTCGAACAGTCTGTTCCTGATAATCCCAAAATGCCGGTTCATCATAATTATAAAGTGCGTGATGCCATACCTGAGTGTAAGGATAAGCGTTTTCCGGCGGGCTGCCGCTTACTTTTGTAGGGTGGAAATTTTCATCCAGCAGGAATATATTTTTCTTGCCCCACGTGTCAACGCCTGTTGCGCTTACGCCGATTGGCAAATCCATTGTAAGCGTAATTCCTTTACCTTTTAATTGCTCAACCATTTCGTTAAATTGCTTATCATAAAGGAATTGTTCAAATTTATAAAGTTCAACCCTGTCTTTATAATCCTCGCGTTTCATAATCGGAGCAAGCCAGTCAGCAAGTTTTACGCCGTGAGCGCGAGCGTCTTCCGGGGCTGTTTGGAGTTGTTTATCCCACATTGTCCAAACTTTTCCGTAGTCTTTGGAAATCGCATCGTAGTTCGCATATTCATCAAGCCAAAGTGTATCGTTCTCTTTTAGAAAATTATTATATTCCTGCTTGATAGGTTTTGTTTCATCGACCTGCTTGAAACGTTCAAATGCAAGTTTAAATCTTGGATTTTTCTGTTTTTCAAGCATATCAAGTGTGAAAACCGGTGTAGTTATATCATCTGGGAGTTCACTTTCTTTTAAAAGGTTTCCGTAATCGTCACCAACCAGCTTGTTAAGGTTTACGATAAACTTGTTTCTGCTGAAACGTCCGTCAGGCGTGTAAGGGCAAAGGTGATCTTCAAGAGCATTTAACGGGTTCATAATCCAGTGTGTTTGCTTTGCCTCTGCCATCCAGTTTATAAATTTCTCCGTCTGCGGGTCGCCAAATTGACCGCAGAAGGAACGATGTGCCGGAAGACTTGTGATATGCATCAAAAGTCCGCGTTGTTTTACAATGCCTGCAGCGTTTATTCCTTCAAATGGGATTGCGTTAGCATAATTTGTTGTTGTGCGTTCAAAGCTGTCATTTTTCATAGGTGCAGTTCTTGCAGTTTGAACGGAATTAAGTTTGTTTACACTAATAAGATTAGAAATCGGGGTAATTCTCATATCCATAATCCTTTTTTTTACTAATGCTATAACAAAAATTTTTATTTTCATATATAATGTTACAAAGAGGTAACAAATGATTTTAGTCACAGGCGGAGCAGGATATATTGGAAGTCATTGCGTTTTGAAACTTAAGGATGCTGGCGAAAATGTTGTAATATTTGATAATCTTTCAACAGGTCATATTGAAACGGTTCAGAAACTTGGAGTTGAATTTGTTCAGGGGGATTTGAGAAATCCTGCGGATATAAATGCAGTTTTTGAAAACTATAAAATTGATGCGGTTGTGCATTTCGCAGCGTTTTCACAAGTAGGTGAGAGCGTAAAAGAACCTTACAAGTATTTTCAAAATAATGTTTGCGGTTCGTTAAATCTTTTGGATGCAATGGTTAAACACGATTGTAAAAAAATAGTTTTTTCTTCTACCGCAGCGGTTTATGGTGAACCTGATTACACGCCGATTGATGAAAACCACCCGAAACATCCAATAAATCCGTATGGCGAAACAAAACTTACGGTTGAAATGATAATGGATGATTTTGACAAGGCTTACGGCTTGAAAAGCGTTCGTTTGAGATACTTCAATGTAGCCGGGGCTGATACATCAGGTCGTATTGGTGAATGGCATGAGCCTGAAACTCATTTAATCCCGAATGTCCTAAAAGCAGCACTCGGTTCCGGGAAAACATTTAACCTCTTTGGTGATGATTATGACACGAAAGACGGTACCTGTGTAAGAGATTATATAGATGTAAACGATTTGGCTGCAGCGCATTTGCTTGCACTGAATTATTTAAAAAATGGCGGCGAAACAAATGTTTTTAACCTCGGAACCCAAACCGGAAGTACCGTGAAAGAGGTTTTTAAAGCCTGTGAAGATATAACAGGTAAAGAAATTCCGTTTGAAATTCAACCCAGACGCGAGGGTGATCCTGCAATTCTTGTCGCTGATAACAAAAAAGCCCGCGAAATTCTCGGCTGGAATCCGCTCCATTCACTTAATGAAAGCGTTCAAACCGCTTGGAATTGGGAACAAATCTTAACAAAGTTTAATAAGTAGGCAATTATTTACCCTTAATATACTTTATATATATAAGGAATTAAGGGAATAATATGGGATTAGTCGATATAAAAAGTTATGCATTGAAAACTTTTAGCTACGAAAGCTATTTTAGCAATACGTACGGCTACTCTTTTGCGCCGGCTTATGCATATCGTTCATATTCTTCATACGCACCGTTATTCTCTTATGCCCCGACATCATATTATGGTGTTGGCGGTTCATACTCTGCAAAATTGGATTTTAGCCCGAAAACAACATATAGTTCTTTCGCCCCTAAATCCTCCGGCAGTACTTCTAAATTCGGCAGTCTTACAAGCCCTAAAAAGGTCTCTACTGGTAACAGCTATGACTATTCAGCCGCAAATTTCGTCAGAACCAGCGGGGTAAGTTTAAATAATATCCCGGCTGATTTCAAAAATAAATACGGTGTTACCGAAAAAACTTTAGCAGACGGAAGAAAAGTACTAGCCTGCAGATGGAGCAGATTTGATAATGCCCAAAGAGAATGGGTAGATACTTTGAAATATTTTGAACAAGCTGCTGCAGATTTAGGCTGCGATTTGGTTTATAGCGATATTGAAAGAACCGTTGCAGAATCTAACAAAGCAAGAGCTAAAAAAGGCTCTCTCGTCTGCAAAGGTGGTCAATCTCCACACAACTACGGCGTTGCCGCAGATTTCGTTCTATTTAAAGACGGAAAAGAAGTTAACGTAAACTCCGACCTTCAAAAGGCTGTTGTTGACAGAGCAATTGCTTTGAGCGGCAACAAAATTGAAAGTGGTATTTATTGGAGAAAGAAAGGTGAACGCCACCACATTGAGCTTAGCAACTGGCAATCTAAATACAAAAATTCTTACTGTTTAGTTGGCTAAAATATTTTGTAAAGTTCCTAAAACCCCGCAGTGATGCGGGGTTTACTTTTTATTGTAACGAAATGTAACGAAAAAGAAAACCAAAATTAAAGTTTTAAAACCGCGCTGCCGACATGCATGTTACGGAAACCAAACGGGTTACAAAACAAAAGGTCGAATGTAATCTGTATAAACGAAAGGGATACGCAAATGGGTATGGCAGCATCACAAGCCAGATTTTTAGGCTTGACAGCAAGAATGAACAACGTTGAATTTGAAGGACAGCAGATTAACCAACAAAGAACTGCTCTTTCTAACAAATCAGCTTCATACTATACTGATTTGCTCGGAATGGAAGTTCCGACAGCGCCATCAGTTGAAATGTATACCCAAACAATTTATACATTTAATGACGGTGCTTTAACAAACCAAATCACCTCATTGATTGCAGACACAGATAATCCGGGAACTTATAAAGTAAGTTATATCAGATCTTGGAAAGATGATTTTTCAGTGGTCTCTGCAGCACCAAGCATTATTACCGAAGTCAAAGAAAACGATACCTACAAAATAGGTGCAACAAAATTAAGAAACCTCGGTGAAGCGCCTGATGAAGCAGATCCTTATTACGATAGTCTTTCTACCGATCAAAAAGCTAAGTTGCTTGAGGAAGAAGAAACTTTCTTAAACTTATTGCAATCTCAACACGGCAATAAAGATGATTATTTCGTAAGATATGTTCAAAACACTTCAACAGGTGAATATGAAGCAATCTTCTATAATCGTAAAGATGTTGAAGGCGCAATCTATAGCGACGAAAACAATAATTCACAATCCTTTATTGCGGCATACAAAGTAGGCTCCGCAGATAGAGTTGAAGAAATAAAAGGCGTAGCCGGCTGTTATTTGGAACAGGATTCAACCGGTCGTTACATCAACATTACTATTGATGATAAAACCTATGCTCTATCAACCAATACCGTAACAGATCAAGATGCTTATGATGATGCAATGAATCAATATGAATACGACAAAGCCTTATATGATCAATCAATTGCAGAAATTAACGCAAAAATTGAAATTATACAGGCAGAAGATAAAAACCTTGAATTGAGATTAAAACAATTGGATACAGAACATAACGCGATTTCAAATGAAAAAGACGCAGTGTCTAAAGTTATTGAGAAAAACGTTGAATCCAGCTTTAAGACTTTTGGTTAAGGCTTTATCTGACAAAATTGCGAATTTGGCTCCAACGGAGGGGCAGCCGCGGAATACTAAAAAATAAAAATTTTCCTACACATAACTATATAATTGTTTCCTTTATTTAACCGACCGTCACTAAAAACGGTCTTTTTATTTTGTAAATAAATCTTTGACATCTACGCCTAGATAATCTGCTATGAGGCTAAGTCTATCTATAGTTATATTCATTTTTAAACATTCAACTTTTGACTGAACTTGCAAGGCAGTGGCTTGAAGAATATCAACTTACAAGTTTTTTTACAGAAGTTACGAATATCAAAAAGCCAGCATGGCTGCTTGTCGATGATAGATGTGTAACGTTTGATGGGAATTACGATAACTTAACCGAGCAAATTACCCTGTTTAAACCGTGGTATAAATCAATTCCACGATAGTATTTTTAGCATAACAATACAAACACGCCGGGAAATTTTCCTCTCGGCGTTCTTCTTATTTGAATAATTCTATAAAGTTGACATCAAAATATTCTGCAATTTCTTCAATTTTATCTATTGTTATATTGATTTTAGATTTTTCCAATTTGGAAATATATGAATTATCAAGACCTAATGCTAAAGATAATTCTTCTTTTTTCATTTTTTTTGCTTTTCTTAAATTTGAAACGTTAAGTGCTAATTTATTGCGTGCTGTCTTTGCCATAACTATAATATTGAAATATGTAGCACATTTAGTACAGGACTGGTATTCCAGTTGTTCTGCTAAAAATAGTTTGAAAATATTTGCACTACTCTTAGTTTTGCACTATAATTATTCTATGATGAGAAAGCTGGTTTTATTATTAATTGTTTTATGTTCTGCGGTTCCTGCATTCGCTGCCGGAAACTCCGAGGCACAGGATATAAATATTTGTAAAAATATGCGGATTCAACGCTATATTGATGATGTAGGGTTCAATATCCTTAATGCGAACCGTATTGATAAACGTATGGTGTTTACATATAACGAAGAAAGCCAAAAGGCGATTATGTTAACTGATAAAACTATTACGCGCAGGCAAATCGTTATCTATGAAAATCAGATAAACCATATTGCCGATTTGAACGAGCTGGCGGCAATGCTTGCACGCGAAATAGTCAAGGGAACTCTTTCTTATGACGGGTTTGCACGCGGATTTGTGACTTCTGCGCAGATGAAGTTCGCTCCTAAAAAGTATGAACTCTTTTTTGATAAACGCGCGGTTGACTTAATGGTTACTGCAGGCTACGATCCTGTTGCGATGATTGTTTTTCTGAATAAACTCGGGGCACAAAAACGCTTTAGTTTTGTGCTTACAAACAATACCGTCAGCAAGAGAATGGCGGAAGTTTATGAGTATATCTATACTAAATATCCTCAATTCCTCGCAAATAATTCGTATTTGGAAAACAAATACTATCAGAATTTTTTGTTGACGTCCGAAAACAACAGACGTTTGTTACAAGAAAAGGTCAGAACATATTCGCAGAAACGGTTAAAGTATGAATAAGTTTTTATCGGGTTTAATATTGAGTTTTTTTGCATTGGCAGGCATGGGGGCTGCGTATTCCGAAACTTTGGAAGATAACTTGCAAAAATATATTGGTGCGGAATTACCGCAGGCTAATCCGATGTGTAATTTTCAAAGTACAGATCGGGTTCCAATTACAATGACGCCGCAGGAAACTATCACAAGCAAAGAGGGTGTTGACGGAACAACTATTAAACTCAAAGTAAAAAATAATATTTTCTATCGCGGTAAACTTTTGGTTTCCCGCGGGACTCTTGCAACCGCAAAGGTCGAAATCGTTGCAACGCAGGGGATGAACGGAATCCCGGCAATGATTATTGTTGACAGGTTTGAAATCCCAGGGCTTGACTCTGCTAAGATGAAATCTTATTTTGTTAAAAAAGGTTTAAATCTTACTTATCTTGTATTGCCTATAAAGTGGGTTTTAACCCCGTTCCCGCCAACGGGTTCGTTAGCCAATTTTGTTATTGGCGGACCTACCAAAATAAGTCCTAAAACTGATGTTACAATTTATTATTACCCTGATTGGGAATGTAAATAAAAAAGCACCCTTTTGGGTGCTTTTTGTTACTGTGAAATAGCTCTTATTACGTTAAAAGATTTTTCCCAACCGTTTGAATCTTTTGCGTTTTTGTACTTTTCAAGTTTTGCAAGACGTTTTGTTTTAAGTTTTTCTTGCTGTTTATTGAACTTCGCAAGTTTTTTAGGGTCTGAATTTCTTTCTTTTACGATAGGTGATGCGTATTCCATAAATTTTTTGTAAGAATCTGTTGTGTAACCTAATTTAGCTTTTGCCGGGTATGTGTATGAAATGTAATCGTAGATATACATTGTTCTTTTGTCGCCTGACGGGTGGGTTGATGTGAAATCTGCATAATTCCCGCTGATTTTATATAGTACGGAAACCATTGCAAGAGGGTTATAACCGGCTTTTGTCATTAAATCAACGCCTGTAATATCAGCTTCATACTCTTCACTTCTTGACATTTTTAGCATTGAAAGGTTGTTGGTTACGTTTGCTGCAGCTTTAAGTCTGTAATCCACATTCGCATTGTAAATCGCTGTTGATGTTACTGTGTTTACTACATTTTGTTTTGCTACGTGGTTGTTTACAATGTGACCGATTTCGTGAGCAATAACACCCGCGAGTTCTGCGTCATTGTTGACGAATTTTAAAAGTCCGGTATAAACGTAAATCTGTTTATCTGCGTTTGCAAAAGCATTGATTTCGTCTGTTTCCATTACTTTAAATTCAATTTTTGTAGGCAAATTACTTTTTGAAAGTAGTGCTTTACCAATTTTGTTAACTCTTTCGACATTGGCTTTGTTTGTCCAATCAGTAGTTGTAGCGGCTTGTACGGAAAGCTGGAAACCTAGTGCCAGCGCAAAGAACAGCCCTAAAATCTTTTTCATGATTCCTCCTTTTAACTAACATAATTATATAATAAAACCATTCTTATTGACAAATGTTATTTTTGTAATAGTATCGATTTATGACGAAAAACAATAACACTATGATGATGCAAATGATGATGTGCGGCTCTTTTAGAGGCGGTCATTGTTCTGCAAGTCGAATGTGTTAGATATAAGATAAGCAAAACAAGTTTTAAGGACCGCTCTGGCGGTCCTTTTTTAATGCAAGATTAAGGGAAACAGGAAAATGATTACACCAGTAGGAAATAACGTAAATTTTCAAGGCGCGGCGCCAAATTTAAAAGGTAAAACAAAGGCTTTAGACAAATTTTTAAAATCGCAGGAAAATCTGTCTTCAACCAGATTTATTCAGGGAACTTTGACGAATTGGTTTCCGAAAGCTGTTCTTTCAAGAAGTTTTATAGATTTCAGTGAATTTACTTTTCTTGAAACGCTTGAATCCGGAATATTCTATTTTGCAGCTCCGTTTTTCGGCGAACATTTGTTCCGTAACGGGTTGTTTAAGTCTGTTCAGCCTGAAAAAGCAAAAAAGGATGTCGTGAAAAATTTGGCGACAGGGTTGAATGAAATTAAAAATTCCAAACTTGATAAAAATTTGAAAAACAGACTTGTTACGACGAAAGCCGGCATTGTGCTTGCCTGTATTACGGTTCCGGCAATGGAATATGCTTTAGGATTTGCGAAAAACCTATTTACCCTGAAAGTTTTTAAGGTAAGTGATTTTAATAAGGTAGCGAATTTAGAAAAAGATAAGTCGCAAGATGCTGCGCAGGCAGAACGCGTTGAAAAGCATTCTAAAAGTGTTCTTTTGAAAACCGGTTTGTTGGCGCTTGGCGGTATTGGCGCGGGGTTGGCACTTGCGGCTGCAGGGCATAATTCCAAAGCTGCACGGGGCTTTTCAGAGGCGCTGCTGGAACCGGGAGAACAGATTTCAAAACTTTTGCATAAAGCAGGTTTAAAATCCGAGAAGACAGACAACTTCCTGAAAGATTATTTGAAACTGGATTTTGATAATAGTAACGGCAAATTCGCTCTTAGCAAAGGGCAGCTTGCTGTAACGTGTATTACCGGTCTTTTTGGATATGCAAGTGCTGCAAAAGACAGAGGAAAACTTGATTACTATGAAGTCTTAACGCGTGTTCCGCTTGTCGTACTTTATACGATTTTCGGCTCTTCTATTTTGGATGCTGGCTTTAAGAAAATTCTTGCCGATAAGGGTAAGTATCCTGAACTTATCAAACGCAACGAAAAAGGCGTAATTGAAAATGTTCCGACCCGCAAAGAGTTGCCGGAAATTGCCAAACGACTTGCAGCGAAAAATGGTACTTCTTATACAGAAGAATTATCAAAACTTATTAAACAAAAATCTGTGATAACGGGAGTTCCGTATTTGTTCAGTCTTGTTGCAATGGGCTTTATTTTAAGCGGCGTATCACGTCTGTGGACGCAATACCGCTTTAACCATCAGGAAAAACCTGCTGCGGAGCCTGTAGGTTATCATTTTGATGAGTTTAATAAAACTAAGATGATTTCATAAATTTGTCTTAGTTTTTGCGCAGAGCAGCTTTGCAGGAGCGCATTTATATTTTTAATAAGGTTTTCGTTTGTTTTACTATTCGTGAGTAAAAGTTCAACCGGAGATATTTTAAAATTTTTGCAAATTTTATCAATAGTATCGGAGGTCGGCTGGTATCTGTTGCGTTCAAGATTGGATAGCCCCTGAATGCTTATGCCGATTTTTTCGGCAAATTCTTCCTGCGTCAACCCGTGTCTAATCCTTAATTCTTTGATATTCGAGTTAAGTAGTTTTTGATAGTTCATATATTATGAGTTTATAATAATTCTCTAAATAGTTTAATAAACTAATTATTTAATTACATGGCTAAATAATTATAAAGAATTGTTACAAAATGTCTAAATTAAAGCATTTATAGCGATAGAAAAATCTTTATATAGAAGTAAACAAAAGGAGGATATATTATGACAGACCCGGTAAAACCTATTAGCGGTAAAAAAGCAGCTCCTGCTGCCAAACCAGCTCAACCGAAGACTGTTAAAATCGGTAATGTTGAGTTTAGAAGAGATCAGATTGAGGCGGACAAAACAAAAACTTATACGCAAAACGGCAAAAAAATGAACACCGTTTTTGTAAAACCCGGTGTACAAATTGATTTCCCTGATCAAACAAAACCTGCGCGTGTTGAAAGTACAGGCTTGCGGGAAGAATGGTATAACCCTGATAGTTCATACATTCATATTTACGATTTACACGATGCAAAAATTTACGGAAACCCAAATAAATCCGATTATATAGATCTTCACGGTAATTCAAGCGGTAACGAGATTTTTGTTGATAAAAAAGAAAGCTGGTATGTAAACGGTGATATGCGAAGGGATCGTGTTGAACTCGGATCAGATACTTCAGACAACACCGTTCATATGGATGAAAAAGATGAAACCCGTATTTTTTACAACCAGGCAGGAGTTATTATGAATGATCACGTCGTACAGGATGAAATTGGAGTATTACGGGTTCAAGGTAAAGGTGAAAGCGCACAGGAATCGCAGTTACAAGATGCGCTGGGCTATGGTAAATACCAAAACCATAAGTATTCACAAAAATAAGTTACGGGGCGGAATTTATTCCGCCCTTGTTTCTGCTCGCAAAAATAAAGCGGCTGTTTGAGCCGCTTGTATACGATTTTTTAGACCTAATTTGTTTAAAATTGTTTGTACCTCTTGTTTCACTTTTGAAACGGGTACTAAAAGTCTGTCACTGATTTGTTGATTACTGTAGCCCTCTATTAAAAAGCGCAACACTATAATTTCGCTAGGCGATAATTTGTTTAGCATTTCTCTCCCTCTGTATTATGTTTACAACACAAACGGCTAAATTATGACATAAACATATTGTTTTGTAAAGTGTTTTATCCATATAAATAGCCTGTTGGGTAGTAAATTTTATTTTACGATTATAAAAAAATACTTTTATGAAAAGAATAATAATTATAACGGCAATTTTATTATCCCTTGTCGGTACGGCAAGTGCGCAAGAACTTACTAAACAGCAGTCTAAATATCCGGATTACGGCTATATGTATCTGGGACCTGATAAGTTTGAAAAATTAAACAGAAAGATTTTTGCATTTAATCTTGGGCTTAACAAATATGCGGTTCGTCCGGTGCATATTTTATGGTCTTCAATTATGCCTGAATATGGCATAGAACGTATTCACAGCGCATATAAAAACATTGAATACCCTAAAAGACTTGTAAGCAGCTTAATCCAAAAGGATTTTAAAACTTCCGGGCATGAAACCGTACGATTTTTAACAAATTCAACTCTGGGGCTTGGCGGAATGTTTGACCCTGCAAAAAGATTTTTTAACCTTGAACCTACAACCGAAGATATGGAACAGGCTTTAACAAGATGCAAATGCTGCTGTGGACCATATATCGTGCTTCCGGGAACAGCCGGTGTAACTACACGCGGTATGGCAGGCAGAGTGCTTGATATGTCCCTGAACCCTACAACTTATGTCGGAACACCCGTTCTTGCTATGGTAAAAGCAGGGCTTGCCGTAAATAGAACTTCATATATGCAGCCGTTAATTCAAATGATAGAGTCAACTTATGCTGACCCTTACGAAATTGCACGTAAAATGTACGGAATTGACAGTTATATAAAAAGCGAAAATTTCGATAGAAAACACGTTCTTGAAGAGGGTTTCAATCAAAATACCGAGACCGCCGGCACACCGGCAATTGAACCTGATGTTGTGTTACCGGATTATAATCCGCAATGTCCTGTAGTAGATTCAATGCGCACAGCCCTTTTCGACCTGCCGGATGTGGATTCTTCGATTTGGAACGAACTTTCTATTTGGAACAGATGTTTTTGCAAAAAAAT
The DNA here is from genome assembly GCA_001899335.1 of Candidatus Gastranaerophilus phascolarcticola. Classification (GTDB taxonomy): domain Bacteria; phylum Cyanobacteriota; class Vampirovibrionia; order Gastranaerophilales; family Gastranaerophilaceae; genus Gastranaerophilus; species Gastranaerophilus phascolarcticola. Next base: position 81,059 of record MOYE01000001.1, read on the forward strand.
TAAAACCTCCTCTGTCTCCGTAACGCCGGACAAAGAGGAATATAGGTTCCGATACATTCTGCAAAAAGACAAAAATGCACCGCTTGCGATAATTTATCCGTCAATCGGTGAGGGAATAACTTCTCACCACTCTGTGATTATGGCAAAAATTTTTTATGATGCCGGATATTCGGTTGTTATACAGGGCAGCCATTTCCAGTGGGAATATGTTAAAAGTATGCCTGATGATTACCGCCCGGGACTTCCGAGCAAAGACGCCGAGTATCTGAAAGATGTAACCGCTAAAATCGTCGAAAAACTTCAGACTAAACACAATTGTGAGTTTGGCGAAAAAACTCTTATCGGAACTTCGTTAGGAGCAATGATGACACTGTTTGTAGGCGGTTCCGAATTTAGGCAGGATACTTTGGGGATTACAAAATATATTGCTATTTGTCCGCCCATAGAACTAACCTACGCGCTTGAACAGGTAGATAAAAACGGTGAAGAATGGTTCAAAAATCCTAACGATTTGAAAAATCGTGTTGCCCAAACAGCCTCTAAAGTTGTTCAGCTTGCAAACATGCAGGATGAACAAAAGGATTTCAAAATCGGAAGTCTGCCGTTTACAGAGGAAGAAGGCAAACTGATTACGGGGTTTGTAATGCACCAAAAACTTTCAGATTTAATCTTTACTCTTGAAAAAACGCCTAAAAATAAGGCTACCGGAATTTATGATGTCTTAAATAATATGAATTATCACGATTATATGGAAAAATATTTTATAGGAAACCAATATCGTTCTGTTTATGATTTAAGATATGACACAAGCCTTTTTGCATTGGCGCCGTATCTGAAAAACAGTACAAACTATAAAATTTATCATTCGGTGGATGATTACCTTGTAAATGAGACCCAGTTGAAAAATTTGAAAGCTATTTCGGAATCTAAAACTGTTTTGATGAGTAATGGAGCGCATTTGGGTTTTATGTATACGCCTGAATTTCTTGGGAATTTAAAGCAAGATATTATTGCAAAATAAGGCTTAGTTTGTTAATATTTAGTCATGTATTATAAAACTACGTATAATTCGCCAATAGGACAAATTACATTGTGTTCGGATGCCAAAAATCTTGTAGGACTTTGGCTGGAAGGTCAAAAGTACTTTGCGGACACGGTGAAATCAGAAATGCTTGAAGATAATGAACTTCAAGTATTCAAAGATGCTAAGAATTGGCTTGACCGGTATTTTAGTGGCGAAAAACCCGGGATAAACGAACTTTCTCTTGCGCCGATAGGAAATGAATTTAGGCAAGAGGTTTGGAAAATCTTATGCGAAATTCCTTACGGTGAAGTTATAACTTACGGGGATATTGCAAAGAGAATAGCAAAGAAACGCGGTTTGGCAAGTATGTCTGCACAAGCGGTCGGCGGCGCGGTGGGACATAATCCTATATCTATTATTATCCCGTGCCACAGAGTTGTTGGCTCAAACGGAAGTTTAACAGGCTATGCCGGCGGAATAGAGACTAAGGTTAAACTTCTGCAGCATGAAAATGTTATAATTCATCATCAGAAGGTTTAATCGGTGCACCTATTACGCGCTCTAACTCCGCTGCGTTTACGTTGTAATCAAGAAGGTTTGAATAGTAACTTAACTGGGCATTAAGGTATGTATTTTCTGCATCCTTAAACTCAATAGCATTACCCAAACCTACCTGATATCTTCTAAATGCCTGATACTGTTGTTCTTTCGCCTGTTGAAGCGCGAGTTTTGCAACTTCAAGACTGTCATGAGAATTTAAAAGATTTATGTAAGCACTTTTTACTTCTAAATAAACATTTTGTTTCTCAACTTCATAGTCGGCAACATATTTTCTGTACGTAGCTTTTGCCTCGTCGACCTGTTTTTTCAGCAGCATTATGTTTAATGCATTGTAATTTAACTGTACGCCGAACTGGTAGCCGTAATCTGCGCTAATCTGGCGTCCTCCGTTTGAATATGAACCAAGTGCACTAATGTCCGGCGTAAACGCTCTTTTGGCGCTGCGTACATTCATTTCTGCAGCATCCATAAGTTTCTTTGCCGCAAGCAATGACGGGCGTGACTCTTCCGCGGTTTTAAGCAGGTTGTTAAATTCTACGTTATATTCCTTTGTGTTAAGTTCGTCTTTCAGTACAACGTTTTCCAACTCGGGAATACCAACAGAATTCGCAAGGGTTACGGAGGCTACGTCAAGAGTGTTTTTCGCCTTAATAAGGTTGACATTTGCGTTGCCAAGGTTATATTGGGCGGTTGTTACATCAATTTTTGCCTTTTTACCTATATCATAATATGCCTGGGCTTGTTTAAGCTGTAACTCATAATCTTTTACAGTGTCTTCGTAAACGAATTTTTGATGCTGCGCAAAAAGCATGTTGAAATAGGCAACCTTAACATTATAAATTACGGTTTCAATGCTGGTTTCAGCATCGTAGCGGGAGGCTTCGAAATTCCTTTTAGCCATATCCGCGCTAGCCTTGGTTTTTCCAAAGTCAAATAAAAGCATGTTCGCAGAAAGTGTCGGCAGATAAAACATATTATATTTTTGCTGCATCATTCTTGAGTATGATCCACCCATTGTCATAAGCATATCATTTCTCGTGTAACTCACTCCGGCACTCAATGTCGGGAAGTAGTTAGACCAAGCCTGTCCGACTTTGGTTTTGTAGATTTCGGCATTGCTTATTGCAGACATAATCTTAGGATGATGCGTTATTGCAAGTTTTATGCAGTCCATAAGCGAAACTTCGCCGTTCATTTCTGTATACTCAATCTGACTGTTAATTATCGGGAATTTCGTTTCATACATTCCTTCAGCTTCTTTGGAGGATTTTTCCCGTGTCGTGGCTTTATCAGCATCTTTTTTTCGCTGCTGTCTTTTATTTATTTTAGATTTTTCCGGTTTAACAATATGTATAACCGGCTGTTCCGGGCTTTTTGTCTTTGCAGGCGTCACTGTCGGAACAAGTGCGAGTATTGAGGCTGTTAAAAGTATATTGATAAGTCTTTTCATCTTATAACTCCAAATCTTTTTCGGTAATTTCTTTTTTCGGGAATTTATCAACGAATTCCTGAACAAGAACATAGAAGGCAGGGGTTAATACGGCACCGATAGTTGCTGCTGCGACCATACCGCCAAATACTGTTGAACCAACTGAAATTCTTGAATTTGCGCCGGCTCCTGTTGCAAAAAGCATTGGCAAAACACCGATAATGAATGCAAGTTCGGTCATCATAATAGCTCTGAAACGAAGTTGAGCCGCTTTAACCGCAGCTTCCTTGACAGAAAGCCCGTGTTTTTCGTGTTCTTCTTTCGCAAATTCAACAATCAGGATTGATTGTTTTGCCGCAAGACCGATTAACGTAATCATACCAACCTGGGAATAAATATCAAAGGATTGGTTAATCATCATTTGGAATATCAATGCGCCCAGTGTCGCAACCGGTGAAATCAGTAATACCGCAACCGGAATTGTATAACTTTCATATAATGCAACAAGGAATAAGTATACAAAAATCAATGCCATTACAACAATAACCACAGTTTGTCCAGACGCTTCACGTTCCTGCGCAGAGGTTCCGGACCAGTCGAAGGTCATATCTGACGGAAGAACTTTCATTGCGGTTTCTTCCATTGCGTTCATAGCGTCGCCGGAACTTTTCCCTGCAGCTTGCTGCCCTTGTATTTGTACTGATTTGTAAAGGTTGTATCTTGAAATTGATGCTGTACCGATAGCCTGTTCAAGTTTTACCATTGATAAAACCGGTACCATTACACCGTTTGTGTTCTTAACGTAAATTCCGGACAGGTCTGCCGCGGTATTCCTAAATTTACTTTCCGCCTGGATTTCAACTTTGAATACTCTGCCGTATTTGTTAAAATCGTTTACGTAGTAAGTCCCCAGCATTGAAGAAAGAGTCGCGTATAATTCCTGCAAATCAACGCTTTGTGCAAGTACTTTTTCGTAATCAATATCAACTATATATTGAGGCACGTTTGCCTGGAAAGTTGTATATACACTTGACAATGACGGATTTTTATTAGCTTCTCCAATAAGTTTATTAGACCATACTTCCAGTTCCTGCGGCGAGTGATCGCCTTTTGAAAGCATTTGAAATTCAAAACCGCCCATCATACTCATCCCCTGAATTGCCGGTGGAGAAAATACTACAATGGAGGCTTCTTTTATGCTTGATGCAATCGGTCTGATTTTACTTAGTATTGCCGTGTGCGTAAGGTCCGTAGCGCGTCCCTGAAGTTTTCTTTTAATTTTATCTACAAAAGAAAGTTTTCTGTCTGCGTAATCATCAAGTATAATAATTCCCGTTGCGCTGTTTGTTGCACCATTTCCGCCAAAAACAAGGGTTTTTTCTTCATCAATGCCGTCAATATCTTTTATCTGTGCAATAAATCGTGAAGAAACCTCGTCCGTTCTGGTCAGTGAAGCTCCGTCGGGAAGTGTTATACTCGCAATCAATACTCCCTGATCTTCGTCCGGTATGAAACCCGTTGAGATGATTTTGAAAGAAAATAATGTTAATAAAACAAGCACTGTATAAAATATAATTGTAAGTTTTTTATTATAAACAAATTTGCGGACAAACTCCATATAAAAATCTTCAACTTTCGTAAAGATATTATTGAACTTTTCAACTGCAATAGAAGTTTTTTGACTTATTCTTTTTAATATGTTTTTTATTGCAGAATGTCCGATGTCTTTCTTCTCCTGTCCCAAGAAGTGAGAACACATTGCCGGGGAAAGTGTAAGAGCACAGATTGCTGAAATAGCGATTGATACCGCAATACAAACAGCGAATTGTTTATACATAACGCCGGTCATTCCGCCCATAAACACAATCGGAACAAAAACCGCCATTAACACCATTGCCATCGCGACTAATGAAGAACCTACTTCTTCCATCGTGAGTTGTGTTGCAATAATTGCAGATTTACCCTCTTCAAGGTGTCGTTTAACGTTTTCAATAACTACAATTGCATCGTCAACAACAACCCCTACCGCAAGTACAAGCGCAAAAAGCGAAAGCAGGTTTATTGACATCCCCATAGCCTTTAACGCCGCAAACGTACCGATTAAGGAAACCGGAATTGTAACACACGGAACGAGTGTTGCCATTGCATCGCCAAGAAACAGGAAGATTATCAAAACAACGATTATACCTGTCAGAAGTATTGTAAATTCAACTTCTTTCATTGACTCGTGAATATATTCTGCATCATCTTTAACAACGCGGATTTCCAGCCCGTTGTCGAGTCTTGAGTTTAATTCGTCAACTTTAGCCCTGACAGCTTTGGAAAGGTTTAAAATGTTCGCATCTGAAAGCTGTGATACCATAATCATAGCCGCAGGCTTGCCGTTAATTTTACCCAGGTGTGTATAAGATTCTGCCCCGAGCTCTACGCGGGCGATGTCTTTTATTCTTACCTTGCTGCCATCCATATTGGAACGTACAATAATATTCTCAAATTCTTTAACTTCTGCAAGTCTGCCCTTTGTTTTTAATGTTAATTGAAGCGCCTGTGCGTCATCTGTCGGTAATGCGCCCAAAGAACCCGCTGTTACCTGGGTATTTTGATTGATGATAGCCGTTTTAACTTCGCTGGTTGAAATATTCAAACCTGCCATTTTTTGAGGATCAAGCCAAATCCTCATAGAATAATCCCCGGAACCGTAAACATCAATATCAGCAACGCCTTCAACACGTTTTAATTCATCTTTTACATAAATAGAACCGTAGTTGGTTAAATCAAGCTGCGACCAGTTGCCGGATTTAGGGAATATGTTCAAAATCAATGCCCCGGAACCCGATGTACGGCTGATTGCGGTTACACCGGTTCTTTGAACGTCTTCAGGCAATTGTGATTGTACCTGCTGAATACGGTTTTGCACATTCATAAGGTTAATATTTTTATCCGAACCGACCTTAAAATACATATTAAGTGAATATGTACCGTCATAAGATGTCGAACTCATATATGAAAGGTTTTCAACACCGTTTAATTTATTCTCCAATACCGTCGCCACCGAAGATTCAATAACCTCGGCGTTCGCACCCGTATATGTCGCTGATACCTGAATTTGCGGCGGCGTTACGTCAGGATAGTTTTCCTGCTTCAACGTAGCCATGGAAATTAAACCCATAATCACGATACACACAGAGATTACAAGGGCAAATCTCGGCTTTCTTATAAAAAAGAATAACTTTTCTTTATCAAAAATCTTTTTCATTATTTACCTGCATTTAAGTTTTTTACATATTCTTCATTATTAATAATTTTTACGACCTGTCCTTCACCGGTAACATTCTGAATACCGGACACAACTATAGTGTCGTTTTCTTCCAGTCCGCTTTCTACTACCCAGTTATTGTCTATACTGTCAGAAACTTCAATATCTTTTCTCGAAATTTTTCCGTCCGTTACAGCCCAAACATAATACCCGCTCATAGCATCACCTTTAGTAGATGCTTGCGGGACAGTCAAATACGTAACCGTTTTAGGCGCAACTAACTCAACTTTCATATAGTCGCCAGGAACAAGCCAGCCCCTTTTGTTCTCAAAAAGTCCCCGCATACTTATAGTTCCGGAATCTTTATCAATTTTGTTATCCACAAAATCTATTGTGCCTGTTTCCTCAAACCACTTTCCGCCTTGAAATTGAACCCTTACTTCTATATCTTTAAGGTCATTGCTTGCCTTGAGGAGCTTTATAAAATCGGAACTTTTTAGGCTGAATGCAACATAAACCGGAGCTGTACTTGAAATGTTAACAAGTGAACCTGATGTCGCTGTAACATAGTTCCCTTCCGTAATCTGAACTTTACCAATACGACCGTCTATTGGGGATCTTATAGATGTATATTCCAAGTTAACTTTAGCAAGTTCAAGCTGCTGCTTTGCTGCATCTAAAAGAGCTTTGTTCTGATTTCTTAACGCTAAACTCTGATCTGCATCGGAACGGCTGATTAAATCCTCTTTTACAAGCGCTGTGGCTCTATCTAATTCCTGTTGGGCATTCAGCAAAAGCGCGCTATACTGATTAACGCTTGCCTGTGCGTTGTTAACTTCTAATTTGTACTCCCGTGGATCAATTTTAAATATAACCTGTCCTTTTTGAACAAAATCGCCTTCCTTAAAATATTTCTCCATAAGAAATCCCGGAACCCTTGCAACAATATCAACAGAATATTTTGCTTCAACTCTACCTGTAGCTTCCGCGTTGATATTGGTTTCTATAAGCCGCGGTGCATCAACAACTACCTCCTTAGGCATCATCATTGCTCGTTTTTGTATTATACCTGTTATAAATCCGGCTGTTTTGTTATATAAAATTGGCAGGATAATTACCAACAAAATAATTGTTGTCATTAATTTCCGTGTCATCTTAATTTTCATATTTCTCTCCCAACTCTTCCAATGGCGGGTAGAAACTTCTACCCATAATGCATTATGATAGTGTAATTTGAGGCACGTGTCAATACTTGAATAAACCTAGATTTTTTAGTATATTGTATAAGGGTGTAAGGTATGAAAAAGATAGATAAAACTAATGATTTTCTAAATGAAAATTTGCCATATCAAATTGATTTTACCGCAAATTTTAACAAAGCCTTTAAACGTAAATTCCACGCGACTTATATGGACGCTCAAACTACAGCTGATGAATTTGCGATACTTGGTATGTTGAATGATGCCCCTGGTATTTCACAGATAAAAATGGGTAAGTGTCTATTCAAGGGTAAAGCGCATGTTGGTAAAATGCTTAGTGATATGGAATCAAGAGGTTTGCTTGAGAGAGAAATTAAAGATGACGGCAGTTCTGCAATCAATCGAGTTACGCCTAAAGGACGTAAAATTTTCGAGAATGGGATAAAGACTATTAAAAAGAATATTCATTCAAAGATGAATGTTGAGTTCAGTGAAGATGAGATAAAGCAATTTATGTCATATCTTAAACGTTATCGTGCAGTATTGAGCAGTATAGTGGATGTTTCGCTTAAATAATTGTAAAAAGACACATGGTTTGATTACTTATGACAGATGGTTTGACTATTTTGGGCAAAATAAATAAAATTTTTCATTTTAATCTTGATATAAAAAACTTCAAATGCATAAATAATATTTAGTGTAATCTTACTTCATCATAGGGAGTTGATTTAACATTTTTCTTAATCTTATAGCAGTTCTTGGCATAGGTTCAGCTACCGTTAAACCAACAATATCAAAATTTTTATCAATATCATTTATTACCCTTACAACTTCGGCTATTTTCATTCCGTTCGGGATAACGCCAACTGCTACAATAATTTCAGCAGGATCTAAAACATCCATATCAAAATGAATTACAACATGTTTTGCACCTGTTTGTTTTAACCATTTAATAACTTCATCACTATTATTTGAAACTTCTTTTGGTGTTAAATGTTTTATTCCATATTCTTTTTGGCGGTTTTTAATTTGCTTTCTTTCCCAATCTCTTAAACCGACAAATAAAATTTTATCGGCAGGAAGTGCAGCAGGAAGTGATGAAACGATTTCATTCCAGCCTTTGTTATTTTCTTTTTCCATTATTGCAGTAACAGCCATAGCATGATAGCCATTATATGTTTTATCATCAGGCAATGTTATATCAGGGTGTGCATCAATCCACACCATTGCAACATCGTTATTATATTTTTTTGCTAAATAAGCAAATGGAACGACACTGACAGAGCACTCGCCGCCTAAAACAACAACTTTATCAGGATTTTCTTTGTTTAAGATTTTTAGTGCATTTTTTGTCTGCTCTAAAATCGGTTTGTAACCCAAAATTCCATATTCTTCTGTTCTTTTTAAATCATCAGTTACCGGAATTTTAACAGTTTTATTATTTGTCTCAGGTGCTAAAAAGTTTAATAATTCAGAACCTAAAATGTAACCTGTTGAAGCCTCATCAGGTGTTAATTCGGGAACAAAACTTCCTATGTTTCCGCCTTGCCATTGCGGATATAATAATCTTATTGTATTCATTTTTGTTTCCTTTGCGTTTGTAGAATTTATACTTAAAAATATCAAAAAAATTGCTAATAGTTTTTTATTATATTATTTAAGAGCCATATTTTTATTTATAAATGATTCTTACATAAAAGCTCGTATTCATCGATATTGTGAGATTATTATAACACAAAATTAGAACTCTTTTATTGTGCAAATTGACTTTCGGAATTGTTTATTATTATATTTTAAATAACCAAATATTCAGGAGGAAACAGATGTTTAGACCAATGAGAAGATACAAACAACAATTGCCTGATAACGATTGTATTCAAGTCCTAAAAAATGAAATGCGTGGTGTTCTTGCAGTTATTGGCGATGATGATTATCCATATACGATTCCTTTAAGTTTTTACTATTCGGAAGATGATAACAAAATTTATTTTCATGGTGCAGGTAAAGGACATAAAATTGATGCAATAAAAAAATGCAATAAAGCCTCTTTTTGTGTTCTTAATAATGGTGTTAAAGTTCCTGATAAAATCGGTTTAGATTTTAAAAGTGTTGTCGTTTTGGGCAGAATAAAAATATTGGAAGATCGAGAGAAAACTATTGATATTTGCAAAAAATTAAGTAAAAAATTTAATTACGGAAAAGAATACATAGAAGATGAACTCAGAAAATTTGCAAATGTTGTAACGGTATTAGAATTAACACCTGAACAAATAACAGGAAAACTTGTTAATGAAAGTTAGATATTAAAATCTTGCATTATTACCTCTTAGAAATCTAATTTCTAAGATTGTTTCATCATCTTCTTTAAATCAGCCTAACATTAAAGTAAATTAGAGTAAATAAAAAATCCCGGTAAATTAGGATTAATTTCAAAACGGTCATAGCCCGAAATAATAGCACCATCTATCAAAATCAAATTACTCGTACTATAAAAATAATAATCAACAAAAAAGACCCTTTTAGGGTCAGTTAAAAATGGGGCGGATGATGGGATTCGAACCCATGTATATCGGAACCACAATCCGAGGCCTTAACCACTTGGCGACACCCGCCATTTATCTACATCTCAATACTAACATGAAAAAATTTTTTGTCTAGTAGTATTAAAAAAGCCTCGTTTAACGAGGCTTTTCTTTAACTTATTCTTTGAAACATATAACCGATTCCGCGTGCCGTTAAGATTAATTCCGGATTTGCCGGGTCGGATTCCAATTTCGAACGCAATCTTGATATATGTACGTCTACCACGCGGGTATCAATTCGATGATCCGCAGGGTATGCCCATACGTGTTGCAAAATTTCGTTTCTTGAGAACGCCTGACCTGAATTGTTGACAAGCAATTCTAACAAGCTAAATTCCATGCCGGTAAGGCGAATTCTGTCATTCTTTCTATATACTTGGCGTCTTGCTGTATCAATTTTAATATTGCCGGCAGTAATAACGTTTTTAGTAACTTTTCCTGAAGGCGTTACCATTTCACGGTTGTTTGTACGGCGCAATACAGCTTTTACACGTGCTTCCAATTCTTTAGGGCTGAAAGGTTTGATTACATAATCATCGGCTCCTAACTCAAGACCTGTAATTCTTTCGGAAACATCTCCAAGTGCTGTTAAGATGATAATAGGTACATCAGCAGTTCTTCTGATTTCACGAGTTACCCCGTAACCGTCCATTTTTGGCATCATAACATCTAATACTACTAAGTCAGGGTTATATTTATTAAAAGCATTTACGGCTGCTTCACCGTCTTCTGCTGTGTATACATCATAACCTGCCATTTTTAAGCGAGTTTCCAAGATACGTCTGATACTTGCTTCGTCATCTGCCAATAAAATTCTAGGACGATCTTCATTCTCTATTGTCATCTCAGCATTTTCTGTCATTTATCTTTTTCCTTTTCTCTTTTTAAAGTGTAACTCTAGCACTTATTTGTTAAAAAATGTTTACTTTCTTGAATTTTTTTAAACAATTGTAACCATATATTAACATAAGTTTTAAAAAATTACAAGCACTTTTGATAAAAACTTTTAGCTTAGTAGGGGAATGTTTTTTATTTTCTTGGATTTTAAACTGAATTTGAGAGGAGATTTTTATGAAAACTTATATTCTTTTGATTTTACTTATTGCGATTGCAATTCCTATGGCTATAAAGTTTGGTATAGGGCATTCTGATTTGAAAACGGCGTCTAACGTTGGACCGGGACCTTGTATGATTAATAATTTTACAAATGATTCTTTGCAGGACAGAATGCTTCCTAAGAATTTGGATAATTTGAAAAAGCCTGATGCTTTTCAACCTAATTTAGATAATCATCCTAAAGACGGAATGGTAAATATGGATGATTTTCAGGAAGACACTTCAAATCGTGTGGGTCAAAGATGTGAGTTTGGATTGTGTCTGCCGGGTGAGCAACAGCCTGGAAACAGACAAGATTAGTAATGCAGCCGGTTGTTATCAAAACGCCGGCCGAATTATTAATTTTTTGTTTATTTTTCTTTCATGCTGCAAAAACAGTGTTATATATTAAGTATAAAAGAAATTTGCATGAAATTTGTAAAGGAGATAAACAATTATGGCAAAGACAATTGGTATTGACTTAGGTACTACGAACTCCGTAGTTGCTGTTATGGAAGGTGGTAAACCGACCGTTATTGCCAACGCTGAAGGTTCCAGAACAACCCCTTCAATTGTTGGTTTTTCAAAGACCGGTGAAAGATTAGTTGGTCAACTCGCAAAAAGACAAGCTATTCTTAACCCTGATAAAACTGTTATTTCTATCAAACGTCACATGGGTGAAGATTATAAAATCAACATTGACGGAAAAGATTATACACCGCAAGAAATTTCAGCAATGATTTTGAGAAAATTGGCTGATGACGCAAGTTCATACTTGGGTGAAAAAGTTACATCTGCGGTTATTACAGTTCCAGCGTACTTTAACGATGCTCAAAGACAAGCTACTAAAGATGCCGGTAAGATTGCCGGTTTAGATGTTTTACGTATCGTAAACGAACCGACTGCGGCAGCTTTGGCCTATGGTTTAGATAAAGAAAAGAGCGAAAAAGTTTTAGTATTTGACCTTGGTGGTGGTACATTCGACGTTTCAATCCTTGAAATCGGCGATGGTGTTCACGAAGTTCTTTCAACTTCAGGTGATACTCACTTAGGTGGTGACGACTTCGACCAAAAAGTTATGGATTGGATTTGTGAAGAATTTAAAAAACAAGAAGGTATTGATTTACGTTCTGATAAACAAGCTATGCAACGTGTTAAAGAAGCGGCTGAAAAAGCTAAATGTGAACTTTCTTCTGTTGTTGAAACTAACATTAACTTGCCGTTCATCACAGCTGATGCTAACGGTCCTAAACACTTAGATCTTTCTTTAACAAGAGCTAAGTTTGAAGATTTATCTTACGACTTGTTGGAAAGATGTAAGAAACCTGTTGAACAAGCTATTAAAGATGCCGGTATTTCTAAATCTGAAATTGATGAAGTTGTATTGGTTGGTGGTTCAACACGTATTCCTGCCGTTCAACAATTGGTTAAAGAATACACAGGTAAAGAACCTAACCAATCAGTAAACCCGGATGAAGTTGTTGCTGTTGGTGCTGCTGTTCAAGCTGGTGTTCTTGCCGGTGAAGTTAAAGATATCGTTCTTTTGGACGTAACTCCGTTAACTTTGGGTATTGAAACTCTCGGCGGCGTTATGACACCGTTGGTTCCAAGAAACACTACAATCCCTGTTTCTAAATCACAAGTATTCTCAACAGCGGAAAATAACCAAACAGCTGTAGATATTCACGTTCTTCAAGGTGAAAGACCTATGGCTTCTGACAACAAATCTTTAGGTATGTTCAGACTTGACGGTATTCCGCCGGCAATGAGAGGATTGCCTCAAATCGAAGTAACATTTGATATTGACGCAAACGGTATCGTTAACGTATCTGCTAAAGATAAAGCAACTAACAAAGAACAAAAAATCACAATTACAAACTCTTCTAACCTTTCAGAACAAGATATTGACAAAATGGTTAAAGAGGCTGAAGCTAACGCAGCTGAAGACAAAAAGAAAAAAGAAGATGCAGAAGTTAAGAACAATGCATCAGGCTTAATCGGTTCAGCTGATAGAATTGTGAAAGATTTTGAAGGTAAAATCGATCCTGCTGATGAATCTAAATTGAAAGAACAAAAAGAAGCATTACAAAAAGCTCTTGATGAAAACAAATCAGTAGATGAATTGAAAAAATTATCTGATGAATTACAACAAACAATGTTCTCAATTTCACAAAAGGCTTATGAAAAAGTTCAAAAAGAAGGCGAAACAGCGCAAAGCTCAAATGCCGGAACCGGCGAAACTTCTTCAAAAGCAGATGATGATGTGATTGATGCAGAATATGTAAAAGAATAATAATATTAAATTTATCCTTTCAAGAGTCCGTGAGTATCGCGGGCTCTTTTTTTATAATTACCCAACAGACTAATAGAAAAATTTTATCATTTTTAATATGATTTTTTTATCTGTAAATACATTTACTTGTTTGTATGCATATATATTGGTAAATTGGTAGCGTTTACCATATTTTCCAAAAGCCTTTTGTGTCCTATTTTATATAGTACGAGGTGAAAATTTTTCTATGACATTTGATGATAAAGTTTTTATTGCAAAAAAAATCCGGGAGGCTAGGAAAGGTCTGAGATATACCCAGGCTAAACTCGCTGAAATCGTTAATGTTAACGAGCAGCATATCTCAAGGATTGAAAATGCTACTTATACACCGTCTTTAAGTTTGTTTTTTAGATTGCATAAGGCATTAGGTTTAGATTTATCTGATTTTGGAATTAGTGTAGAAGAGGATTTATCCTCTTTAAGGAAAGATGTTTTGCGAATGGTTTATTCTGCAAGCGAAAAGAACCTGAAATATTATAAAGATGTTTTGGAATATTTAGATGATAATTTTTTGAAATAGCCTTACATTATAAGCGCCCTGATTGCGTTTAGAACCTCGTCAACGCTTGGGGTCAGGGTGCAGATATTTTTTTGTTTTTGAGGGCATTTTTTTCTGTGGCAAGGCTGGCATGGGGCAGAGCCTGTAAGTGCGATGTATTTAGAACTTTCGCCAAGCGGTGCGTAAAGTCCCGGCGGTGTGCAGCAGAAAATTGTGACTATTTTGATTTTTTGAACTGCCCAGGCAAGGTGAGTGCTTCCGCTGTCGAGCGAAATCATTAAATCGCCGCGGGAGAAAAGTTCCTGTAATTCTTCAAGATTGGTTTTGCCGGTTAAATTAAGGTGTTTGTCGCCGCCTATGTACGAAATAAGCCCTGCATCGGTCGGCATTCCGGTGAAGACAAGGTTATATTCGTTACCAAGCCTGTCAATAAGTTCTTTCCAATTGTCCTTATCCCAGTGCTTTGGAACCCAAGTGGTCGCAGGCGCAATTATAATAGTCTTTTTTGCCGGGTCGAGCGGCGATAAAAGCTGATTGATTTTTTCTTTTGCCTGCGTTGAGGTTTCAGGAAGTGTAACACGGATTTTGTCTGTGCTAAGTCCCAAATGTTCGGCAAACTTGAGATAACATTTTACAACATGTCGTTTAAACCCGTCACGCGTTGATGGAATTACCTCATTCCCGCCCAAAATCGCCCCTTCGCGTGCGTTTTTGGCAACAATTCTGCGTTTTGCTCCGCAAAAACGTGTCCAGTAAAGGCTTTTTAATATAAGCTGGGTGTCAATAGCAATGTCGAATTTCTCTGCGCGAAGCGTTTTTAGAATGCTAAGATATTCTTTGAAATTCTCAAAAGGCTTGCCTGATTTTTTCCATTTTTCAACAGGCGCAAGGTAAACTTTATCAACACAAGGATTGCCGTTTACAAGAGAAAATCCTTTTTCCGAAACCAGCCAGTGAACCTCATAGCCGTTGTCTTTCAAACAGTTAGCAAGAGGAATGTTAAAGATTACATCTCCCATAGCGCTCAAACGTATTAATAAAACTTTCCTAGCCATAATTTTAGCTTAGCACAAAAAACTTGTATTGTATTTAATTTTGTAACAAAATATAGTAGAACTAACAATATTTTTTTTTAGAAGTTTTCGTTATATTGTAAAGTGTGTGGTTTTTATGTCAGTAACTCCGGTCTCACAATTTAATAGCAATCCTAATAATATGAAACGCAAAATTCTTGCAACGGCGGCGTTGGGCTCTGCGGCAGCATTTGGCGTGATTTGTCATAAACAGGGATTTCGGGTTTCAAAATTATCACAAACTCCCGTAAAAGACTGGGCAATTTTTAAAATTAAAGACAAAACTTTGAAAATTGAAGAAAAAGAAGTTCTCGGCTTGGCTGGCGGTTCTGTAGCCGGCGGTCTTGTCGGAGGCGCACTTTTTGATGATAAAAAGAATTTCAAACCAAAATTACAGGAAGCCTTGAGTCAGCTGCTAGGTAATGTTGCTGTACCGATTTTCTGTGTTGGGCAAACTTCTAAATTCTATAAAAAACACGAAGAAGATATATTAAAACACGTGCCTACAATTAAGGGTGAAAATAAAGGGTTTGTGAAATATGCAAACCGGGCTTTGAAAGCTATTCCGCCTGTGGGTTTAACTGCGGTTTCGCTGGGCGTAGGAATAGTTGCCGGTAATAAAGTTTCTAATTTTATAAACGAAAAGGTTTCGGGTAAAAAAGTTGAGCGCGAAATCCGCGGAACAGACTTTGCACCGCACGTAGATGATTTATGCTTGGCAATTACGCTTATGGCGCCGGGAACGCCGGTTGGCGAAGTTATCGCTAAAACAATTCCGTTCTTCCTGACCGTTCCGGGATATCAAACAGGTATTGCAGGGACAAACTCCTCACAGGGTTAGTGTCTTCCCTATTGCCTATTTCTGAAAATCAATTATAATTATTATATGAGCGAGCTTGATTTAAGTCAGTTGCAATCCCTTAAGAGCAGGGTTCATAATAAGTTAGAGGAAACCTCCCTTTATCAGTTTAAGGGAACTGTTTCTAAACTTTTGGGTTTGACCGTTGAAGTTAAGCTCCCGGGGTTGAAAATCGGTGATTTATGTTATATTGAGACCAATACCGGCGAACAGAAACCTGCGGAAGTTTCGGCGTTTAAGGGTGAAGTCGCGCAATTGCTCCTGCTTTTGGACGGAAACGGTATCGGACAGGGAAGTTTGGTGACATCCACAGGGCAGCCGATTACAATTCCTGTCGGGGATTTTCTTCTCGGACGACTGATTGACCCTATGGGCGAACCTATGGACGGAAAACCAATGGATATTTCCGGCGCAACCTGGCGTTCGATTGAGGGTCCGCCGCCCGGACCGTTTGAACGTCCGAT
Source organism: Candidatus Gastranaerophilus phascolarcticola (assembly GCA_001899335.1). Taxonomy (GTDB): domain Bacteria; phylum Cyanobacteriota; class Vampirovibrionia; order Gastranaerophilales; family Gastranaerophilaceae; genus Gastranaerophilus; species Gastranaerophilus phascolarcticola. Next base: position 97,432 of record MOYE01000001.1, read on the forward strand.
TATTCAGGAACAGTTCTCAACGGGCGTACGCGCTATTGATTCTTGTCTTACAATGGGTTGCGGACAGCGTTTGGGACTTTTTGCCGGCTCCGGGGTTGGTAAAAGTACGCTTTTAGGTATGATTGCGAGAAATTCCGATGCTGACGTTAACGTTGTTGCGCTAATCGGAGAACGGGGACGTGAAGTTAAAGAGTTTATTGAGGATTCTCTCGGCGAAGAGGGTATGAGAAAATCAGTTCTTGTCTGTGCGACAGGCGATAAGCCGCCTTTAATTCGTCAAAAATGTCTTTTGGCGGCAACGGCTGTTTGTGAATACTTCCGCGATCAGGGTAAAAAAGTTTTCTTGATGACAGATACGGTAACCCGTTGTGCAATGGCGGGACGTGAAGTAGGACTTTCATTGGGCGAACCGCCTACGATGAAAGGTTATCCGCCGTCAATTTTCTCGTGGCTTCAAAAGGTTCTTGAACGTGCCGGAAATAGCCCAAAAGGTTCTATTACTGCGCTTTACACCGTCTTGATGGAGGGTGATGATATTAATGACCCGATAGTCGATATTGTTCGTGGTATTGTAGACGGTCACATTTTCCTTTCGCGTAAAGTTGCGGAAAGCAACCACTATCCTGCGATTGATGTTTTGGGAAGTATTTCGCGTCTTATGAGCGCAATTGCATCGCCTGAACATAAGGCTGCTGCGGCTAAAATGCGTACGATTATGTCAATGTATCGCGAAAACAAGGATTTGATTGATGTTGGTATGTACCAGCCAGGTACAAACCCTAAACTTGATACTGCAATTCAGATGATGCCGCAGATTAATGCGTTTTTGCAACAGCGGACTTCAGACAGTGTAACAATGGAAAACACTATCTCTACGCTCGTCAATATGATGAAAAATGTTGAGGTCTAGAGCATAAAAATTGTGTTCATAAGGGTTGATCCGAAAATTACTACAAATACTGCTATTATTAGCATAAGAAGTGGTTCAAGCATTTGAAGCGCAGAAACGATGACGGTTTCTAAAGTTTCATCGATTTCGCTGCTGATTTCCTGCAAAGCCTCGTCAAGTCCGCCGGTCTGTTCACCTGCTTGAAGTTTTGAAATCATTTGCGGCGTGAAAAACCCTGTTCCTGCAAATGAGTCTGCAAGCGAGTGTTTGGCAATGAATGTTGAACATTTGAACAATTTCTTTTGAATAAATCCATTCGTGAGTGGCTCGCAGGCTAGCAAAATCCCGTGTGTAATCGGCATTCCCGCAGCGTAAGCGATTGCAAGAAGTTTGGAAAATGTTGAAAGATTGTAATATCTTATAACCGCACCGATTACGGGGAGTTTCACGCCAAGTTCGGATTTTAAAAGGTATTTAAAAAGGCGCACAGCACTAATGATTATCAATACGAATACAAAAACTATAAAAAATATATTACTACTTAGTCCCATTGCAAGGTTTTGCAAAAAATTCATGTTTTCTGTAAGTGCTTCACCCGTTGCGTTTTGGTATTGGTTTGCAAGTCGCGGCGCGATGAAAAATAACAGCAAAAGGCTGGCGCCAATTAGCATTATGAATAAAATTGCCGGGTAAATACTCGCTCTTATAAGGGTGTATAGTGTTGTTCTTTGTTTTTTTAAAGAGGAGTGAATATCCTTTAATATTTTGGGAAGTTCGCCTGACTGTGCACCGATTGACATTAAGTTACAGTAAACGTTTCCGATTGTGTTTTTAAATTTTAGTATAGCGTCTGCAAAGTTTTCGCCGTTGTCGATTTCTCTAAGTAAAGTTATCGCAATCCGTTTTATTTTTGTGCTGTTTGAATACGTTTGCATATTGGACAACGCTGTCGTAAGTGGTATAGAAGAGCCAAGATATGAGTGAAATTCCGAAAAGAAATTTATTCTTTCGTTTAGTGAAAGTTTAGGAATATTATACTGAAAATTATCTTTGCCCATGCGATAATTATAACGCAGTGAGGCGGTTTTCGCAATTTGTAATGAATTATTTCATCTTTTAAGTGTACTTAGTACAAAATCTTTACAAAAATTAACATGAAAAATGGGGGTATAAACTATAGAAAATGGATATGCTGTTTTATTGCCACATTGAATGTTTAGTTAAAAATAATGAAAATAATTAAAAAATACTATCTTTAAATATTTATTTTTAAACAACCCTTTACATTTACTTAATATTTGGCGTTTTGCTAGCAATTTTTTTCATGTACGGCTTTTATTTAATTATGCTCTTGGTAAAATAGTTTTATAGTTAGTAGTGTAGTAGATTATATGTTACAAAAAATTCAATCAAGTGAGATAAAAAGTAGAAATAGTGTGAACAATGCCCGTAATAACTCCCAAAACCAAAATTTTGGCGGTATCGGCGACTTTGTTATCCAAGGGGTTCAACTGTGCGAACGCCACCCTATGGTTAACGTTTCTGTACTTGATTTGTCTACTGCAATTATTCCAAGAACAATTATTGAAACTTATTCCGGTGATGCCGCTGTCGACGAAAAAGGCGAAAAGAAACGTAAAGCTAACGTTTTTGCCGGAATGGAAGCGTTTAGACGTGAAGCATCAGGGCTTATTATTAACTGTTTAATCCCGGGCTTTATTGTTGCGGGTGTGGCTAAACTTATTCAACGCCCTATTATGAAAGGATTTAGCAAAACTAACCTTTCTAACGTTTGGGCTAACTCTGATTCTTTAGACAAAATTTCTAAATACTATCTTGATGCCAAGGGCGCAAACGAAAACGAAAGAGTTGTTAATACATTTAAATCAATGCTCCACGATTTAGAAGGAGCTGACGGTGATGTGCCGAAAAAAGGGCTTGTTAAATTCAGTTCTTTCAACGACTTAGATGCCAACGCTAAAGAATTGGCTGAATGCGTTACTTCTGACAAACCGTTTAAAGCCGCTTACAAAAACTTAATCGACAAAACTCATATCGGTGAACATATTCAATTCAAAGGTGATAAAGGATTTTTCTCTTCTAACCTTGAATCCTTAATGGAAAACACCGTTAAAGTTGTCAAAGAATTCCACAAAGAAAACATCACAACAGAAAAAGGCGTTGCAGACTACATCGCAAAAGCTAAAAAACTCGTTAAAACCAAGAGCCTTGCAGGTCTTGCCGTAATTATTCCGCTGGCAATTTCTGCGCAGCCTATCAACAGGTGGCTTACACGCAAAGCCTCCGGTAAAAAAGGTGCGCCTATTTATGATGAATTCAAAGATAAAAACTCAAAAACAGAAGTAAACCTTTCTGAAAAAGATAAAGCCGCTTTATTCAAACAAAAAATCATATCCGTATCATCAATGGTCGGTGTGGCATTGCTTTCTATGATGAAACTTCCTAGCATGAAAATGTTGGAATTTAACGGAATATTCCCGTCAATGGATATGGCGCGTATAGTTTCAACCGCTACATTTGCAAGCCGTATGGCAGCATCAGAAGATAAAAACGAACTTCAATTGTCAACTGTTCGTGATATTACTACATACGCAAGTATGTACTTCCTCGGCGATTATGCTGCAAAAGGTGCTGCGACATTAATGGAAAAAGCTAACCCTGAATTAAAACTTTTGAATAGATTCAAAGATGTTGATAAAGATGCAAATGTATTCAAGAAATTCTGGAACTGGGTTAAAAATACCAGCCTTAAATCTTCAGATGAATTAGTAACAAAACACGCTAAAAATATGCGTACTTGGTGTCAAGTCGCAAATATAGGATTTTCTCTTGCCTTATTGGGCTTGCTTGTACCGCTTTTGACAGTTGGTTCAGCACAAAAAGGCAGAAAGAAAGATATCGAAGCTCAAAAACAAAATACACTAGCTAATAACTCGAACGAAACCGGTGTATCGACCGGCACGGGCGCCACAACCCCGGCGGCCGCCGCTGCCGCGGATAAAACCGCGACAGGTTCAAACGGTGACACCAATGCCGCCGAAACTTTCCACAAATTTTCGTTCGATAGATTTAACAGTAAAGTAGGTTAGAAAATGCAAGTTAGTAAATTAAATATTCAAAACAATTACCCACAGCAAAATAGAAATAGCAAAGAAAATAATAATCAACAAAAATTCGGTGACGCGTTTTCACTGGCATTAAGATTTTTAGATACCAACCAGGCTTGGGGTGCAACCGCAGTTGACGTTGGTTCTATGGTAATCCCAAGAACAGCGGTCGACTTCCAACGCGGTGTTGACGCCGGTCTGGAAACCGCTACACGTGAATCTTCAAGTTCTGCTAACCACGCAATGGTTGGGGTTTACGGTGCCCTTGCAGGCGTTCTGCTTGCAAGTACGCTGAATAATAAGTTCGGTATTAAATTTAATAACATTTTTGCAGGCGACAAAATTCTTGATAACTTAGGTAAAAGCTGGCATGATGAAGTTCAAGCCGGCAACAAAGAACCGCTTAGAAAACACCTTGAAAAAGTTGTCGGTTCTATTGAAGGTTTCAATCCGTCAAGAGCAAAAGACGGATGGGTTGGAATTTCTGAAGATACACAAAAACTTATTGTTGATAGATTAGAAAATGATATTAAAAAATTAGATAAAAACAAAATTAGCAGTGAAACAGAAAAATATATTCACACCCTGATTACTTCTTCTACAGGTGCAGAATCAAAAATGCGTCTGAAAGGTCTTGGCGGTAAAGAGGCTGTGACTGGTTTGGATTTGAAAACAATCCTCGAAAATACTTATTCTGTTACAAAAGCATTTACATCCGAAAAAGTTGGTAAAGTATTCCGTGAAACAAAAGACTTTGCAGCTAATGATTTTATTAAATCTATGAAAGGATTTAATATGCGCCGTTCATTGCTCGGTGTTGGTATTGCAGGTGCAATCGGTATGTCAATTCAACCGATTAACAGATACATCACAAAACGCAGAACCGGCGAAGATAAATTCGTTGGCGGCGGCGAAAAGGATAACTCATTTGGCTTTAAGGTTAGAAAAGCAATTGCAGCTGCGGCATTTGGTACCGGCGCATTCGCTTGCATAAGTACTAACCCGAAAGAAATTTTACCTAGAATTCAATTCCGCGGAATGGTTCCGTCATTGAACCAATTTAAAGCTATTTATGGTCTGACAATTATGTCACGCTTTATGTCTGCAAGAAACGATAACGAATTGACAGAATCTGCAATCAAAGACGTAATCGGTTTCGCTAACTGGTTAATCCTCGGTAACATCGTAACCAAAGGCGTTGCAAACGGCTTGGATAAAGACTTGATTAACATTAAGGAAAGCGATAAAGGTCAAGGTTTCTTCAAATGGCTGAAAAATTCAAGTGTAAAAACAAGGGATGAAGTTCTTCTTGCAAGCCTGAAAAAAGAAGGAATTGATGTCGTGAAAGACGGCAAATCATTGACTTATAGCGAAATGTTAAAGAAAATTCCTGCAAGCGATGCGATTACTAAAGCAAAATTAAGAAAATTGAATATTGCACAGGTCGCCGGTTACTTGTATTCAGGTCTTGTCTTGGGTGTAGGGCTTCCAAAACTCAATGCATACCTGACAAATAAACGTATGGCAAAACTTGCTGCTGAAGAAGCCGCTAAAACACCGGCAGAAACACCGGATTTCTTTAAAGAACAAATGGAAATGAAGACGTTTATGAGTGCGTAGTTTCGATTTTGTCTGCACGGCTTAGAAAATCTATTATATTTAAAACTTTGATATTTGTTCCAAAAAGAGCCTTTTTCAACCCGACTACACAGGCAGGGCAGGAGGTAAGGACGATTTTGGCACCGGTTTTTTTGATTGCTTGAGCCTTTTTACGGGCTAAAACATTTGCAATATCCGGCTTTTTGAATACAAACTCTCCGGCAAGCCCGCAGCAGCCCTCGGGTATCGGGGTAAATTCCACGTTTTTGCATCTTGCGAGCAGTTTCGGTAAAAAGTCAGTGTTCTCAAGGTGACAAGGTTGGTGGAACGTTACTTTCTGAACCTTTTTAAACTCAAAATTTAAACCGAGGTCGTTAATGAGTGTTTCTGCATTTATGAATTTCTTGTCGATTGTTCCGTAATGTTTAAGTGTGCTTTCACAGCTTGCACAGTCTGTCAGTACAAATTCTGACGGCGACGAGTTTATAAGCTCTGTGTTGCGAGCTTTGACTTCTTCAAATTTTTCAAGGTTGCCGGCGGAGAAAAAAGGAAGTCCGCAGCAAGAAAATCCCGCGTCTGCAAGATGAATATCTGCTTTATTCAGAAGTTTTTTTAGTGCGTTTTCTGTCCTCGGGTAAATTTTGTTTACACAGCCTTTGAAATATAGAATTTCGTGTGTGCCTGTCCGCTGCGGCTTAATCAGCCGTATTATTAAATCAAAAATATTGTGAAAACATTGCAAAATTTTGAACGACGGACGAGCTGAAATATATTCATATTTCGCGGTTTGAAGAATTTCACATACGTCAATGCCTGCAGGGCAAAACTTTGAACATTTATCGCATTTAAGACATAAATCAAGATATGAGTCTATTTGAGACGAAAGTTTTAAATCTCCTTTTAGAACACCGGAGAGCATGACAAATTTGCCCTTAGAAACGGCGCATTCGTTCCCGGTAGCCTGAAAAACAGGACAAACGCCCTGGCAAAGCCCGCATTTTGAACACTTATTTATCTCTTTTTCAAAATCTTTCAGTTTCTTCATATTTCTATTATAATTATATTATGAAAAAAATGAAGTTTTTTGCGGGATATTTTTTGCTTTGCGCTATGGCATTCAGTATGCTTTATCCGTTTTTTGCTATGCTGAATTTATCTTTTGCTGATAATGCGGATTTTTTTTCTAATCCCGGAAGTTTTATTCATCTCGATTTAACGCTTGAAAATTATAAACGTTTGTTTGCCGACATTCCGATTTTTCAATACTTTTTGAATAGTTTGATTGTTGCACTGGCGGCAACGGCGGGACAGGTAATATTTTCTGCGCTGGCTGGGTATGCATTTGCAAGATTTAATTTCCGCTGTCGGGATATAGTGTTTTTAATAATCCTTATTACGATGATGATTCCGCCGCAGGTTAATATTATTCCGTTGTTTTTTATGATGCGGGAACTTCATTTAATAAACACATATCCTGCGCTTATTTTGCCTGCTATGTTTGGCGGGTTTGGAATTTTTATGATGCGCCAGTATTTTCTTGCGTTCCCGAAAGATTTGGAAGAGGCGGCAAGAATTGACGGCTGCAACTATTTCCAAACTTTTCTTAAAGTCGTCCTGCCGCTTGCATTGCCGGTTATTGCAACACTAGCAATTTTTACATTTGTAACGACTTGGAACAGCTTTATGTGGCCGTTGATTTCTACAAATACAGAAGCATTAAGAACTCTTCCGGTAGGGCTTGCAATTTACAAAGGCAGTTTTCGCGAGTTAACGCAGTGGGGCGAACTTTTAGCCTGCTCAACTATTTGTACAATTCCGGTAATTCTGGTATTTATACTGGGTAAGAGGTATTTTATAAACGATATTTTGTTGGGTGGCGTTAAGGAATAAAAAAAGAGCCTTTTGGCTCTTTTTTAAATTTGGTGCATATTGTCAAATATCTCTTTTCTTTGTACCCAAATCTCCATTCCCATTTCTTTACCAAGATTTGTTAATCCGTCTTTTATTTCCGTAAATGAAGATTTTGAGTTCTCAATATTTCCTAGTAAGAACATTACAAAGTGACCTTGCATTAATGTTTGTTTGATATCTTCAATATTAACTTCAAATTTTGCCAGTTCCGCTGTTACACGTGCTACAATTCCTACCTTGTCAACACCGGAAACCGTTACTATTATTTGCTTATCGGACATGTTTCTTCCTCTTCTTCAACAGTTACAGCTACCGGAACCGGTTCCAATTTCGCTAACTTGTCTCTGTAAATCCAAGTGCCAACTTTAAATCTTCTGCAATAATCCATTAAATCATTTTTGATTTCAGGAGCAAGGATGTACAATGTGATAAGGTTTGGTATTGACATTGCAATCATCATAGCGTCTGTAATATCAATGATTGATTTAACGTTCATTGCTGAACCGATTACGATAAATAAACAGTAAATTATATTAAATGTTAAATTACGTTTTTTGCCTTCACCAAACAAGAAGTTCCACGCTTTTTGACCGTAATATGCCCAAGAAATCAATGTTGATAAAGCAAAGAGGATGACAACAACTGATAAGATAATCGGGAAGAACGGAATTACTGATTGGAAAGCGCTTGATGCAAGTTCAATCCCTGAAATTCCTTCGTGTGCTTCAAGGTAAGAGCCTGAGAATACAATTGCGAAAGATGATAACAAGCAAAGAACCCCGGTTAAGAAAGTTTCGAGTATAGAAACAAAACCTTGAGAGATAGGTTCTTTAGTTTTAACAGCTGCATAAGCGATTGCAGCGGCACCAGTACCGGCTTCGTTAGATTGAACTGAACGTCTTAAACCAATGATGATAGTACCGAAAACACCGCCAGCGACAGCTTCAGGAGCGAACGCTTCTTTTACAATTACGCCTAGTGCGTGAGGGATGTTTGCAAAGTGTGCGAGAATAACGACTAAACTTGCGCCGATGTATAAGAAACACATAGACGGAACGAGAATAGATGTAACTTTAGCTATGCTTTTAATACCGCCTACAACAGATGCGCCGACAAGGACTGCTACCACAAGACCGAAAATCCAGGTGCATCCGTGGAGGAAACTAGCTTCACCGCCTGTTATGTGTACAAGTTGGTGTGCAGATTGGTTAATTTGAATCATATTACCGCCGGTAATTGCGCCGCCGATACAAAGAGTTGCGAATAATACAGCTAAAGTTTGACCGAGAGGTCTCAATTTTTTTCTGGTAAGTCCGTGTGAAATATAGTGCATAGGACCGCCGGAAACGCTGCCGTCAAGGTTAAATCTTCTATATTTAACAGCTGCAGCTGCTTCGACAAATTTAATAGACATACCCAATAGTGCGCCGGCAAAAATCCAAAACGCAGCACCAGGACCGCCGATTGAAATTGAAATCGCAACACCTGCGATACTTCCGATACCAATTGTACCTGAAAGAGCTGTAGCTAAAGCCTGTAATGAAGAAACTTCCCCGGTATTTCCTTCTTTGTGACCGTGGTTGTCAGCGTGATCCTTATCATGGCTGATAACAGTATCTATCGCGTGTTTAAAGCCCCAAACTGAAAGCCCGCGGAAATAAAATGTGAAAAATATTCCTGCGAAAAGTATCCAGAAAATAATAATTGGTACTTCTGTGCCAGGCATAGGGAAGAATATCAAATTGGCGATTGCGTTGGTGACAGGCGCTAAATTTTGGTCAATAAAGGCGTCAACATTCATCGCAAGCGCTTTTGGCATAGATAGTAACAGTGTAAATAGTACAATTAAAAATTTCTGCATCAATACTCTTCCTTTCGGCTTTAAAAAAAATTTATAAAAACAATATAAAAATTTTACTACAAACACAGCAAAAAGCACATAACTTAACATTTTATTTACAAAAATTAAATTATGTAAATTGTCTATGTGGTGAATTGTTTTTATTTTCTAGGGCAAAACATATCCTGACAGGGTTGTCCCGATAATCTTGAACCCGGAGCGCCCATCGGAGGCATACCCATTGGGGCGCCAAGCATTCCGCCCGGAGGCGGGGCAAAAATGCTGCCCATTGGACCGCGCATTCCTGGCATACCCATTGGTCCCATAGGACCCATTGGCATTCCCATCATTCCGCCCATTGCATAAGGTGGTACGCCTAAAGGCATTGGCATTCTGTTCGTTTTAGGCAAATCCTTGTAAAAACTGTTTAAATCATTTCTGTCCATTGATGCTTGTAAATTATCAAGTTTTTTCTCTAAACGATACAAATCGTCACTTGTATAATTACTTTTGAAGCTAATACGTTGGATTTCCATAGAATATAGGCTCCTGTTTTCCCAAGGCATAAATGATTGTAAATGTAGCTATTTGCTATATTTACAATTATATTTAACAAAATTTAATAATCAATAGTTAAACTTTCAAGCCTATATGTGTAAAATGTCCGTAATCTTCTAATACATCAAGCGGAGCGTCAATGAAAACTTCTGTATGGTGCGGATTGCTCAAAGTGGCTTTCCTGTTGAAAGTATTATAATCCTTTAATGAATAGGCGTGCGGTGCGAATAAGTCGTATTCAGGGTTAACAAGTCCTTCTCTGTAATGTGTTGCTATTCCCGAGTGGTCGCAGGAATAAGTTACAAGATACGGCTTATCTTTTGTCCAGCGGCGTAATTCTTCGGCTGTTGTTTTATTTTTGCTGCTGGTCATCAGGTCATATTTTGCAGAATTTAAAATATATTTAAAAAAGCGTTTCCAGCCTGTCCAGTCAAGTCTGTCATTGCCGTAGACGGCATCCGTAAATTCACCTTGAACCCCTCCGTTAAGTTTGTTGACCAGATTTGGTTGTTCGCGTAGTCTTGCAATAACATCTGTGTCAGGCATATTTGGTGTAAAAAGTTTTTTACGATGGAAAATGAATGATTGTTCAAACATTTTGACACCTTTTGCACCTGAACATAAATCACCGTGAGAATTGTAGACTTCACTGTTTACAAAGCGTAATTCGTTTCGACTGTTTGGATATTTTATCAAAATATCATTGCCTTGCTGTCTCATTAATTTATACAATTCGACCCGTTGTGACGGATTGCCCATAAAGTTGTCTATACCGGAAATAAGCCAGCAATCTCCAATCTGTCCTTGTTCAATTTTAAATCGTTCCATTAAAGGAAATAATTCTTCAAATTTCTCTTTGCTTAATTGCAGTTCAACGGCATTGCCGTTTTGGTTTGCGTATAATTTTCCGTTTATTACTCCGACTTCGCCTTCTTCAACAAATTTCCCGATATCTTTAAGGTCGGTGCGGTTTGGAATTTCTGTGATTAAAGGCTTTTCTTGATAAACTTTCTTTATATCTTTTAGAAAATTTTCTGTAAAATATTTGTTTTCGCCGATATTTTCGAAGATTTTTTCTGAAACTTTACCTTCTTCAATGAGTTGGAAAAGCCCGCTTTCTTTCATCTGTTGATATCTTTCCGGATTGGTCCTGTAGATTTCAGAAAGTTTGTTTGAATAATATCGTGATAAATTCGGAAATTCGGGTGTTTTTAGTGTGATGGTTCTTTCAATGCTTATTCCCATTCCTGTGGCTTTGGACGCGCGTGCAATAGGAATTTCAATTTTGTTTGCAGACTTAACTCCGGATGTATGCACAACATCGTCAAATATCCCAATAGCAGTCTTTATAACCTGTTTTCCTATTCGCATTTTCCCCAAAAATCCCCGAATAATCTTTACAGATATATAAAGTGTTTTTGGACGGTAAAATTGCCTACTCCATAAGAATTATCGCATCGTGTCCGAGAATTTTTCCAGCTTCTGATGGCGAAATACTGTTTTTATCAAGAATTACCCCGTCGGCGTCTGTCAAAAATGCGATATCAGCACGGTCATAGATTAGAAATGTTGCGTCAAATTCGCCGGCAAGAAGTTTTGCTTTTTTTGCCGCGTTGAGTGAAATTCCTGTTGGCGCAGAGGTTTTAAATATTATCAAATCTGCTCCGTCATTTAATTCTTTTGCTAAATTGTCTAAAAATTCATCTATATTTGTAGTATCAGTAAAATTCGCAACAAAGCGTTTTTGCCTGTTGCGAATTTTATAATCTATAAGATGTTGTCTTAATTTTTCATCCATTAAATGTTAGCCAGTTTTTTATGGTAATCGTTTGCTTGCTCAAATTTGTATGCAAAGTTAAACAATTTTGCGTCTTGCATTTGAGGAGCAAGGATTTGTAAACCGATAGGCATTCCGTCTTTGTCGAAACCTGCCGGAACGCTTAGCCCCGGAATACCCGCGAGGTTTGCGGAAATCGTTGCGATGTCGGTTAAATACATTGCTAACGGGTCGCTTGCTTTTGCACCCATATCAAACGCTGTGTTAGGGCAGGTTGGTGAAATTAAAACATCAACTTGTTCAAATGCTTTTGCAAATTCCATTGTTACAAGCGCTCTCATTTGTTGTGCTTTTTTGTAATAAGCATCGTAGTAGCCGGAGCTTAATGCGTAAGTTCCAAGCATTATACGACGTTTAACTTCTGGTCCGAAACCTTCTGCTCTTGTTTTTGTGTACATTTCCATTAAGTTTTTAGCATCAGGTGTTCTGTAACCGTATTTTACACCGTCGAAACGCGCAAGGTTTGAGCTGCATTCTGCTGTTGCAAGAATGTAGTAAATACCGATTGAGTATTTCAAACTTGGAAGTGAAATTTCAACGATTTCGCAGCCCATAGCTTTGTAATCGTTAATTGCTTTTTGAAGAGCTTTTGAAACATCTTCAGATAATCCTTCGGACATTAATTCTTTAATCACGCCGACTTTTTTGCCCTTGATGTCGTTGTTAAGGCTTGCAGCGTAGTGTTCAACCGGTATGTTTAATGAGGTTGAATCTTTAGGATCATAGCCGGAAATAACTTCAAGTAAGTTTGCTGCGTCTTCAACATTTCTTGCAAACGGACCGATTTGGTCTAAAGATGATGCGAATGCAATCAAACCGTATCTTGAAACTCTTCCGTAAGTTGGTTTCATACCAACGATACCGCAGAATGATGCCGGAAGTCTGATAGAACCGCCGGTGTCAGAACCGAGTGAAAGTGTAACTTCACAAGCTGCAACGCTTGCCGCAGAACCGCCTGAAGAACCGCCCGGAACTTTGTTTAAATTCCAAGGGTTGTGAACTTTTTTGAAAGCAGAGTTTTCGTTAGAACTTCCCATCGCAAATTCATCAAGGTTAGCTTTACCCAAAATCGGAACGCAATTATCTAATAATTTTTGTGTAATTGTTGCGTTGAAAGGTGATACAAAGTTTTCAAGAATTTTGCTTGACGCTGTAGTTCTTGAACCAACAAGGTTCATATTATCTTTCAATGCAAGCGGAACACCTGCAAGAAGCGGTAATTCTTCGCCGCGTGCAACTTTCTCGTCAACTTTTTTAGCTGTCTCAAGAGCAGTGTCTTCTGTCAAAGAGTTAAAACATCCTAATTTTTCATCAAGTTCGTTAATTCTTTTCAACGCCGCTTGTGTTAATTCAACAGCGGAAACTTCTTTATTTTTAATGGCTTTGCTTTGTTCTGTAGCCGATTTTTTTAAAAGCTCGTTCATACATTCTCCTTAGAAATCTTTTCCATGTATATATTATTATAAAAACAGCCGCGGTCAAGTTAACTCTTATTAACTAATTCTTTTTAACTAAATTATTAAGAATTCTAAAGCTGGCTAAGTGCTTATATGGTAAGCATTTGACCATAAATTACACATACGCTATACTGTTAGTGTTTGACAGAACCATTTTTGTGGTATTATTACGGAAGGCTAATGTATTTCATTGTGCTTGATAGTAATATAGTTTGTAACTTTTTATAAGAGGAAGGGTTAAATATGTCATTACCTAATGTAGCTTATTTTTCAATGGAGATAGCAATTGATCAGTCTTTGAAAACTTATTCCGGCGGTTTAGGTTTCTTAGCAGGTTCTCATATGTTATCTGCAGGTTATTTACAAATGCCAATGGTCGGCGTTACTATGTTGTGGTCTTTTGGTTATTATGACCAACGTATTGGCAGTGACGGTCAGGTTGAAGTCGCTTACATCAGAAAGTATTATGATTACTTAATTGATACAGGTGTTAGCACAACTGTTGATGTATTTGGTGAAAAGGTTAAAGTTAAAGCGTTTAAAGTTGCTCCGGAATTGTTCGGAACTTGCCCTGTTTACTTGTTGACTACTGATATCGACGGTAACAGCGATTGGGCTAGAAGTATTTCTCACAAACTTTATGACGGAAACGAAAAAATTAGAATTGCACAAGAAACTGTTCTTGGTATTGCAGGGGTTAGAATTCTTCAAGCTCTTCAATATGATTTCCAAGTTATTCACTTGAACGAAGGTCATGCTCTTCCTGCTGCATTTGAATTGTTACGCCAATACAACGGTGACTTAAATGCTGTTAAGAGAATGACTGTATTCACAACTCACACTCCGGTTGCTGCGGGTAATGAAGTTCACTGGGTTGACACATTATTACAAGGCGGATTCTTCGCTGGTAACTCAAGAGAAACAGCTGTTCAATTGGGCGGTGAAAACTTCTCTCTTACAGTTGCGGCTCTTAGAATGTCAAGACTTGCTAACGCAGTTTCTCAATTACACGGTCTTGTTTCTAACAAAATGTGGGAATGGGTTGAAGGCAGATGCCCTATCAGAGCTATTACTAACGCTGTAAATCTTCACTACTGGCAAGATAAGAGAGTTAGTGCTGCAGCTAATGACCCGGCTAGATTGTTAGAAGTTAAACGTGAAATGAAAGCTGAACTTTTCCAATACGTTGCTAACGTTGCCGGTAAAAGATTTGATCCTGATGTATTAACTATCACTTGGGCTAGAAGATTTGCTGACTACAAACGTGCTTGGTTAATCTTAATGGATAACGAAAGAATTACTAAATTGTTAGATGCTAACAAAATTCAAATCATTTTTGCAGGTAAATTCCACCCGGATGACGTTATGGGCAAAGAAATGTTTAACAAATTGTTGAACAGATCTCACTCATTGAAAAATGTTGTTGTTCTTCCTGGTTACGAACTTGAATTGTCAGGAATGCTTAAACGCGGTTCTGATATTTGGTTGAACACACCTTTAAGACCGTTTGAGGCATCAGGTACTTCCGGTATGTCTGCTAATATGAACGGTGCATTACACTTATCAATCTATGACGGTTGGACAGTTGAAGGTACGTTCGACGGAATCAACGGCTACACTGTTGAGTACGAAGGACTTGATGACGAAATGCCTTGGGAAGAACGTCACTGGAAAGACCATAAGTGCGTAATGGATATCATCGAAAACAGAATTTTACCTACTTACTACGAAAATAAAGATGAGTGGGCAAGATTGATGAGACAAGCTATCAGAACTTCTGAAGCATACTTCAACTCTGATAGAATGGTTATTGAGTACTACAACAGACTTTATAAACCAATCGCTCACGATGATGTTTGCAGTGAAGAAAAGAAAGAAATGAAAATTTCAGAAGCTCCGACATTCGATGCTTGGACTTTCTCAAATATCAAATAATTAAAAAAGGCGCGTCGTAAGACGCGCCTTTCATATCTATACTATTCGGCAATGTTATTCGTTCCGGCGTCGTGTATATTTAATTATATGATACCTGATGAATTTTACGATAACTTGAATAAACCGAAATTTACACCGCCAAAAGCGGTTTTTAGAGGCGCGTGGAAAGTATTATATTTTCTAATGACGGTTTCGTTTATTCTGCTGTTGTTTTCGCCTAATTCTTTTAATAAATTAATGGCAATTTTTCTCTTCCTGTTTCAATTAATTCTGAATTTTAACTGGGGATGCGTTTTTTTCTTATACAAGCAAATAAAAAAGGCATTTTTTATATGCCTTTCTCTATTAATTATTGTTGCCGTAATGACTGTTTTATTTTTCAAACAATCGTTGTGGGCAGGAATTTTGTTAATACCATATTGTTTATGGTTAATCCTCGCAACCTTTTTAAATTATTATGTTATGGTTGAAAATCCACCGGCTTAGGATAATTTTTCGTAGAAAATTACTTCTGCAGGTTCTTTGCGGATTTTGTTAGTTTCACGCGGTGTTTTTTCATAGCCCAATGTTAGAAGTGTTAATAAAATTTGTTTATCATTAAGGTTAAGGCGTTCTTTAAGCTCTTTGATTACATTTTCGTCGCCTTTAGTCATTTCGTTGGCAAAAGCACCGATTACGCAGCAACCGACGCCGGACTTGTGGGCTTGGACGGTCATATAAGCTGTTGCGTATGTTAATTGTTCTATCGTACGCGTGAGAACCTCAAATTTTCCGATTAATGACGGGTTTAGTGTCGAATTGTTGAGGTACGCGTCGGCATATTTTCCTAAACCGGATTTCTCAAGAACTGCCGCAAAGTTTTTCTTTTCCCATGCTTCTAAATCGGCAACACAGCCTATAACTACCTGCGCACCTAAGATTTGTTTTTGTCCGCCGGCTGCTTTGAACAGTAATTCTTTTGTTTTTTCGTCTTTGATTACGATAAATTTCCAAGGTTGAACGTTAACCCAAGACGGTGCCAAGCGCCCAGCCTCTAAAATTTCGTTTAAAACTTCGTCAGAAATCGGTTGTTCGCTATAACTTCTGACGCTTTTTCGTGATGAAATCTCTTCTAATAACATATCTCTTAACTCCTTTATTCAGCTGCCACTATTATTGTAAAATCCGTTGCCGCGCAATATAAATTAATTGGGTCGTAAACAAACTGGATTTTGTCTATATTTTGAACTTTTTCGTTCAAAATGTTGAAATAATCATTCGTAATTCGGTTTGAATGCGCGATGAATTGTGCGTGTGAACGGTTAACTACATCAATACACTTAACATCAATGCCCTGGTTTTTTAGTTCGTCAATCAGTGCGTTTGCTTTGGCTTTGTAATCCTTTGCATACATAACGTTTGCAACAATCGGTTTGTCTGCAGCGGCAATTTTGGCTCTATCTCTATAAATGAGTCTGTCAACGACTTCCTGTGTTTTTTCAGGGTCTAAAATCCAGTAACTTATATAACCGCTTTGGTTAGGCTGTCCCGGAAGCGTTGCAATCTCGGTTTTTGACAAATCTAAATGACGCAAAATTTCTATCAGGTGAGCCATTTCGCCTGTACTGATATCTGTTTTAATATATTTTTTTGCCGTTGTGATTAAGTTCGGAACTTTTGTTAAAGTTTGCGGGTTTTGAAGAGTTTTAACCAGTCCTCTGATAAACCATTGCTGACGTTGGGTTCTGCCGATGTCGCCGAGTGCATCGTGTCGGAAACGCAAGTATTCAATCGCTTTTTGTCCGTCAAGTTTTTGCAGACCTTTGTCAAAATTTATATTTAAGTGAGCGGTTCTATCACGGTAATGCATAGGTTTTTCAATATAAATTTCAACGCCGCCCAAAACATCGACAAGTTCTTTTACGATATCTTCGTGTACAAGTACGTATCTGTTAATCCTTACTCCTAAAGTTTTTTCAATCGTGTTTTTGGTCATTTCAACACCGCCGATAGCGTGTGCGGAATTGATTTTGTTTATTCCCTTGTTGCCCGCAAGAAAAACTTTACTGTCGCGCGGAATTGAAATCGCGTTAATTGACTTGGATTTCGGGTCAATATTTACAAGTATGATAGTATCAGTTCTTGTACCGGACCACATATCTTTACCCTCGGGATTGTCATCAACGCCTAAAAGCAGAATGTTTTGACGTTTCATTCCGAACGGGCAAGGAAAGTTTGCGTGCTGTTTTTTCTCATTTGAAAACGCCTGGCTGATATTAGATTCTTCCCCGAAAATTTTAGAGGAGAAACCCTCTGAATCTACAAAAATAAATACGCCCAAAACCATAATGATAAATATTAAAAAATAGATAACGGCTGTGCGTTTAACTTTAGAATTATTATTTTCTTCCAGTTCTCTGTTGTAAATTTCCTGGTTTAAAAATGTTCTGCTGTAATCGACTTTGTAAACTTTATTGGAGTTATCTGTGTTATTCATTTAATATAAAACCCTTTAAACGTATATAAATTAAGAAATTTTTGAGATAAGGAAGGCTGATACGAGACCGAAGTATATAGCCAAACCTATAACGTCAATAGTGGTCGCGATAATCGGACCGGAAGCGATAGCGGGATCAACATTCATGGATTTGAGTGCAAACGGTGTAAATGTACCGATTACAGTAGCCATTGTCATGTTAATAATCATTGCAATCCCTACTATAATACCCAGCTCAATATTGTGTTGCCACCCCCATGTGGTTAGAGTTACAAGAATTCCGAATACGGTACCAATAATAAGCCCGATACCCATTTCTCTAAAGATGTGGAACATCGCGGAGTTAAGCGTAACTTGCCCTGTGGAAAGCCCGCGAACCATAAGAGTAATGCTTTGAGTTCCGATGTTTCCGCCCAGCCCTGCGAGAAGAGGCATAAAAATTGCAATAATAGGTAATGCCGTTAGTGTTGCGTTGAAGTGGTTGGCAACGTTAACCGCAAGAAATTCTCCGATAAGTGTGATGAATAGCCAAGGAAGTCTTGCGATAATGGCGTTTAAAACGTTACCTGATAAAATTTCATCTTCGTCAACGATTTCAGTTGAAATACCGGAAGATTGGTAGATTTCTTCTGTGGTTTCTTCTTCAAACAGGTCGTGAACGTCATCCCATGTAACCATACCTTTGAGACGGTTATAAAGGTCTACAACAGGAAGTGCATTATACTGGTATTTAAGAAATTCATCGACAATAAAATCGCTATAATCGTCAACGTGAAGTTTGACGATATCTCTAATCATAATTTCTGAAACCGGCTGGTTTGACGGTGAAGTTAAAAGTTTTCTAAGAGAAACAACGCCAAGCAGGTGATTTTGTTTGTCTACAACGTAGACATAGTAAAGTTCCATATTATCTTTTTCTGCTTTAGAACGAATAGTGTTTAAAACGTCTTGAACAGTCATATCAAAACTTACGGTTAGAACTATAGGGTTCATAATCCCGCCAGCGGTGTCTTCGTTATAAGTAAGAAGTTCTCTGACTTCCTGTGAAAATTTGTGCGGAAGTTTATCAAGATAAGTTTCGCTCTCGTCTTCTTCCATATCTCCGAGTACGTCCGCGGCTGCGTCGTGCGGAAGTTTTGTGATAATTTTTGATGCAACTTCTTCATCAAGTTCCCCGAGGAGTTCGACTTGAAGCTGTGGTGATAAATATTCAATCAAATCTGCCGCTTTTTCTAAGTTAAGCAGCTTAAAGCATTGCAGTCTTTCTTCTGCACGCATTTGAGCAAAAACATCTGCGAGGTCTGCTTCGTGGTAACTATCCAGTTCTTCACGCAAACGTTCAATAGACTCATCAGCCATTATTTCACGTAGTCTGTCAATAATGTTTGAAATATTCATCACAATTAAATTATAAAACAAAAAGGCAATAAGGCAAGGTTTGCCTATGCTTTAACATCTACGGGTTTAGGAGCTTGTTGTTCTGCTTTTTCTTTTTCAAAACCAAATAATTTCAATGCCGGGTGGACGATTAAGTGGCTTACTTGCGGTGCAAAAATCGCTAAGCCTAATACGGAACCAACTATGTTTCCAAATTCTATCGCACCTTTTACAATATGGAATTGTTCAGGTTTGTCTTTTTCTTTGAGCTCTTTTTGAAGATTTTCTGAAAACATATTTTTATATTTGTCTTTAGCAAGTGTTGCTGTTCTGTCTGTTTTTGACATTGAGGCAAGTTTTTTGTATTTCAGATAATGATTTGCAGAACCAAATTGTTCAAAGGCTTTTTCGTTTTTCAAAATGGAATTTTTTGCGAGTTTGAATGAACCGTTTTTGAAAATCGGAATTACAATTGCCATATATGTTGCAAGGCAGGTTGCCTGATATAAAAATTCTTTCATTGCCGCGTAGCGTTTTGTCTGCTGGTCAATTTTATTATCAATAAGAATGAATGCAGGACGACCCATAGCTTTCATACCGGTTTCCAGTGAAACGGAAGCCGTTGTGCTTTGTGATATAGATGATAATGTTGAGCTTGTTAAAAAGTTTGAAATTCCGCTTACCATGATGCACCTACTTTCATTCCTGCCATTTTCGCAGGCGCGTAATTATTCATGTTTATCGGGTGAAATGTTTGTACGTAATTATTTGGCTGGAGTTTTGCAGTTTCAGAAACTTCTGTTTCTTTTATATCAAGTTTATGTTCCGGTGCGGTGTTCTTCTTATCTCCCTGAATTTTACTCATAAAAGGCTTAATCGCAACAGAGGCTAATGCCGGAATTACAAATAATGCTGCAGTACAAACACCTAAAAACATAAAATTATGTTTTGCCAGAGCTTTCTTTTCTTCGCTTAAACTCATTTTGCCCGCAATTTTACTTGCAAGCTCACCGCATGCCCAGTATGCAGGAATAGCAACAACTTCGGTTAATCCCTCCCTTAATGCGGTATATTTTTTTGTTTGAGGATCTTCATGCTTATCCATCATTGTGAATGTCGGGCGAGCAATACCTTTTACCGTCGCAATCGCCATTACGGCGTACGTCGGCTTGTTATTCTCACCAAGTTTTATACATATATTTCTGAATTTATCTGCTAGTCCCATACTCACATTAAACCCAAACATAAAAATTTTTGCTACTTCTGTGAACTTATGTTAATATAAAAATGAACTTTTCTTATTCTCTTTCGTTATATAAGTGAAAGGCAAAAACAATGAGTGAAAAATGTACAAAATACGAAAGTTTATTTCTTTTTTCGGACGAGGCTGCATTAAAGGCTCACCTTGAAGAGTGTCCTGAATGCCGTGCCGAACACGAAAAAATGTGTAAAGTTTCAGCGCTTTTACAGGAAGTAAAACCGCACTTTATGGCAAAACGTAAACGCAATGCGCAAATGAAAATCGCCTGTGCAATTTCGTTTATGCTGCTATCCGGAACCGTTTTGGGGTTGGTAAATCTAAACCCTGAGATTTCTGATACGCTTCGCTACGGCGCCGTTTTAGAGGCTGAAGATTTTGGGTTCCCGGTAGATGATTACGGATTTTTATTGGTTGAGTAATGGATTTTAAAAAGTTAGTTAGAGAAAATAAGAAAAATATTCAAAATGTTATCCGGCTTGTTACCAAAGAAGACAACGAGGATTTGGAACAGGAGGTTTATATTCGGGTGCTTAAAAATGCGGACAAGTACCAGGAAAAAGGAACTTTCAAAAGCTGGGTTACGACAATAGCTAAAAATATTTCGAAAGACTATTTAAAATCTGCCTCTTACAAAGCCCGTGAAAATTCTGTTACAGAAGAGGATGATTTAATCCAAATCGCAGACAAAAAGGTTACACCTGAATTGCGTTTGATTAAAAACGAAAGGCAGCAAAAAATCATTGACGCTGTTAATTCATTAAAACCAAAGTTCAAAGAGGTTGTTTTAATGTGCGAAATCTATGGCTACTCATACGAAGATTGTGCCAAAAAGCTCAATTGTCCGCTCGGAACAGTTAAATCAAGACTTTACAATGCAAAAAAAGAACTTTCATTACTTCTTGCCGACTTAATTTAAGAAAGGAACGAATTATGAATAAAACTTTAAAACTAATATCAATACTTGCTCTGGCGTTAATTGTAAACACCGCAGCTGTTCAGGCAGCACCGGATTTTAACCGACCGATGCCGGAAGAGCATATGGACGGTCAAGGTTTCCCGCCTCCGCCGCCATCAGGAACGGAGCTTAAAAAACATCGTCCGCCGTCACACGAAGAATTTGAAAAGCGTCTTAACCTGACAGAGGAGCAAAAAGCTCTTGCAAAAGCTCAACGTGAGGCAAGTATTGAGAAAATAAAGCCGATTGTTGAACAAATTAAGGCTAAAAAAGCTGAAATTGAAGCGGTACAGAAGACACGTATGGCACAGCGCGCAATAGATGAGCGTGTAGCAGAACTTCAGGGTGAAATTCATGAATTAAGAAAACAAGCCCATGAAATTCGTAAGGAAAATATGAAAGCCTTTGAAGCGACTCTATCTGAGGAACAAAAGAAAGAACTTCAAAAAATGAAGGAA
Source organism: Candidatus Gastranaerophilus phascolarcticola (assembly GCA_001899335.1). Taxonomy (GTDB): domain Bacteria; phylum Cyanobacteriota; class Vampirovibrionia; order Gastranaerophilales; family Gastranaerophilaceae; genus Gastranaerophilus; species Gastranaerophilus phascolarcticola. Next base: position 119,113 of record MOYE01000001.1, read on the forward strand.
GAAGGTCGTAAGCGTTTTGAAGAACATCGTAAAAACCACGTACGACAATAGTTTTAGTAGTAAGGGCGCGACCACGGTCGCGCCCTTAAAATATGTTAACATTAATATTGCAATTCTGTTATTTTGGTCGTAATATTTTGAAACAAGTGTGTATGAGACAATTAAGAAATGGTATGTTATGGCACTAAATTTTCAAGAATTAGTATTTAATTTACAAAAGTTTTGGTCTGATCAAGGCTGTATTATTCAGCAGCCTTATGATATAGAAAAAGGGGCTTCTACTATGAACCCTGCTACATTTTTGCGTTCTTTAGGTCCTGAACCTTGGAACACAGCAATGATTGAACCTTGCAGAAGACCTACTGATGCAAGATATGGCGAAAACCCTAACCGTTTGGGGCATTATTATCAATTCCAGGTAATCCTGAAACCTTCTCCGGACGACGCGCAGGAGCTTTATTTGAAGAGTCTTGAGGCAATGGGAATTGACCTTTCAAAACACGATGTTCGTTTTGTCGAAGACAACTGGGAATCACCTACTCTCGGAGCTGCCGGTGTAGGTTGGGAAGTTTGGCTTGATGGCATGGAAGTTACTCAATTTACTTACTTCCAGCAAGTCGGCGGTATCGAAGTTAAGCCGGTTGCTTTAGAACTTACCTATGGTTTGGAACGTATCGCTATGTATTTGCAGAATAAGTCTTCTGTTTTTGATATTCAGTGGAACGACAAACTTAAATACGGTGAAATTTTCTTGCAAAATGAAATCGAACAGTCTAAATACAACTTTGAGGTTTCTGATGCAAAATCACTGTTTACAATGTTTGACCTATATCAAAAAGAGGTTGATAATTGTGTTAACGCAAAGTTGGTTTTACCGGCTTATGATTATGTGTTGAAATGCTCGCATACTTTTAACCTTTTGGATGCAAGAGGGGTTATCAGTAAGGATGAACGTATTAACTTCATTAACCGCGTAAGAACAATGGCTTCTGCTGTTGCACAATTGTATGTAGCGCAAAGAGAAGAACTCGGTTTCCCTCTTTGCAAATAAATTATAAAGGAATATAGATGGCTGAAAAATTTAACAGAGCAACGTTTACACGGAATTTCATTAAAAAGATTACGAGAATTAAACGTCCTGACGAAATGCTGGAACAAGCATCAGAAGTTAGTTTGGAAAAAACTTTAGGTGTATGGGATTTAATTATTCTTGGTATTGGTGCGATTATCGGCTCCGGAATTTTTGCGGTTGTCGGCGTAGCTGCTGCGGGAAGTCCTGACGGTGGTGTCGGTGCCGGACCAGCATTGGTCGTTTCTATGATTATCGCTTTAATTGCGTGTATTTTTTCAGCACTTTGTTATAGTGAATTTGCCACAATGATTCCGGTTGCCGGTGGTGCTTATATTTATACTTTCGCAACCCTTGGTGAATTTGCTGCGTGGATGGTAGGCTGGGTTTTGATGCTTGAGTATGCGGTAGGCTTTATTGCTTGTGCGTGTGCTTGGTCTAACCACTTCGTTCAATTCCTTTCAGGATTTTCTCATGTATTGCCGTCATGGCTTGCTAACCCGCCTGTTTGGTTAATGAATAACACAAGTTCAGCTCTGAAAATTTGTAAAGACGCGGGCGTCGCTGATGTAACTACTGTTATCCCTCACATCGCCGGTATTCCTATTTGTATAAATCTTCCTGCAATTTTTATGATAATTCTTACTGCCGCTATTTTGATTAAAGGTACTAAGGATTCTGCTAAAATGGCGGGAATTATGGTTGTTATTAAACTTGCGGTTATTGCGCTCTTTGTTTTGGGTGGTGCGTTTTATGTAAAACCTGAAAACTGGACACCATTTGCGCCAAACGGTTTTGAAGGTATTTTCGCCGGTGCATTTTTGATTTTCTTTGCTTACATCGGTTTCGACGCGGTTGCAACGGCTGCAGAAGAATGTAAAAATCCGCAAAGAGATTTGCCGATTGGTATTATCGGTTCGCTTCTTGCAACAACGGTTGTTTATGTGCTTGTTGCACTCGTGTTAACAGGTATGCAACCGACAAGCGGCGTTACTATTCCGGCAGACTTCTTGAAAGCTCCTATGGCTTACGCTATGGGTGCAGCCGGTAAAAACTTCTTTGCAGGGTTAATTTCTGCCGGTTCACTTGCGGGCTTAACTTCTGTATTGCTCGTTATGATGATGGCTGCTATCAGAACCTTGTATGCAATGAGCCGTGATAACTTTATTTCTAAAAGATTTCAAAAATTACACCCTGTGTTCAAAACACCTAGCGTTTTAACCTGGACTGTTTGCGGACTTTCTATAATTGGTGTTTTATTGCTTGACTTGAACGTTGCAGCTGAACTCTCTAACTTCGGAACATTCGCATCATTCATTGTTGTTTGTATTGCGGTATTGATTTTGAGAAAAACTGAACCTGATCGTCCAAGACCGTTCAAAGTTCCATTCTCTCCATTGTTCCCTTGCTTAGGTATCCTTTGCTGCGGTGGGTTAATGGTTTATAAAATGCAGTTTGCCTCAAGCTCCGGATTATTATTCCCGCTTTGGATGGGTATCGGTGCCTTGATTTACCTCTACTACGGATTTGTCAAAAACCGTAATTATGAAAATGAATTACACAACGAAAAAGTAGCACATAAAAAGAGACAGGAAATAACTAAATAAAATGGGTTTAATTGAAAATTTACTGAAAAGAAGAAGCCCGGATGAGCTGCTGGCTGTCAGCAGTAAGTCTGAATTGAAAAAAACTCTGAATGTATTTGATTTAATGATAATCGGTATTGGCGCGGTTGTCGGAACCGGTATTTTTACCATAATCGGTTCGGCTATTAAGGGCGGACTAGAGGGCGCCGGCGCAGGTCCTGCTGTTATAATTTCAATGATTTTGGCGGCTGTAGCCTGTGTATTCTCTGCGCTTTGCTATAGTGAAATCGCGGCTATGATGCCGGTTGCAGGAAGCGCTTACACATATACTTACGCAACAATGGGTGAGTTTATGGCGTGGATGGTAGGCTGGATTTTAATGCTTGAATACGCTATTGGAAACATTACCGTTGCAAGCGCCTGGACAGGATATTTCGTACAATTTTTAAAAGGTTTTAAAGGTATCCTGCCGGATTTTGTCGTGAATTTCCCGTTATGGTTGAGAAATGATTATCGCTCAATTCTTACAATGTGCGATCAGAACGGTCTAAATCCGCACGATTTTATGCCGTATCTTTTTGATAAAATCCCTATGGCAATAAATTTGCCGGCAATCTTCATAGTGCTTGTTCTTACTTTGCTTTTGATTAAAGGGGTTAAAGAATCAACACGTGTAGCGACTATTATGGTCGGCGTTAATATGTTTATGATTATATCATTCATTATTGTCGGTGCGTTTTATGTTAAGCCTGAAAACTGGACGCCATTTGCGCCAAACGGTTTTGAGGGAATTTTTATGGGCGCGTTTTTGATTTTCTTTGCGTATATCGGATTTGACGCAATTTCTACCTGCGCGGAAGAAACCGAAAACCCACAGCGCGATTTGCCGATTGGTATTTTGGGAACACTGGTTTTCTGTACAATTTTGTACGTATTTGTTGCATTAGTTCTGACAGGTATTGTTCCTTTGCAAAGTATAAATACTTCTGCTCCAATCGCGGCTGCAATGCAGTTTGTTGGTAAAGACTGGTTTGCCGGTGTAATTTCAACAGGTGCGCTTTGCGCTTTGACATCTGTGCTTTTGATTTATCAACTTGGAACGACGAGAATTTTATACGCAATGAGCCGTGACAGATTTTTGCCAAAGGCTGTGCGTGTAATTCACCGAAAATTCAGAACTCCTCATGTTCTCACTTGGATTGCGGGGATTATCGTAATCGTCGGGTCGCTCTTTATGGATTTGAATATCTCGGCAGAACTCTGTAATTTCGGAACATTTACTTCGTTTATTATAATTTGTATTGCGGTGTTGATTTTGAGAAAAACAGAACCAAACCGTGTACGACCGTTTAAAGTTCCGCTTTGTCCTTGGTTCCCGATTTTGGGGATTTTGACCTGCGGAGGATTGATGATTTACTCGATGAAATTCTTAAAAACTTCGTCAATATATTTCCCGCTGTGGCTGTTGATAGGTATTGCGATTTATGCAGCATACGGCTATAAACAAAAAAGATTAGAAGAACAAGGCAAAAAGCACTCCTAAAGAGTGCTTTTTAAGTCTTGACTAATTTAGAAAAATATTACATAATAAGAGCATAGAAAGGATGGAATTATGAAACGAAGAAACGTATTAAGTAATGCAGGGGGGGGGNNGGGGGGGGGGGCGTCTCTTATCAGGTAAATCCCACGTAACCGGCAGTCGCCCAGCCAAATGTGGAACCGGCTCAGCCGGCGGGTTTACTATGGCGGAAATACTGTTATCCCTCACAATTATTGGTGTAGTAGCCGCAATAACCTTACCAAGTTTAACCGGCAACATTAACGAGCGAACCTGGAACACGCAGCGAAAAGCGCTTTATGCAAGATTTTCACAAGCTATTGCGCTTATGCCGGCGCTCAATGGTTATGGAGATAACGCAGACAATGCCGCTGAAACTTTTGTAACCGCAGGACTTTCCAAAGTCTTAAAAATTAACAATGTTTGCGACAGCGAACATCTATCTGATTGCGGGGTACCTGCAAAAATAACAAATTTGGGCGGTTCAATGATTGATACCCCAGCAACACTTGGTGCATTGAATTCAAAAATTGTAAGCATGGCTGTTACTGATGACGACGGAACAAGCTACTCTTATTCACAGGAAGATACAAACGCCGCAGCTTTTGAAACCGCCAACGGTGAAACAATTATTACCTATTACAATCCCTACTGTCAGGCAGATATGAACGAGTTGAGCACCGGTAACTGGTATTATGCCCAAAACAAAGTTTGTATAAATTTCGTATATGATTTAAATGGCAACAAAGGACCAAATACAGTTGGAAAAGATATTGGTTTTATTTCTGCTCTCTATCCTACTGATTCAATTGTCGTTGCGCCGTTTATCGTGACTAATAAAGAGAAAAATTCAGTAGACTATGCAAGTGCGCTTGCTTATTGTACATCTTTAGATCAAGAATACAGGCTGCCTAATATTAATGAACTTACATCAATGTTTTTTAATCAGGAATTAATGAATATTTATGATCGTTTTTTCTGGTCTTCAACAGTTTTTGATTCTCAATCAGTTTGGATGCAAAGTCTAAACATCGGACGACGTATTCGGGGTACTAAAACTCGTACAGACGCTAGTGCAGTTTGTGTTAAAAGGAATTAATCTTTCGGGGGGTTAAGCCCCCGAGGATTTTTTAGTCAATAATGTAAATTTTTGTAACAAATACACCCACGAATTAATCCTAAAGGATTATTTTTTATGCCCGTTTGTGCTATATTAAATCATGTAGAAATATGGATTAATATAACCATAGACAGAATAAGAAACGGAGGCTAAAATGACAGTTGGACAATTCGTGTTTATGTTGCACAGTCATCTCCCGTATTACAGAAAAGCGGGAATGTGGCCGTTTGGTGAAGAAAACCTATACGAATGTATGGCGGAAACCTACGTGCCTTTGCTCAATGCAATATCCGAATTATATGATGAAGGTATTAAAGCTAAATTAACGGTTGGTATTACTCCAATCCTCGCTGAACAGCTTAATGACCAGCATCTTAAAGAAGGTTTTGTAGAATATTTAGATTCAAGAATTGCTCAAGTGTCTAAAGACTTGGACAGATACCCTGATGAAAAAGTTCCGCATTCACAACATTTAAAATATCTGGCAAAATATTATTTTGACTGGTTCAATCATATTAAAGATTCATTTGTAAACAAATACGGAATGGATTTGATTGCGCACTTCAAAAAATATCAGGATTTAGGTTGTATCGAAATCACAACTTCAGGTGCAACTCACGGGTTCTCTCCGTTGCTTGCAACTGACAGCAACTTGAACGCTCAATTCAAAGTAGGTTCTGATACTACAGAAAGACTTTTCGGAAAACGTGCTAAAGGCTGCTGGCTTCCTGAATGTGCTTACAGACAAGGTTATGAGTTTGTTGGCAAAGACGGTGAAAAGAAATGGAGACCGGCTATTGAAGTTACTCTTCAAAATAATGATATTGAGTACTTCTTTACTGAATCTCACGTTATTGAAGGTGGAAATTCAATCGGAAACCGCCGCGTAATCGGTATTTACGGTAATATTGAATACATTCCGCTTCCGGATCGTCCTGCAACTGGTTACGACACTTATTCAGCATACTGGCTTCCTGATGCTCAAGTAGCGGTTATGGGCAGAAACGACAGAGCCGGCTATCAAGTTTGGTCAGCTGCTGACGGTTATCCTGGCGACGGATGTTTCAGAGAATTTCACAAAAAAGACGACAAGTCAGGCATGCACTATTGGAGAATAACTTCTCCTAAAACTGATTTGGGCGATAAAATGTTATATGACCCGGTTCTCGCGCTTAATAAAATCAGCGAAAACTCTGATCACTATACAACAATGCTTTATCACTTGATGAACGATTACAAAAAAGCTACCGGCAAAGAAGGTTTGGTAATGGTATCATTCGATACAGAACTCTTCGGTCACTGGTGGTTTGAAGGCGTTGAGTTTATCAAACAGGTAATCAAAAAATTCCATAATTACGTTCCAGAAGTTGAACGTATGACAGCAGGTGAATATTTAAAAGCATATCCTCCGAAAGAAGCTATTCAAATTCCTGAAAGCTCTTGGGGACAAGGCGGACACTTCTATGTATGGCAAAACCACCTTACTGAATGGATGTGGCCTATTATTCACTCTTGCGAAAAACGTATTTGTTCAATTGTTGATAAATACCCTGAAATTCCGGAAGACAAATTGTTGCATCGTGCACTGAACCAAATGGCGAGAGAAAACCTCTTACTTCAAAGTTCAGATTGGCCGTTCCTGATTACGACATGGCAAGCTAAGGACTATGCGACAGACCGGTTCAGAGAACACGTTGACCGTTTTGAACTTATCGCGGATATGATTGAAAGCGGAAATATAGATGATGCGAAACTGAAAGAAATCGAAAGTATTGATAACTGTTTCCCAGTAATAGATTACAGAGTATATCAAACAATCGAAGAGGGTGTCATCCCGCAGCAATCAGCGAAGTTAGCACCGCTTTATAAATAATAAAAAGCCCCTGAAAAGGGGCTTTTTATATGTTGAGACAGCGCAGCCACGCACGGCTCGCGGTTCAGCGAGGCGGGAAGTGGCGGAGAACTGCTTTTATTTTTGTATTGAAACAGTTAAAATAAGTTCTGTTTCCGTAACATCAATAATAGCCCAGCGAACGACATTATACTCTGCAAGTTGATTCTCTATCCAGAGGTTGTCATAGGTCGCGGGCTTTTTTAATTTTATTGTTTGTGTCGTTATCATTACTCTACCGTCACTGACTTTGCCAAATTGCGCGGCTGGTCAACGTCTTTACCCAAAAATTCTGCAATATAGTATGCAAGAAGTTGGAGCGGAACTATTGCCAGCAACGGTGATAAGTATTCCTGAATTTCCGGAACACGGATTACAAAATCAAATAAATCATTTAATTTCGGGTCATTTGAGTTCGTAAGGGCAATCATTCTCGCGTTACGCGCTTTTGACTCTTCGCTGTTTGAAAGAATTTTGTCGTAAACAAGACCTTTCATAAGAATCGCAAGTACAGGCATGCTTTCGTCTAACATCGCAATCGGTCCGTGTTTAAGTTCGCCTGCCGGATAGCCGGTTGCGTTGATGTAGCTGATTTCTTTAAGTTTTAACGCACCCTCTAGCGCTGTCGGGAAGTTCACTCCGCGAGCGATAAAGATGAAATCTTTTGTGTTTGCATAATGTTTTGCACATTTTTGGATTTCGTCTTTATGAACAAGAATTTCTTCAAGTTTTTGCGGTAAAACCATTAATTCGCTTTTAAGGGTTTTGAGCAGCGTGCTGTCCAATGAACCTTTAACTTCTGCCATTTTTAGTGCTAACAGGTAGAATGAAAGCAACTGTGCCATATAGGATTTTGTTGCGGCAACAGAAACTTCTATTCCGGCGTTAACTGAAATCAGGCTGTCTGCCTCACGAGCCATTGCAGAATCAGGACGGTTCGTAATGATTAAAATGTGTGAACCCTTAGCTTTCGCCTGTTTGATTGCGGTTAGCGTATCTGCTGTTTCGCCGGATTGTGAAACCCCAATTACGAGGGTGTTTTCATTTGTTACTGTTTTTCTGTAGATGTATTCGCTGGATGCCTCTACATCTACTGCGATGTCGCAAAAACTTTCAATAATATATTTGCCGACCATTGCTGCGTGAAGTGAGGTTCCGCAAGCGATGATTTGGATACGGGTTAACTTTTTGAGAGCCTCTTTGTCGAGTTTAACTTCATCAAGGGAGATTTCGCTGTCGATTGAGTGAAGTTTCCCGGCTAAGATATTTCTTACAACGCTTGGCTGTTCGTGAATTTCTTTGAGCATAAAGTGTTTGTAGCCCATCTTGCTAAGCGCTACAGGTTCCCAAGGTAGAACTTCTACTGCGTAATCAATTTTATTGTTATCTGTGTCGATTAATTGCATATCTTCGCGGGTCAGTGTCGCAATTTGGTTATCTTTTAAATAAACAGCTTTTTTTGTATATTTTATAATCGCTGGAACATCAGATGCGACAAAGAATTCACCCTCGCCAAGCCCGACTAAAAGCGGAGCGTTGCGTTTTGTAATAACCATTTTGTTTGGATTATTTTTGTGCATAACGCACAGTGCAAAAGCGCCGTCAATTTCTTTGGTTGCAAGTCTTACTGCCTCTGTTAAATCTTTGCATAGCGCATATTTTTTTGCGATTAAGTGTGCAACGGTTTCGGTGTCGGTTTGAGAGCGGAAAACGCAGCCTTGAGCTTCGAGCCGTTCGCGAAGTTCTTTAAAGTTTTCAATAATTCCGTTGTGAACGATAGCCACACCGCCGCAATTGCAGGTGTGAGGGTGTGCATTAATTACAGTCGGCGCACCGTGGGTTGCCCAGCGGATGTGACCTATACCGAGTGTTGAACTTACGATTTTGTCGCGGTTCATAAATAATAAATCGTTAAGGTTTTGAAGTTTTCCTTCAGCCTTGTAAATGTCGATTTTATCTTCTTCCATTAACGCAACGCCTGATGAATCGTAGCCGCGGTATTCAAGTTGTTTTAAACCGTCCATTAAAATGTCTGCTGCTGATTTATTACCGATATATCCGACTATCCCGCACATAAAATATTCTCTCCTTTTTAATGTATAGTCTAATTATAACATTGACAAAACGTTTTTTGAAAATCCTTATAAAATTTTTATCTCTCGTTGTAAACCAGTCGTTTACGGAATTTCCACTGCATAAGTGTCAGAACCAGAATTATCACAAAGAGCACGTAAGCCAGCGCACAGGACTTGCCGACGTTGAAGTATTCAAACGCGTTTTTGTAGATCGCATAAACCAGCACGTTTGTTGAGTTTTGAGGTCCACCCTCTGTCATCAAATAAATAAGGTCGAAAACCTGAAACGAACTTATTGCGGTAATTATTACGACAAAAAATATTGTAGGTGAAAGCATTGGAACAGTAATATTTTTGAAGGTTTGCCATTCGTTTGCACCGTCGATTTTGACAGCCTCAAAGATTGATTGCGGAATGGTTCCGAAAGCTGAAAGAAAGATTACCATATTGTAGCCAATGAGTTTCCAAACGCTTACCAAAATCAATGACGGAAGCGCAAGGTGTGAATCATAAAGCCAGTTTAGGTGAGTATGCAGAACATTATTAAGAAATCCGATGTTCGGATCGAAAATCCATTCCCAAACAACGCCCACAACTATCATCGGGGTTACGAACGGCAGAAAATATGCGACTTTGAAAAACTCTGCGCCGCGAATTTTTGATTGCAAAATGTAGGCAAGGACAAGCGGAATTATGACGCCAAAGACGGATGTTGCAATTGCAAAGACGAACGTATTGGCAAGGATTTGGTAGAAAACTTTATCTGTAAAGATTTCTTTGTAGTTGGCAAATCCTGCAAACTTGATTTCGTTCAATAAATCCCAATCTGCAAAACTTAGCCCGAACGAACAAATAACAGGAATTATGATAAATATTATTATCCCCAAAAGTGCCGGCAATATGAACAGCCACGCCGCGTATTTTTCGTTGTTTACAATTTCCGCTAATCGTTTTTTCATGATAATATATTATAAAAGAGAGGAAAATTTTATGCAAAAGTATGAAGAAAAGTATTCACACGCATTTGGTAAGAACGATATTCGCGGAATTTACGGGGACGATATCACGGAAATCCTTTTTCAAAATACCGCAATTGGGTTTGTAAACTGGCTGGAAGACCAATCCGGCATAAAACCTGCTGATATGAAAATTACCGTTGCGATGGATGCAAGACTTCATTCTCCTGCGTTAAAAACAGCGCTTATTAACGGCTTGACCTCTTGCGGCGTAAACGTCATTGATTTAGGACTTGTTCCAAGCCCGCTCGGATATTATTCAGAGTTCGCGCTTGACGGTGTGACTTCTGCGATGATTATTACCGCAAGCCACAATCCGTCAGAGTATAACGGTTTAAAAATGACGTTTAACAAAATGACGCTTAATGAAAAACAAATCGCGGAAGTTAAGGAAGAAACTTATAAAATTTTCTCTGAAACACCTGTAGCAGGAAATTCATCACTTGTCAGCACTTATGACATAGTGCCAGATTATATAAAAGATATGGTTTCACGTTTTGGTCGTGTGGGCGAAGGCGTGAAAGTTGTGACAGATTGCGCGAATGCAACTGGCGGTGTGGTTGCGCCTCAATTATACAGAGAACTCGGCTGTGAGGTCGTTGAACTTTATACCGAACCTGACGGTCGTTTCCCTAACCACCACCCTAATCCGAGTGTTGAAGCGACTTTGAACGACTTAAAAGCAAAAGTTTTAGAAGTCGGCGCTGATATCGGAATAGCGTTTGACGGCGACAGCGACAGAATAGGTGTTGTTACACCTGACGGCAAAGCGCTTACCGGCGACAAACTTCTTTTAATCTACGCGCAAGATATGATTAAAAAAATTAAATGTGAAGATAATTCAATTGTTCCGTGTGTTGTATCAGAGGTTAAATGCTCGCAGGTTCTTTTTGATACAATTAACAAAATCGGCGGTCGTTCAATTATGTGCAAAACCGGTCATGGGTATATCAAATCCGAAATGAAAGCGTCCGGTGCACTTCTTGCCGGCGAAATGAGCGGACATACTTTCTTTAAAGACAACTATTTCGGTTATGATGATGCAGTTTATGCGGGCTGTCGTATCATTGAAATTATTGCAGAGAACAAAAAGCTCAATCCTAATTTCAAAATTCAATCAATTCTCACACCGTTTGATGAGGTTTGCACTTCTGACGAAGTTCGCTATCCTTGTCCGAATAATTTGAAAAAAGCTGTTCTTGCAGAGTTTAAAGAAATCGTTGCGAACAATCCTAATCTTTTCGGCGACGAAATCAAAGAAATCGTAACGCTTGACGGTATGAGAGTTGTTTTTGACGGCGGTTTTGCGCTTATCCGTCAAAGCAACACAGAGCCTGTCTTTACTCTTCGTTTTGAGGGTAAAACGCCTGAACTCTGTGCGCTGTACCAAAATGCAATGATTACGGCACTTGACGGATGTCTTGAAAGACAAAAGGCATTACAGGCATGATAGAAATTCTTGTTTTACACTCGTTAATGCAGAAAAGTTCTACGATGTATTCGATTAAAAAGAGCATCGAAACTGTTTTTGCTGCGTTTGTAACCCCGAGTTTCGGAGCGGTTCAGCCGGCGCTAAAACGACTTGAAGCCGGCGGGTTTATAACCTCCGGTAAACTTATGTCAGAGGGGGGAAAACTTTCTATTTACTATACGATTACCAAAAAGGGCAAGGACGAATTTGTCCGCCTGCTTTTGGACGATATGAGTCAAAACCCGTCGCAATTTTTTCTCTTGGCGCGTCTTAAACTAGTTATGGCAGAATATTTATCCAAAGATGAGAAAAAACGTCTTTTCTTTATCATAAAATCGCTTGCTATGAAGTTCAAAAATCAGGCTAATGAACGCCGCGATTTGGGCGGGTTCTACTATAATATAGTTTTGGATAATATTTCTTGCGAATACGCAAACCTGATTACGACCGTTGAAGGATTGGAGAAAGACAATGCCCGCAATAGTTAGTGATGTTGTAAAAGGTTCTATTGCTGAAGAGTTAGAGATTGCAAAAGGTGACATAATTCTGTCAATCGACGAAATGCCAATGGCTGATATGATTGACTACAATTTTATGTGTAAAAGTGATTTTTTGACGCTCGAAATCCAAAAATCCGGAACGGATGAAATTGAAGTTATCGAGCTTGAAAAGGATTACGACGAGGATTTGGGCATAATTTTTGAAAGCGCGGTTTTTGACAGGATTAAACCCTGCCTTAACAAATGCATTTTCTGTTTTGTTGACCAGCAGCCAAAGGGTTTGCGCGACACGCTTTACATAAAAGACGATGATTACAGACTTTCGTATTTGCAAGGAACATATATTACGCTGACGAATTTCAACGAAAAAGACAAAGAGCGTGTTGCCAGAATGCACCTCGGACCGTTTTATGTTTCTGTTCACACAACTAACCCTGAATTGCGAGTCAAAATGCTTAGAAACCCTAACGCCGGAAAGATTATGGATAATCTTAACTGGTTCCGCAAAAATAAAATTCCGTTCCACGCACAGATTGTTCTGTGCCCGGGTTGGAATGACGGCGCAGAACTTGAACGTACGCTTAAAGACCTCGCAACACTGAAAAATACCGTGCTTTCTGTTGCAATAGTTCCGGTCGGTGTAACGCAATTCCGCGCAGAAAAACTTGTTCAGGTTGATGCAAAAGTCGCGAAAGAAACAATCGAAATCGCGTCTAAATACAAAAAAGTTTGCTGTTCAGATGAATTTTTTCTGCTTGCCGGCATGGAAATTCCTGATAAAAAATATTACGGTGATTTCGGGCAGCTTGACGACGGCGTCGGCTCAATCCGCTACTTGCTCGAAAACTTTAAGGCTTATAAATTACCGAAAAAAGTCTCCAAACCTCTCAAAATTGCGTTTGCAACATCATACGCAGCAAAAGACGCATTTTATGAAATCGCAGCGGAATTAAACAAAATTGAGAATTTAACCGTTACAATAAACCCGGTAAAATCAAATTACTGGGGCGAAAATATTACTGTTGCCGGACTTATTACATCGGAAGATTTAATCGCAACCGTGAAAGACCTTGATGCTGATTACGTCGTAATTCCGGGAATTATGCTTAAACCTTACAGCGAGGATTTTTTAGACGGGAATAATCTTGATTATGTCAGAGCAAAAACAAACAAAAATTTTATAATCAATCAGCAAAAATACAGAATTGATGAAGTTATTGATTTACTTATTTAAACCAACCCTTAATCGTAGATCCTAAAGAATGTGCACTTTTACCAATTTTGTGCATATATGCTTTTGTATGTTCTGCAATATTGTCAGGATCTTTAATTTCAGAAAGCGTTCCTTTAGCGTGCATTTTACCGAGAAGCGCGTATAAGCCTGTTGCAATTGCGATACCGCCAAGTGTCATAAATAATGCGGTGTGTTCTTTTTTCTTTCTTACGTCTGAAGAAGATAAAGGCTCTAAAGCATGGTATTCATAAGCCTGATGCTGTCGTGCAAATAACGTTGTATGACCATTATGACGTCCAAAATTTACTGCAGAAACCTGTTGAATCATACTACCCTCCGAGTATCCACTTCATTATATCATGACAAACCCTCTAAAGGAAATTTTTGCTAAAATGCCCGTTTTTCTATATGAAAAATGTTACAAAACTTTACAAAATTTTTGGAATATTTTATAATGATATTCCGTCTAATACTTTAGAGGAGAGAATTTGAAAATGGAAGAATTATTAGTTGCATTAACCGAAGAAGAAATTTTAGAACAATCAAAGAATTCAGTAAGAACTATTGCTGACAATCTGCTTAAGACAAAGGCTTATTATAATGCACTTGCGGCAAACGCTGTTATGCATTACTTAGAGGAAAAAGGTTTACTTCACGGTGATGTCGTTAACCTCCACTCTTGCTCAAAAATGCTTGTGGATTTTGAAATCGCTGATATTCAACTTCCTAATCTTCATATTGATGTTAGAGCGGTCTTTGATGAAAAAGAAATTTTTATACCTAAAAAACATTTTGAAAACAAAATTCTTCCTGACATTTACCTGATTATGAAAATGGATGCTGATTTGACAAACGGAACCCTTTTGGGATTTGTTGAGCCGGCAAAAATTAACAAACAAAACCAAAACGATGAATACTATTTCGTTAATAAATCAATTCTTACCTCTCCTGATAAATTAGTTGATTTAATCAGAAGTCTTCCTGTAAAACAACAATATATGATTTCCGAAAGCGCTGATTCTGCTATTGAAAAGTTGATTATGCTTTATATGGATCACGATATTGATGATGTAAAACTTGAAAAACTTATTGATTATCTTAAAAACAGTGTTATAGCAAGAGAAAAACTTGTTGAGTTTGAAAACTTTGAGAGGCTCTCTTATATGGCACTTCAAGAGTTTAAGAACTTAGATGTTGAAAATAATGATTTTTCAAAATATATCAAAACTCTCGTTACGACTGATGAATTTGCTGAATTTGAAGATAAGAGTGATGATTTGGCGCAGCTTTTTGGAGAAGACACTAATCCGCAAACAAAGGGTTTATTCGTAGATGAAGTGGTGGAGCCGATTGTTGAGGAGCCTGCAGCAGTAGAAGAAGTTGAAGTTGCAGCAGAAGAAGTTGTTGTTGAAGAGGAACCGGAAGCAGTTGTAGAAGAGGTGCCGGTCGAAGAGCCGGAAACAGTAGCTTTAGATGAGTTTGATGCTTTTGAAACTGTTGATGAATTTGATATTCCTGATGAACTTTTAACAACAGAAGAAGAACCTGTTGTGGAGGAAGTTATACAAGAAGAGGTTCTTCCGGTAGAGGAACCTGTAGAAGAGGTGCAAGATCCGGTGCAGGATATTTTAGAGGAGCCTGTGCAAGAAGAAGTCGTTGACGAGGCGCCTGTTGAAGTTATTGAAGAAACTCCGGAAGTCGAAACCGTTGAAGCCGTCACAGAACCGGAACTTGAGGATTCGGTTATCACAGAAGAGGATATTGCTGATGTTTCAGAAAGCCTTACTGATTCTATAGTTGGTGAAGATTTAGAATTGCAGGTTGAGGGCTTAGAAGATTTTTCGACAGATGAAAGTCTGGAGCTTCCCGAAGAGCATATAGAAGTTTCTTTGGAGACGCCTGAAATTGCGCCGGAAGATATTATCAACGAAATTGAACCGGAAAAAGAAGAGGCTAAAGAACTTGATGTTGCCGAGGCGCTAGATTTGAATGAGGTAAATCTCGACAGCGAAACAGTTATCGGATTATCAGAAGGCGTTATGGACGTTGATAACGTTGAAGAACTTGAACCTGTTGAGGAAGTCGTGCCGGAAGAAACGATTTCTGTTGAAGAGCTTGATAATATTGAGTTTGAAGAAGAAACACCTGTTCAGACCGAAGTTGAAACTGTAACCGATGAAGAAGTTGATAACGCAATTGCGCTATCTCAAGCCGAAGAAACAGAAGAAAAGAAAGAAGATTCTGTAAGTGCTGATTTAGATATTCTGATGAGCCCGGATAGTTCTTCCGATGCTGACGATTTGAGCCTTGAAGAACTTCTTTCAATGGAAAACGATTTAAGTGCCGATGAACCTGCAGCATTCCATTTTGATGCAACGGATGAGGAGGAACAACAACAGGATTCTGATGCTCCAAAACCTATAGCGGCAACATCTGAAGAATTGGAAATGCTTTCAGCTGATTTAGATGCTGACCCTGAACCGGTTTTGAAAAATGAAACTCCGGAAGTTAGCGAAACTGAAGAGGAAGATATTTCAGACTTTGCGTTTGCGGTGGATTCCAAACCTCAAGGCGTAGGTAAAAATATTCTTATCCCTGTAGCCGCGCTTGTTACCGTTTTGGGTCTTGCCGGCGCGGGTGCGTGGTATTTCTTATCACACGGAAAATCCTCTGCTAACAACGTTGAGGTCGGTAATACAAGCCCGGATATTGATTTCAATGATGTAACCCCTGCAACTGTTGATGATTCGCTTACAACTGATATTCAGTTGAACGAGGATGTTACCGCGAAACAGCCTGCAGCGCCAGCGAAAGCTCCTGAAACCCCGGCAAAAGCTCCTGAAGTTCAAGTTCCGCCGGCTCCTGCTGCAGAAGAAGTTAAACCGGAACCGTTGACTATCCAAAAAATTAAAAAGGATTTCTCACAACCGAACACTTACCTTTCTGTAACTAAGATTGTTTGGGATGTTCCTGAATACTTAACTTATAATGATGATTTTAGTAACTATCTTCAAACATTAGGCAGCACGTTAAAATTAAATCTTTCAAGCGATTTATTGTTAATTAGTGAAAACACAGTATTTAACAAAGTAAAAGTTAAAATTGGTCTGAAAGACAGCGGTAAAAAATACAGTGCAGAAATTGAAGAAGGCTGCGGCACAGAAGTGGTAGATAGCTTAGTGTTACAATCTGTTAAGAATACACTTAATCTGCTCAAACCCCCGGTAAATAGCCTTGAAACAGCCGATGAAGATTTATATATAACAATATATTTATAATTTTTCAATCTTGTGGTATAATATACGCATGAGACTGCGAAGCCGTGTGCGACCCGCGGGTCAGCGGGGCGGGAACGGCGAAGTACAGCTTTAGAGGGAGTGAAGCGTGGAAACTTTAACACCGGAAAAAAAATTATTAATCGAAAAGTGCATAAAAAGTAATAAAAAATTTCAAAATAATGAAGACTTATATGATGATTTTTTCAACGAGACGTATAAAAATGCGTTATCTTTGTTGAGTTCAGTCTCATCAGAATCTACAATGGAACTCTATTTGAAACGTGTTGTTACAAGCGCGATGATTAATGTTTTGAAAGATTCCGGCCGCTTAAGACGCACGTCTCAAGGCTATCAGGCTACTCCAACAGTTTCAATTGAGGCGATTTCCGACACCTATAACCCGGAATTTGCTAACGCGACTATTATTTTTAAAAATGTTCAACTTGAAGAAAATCCGGAAGATGCGTTTATTAAACGTGAAATTCTCAAGAATATTACCCGTATCTTGAACGAAATTGAACAAAAAGAACCGGATAAACAATACTTAACTCTTTTTAAGCTCCGTTATGAAGACGGACTTACCCAAAATGAAATAGCTCTTAAACTCGGTATTTCACAATCCGAAGTGTCTAAAAAGTTGTTTAAATTAATGAGTAAGGTAAAGGAAAATCTTAATTGAGGATAGAAAATGAAGTGTCCTGTTTGTAAAAAAGAAGTTCCTGATGAATCCGTAATCTGTCCCGAATGTAAAGCCCGAATTGGTTTGGTCTGCTATAAATGTAAAGCTGTAAACCCTATTAATACTTTGCGTTGTAAAAAATGCGATACAGAAATACTTCGTGTTTGCCCTAATTGCCGCACAATAAATCTTCCGACGGCAGAGGTTTGCAGAAAATGTCACGCTCCTATGGTGGCTTCGCAGCCGGAACCGATACCGGCACCGCAGGCGAAAATTAGACCTACGCAGGCTGAAATTATTGAACTTATTTATAACGCTGTGGTTGAAAATGAAAAATTTATCATTTCACTTAATGCGCCCAAAGGCATGGGAAAAGATTTTGTGCTTGATAGCGTAATTGATAAACTTGGCGGCACAACTTTTACGGTTTTGAAAGGAACATGTTCTCCGCTTTCACAATTGACGCCGGGCGGATTAATTCAGGAAATTCTTATTTCACTTCTAGGGCTGCCGAATTTCTGTATAAATAATCAACAGTTTCAAAAGGACGCGTTTAAGTATTTCAAGGGCGAATTTTCTGAATTTGCTAACGATGAAATCGTTATGTTGGTAAATTTCCTCTATCCGTATTTGACAGGAAACTATGAAGATATTCTGACCAATAAATCCAGAACTTTTAATCTCATAACGAAAGTTTTTGCACATATTTTCAAGATGAGAAAAGTCCTTTTTGTAATCAATAATTTTGATTTTATTGATGCGCTTTCGTACGAATATTTTAATAATTTCATCAAGATTGATGATATTTTTGAACACGCCAAAATTCTTATGACTTACTCCGAGCCGCGTCCGGCACAGGCTTATTTCTTCCTTGAAGAGGAAAAATACGGTGATATTTATTTTAATCTTGAACTTTCACCGTTGACACCGGTTGAGGCTGTCGGAATTTTTAAAATGACACCGGGAATTAATAAAATTCTGCCCGATGTTGAAAAGAAAGAGCTTTATAAAAAATCAAAAGGTAATCCTGCGTTTATTGAACAAGGAATTGCATATAAACAGGATTGTATTCAGTATGAATTGGATTACAGACTTCCTGACAATATTGCAGACCTTATTAAATGCAGGCTCGAAATCCTCAAAATCAGAACGCCCCTTGCCTTTAATGTACTTCTTTGTGCGTCAATTTTAGGCAAAAAGATTAACGTTAATTTGATAAAAGAAGTGTTTGAGTTAAACGATGACACTTTTGAAAATACCGCAAAATTTTTGGTCGGAAAAGGTTTTATCTCCGAAATAAATGAATTTTTCTACGAATTTAAAAACTCGGTATTGTGGGAAGTCGTTCTTACTGTCGCAAAAGGTGAACCGAATTTCGTAGAAATTAACAAAAAACTCTATTCAATTTTGAAGATTTTTACATTGAGTTCCAATACAACAATGGCGATAATTTTACAAAACCTTCAAAATAAAAAAGAGGCGCTTAATGTTTGGACCCATAACGTAAATTTATGCAGTTATATCGGGGACGTTAATTTATATATTATTTCGCAAAAACAATGCCTTGCGCTTATAAACGAATTTGATGACAGGGAAACCCTCAATATCAGATTTAATATTGCAGAGCGTCTCGGTAAAATTTTGACACAGTATAAACCTGACGATGCTATTGAATTTCTTCCTGATGCAATCTCAAACGCTCAAGGGATAGGTAACAGCATTAAAGAAATTGAACTTTTGGGTTATCTTACAAGCAGCTGTCAAAAAGCCGGAAATTATTTTGGTGTAGTTGAAAGTGTTGATAGAGTGCTTGCAAAAATCAATCCGTCAAAAGACCTTGAAATCGCTATGGTTAAGGCGTCAAAACTGGATGCACTGTTGAATATTGGTGATTGCGCTGAAGTTATTGATCTGATTCAAAACGATATAATGCCTGTTTTTAACAAGTATCTTAACGGAGTTTACCGCAGAAAAGATATTTCCTATGAACTTCTTTATGAAACCTGGCTTAAAACATATCTAATCCTTGCAAATGCGTATATTTTCCAAGGAAATAACAAAGCGTTTGAAATAACGGCACTTCTGTTTAACGTAATCGACCGCGGTCAGGTTAAAGATACAAACTTTATTATAAAATGCCACCTGGCCTTTGCGTTTGCCAGCACGATTACGGGTGATTATGCAGCTTCTAACAAGCACTTGCAGGAAATTATGGACGCCTGCACGGAATTTTCAATGAGTAACGAAAATATTCTGCGCTGGAACTTTATTAATATGTTAAATCGTTTCCTAAACCACGAGTACGACCATATTCAGGAAGATTTGTTCGAGATTGTCGCATTTGCTAATAATAATTTTGATACATTCACAAAAAATATTATGAAAACTCTTTTAGGCAAAGTTTTAGTCGATAACAATCAGGCAGCGAAAGGGTTGGAAATTTATAACGAGCAGTTAGCTCATTTCTCTAATGAAAAAATAGCACTGGGTGCTTTGCTTTGCTGGTATTTGATTTCTGATGCGGTTATGGACATCGAGGGACCTGATAAGGCAATCGAAATCGCAACCAAGGCACTTGAAGTTGCTCAAAATCCGAAAATTGCCAACTTCTTCTTTAATATTTGTCTGAAAATGGTATTGACAAAAGCGTATATGATTAAAGGTGACTTTGAAACCGCGCGTATTTACCTTGATAACGGGCTGCAAATTGCGCAGCAGTATGAACTCCATGATATGACAGCACGTTTGTATCTTTTGTATGGAAAACTCTATCAGGAGGCTGGTTTGAAAAAGTCTTCAAAACAGCGTGAATTTTTGAAAATGTCGGCTGTTATGTATGAAAGATGTATAAAATCTATTCGCAAAACCCAAAATAACTATTTATTCCGTGAACACTCAAAAGCGGAAAAAGTTTTAACCTCTTTTTGCGAAATAAATAATATAAATTTAAAGAATAAATAAAAGCCCTTCCGATTAACCGGAAAGGGCTTTTTTTAACGTTTAATACAACGTACTGTTCTAGCTTCAGTTCGGATATGCTTATCCCATTTCCCGTGGCTCATATTCATTGCTCTTGCGGTTCCATTCTCACCTGCTGTTAGAATTTCGCTGCTCCAGTAGCAGGCTCCAGATTCAAAATTTAATCCTAATAAGTTCTTATTATAGAATATTGACGCTAATTCTGCTTTATTAGGCATACGATATTCGCTGTCATATTCTGCACATTTCTTGCCGGCTTCAAATTGTTTGACCCCTGTAATATCTCGTATCGCCGGAAACGGTGCTACAACCACCGAATCGGATGGATACAGCACTGTCATAATGCCTATGTCTTTTCCAACTGTATTAGGTCCTTTATTCCCGTTAAGGTCATAAATGAAATTTGCGCAAACCTTACTTTGTGAATACGTACTTTCTTCTTGCATATCGGCTCGGCAATTTGGGTTGTAAAATAAAACAATAGATTCTCCATTTTGGGTTTCAAACGCTGCGGTTTTAGTGTCTAATGTAGCATTAGGGTCAGAGTATACAGCTCCACCGGCAGAGTAAGTATATCCTCCTCCGTATAGCATATTATTGAGTTCTGACAATTTAGTCGGGAATGTCTCAAATGTTATACTTCCGTTTATACCTGTAACTTTTGCAGGTACGCCGCAGTCAGATAAATGTTCATAATTACATATATTGTTAATTTTTAAAACTTTAGACAGCCCTGCAGTAATGAATGTTTCAGCTGCTTGATTTTCAGTGTTTCCGCTATTGTCAGTTATTCCATATCCGTTTAAACTTGGCATAAGTGCTATCGCTTGTGAAAATCGGGCATATAGTGCTTTTCGTTGCGTATTCCAGGTTCGTTCATGGATGTTACCGGTTAAACTAGGCAGAGTAATCGCGGCGACAACGCCGATAATTGTTAGTGACAATAAGATTTCTGCCATTGTAAACGCGTTAAATGTCTTCATGTTTTTATCCTTTCTTTATTGCATGTATACAATAACAATTTTATTATAACGCATATAATGTATAAATGCAACAAAAGGACGAAAAAACTGTAAAATTAGCTCAAGTATTAGGTGCAATAATTAAAGATTTAAGACAAAATAATTTAAAATGTTCTATAAATCAGTTTGCACATGAATATGATTTAGATGTTGGAAATACCAGCCGGGTTGAGAAAGGCTGTATTGATGTGAAATTCGTGACTTTATGGAAAATTGCAGAGGCATTACAGGTTAAGCCGTCATATCTTGTCCGGTTGCTGGAGGATAAATTAGGGGAAAGTTTTCAATTCTATGAAATATAATTTATGTCCGAGCAATTTTCGCGATAAGGAATGTGAGCGAAAATTGGGAGTGGCGTATGAGACAGCGCAGCCACGTCCGGCTCGCGGTTCAGCGAGGCGGGAAGGGGCGGAGAACTGCTTTATTTATTCATGCTTTTTAAAATTTGTGAGTGGATTTTGTTCGCCTTATATAAATATGACGTTAGCTTTTGATAATTCTCCAAACTTTCTCCGTAAGGAACTTTCATATCTATAAGTTCATCTACGCTTTTATTTATACCGGAAAGCATTTCCAAAGAATCGCTTAGTGCCATAATTGAACGGAATTTTTTTGAAACTTTTGCAAGAATTTTACGCGAAATAAATCTTTGAATAGCTCGAATTACAGGCATGTCAGTACGCTTTTTGAGTTTACTCTTCAAAGCAGGTTTGGAAAGTGATTTCTTTTGTGCGTATAGGGTTTTTAATTCTGAAATTTCGCGTTCCAATTCTTTTTCTTTAATTTTTAGTTTGATAACGTCGGGAAGTTTGCCCAGGCGTTCTGTCGCGGAAATTTTATTACGAAGCTCTTCTATCGCGTCTTCACGCTTTGCAATTTCGACGCCAAGTTTTACGACGTCATCATCTGCCGGCTCCGCAATTTCGTTTATCATATTTACATCGTAGCCGTTGAGACGTGTGCCGTAAGCAAAGCAGTTCTCCGCCGCGCCGCCTCGCTGAACCGCGAGCCGTGGCGGCTGCGCTGTCTCATACACCACTCCGAAATCTCGCTCACGTTCCGTATCGCGAGATTTCCTCGGAGATCTATAATCTGTTGAAAAGATGTTTTTTTCTTTTTCTGTTTCGTTCATATTAGTTTATCGTATAGACTTTTTTGTAATACATTATTGAGCCTAAAATCATCAGGATAATATTTGGCATCCACGCAGCCAAAAACGGTGCGAGGACATCGCTTTTACCAAATGAAATTGATAGTGCGCGGATTAGGTAATACGTGAAAATGATAAGGATGCTGAATAAAAATCCGCGGTTATATCTTACCCTTGGCGGTGTTATTGATAGCGGAACCCCGATTAGAACCAGCGCAACTGTCGTCAAAGGCAATGCAATTTTGTCATATAATTCAATATAAAGTGAATTTCTCATTTTTTTGTTATCGGTAAAATCTTGGGTGGCGATATACTTAATTAGCTGTCCGAAATTCATCTCTTTTGCAACGTTTTTATTTAACTCTTTTGAAAGGTCGACGGCAAATTTAACGTTGAATTTATCAAATAATGAAGTATTGAGTATTTTTCCGTCACTTGAAATAGTATAAATCGCGCCTTTATAAAAACTCCAGCCGCCAGTATTTGTGCCGCCTTCTACAGCTTGAAGAACCTGGATAGTGTTTTCTTTCGATGTGTCTAAAAGGGTTACATCGTGCAAAACTTTGTGTTTACAATTTTTTATGTAAAATAATCTTTTTAATCCGTTTTCATCATTTAATTCTTTGAATACGAAATTTTCTTTGCCATCCGGGATATTTTGCTGGCTGAAAGACCATAGTGCAAGGTCTTTTGCCTGTTTTGACATCACCGGAACGATGCTTTCATTAACCACAAAGCAACATACTGACATCGCAACCGCAAATATAAATATAGGTTTTGCAATTCTGTTTAATCCTATTCCGCAAGAACGCAGAACAGTTATTTCGGAAGACAAACTTAATTTATTAAGCGTCATAACCGTTGCGAGCAATACGCCTAAAGGTATTGTCATAACAATAATAGACGGCAAATTTAATATTACAATTCTGAACGCTACTGAAAACGGAATCCCAAACGCAGAAATCTGTTTGATAAGTGTAATAAACGTGTCAGATGCGAAAATAATTGAAGTGAATATACATACACCCATAATAAAGACTTCAAATACCTGTGAAAGGATAAATCTATCCAGCAATTTTATATCTTTTAACTTTTCCAAATCTACACGCATGATAATATAATAATTAAAAAATACTTACATTGCAAATGAATGTGTGTAAAAGGTTATATTTTACTTTTCGGGGTGTGTTTGTTACAAAAGTTTACAAATAAAAAGTAAATGCGCAATTTTCGAGTAGAGCAAAACTTTATATAAGTAAGGTAGGTTAAAAATCAATTTGGAGGTTAGGTTATGTGTCCTGATTATTTTGGTCCAGATAGTGTCTCAAGACAACCATATTTTGGAACATCCTTGAACAACTATTGTGCCGCAAGTGCACCGAATTTGCCGCTTACTTCCTGTGTGGGTTATGACCCGTTAAACATGAATTGCAGCGCATTCGGCAGTGATATAGATTTGACCTCTGATTATACAGCGGGTGTAGGTTCATATTTCAATGCATACGGATACAATCCTGAAATGATGTATCAGCAAATGGACAGATGGACTGATTATATGTATGACCGCAATGTGAAATACATTGAAAAGGGTCGTGCAAATGATGCAAGAATAAATACTCCTCTTGAAAGAGCACAGTATGCAGCAGATGCGTTAAAGGAAAAGATTGACAAAAATGAACAATCTCAAATTCCTCAATTCTTTGAAGCATACAAGCAATCAATCAAAAATCTATATCCTGAATATGCAAAACTAAGCGATAAAGATTTGACAGCAAGAGCCTTGAGACATTATCAAGAAAGAACGAATACCTCATTAAAAGATGCAATTCGTGAAAACGGTAGTGATATCTTTACGCAAAAATTCCTGAATACAGTAACATTTGGTACATTTGGTAAGTCAAGTGCCGAAGAAACAATAGAAAAAATTACCGGCAACAGTATGAGCCGTGAAGATAACGTAAAAGGTGCTTGCGGTAGAGGTGCAGGTCTTGTAGCATTGGCTACGGCAGGAACGCTGGCATTCAAGAACAGAAGTGCAATTTGGAATGTTGCGAGAAAGAACCCTTGGACCCTTGCGGTACTCGCAGCAGGTACAATATTTGGCTGGATGTCATACGGTAAAACCAGCGCGGCTGAATAAAAATTTTAAGGATTCCTAACAATAGTGTTTAGTGTGATGTGGAGGGGAATAAATCCTCTCCTTTTCTTTTGCTAAACTTTAGCTGCGAAATTTTTAACTTCTGTTTTTACCGTTGAAATATGTACGCCGGTAGCTATATTATAAATACTTTTCTTAGCGTTTTCTGTTGGTGCGCATTTTAAAAGTGTGGCAAATTGAACGCCCTTTTCTAAAAGATATTTTATCGCGGTGTCTTTTTGAGGGCTTTGCATAATACCTTTGATAAAACTTTTCTTAACATCTTCAGAGCATCTGTTGAAAACTTTTGCAAATGATGTGCCGGATTTAAGCATATCAATCGCAGAGTCAACAGTTGTGATTTTTGTTATTGATGCTGTTTTAGGGTCGGAGGTGTTACCAAGAATTGTGTTTCCGGTTTCTAAAATTGCTTCAACGATTGCAGAAATACCTGTTGAATTGTTTATGCTTTGTGCAACGATATTATTGAAATCATTTTGTGAATATTTGCTGCCTTCAATATTATCAGATGTTTTGTTTGTTTCCGCCTGAGGGGTCGTTTTAACCCTTTCTGATTTCGGCGGAACGGAATTGTAGTCAACATCGTATTTATATGCTAAATCCTGATAGAATTTTTTCAAATCTGCATTTGTAGTGGAATCAATAGTATCTTTCGCAATTATAGCTTTTTGTTCAGCAGAAATGTTTTGCGAAGTCATTGCATATTCATAAGATTCTTTTGCAGCTTTTTCGTCTAATTTTGCATAAGTGTCAGGCAAGACATCATAAACTTCCTGAATGCCTGTATCGGTCATTGTGTTTGTTGATGGTGCTTGAGCTTCAACTTCGTATTCTGGAATTACATTTTTTGTATAAGCTGCAGCTTGTTTAGCAGACATTTTAGGGTGTTCACCTGTGCAACTTGCGGCAACATGTTTTGCAGTACACACCTGACCATCGCAGCTCATTTCTGTTGAGCAGGCTGCAAGGGCATGTGGCGTCATTTTTATTTGTTCGGTAGCTGCAAATAAGTCGTCTGCGCTTACAACACCGGATCTTTCTAATCTCGCAAATGCTTGTGTAAGTACTAAGCCTTCGTCTAAACTTCTTGCAGAAGATAATATAACAGCAATTCGGGCTTGTTTTTCTTCCGGAGTTTTGCATTCTTTTAATTCTGCACTCATTTTTTGTTGCAGAACTTTTTGTTGCGTAGGGTTATCCCAGTTAACGTCTTCACCCTCTGCGATTTTATTAAGATATGAGTCTGTAATGCTGCCCTCATTGTGAAGATGCATGCATTTCAAATCGTCATCATAAATATATGCAAGTTTTCTTAATGTATCTAACTGACTTTTTTCATATCTGCTAAGCTCTTCTTCCGGCTTATTTTTCAGATATTCATACATCATTGCATATTTTTCATCTGATTTACGGTAATCCTCAAGCTCAATCCCGTTGGCAGAAGCTATATTTCTTTCCAAACCAACTTGTGCGAGAGATCTTTTTGCTGAAAAGTTCTTTTCAATGAAATCAGGGTTTGCTTTCTGTGCAACAGTTGCAAATTCATATTCTAAATCTTTTATTTGTTCCGGAGTGTAATTCTTAAAATCTTCAAGAGATTGAATTTTTCCGGTTTGATAAGCGTAGAGTGCAGCTTGAAGTTTAAATTCTCCGCTTTTTAACTGAGCCTTTTTCTCTCTCTCAGTCATGTTTTCCACATCAAGGTCGGGTTCTAATTTCTTTAAAAGTTTTAACCCGGTCTCATCAATGCGTTTTTGTTTTTCTTCAGGAGTTAAATTTTTAAATTTCGGGTCTCTAGCCTCCATTACCGCGTTAACAAGCTCTTTTGTCGCATTTTCAGGGCTCATAGCTTTTAATGAGGCTTTAAATTCTTCAATTTTTGGTTCAAGTTCTTTTACTTTTTTCTCTAAAGTTCCCTCGTGATATTGAACAATATAAGATTGTTTCTCAACATCAGAAAGTAAATCCCAATCAATACCAGGGTTAAGAAGCATAACCATACTCTTAATTTTAGCTTCGGTTTCTTTGTCAGGTTTTGGAATTTCCTGATTTTTATTAAGAGTAATATTTATATCAGAACTTTTAGCACTTTCGTTTGCTGAAAATGCCGGTAACTTTTTGTCTGAAATCAATTCGGTCTTTTGAATATCAAGCCCGCTCATAGTTATACCTCTCTTTATGTATATATAAAGTATATAACTTTTTATAAATTGCAGGTAGAAAAATTTTTGTTAATAAAAGTTTACAATCCGGCGTTAATTTTTAAAGTTCACCCTGTGGAATACCGACAGATAGATTGAGCACAAAGTTACTATGTAAATCTAAGGAAATCAATATGGGATTAGCAGCATCACAAGCAAGACTACTTACCATAACTTCAAGAAAATCCAGGGCGCAATTTGAGTCAATGAGATTGTCTCACCAAAAATTAGCGCTCTCAAGAAACTTGACAGACATTTCTAATGAATATCAAAATTCCTTAGATCAAACAAAACTTTATTATGATTTTTATGGTGTAAATTCAACTGATAATCCATTAACTTATAGTTTGTTGATGTCACCAAGTTCAATAAATGATTATACTCCGACATTGATTTCAAATAATCAAGGTCAGATTGTCTTATCATCACCATACGCAGCTGCGGCAAGAGCTGCCGGCATTCCGCAAGAAGGTTTGGGTTGTACGCCGTCTTCGTTAATGAGAGAGGCGTTTATCCTGGCTTTGGCGGAAAACAATGTTATTACGCAGGCAACAGCTAACTCAATTAATTTAATTGGATATAACCAAGCTGCCGGATTAGGTGGAGATAATCTTGTAAATACTATAACCGAAACCGGTTCTTATGATGATTTGTTAACGTTATTACGTGGCGGTGGAAATACTGATGGTGTTACACTGAATGGTTTGTTGGACGGTTCCAGTGGTAACGGTTCTATACCTACAGTTATTACCGGTACTAGAAACGGAACTTATTCAAAAGTAAGCGGCGGCGGTACTTGGTCTCATAACGTAGGTGATTCCGGTAAAGATCTTAGCAGTATTACTTTTGCAGATTTGATTAACGGTGATCAGGAAGTTCTTCTTGTGATTGAGTCTGAAGACAATGCTAAGGCGCATAACTGGTGGGATAACTATAATAACCTCGTTCAATCAGTTAAAAATGTTTATACCGCAATGGGTGAGACATTAATTAATATCCTTGACGGTGACTCTAATGTTGCTGACGCGGTTGCGTATGCTAACGACCAAATGCAGACTATGTGTTGGGAACCAAGTGCAACACCTCCAACTGGTGATGAAGATAGTTTCTGGGATTTCGACTTTGGCGGTTTGTTCGGTGATACGGTTGTAGAACACGAAGCTAACTGGTTTACACAATCAATTCCTTCCGGTAATGGTAAAGAATCTAAAGAAAAACACGCTTGGAATAAAGCTGTTGGTAACGCAGATGATTATATGGCATTGGTTAACTGTTACCGTTCTAGAACTGTTATTATTGGTAACAGACATGAAGACGTTGGTGCAATCGACCTTACAAACTTTACTAAAGCATGGTTTACATACTTTATGCAATATATGGAAGGTTTGGGAACACCTGCAGCTAACCAATGGTATATCAACTGGAGAGATACAGTTGACAACCAAAGTTTCGCAGATAAAGACAGCATCGGTGATTATGAATTTACATTCACAACAACCTATGTTTCAGATAACGAAGCGTTAATTGCAAACTTCTACGATACATTATTCAACCAAATTTGTATTAACGGTTGGACAGAAAACGATAAAGTTGCTAAAGATAGTAACTACTTAAAAGAAATGCTTCAAACCGGTATGATGTACATAACCAGTATGTCAGACGACTATTATTACTATCAAAACAATTATTCAACAAACAACTTTATTAAAGAAGTATCTGACGACGCCGCAATTGCACAGGCTGAATCAAAATATACAACAGAAAAAGCAAGAATTAACGCAAAAGAACAAGAACTTGATTTGAAAATGAAGAACTTAGATACTGAAATTTCCTCACTGGAAACCGAGTACGAAGCGGTTAAGAAAGTAATTGAGGGTAACGTGTCGAAATCGTTCACAAGGTATGATTCATAATAAGAGAGAGAGTAAAGATAATAAAAAAGGCGTCCCGAGAGACGCCTTTTCTTTTAAGTTTTTAAGAACTACTTTGCAGCTGCGATTTTGTTGATTGCTTTAGTCAATCTGGATTTTTTTCTAGCAGCGGTGTTTTTGTGCAAAATACCTTTTGAAACTGCTTTATCGCATAATTGATATGCTTTAGAAAGTGCTGATTTCAATTCTTCTTGTTGTCCTGCGTTAGCGAGTTCAAGAACTTTTCTTACGGCAGTTTTGATTGAAGATTTGAATGCTACGTTTCTAAGTCTGTTTTTTTCAGCTACTAATATTCTTTTTTTAGCAGATTTAATGTTTGCCATTGTTATTTACCTTTCGATTTTTAGACGATTAATGACTTCGTCCGTACTCGAGGATGTGAGTACTTATATAATACATGTAAAAATATTTTTTGCAAGCGGGTTTTAATTTTTTATTTGTGTTATTATTATAACGTAAACTAGAAGTGTATAACTAAAATCAGGAAAGGAAAATTATGGTACCTGAAACTAAGAAATTTGAACTCGAAATCGGCGGTAAAAACGTCGTTATCGAAACCGGGAAGTATGCACAAAGCACTAATGGTTCTGTAACAGTAAGATGCGGAGATACAATGTTATTTGTTCACTGTGTTGTTTCTAAAGAACCTAGAGTCGGAATCGACTTTTTCCCATTATTAATTGATTATGAAGAAAGAATGTCTTCAATCGGTAGAATCCCTGGCGGTTACAACCGTTCAGAAGGTAAAGCAAGCGACAAGGCTATCCTTGTTTCCCGTTTGATTGACAGACCTATCAGACCTTTATTCCCTAAAGGTTACAGAAATGATATACAAATCGTTGCTCAATTATTCAGCTACGATCAACAAAACCAGCCTGATACATTGGCAATGTTAGGTGCATCTTGCGCATTGATGTTGTCAGGTGCTCCTTTTGAGGGTCCTATCGGTGCGGTTCGTGTTTCTAAAGACGAAAACGGCAATATGATTGCTAACCCAACTCACCAACAAGCTGACAAATCTGACCTCGACATCGTTGTTGCAGGTACTCACGACAGCGTTATTATGGTTGAAGCCGGCTGCAAATTCGTTACAGAAGACGATATTATGAACGCTGTTGAATTTGCTCAAGCTGAAATCAGAAAACAATGTGACGCTCAAGTTGAGTTTGCAAAGGCTTGCGGCGTTGTTAAAGAAGAATTCGTAAACCCTTACGATACATCTGAACTTAAACAAATTATTCACGATACAGCTTATGATATGATTTTTGACGCATATCACAACTTTGACAGAACATACAGACAAAACAAACTTGAAGAAGCTAAAAAAGCTGTAAAAGAAAAAGTTGACGCGTTGGATGAAACCCACCCAATCAAAGCTATGATTGAAGAAACCGGCATCGACTTTGTTGCTGAAGAATTCAAAAATGCTGAAAAGAAAGTTATGAGAACAATGATTTTGGACGAAGGCGTTCGTGCTGACGGAAGAAAACCGCACGATGTACGTCCAATCTGGTGCGAAGTTGGTGTTATTCCTCGCGCACACGGTTCTGCCGTATTTACGAGAGGACAAACACAGGTTCTTTCAGTTGCAACTCTTGCAGGCCCTGGCATGAAACAGGAACTTGACGGTGTTGACCCTGAAACAGAAAAAACTTATATGCACAAATACATCTTCCCAGGTTTCTCAGTTGGTGAAGTTAAAGCATTAAGAGGCCCTGGCAGACGTGAAGTTGGTCACGGAAACCTTGCTGAACGTGCTAATGTTCCTGCGCTTCCGTCACAAGAAGAATTTGGATATACAATCCGCGTAACTTCTGACGTCTTGGAATCAAACGGTTCAACATCAATGGCTTCAACCTGCGGTTCTTCAATGGCTCTTATGAACGCCGGTGTTCCTGTTAAATGTATGATTGGCGGCGTTGCAATGGGTATGATTACCGAAGAAGGCAAAGAACCTGTTGTATTGACAGATATCCAAGGTATTGAAGACTTCCTCGGCGATATGGACTTCAAAGTTACAGGTAACGACGACGGTATTACAGCACTTCAAATGGATATGAAAGCTAAAGGTATTGCAAACGATACTTTAAGAAGAGCGTTAGCTCAAGCTAAAGAAGGTCGTTTACACATCTTAGGAGAAATGAGAAAAGTTATCACAGCTCCTGCTGAACAACTTTCACCGTTTGCACCAAGCATTACAACAATGACAATTCCGACAGAAGACATCGGAACAGTTATCGGACCTGGCGGAAAACAAATCCGTGCGATTATTGACGCATCAGGCGCTGAAATTGATATTCAAGACAGCGGTGTTGTAACAATTACGTCAAACGACCAAGAAGGTGCTGCAATCGCTAAGAGAATGATTAACGAAATCACTTTCAAACCGCAAGAAGGTATGATAAGACGTGGTAAAGTCGTAAGAATTATTCCTATCGGCGCGTTTGTAGAACTCGCACCTGGTAAAGACGGTATGGTTCACATCTCTCAAGTTTGCAAAGAGAGAATTGAAACTATCGAACCGCACTTGAACGTTGGTGATGAAGTAATCGTTAAGGTTATCAAAATCGACGAAAAAGGCAGAGTAAACCTTACAATTAAAGGTGTTACAGACGAAGAAAAAGCAAGCGTATAGCTAAAAAGAGCCGGTTTTTAAACCGGCTCTTTTTTTATCCGTCATATCTCGTAAATGATTTTGATACATTGCCCTCAATTACTTTTTTGATTGCCTCGTATTCTGTTTCCAGCGAAGAAATTTCTGTATCTAAATTCTTCATTTTTAAGTCAATTTCTTGCTCTTTTGCATTAATTCTTGCCTTTTCAGTGGTGTATTTTGATTCAGCCTGTGCGATTGCGGCGTCGTCAGATACCTCTTTAATAAAGTTATTTGTTGAATAATTGTTTTGATAGTAGTAATGGTCATCAGAAAGGCTTGTGAGGTACATTTTTCCGCCCTGAAGCATTTCTTTTAAATAATTGCTGTCAGTGGCAGCCTGATTGTTTTCGGTCCAACCGTTAATACAAATTTGGTTGAATAATGTATCGTAGAAGTTTGCGATTAACGCCTCGTTATCTGAAACATAGGTTGTTGTGAATGTAAATTCAAATCCCTCTAAAGAGTCTTTATCTGCGAAATGCGAATCTTGTTTCGGAGCATTCCACGCAACATTGAGTCCGTTTGCCTGCGGAGTTCCAAGCCCGTACATATATTGCATAAAGTATGTAAACCAAGCCTGCGTAAATGCAGAAAGGTCTAAGGTTGCCTGATCATGCGGGTCATCGTGTAAGAAACCTGAACGTCCGTAAGAGTCTGCAACGGTTAAAAATGTTTGCGAAATCGCGAATGAATCTTTAGCTACATCCGCATCACTAACATCTTTGAATGCTCCCGCAATGAGTTTACCTATACCAAATGCAGGAACAAAAGCACCCACCCATTTCTCCCAAGTTTTCCAGCCGCTTCCTTGTTTGTGGCGCAGGTACGCCAAGAGGTCTCCGTCACCGGCAGTCCACATTCCGGTCGTTGGGTCAAATTTGTTATCCCCACCCCAGCAGAACTGGTTCATCTGATCGTTTGCATAAGCAATAGCATCGTCGCAACCCTCTAACAATCCGGATAAAGCGTTACCTAATTGGGTTATGACGTTGTTTGTCGCTTGATACATTGAGGCAACATCACTTTCCTGCCCCAAGTAGATGTGTTTATCGCCTGATAAAAGGTCTGAAAACGATATTTGAGCCAGCGCAGTATTTATATCAGCACCGGTTGAATCCAATTGATGATTGCCCTTTTCTTTTAAAGATGTAAAAGAATTTTGACCGTTTTGAACCATAATTGCTACATTCTGCGGAATCCCACAGTATGTAAGGTCAATCCCGGAAATATTACCATTACCGTCTAAATAGTTTAATAATTTTTGATAATCACCGGTTTCTG
Source organism: Candidatus Gastranaerophilus phascolarcticola (assembly GCA_001899335.1). GTDB lineage: Bacteria > Cyanobacteriota > Vampirovibrionia > Gastranaerophilales > Gastranaerophilaceae > Gastranaerophilus > Gastranaerophilus phascolarcticola. The sequence goes on from MOYE01000001.1 coordinate 151,968, forward strand.
TAATGGTATTGACTAAATTATCACCTCCTAAACCTGCAATGTTATTATAATCCAGACCGACAATGGCGTTAGCTGTGGCTTGGGTGATAACGTTTTGTTCAGCCAAACTCAACATAAACGCATTACGCATAATATTGGAAGGCGTGCAGCCCAAACCTTCCATTGGAATACCGGCAGCACGAGCTGCAGCGGCGTAGGGACTGGAGAGCACAATTTGTCCCTGATTGTTGGAAATCAATGTTGGTGTGTAATCGTTGATTGAACTTGGTGACATGAGCATGTTATATGTAAGTGGAACATCAGTTGAGTTAACACCATAGAAGTCGTAATAAAGTTTTGTTTTATCTAAGGAATTTTGGTATTCGTTGGAAATTTCCGTCAAGTTTCTAGAGAGCGTGAGTTTTTCGTGAGAGAATTTCATAGATTCAAACTGCGCTCTGGATTTTCTTGAAGTTATGGTAAGAAGTCTTGCTTGTGATGCCGCTAATCCCATTTTTGAAATTTCCTTTCGTACAACATAATGTATATTGTGTTGTACGAAATCCGAAAACGCTTGATATAAGAGGGTTTTTGTTTTTGAAAAGTTGACGCTTGCATATAATGTGTAAAATTTATGCGGTATAAAAATTAAAGTAAAACTTGTGCTATACCGATATAAACAACACAATATACATTATGATGTACGCGTATAATATTAAGTTTTGTTACAAATATATAAATTTTATACACCTTTTACGCAATTTTTAAATACAAAAATACTTTATAGAAGTATCACAGGAAATCATTATTAAGAGAAAACAAAGATTAAGAGAAAAGGAGTATAGAGTATGACAACGTATGGAAATTATGATGCAGGACAATCCAGATCAATTAGCAATCCGTTATTTAATGGCGGAGTACGTCACATTGACGCAGGGCAAACTTATGATTTTGGATTTAAAAAAGTTGGCAATACAAATATGGGCTTGGGTGTTGAAAGAACAACACGCGTTACACCTGAAGAACGTGTTGGCGCAACAGCTTCAAAAACTTACGCTGCAGTTTCAAGTGTAGCTGATAATGCAGACAACGACAGATTTGTAGATGAATTTTTGAGCCCTTATATTACGGACGAAACACGTAACAGAATGGCAAGCACAAGTTTTAACGTAGCTATGGCTATGGGTGATTTTGAAGATGCCTATAAAAATTTAGCATAGACGGCTTATAAATATTTTATTTACTCTCTCTTAAAAAAAATACTTCTTTTCTTAGGCAGACTCTAGTCTGCCTTTTTTATTAAATTTATGTAAAGCTATGCTGGTTCTGCTTATTTTTGTATTATCATAATAATTAATATAGGAAGAAAGAGGAGAAATGTATGATAGATAAAACCGCGATAATTCACCCAACGGCTCAAATTGCAGAAGATGCTATAATCGGACCTTTTGTTGTTATTGGTGAAAATGTTAAAATCGGCAGTAGAACAAGAGTTATCTCTAATGCTCATATTGAGTTCGCAGAAATCGGAGAGGATTGTACAATCAGTCCTTTTGCCACTATTGGTTCAGAACCGCAGGATTTAGGATACAAAGGTGAGCCTACGAAGGTTGTTATCGGTGACGGTACTATTATTAAAGAAAACGTAACTATTCACAGAGGTGCAAATTGTGGAGATTGCACAACCAGAGTTGGGAAAAAATGTTTAATCATGGTTGGAGCTCACGTTGCGCATAACTGTGTATTGGAAGATCAGGTTATTCTTGCAAACCTTGTAACACTTGGCGGTCACGTACACGTTGGATTTGGTGCGTTTGTTGGCGGAATGAGTGTATTCCACCAAAACATCAGAATTGGCGATATGGCGATTATCAGCGGATTTTCTGCGTCACGTCAGGACATCTTACCTTACTCAAAAGGCGAAGGACGTCCGCCTATCCCGGACGGCTTAAATGTTATTGCTATGAAACGCCGCGGAGTGCCGCAAGATGTTAGAACTAATGTTAACGCTGCATTCAAACTTCTTGTGTCAAAAGATTTGAATACAACACAGGCTATAGAAAAAATTAAAGCCGAAATTCCGATGAATGAATATATTGAAAAAATGATTGATTTTATTCAAACATCAAAACGTGGAGTTCTTTTGAAATCCTATAAAACGGGTCATCAATCATTAGATAGCGAAGAATAAAACTATAATCCCCCTTGTCAAAAGGGGGATTATAGTTTATACTATATTCAGAAAGGAAGGGTAAATATATGAATCAGATTAAAAATGTATCGTCATTGACAGGGGGGGGGGGGCGTGCTCAACAGGCCTTCACAATGGCAGAGATACTTCTGTCATTAACAATTATTGGTGTGGTAGCCGCGATTACTTTACCAAGTTTGACTGGCAACATTAACGAGCGAACCTGGAACACGCAGCGAAAAGCTCTTTATGCGCGATTCTCACAGGCTATTGCACTTATGCCGGCAGTGAACGGCTATGGATCTTTAGAGGGTACTATAGGAGAGGATTTCAGCCAGGATATAACAACCGACAACGCGGCAGAAACATTCGTTACCGCAGGGCTTTCAAAGGTTCTGAAAATAAATAACATTTGTGACAGTGAACACCTTGATGATTGTGGTATTCCGTCTAAGATTACTACAATGGACAACCGTAATCTTTCTAATTTTACAAGCTCAATGAATACTTTAGTCGGGTTTAATAGTATGTTTAACGGCAGCGCGCCTAGTCAAGTTTATTCAAGCCAATTAAACACAAAAGCTGCTGCGTTTGAAACCGCAAACGGTGAGAGTATTCTTGTGTATTACAACCCAAGATGTATGTCCGATACAAAAATTGTAGATGCCAATTATACACAGCCGTATATGTGCGCAAATTTTGTATACGATTTAAACGGAACTAAGGGCCCAAATACTATGGGTAAAGATATTGGATTTATAACTGTAATGTATCCCAGCGATCCGGTCGTCGTAGCACCAATGCCGGAACCGGTTTCCAGTGTCGGCGCGGCAAAACATATTGATGCAACGCGGTTCTGTACAAATCAAAATAACGAAACCCGTTTACCAAGCCGTGATGAACTAATGGCGATGTTCTATAATAAAATACTTTTGACTCAAAGTAATTCTTATTTTTGGTCTACTACCTTAGGTGAAAAACCTGATACCGCGTATCATGTTCGATTTTCGTCAGGCAGCAGGCATTTAGGCTCTCGTGATAGTCAGTATGCTATCTGGTGTATAAAACGATAAATTCACTAAGCCCGGCTTTACACTCTCCTCAAAATGTATTACAATATGCAGAAAGAGGAGAGTTTTTATGTTAAGAAAATATGCAAAAGTTTTGGTTGACTATTCGACAAATGTTCAGAAAGGCGATTTAGTAATTATTCGCTCTGACAGCGTTGAATCCCAGCCGTTATTGAAAGAAATCTATAAACGTGTAATTGAACGTGGTGGAAACCCGCTTGTGCGTATTGCACTTGAGGGCGCTGGAGAAATCTTCTTAAAAAATGCGTCTGATGAACAATTGGATTATGTTGATCCGATTACCCAAATGGAATATGAAAAAGCAGATAAATTTATTTCAATTGGTGCGCCGTTGAATACAAAAAATATGAAACGTGCAAATCTTGAAAAACTGGCTCGCAGGGGCAAGGCAACGAAAAAACTTTCAGAAACTTTACTCGGACGTTCTGCGCGAGGCGAAGCAAGCTGGGTTATTGCGGATTATCCTACAAATGCGCTTGCGCAAGAGGCGAAAATGTCGCTTGCTGAATATACTGAATTTCTATACAATTCTTGCTATTTAAACCTTGACGATCCGGTTGCGAAACTTCGTGAACTTGACGAAAAACAAACAAAATGGGCAAATTATCTTAATAATGTTAAAAAAGTACGTATCGTTGGCGAAAAAACTGATATTACATTTGGCGTTGAGGGTAGAAAATGGATTAGTTGTTCAGGTTTAAACAACTATCCGGATGGTGAGGTTTTCACATCCCCTGTTGAAGACGATGTGAATGGCGAAATATATTTTGACTTCCCGCAAAATTACCGTGGCAACGAAGCTCGTGGCGTTCATTTGACAATTAAAAACGGCAAAGTCGTTGGCGTAAAATGTGAAAGCGGTGAGGATTTTGTTAACTCTATGTTTGATATGGACGAGGGTTCTCGCGGAATCGGAGAAATTGCAATCGGTACCAACGATGAAATTCAAGAAGTTACAGGAAATATTCTTTTTGATGAAAAAATCGGCGGCTCAATTCACATGGCAGTTGGTGCGTCTTATCCTGAAACCGGTGGTAAAAATGTTTCCGGACTTCATTGGGATATGATTAAAAATATGAAAAACGGCGGTAAAATTTATGCCGATGATATTTTAATATATGAAAACGGAAAATTTATAATATAGTTATAACGGCGCTGAGAAATCAGCGCTTTTTACTAATAATTTCCTAATAATTCTATGCTACTCTGGTAGCATGACGATTAGACCCGTAAGCATGACGCCGGATTACAAACGTGTAAATAGTAAAGAAGCTCCGACCAGAGTAAAGATTGCCTCTGCAATTGGAGCGGCTGCCGGCGCAAGTTTGGCAGTTGCAGCGCTTGCTAGAAAACAAAATAAAGGCTTTTTAACCATGGACTACGGTTTAAAGGAAATGCTTACTGTAGGTTTGAGTGCGATAAGCGGCGGTGTATTAGGCGGCGTACTTACCTCAAATCCGAAGAAGCATGAACGCAAACTTGATGAAGGAATTTTCCAGTATTCTATGGTCGCCCTCCCGGGCGTTGCCGTTTCTGGCGCAATGTTAGCTTGTGAAAAAATAAAACCCTTGAACAACGCACCGTCTAAAATAGCTGCCACGGCACTTGCCCTTGCCGGTGGCATGGAAATCGCGGTTGATGTCGCAAATTTCGTTTCCGATATTGATAACAATGAACCTGATAGAAAATTGAAATTCAAAGATGCTATAGCAAGCGTGGATGATTTAATCGGGATTTTGCTACTCGCAAAGGTTAAATTCGTCAAAAAAATGAAATTGGATAAACTCTTACCGTTGGTATATTCTTTTTGTGGTTATAAAGCAGGTACCACAAATTAATTCTCATATAACTTTAACGTGTTTTCAAAAATGGATGTAATTTTATCACGCAGCGAAACAGGTGTGAAGACTTTACAAGAATTACCGTATTTAAGAAGTCTTTTTATTAATTCATCTTCACTTTCATCTTTATTCTTTATCATAAGCCATTCGCCCCTAAAACCCTCGGCAACTTCCCATTTTCTAATACGATAGTTCTTGGCAAGTCTGCCCCGTATACCGTAAACCGTTACTCGGTTGAGACAATATGTATTTGTAATTTTAACCGGCATTTGTTTTATACTGATAATTTTGTCTAATGGTATATCTGTTATCTGTGATGAGTTTAAATCTAATATCCGAAGTTTAGCTGAATTTCTCCTGAAAAGTAATTCCTGCGCTTTTGCCATGATTTTCTTTTCAGTTTTCTTGCCGTTCGTATAATAAACTATCTCAACTTTATAATCCTCTCTGCAAAATTTTGAACAAATTTCTATTTTATTCTCAAGTTTATCAAAGTAAAAACTAAAATCAGCTCTGTTTTTAGACTCTCTTGTCTTCGCTAGCATTTGAGTGGATTCGGACAAACGAAGCTCAATAGATTTGATAAATTTTTCAAATTCCTGTTCAGTCTTTTCGTCATCTTTTAGATTTAACGCAAACTCTTTAATAAACATAAAAGAGTTTAATTCCTCCTGACTTAAATCAACTTTATATAACGGATTTAACAGATGATATTTCCCCTTCTCCTTTTTTACATTAAGTCCTAAAATTTTTAATGTGTTGAGATATTTGCTTAACGTAACACTATGTATACTATTATCAGAAGAAATAGGCAATCCGTCATCTGAAATTACACTTATTGCCTGCGCAAAATTGGCGTTATCTTCAAGTAATAACTTCAAAAGCGCGTAAATCTTTAAGAAACTGTCAACCTGTTTTGTACTAATCTCCATATAGATAAACCTCTCTTGCGGATTTTAAAGCTGCAATAAATTCGTCCCTATATTCAACCGGTTCAAGGATTTTGCACGAATCCGCAAGCTGCAAAAATCTATGTGTCGTCAAAACTTTATTGCTGGTTCTATGCTTAACAGTCCTAATGTCACCGATTTCAGAAATTATTTCCTCGCATTCCATAAGCTCTGCAGTCGGATCGTAAAGCTCAAATATTATGTCAAAGAAATTTTCCTGCGGCATTTCAACCTCTTCACCCGGAATAATGTCGGTTATCTTTATAATTCTATCCATTAAAAAAATACCCTCTGTTTTGTATTCCATGCCAAAACCTTCTAAATATAATTTGTAGTTTTGAACTTTCATTTTGTACGCAATGATAGGAATTTCTTTGAACCCGGATCGCGGCGAGTTATATAAAACCGTTACAAGAGCATTCTCTTTACAGCATTGCTCTAGTTGCTTTAACAGGTTTAAATCAAAATTCTTTAACAGAGAATGCTCCAGATATAGTTCGTGGAAAGCAACATTATTAACGTGGTAATCAAATTTCCTCAAAAGTAAATCCGCGTTTAAAAGTTCCTCAAACGGAAGATTGTACATTATAAATTCATAAATTTCAAAAAGTTTTTTAGCTTGAAGTTCATTTATAGTTGGTCTGAACGGGTTTTCAGGTATAAAATATGCGTATTCTCTGCGTTTGGCTTTAGTGAGCTTTTTCTCGACGTTACAACCGGCATTTTTGAAAGTATTTATATAAACTCTAAGCGAATCTTTTGACAGTTTTGATTTTATATAAGGAAGTTTAGAGAGATAATCGCTGATTTCGTCTAGAGTTTTCGGGGATTGCAGAAGCATGTCAAAAACAATGAGAGCCTTAAATGCGCTATAAAAGATTGCACTATAAGAAACTTCCTTAGTATTAATATATTGGCGCATAGCGATCTATCCCTTCTAGGGTATTTTATTATAAAAATAAAGAAAAAGTAAGGGTTGATTTTTAATAATGTTTGTGCGAGTATAAAAGACGAAGAGACAGAATGGCAAGGTAGCTCAGCTGGCTAGAGCGTTCGGCTCATACCCGAGAGGTCGAGAGTTCGAGTCTCTCCCTTGCTAAATAAAAAAGGACTAGGTTTTTCTAGTCCTTTTTTATAATGTATTAGAGACTTTTGGATGGCGATTTCTTTAGCTCAATCACCCACACTGTCGCTATAATGTATTAGAGACTTTTGGATGGCAGTTTATATACCACAGACGTCCACACAATCGCCCATTGAGGCGATTTTTCAGTATTGAGATTTGCGGATCATTTTTTGCACTTTTGTCTCTATTCTTGCACTATTTTGCACTATGTTTTTAAATTTTTTGTTCTAAATAGCCCAAACATCGCACCATATCAAACTTTCCCCGAGTGTAATTTAGTGCAAGAAAGTGCAAAAATAATTTGTCTCACAAATTAAGATGTGTCGAAATGTCTCTGAGATTGAGACTTAGGACTTGATATTTTCCTTAACAAGAGCGATTAATGTGTGTGTAAGGATTTTTAAATATGACATATGTACCAGAAAAAGCAAAACAAATTGCACTTGCAAGGCTTGATTTAGTCCACAAATGGCTTGAGTTTCGCCGAAAATCGAATATCAAAATCCAAGCCGATTATGATTTTGTTAAATTACACAACACGACTGATTCGCATTTGCGTCAGGTTTTGGGCAAAGTCTCCCGTGGTTCGCTCCATCGGTGGAATGCAATGCTTGACGGGTCCGAGGATTACGAAAAACTTCTTCCTCAATACAGATATTCCAAAATCGGTGAGTTTAGAACCACTTTGACCGACGAAGAAATCAAAATCTTTATGGGCTTGCTTTTGCACCCGAATCGATTTTCTATCGGCAAAGCTACCGCCCTTACTAAATACAAATTAAAAGAACAAGGGCAGGTTTTTATCCCCGCAGATGCGACTTTTCGTCGTTATGCAAAATGGTTTAAGGCGAACAATTACGACAAATGGGTGCTTGCCCGAGATGGCGAAAAAGCCTTGTCTGACAAGGTTGAACCTTATATCAAACGTGACGCATCGCTTTTGGATGTTGGCGATATTCTTGTTGCAGACGGGCATAAACTGGCATTTCAAGTGATAAACCCATTCACAGGCAAGCCAAGTCGTGCGACTTTAGTCGGTTTTTTGGATTGGAAATCGACCGCCCTTGTGGGTTACGAGATTATGCTTGAAGAAAACACTCAGTGCATCGCATCCGCCCTTCGAAACGCAATAATAAACCTCGATATGGTGCCGAAAATCATTTATCAGGATAACGGCAGAGCTTTTAGGGCGAAATATTTCACTAACGACAAGGGATTTAACGAACTCGGATTTCAAGGTATTTATTCAAAACTCGGGATTGAAACGGTTTTTGCCCGACCTTATAACGCCAGAGCGAAAGTCATTGAGCGATTTTTCAAAGAATTTCAAGAAGGCTTTGAAAAGCTTATGCCAAGCTATGTCGGAAGCAATATTGCAAACAAACCGGCTTACCTGATGAGAAATGAAAAACTGCATTCTGCTTGGCACAACGATTACATTCCAACTATTGAAGAAACAATAAAAATGATTGATATGTGGATAAATTTCAAAAACTCTCAAACCTGCCCCAACGCACCCAACAAAACTACCGCAGAGGTTTTGGAAGATAGAAAATGCCAAAACATAAATCCCGACACCCTCGATGATTTAATGCTTGCGACCGAGGTTAAAACAATTCAGCGAAACGGAGTCAGGTTCTTGGGTTGCGACTATTTTGACGAACGGCTTTACGGCTTCAAAAGCAAAGTGCTAATCAAATACAATCTTTTTGACCTCACAAAAATCAAGGTTTTCACCCCGAAAGGCGAGTATTTATGCACCGCTGAGCGTGTAACCGAAACCCACCCGATGGCGAAATTATTGGGCGATGTCAAAGACTACGAGGACTACAAGCAAAAAATCGTTCGGCAAAAACAACTAAAAAAGAAAACCGTAAACGCAGTTAAAAATTACTTTTCAACTGAAGAAATAAAATACCTTGAAACCAAAATGGACGAAGAAATTTCACCACCCGTTCAAACCTCGTTCAAAGAGAGTTCAAAAGCCATTTTAAACACAAATAACTTTGGCGCAGATACGAAAGATAAAAATCATTTACCCCTTCAAACTCTTTTCAAAAACAATTCACAAAAATATGAATACTTAATCAAACACGATCCAAACAACCCTTGGATTTCGGAATTTAAACAAACAAAGGAGTACAAATTGCTGTATGAATAGCGGCTTGCGAGCAGAGGGCTGAAGCGTGAGCGTGCCCGTTTAACGCGAGCAAGCCAAGAAAGGACAATATGAACAAAGTATTTATAAGGACAAATAATGTCAAAAACTTTATCGGACTTGTAGAAAATCTGGTCAACAAACCCAAAAATATTCCTAAAATGGGACTTGTTTATGGCGAGCCGGGGCTCGGCAAAACGCAAACCGCCTTGTGGCTTGCGTGCAAGTATGATGGGATTTACCTTCGAGCCTCAAACCTTATGACAGGAAGATGGCTGCTTGACGGCTTGATAAAAGAAATGGACGAGTTGCCGAGATACTTGACTTCAGACAACTTCAACCTTGTGGTTAAAAAACTCAAAGCAAATCCTAAATTGATTTTTATTGACGAAATCGACTACTTGATGAATAATTTTAAAACTGTTGAAATCCTGAGAGATCTGCACGATGAGACCGAGTGCCCAATTATTATGATTGGAATGGGTTTGGCACACAGGAAACTCGAGCGATACAAGCACCTTTATGACAGGTTTTCAGAGGTTTTGAAATTTGAAACTTTTGGTGTAAATGATACCGCTCAGATTGTGAACGAACTTTCGCAAGTGCCGATTTCGGCCGATGCGATTGAATATATCTACCAAAAACACAACCGCTTCAGACAAATTGTCCAACTGATAAACAAACTTGAAACTCTAGCGAAAGAAAACAATCTGCCCGAAATCACTTTAGAAATTGTGAGGCAAATGCTATGAACATCGAGAAATTAGCGAAATATTTAAAAGAATTTACCCTTGATGAAATCGAAATGATAGCCGAATGTGATGTCTCGGTTGAACTGGAAAAACTCATTGCGAATGGCAAGTTATCGCTTGAAAACGGAGTTTACAAATATCAAGATTTTGAAAACAAGATCGAGTTTGCTGTATTTACAAGATCCGAAGCCAAAAACAAAAATATAACTTTGAAATCTGTCTCGGAAATTTTTATGAAAAATTATGCGGCGAATTTCTGTAAACCCAATACAATAAAGACTTACACCGCGATTTTGAGAACAAATGTAATCCCAATTTTAGGAAATAAAAAAGTTCGAGAGATTTGCACAGAGGATATCAAGAGGTTTTACACGATTTGCAAACGGCGCGGAATGGGCGAAAGACGGTTGAAGAATTCGCTCGCACTCTTGAATCAGATTTTAAAATATTGTAAACGAGAGAACCTAGCAAAAATCGACTGTGACTTTCAGGTGCGACGACTGACGGACAAAAATAAATTTAGTATTAACAGAATAATCTTTGAGGAGAATATATAAATGGCGAAATTAAATAAATTAAAACAGGCTCAAAAACTTTATGTACAAGAAAATAAGACACTTGGCGAGATTGGAATGGAACTCGATTTGTCCCGTAGGACGTTGTTTTATTGGAAAAAGCAATACGACTGGGACAAACGGAAATTTGAATATGAACACGAAAAAGATGCGTTCAGCCAAGAACTGCTTGAACTTGCAAGAAAAATGATGCGAAAACTGAACAACGACTTGGATAAAAACTCGCACACAAACCAATCCGAGATTTATTCTTTCATGAACATTCTAAAAAACATCCCCTTGCTCAAAGAATACGAAGCTTCCATTACCCCATCCAAGCCAAAACAACAAAATTTCCTCACCCCCGAACAAGTCCGCGAAATCGAACGAGAGGTTTTGGGGATGGAATAAAGCATTACATAGCTTAGTGTTTACTTAAAATAAAAATTGTAATTAAGAAAATTAATAAAGACTTCTTTTAGTGATACTAATGAGTATTGAAATATTCGATTGTTGCTATGCCTGGTTCTTGCAATAATTCATAGAATTCATTAACAAGCTCTCTTTTTTGTTCTGTATATTTTAGTCCAGAACGATTATTTGAAAATGTAAAAGTTACTGATTCTTTTGCTCTAGATAATGCAACAAAAAAAGCACATCTATCCTCTTCTGGTTGGTTTTTAAAATTCCAAAAAGCAGAATCCTCCAAACCAACGAAATATACAGCAGAATATTCTAATCCTTTACTTTTGTGTATAGTCATTATTGGAATAGAATTTAATCCACAGAAATTATCGATAGCTTTCTGCCAATCATTATTTGCTTCCTCAAATTCTATTTCAAAGAATTTGATAAAATCATCTAGTGTTGAATCAAAATAATTTCCTTGACTATAAACTGGAAAATAAGCTTTTATACGATTTGTATCTAAAAATGATTTTATAGTATTAGTTATTTCAGATATATTAAGATTTTGATCCATCATATTTTTTATAGTGTTTTTTAAATCAAATATTTGTTGTTGTAATTCTTCATATGTAGAATTATTACCACTATCAATACTAAAAATATCTATTACGGTTTCTTTAATCATTTCCCATTTTTGAGCTTGCTTTATATTTATTGCACAAGAAATAATGTCCAAAACAAGCTCAATAATTGGCTCTTTAATTAGATTCTGATATTCAATCTCAATTCTTGCACGGATATTTTTCTTTTTTAATGCTTTGATAATTGCAGGACTATAATTTCCTGGGCATTGTTTGCACAAAATGCAAATATCATTAGGTTTGGTACCATTACAAATTTTTTCTTCAATATTGTTGGCAATAGCATTTGCTTCTAATTCTTCATTATCAGAAATATAAAGATTAATTTCACCATCTGAAGGATTCCATTTTTCGGAATATTTAATATCTGAATTATCTTCTTGTAAAGACTTGTACATGTTTCTTTGAAGTTCAACCAATTTGGGGGCTGATCTATGATTCATTAATAATATTTTTTGCTCAGACTTAAATTCATCATTATATATATCAAAAACATTCTTCATAGCTCCTGCCCAAAGCATAATACGTTGTTTATTGTCACCCACAGCTGTAATTGTTGAATTTGAATTTACAAAACAGTCTTTGATGAATTTATACTGTAAACCAGTAGTATCTTGAAATTCGTCTAAAAACACATGGCTATATGTTGTTTGAATTGCTAATTTAATTTGTGCATTGGTAAGTATTATATAATCTGCTAATTTATTAATCATTTTGAAAGTAAGAGTTGCTTTGTGATTATCAAATCCCTTAAGTAATAAAGGCCATATTCTACTTCCAATTTCATCTGGATTTAAAGGAAGAGAAGTTTCTTTAAGGGTTTTGTCGTAGTATTTATTAAACTTGCTACTTATAGTTCCATTCAATATATATCCTTGCTTAATAAAAGCCTGATCTATTATATCTAAATCATTTATTAAATAATCTGCCTTAGGTCTTAATTCTTCGGGCAAAGCATAAAGAAAGTGATCCAAAATCCTTTTAAAAAACGCATCATATGTCATAGAAGAGAATCTTAATTTTGCATCTTGTCCACAACGTCTTTCAACTCTTTCTTTTAAATTCTGTGCTGCGTCTGTCTTAAAACTAATTGCCAATATTTTTCTCGGATTTTTACAAAGATTTGTTTGTAAAAGATAAGTAGCTTTTTGAGCTAATAATTCAGTTTTTCCTGCTCCAGGTCCTGCGATTACTAAAATATTATTCTGAGAAGTTACAGATTGAAATGCAGATTCTTCGAGAATAATATTATCACTTGGTTGCCAATTTTCTTTATCAATAATCTTCATCACATTAACTTTCTAACATACTTTTTGCTTTATCAAGCATTCTTGTAAACACATCTGGTACAGATGCTTTTAAAGCTTCATCCGAAATTGATGATAACATCAACATATGTGTAATTGGCTTACCTCTATTCAAGAAAAAGTAATTATACCAGATCATCAATTCTTTTTGTGCTTCACTATATGTTTCTCCATTTCCACCTTTTTCTTTGAGTGCATTTCTTATATCCTTAGAAATTCTATCTTGGAATTCAGAACTAGATTCTTCTTCTTTTTTAAGATCTTTGATTTTTTTATAATGTTCACCAATTTTTATTTCAGGACCTTCATTTTTTTCTAAGATATTTTTATAAAAATTTTCATATTTTTCAAGCATTAAAAAATCAATATCTAATGGACTCGAGAAGAATATGCTAAAATTTTCTAAATATTTTATCCAGGGATTCATGAGTTTTTCACTTATTTCCCAATTTTGCATATTGTTAAGGTTTTCTTGCGATAAAATTTCACCATTATTCAGTTTTAAGATTTCATCAGCTTTATAACCAATATTTAATAGTTCTTTTAATACATATTGTATTCTTCCCCAACCGCCACCAAATCGTTCTTGATCTAAATCTAAAAGAGTAATATAGGGTATTTTTAAATTATTTAATAAGCGCCAAAAATGATTAACATGTCTGCCTCCAAGAGGAACAATAGATATTTCGCTCAAATCAATATTTCCATTGTATTTTTCCCACAACTTTGACAATATCAGCTCTTCACTATCACCTTCACCTAAAATAACAAGTTTGGCGAAATATAATTCAGGGTATGCTTTGACTGCTTCTTTTACATATTTATATTGTTCATCCGCTTCATCTGGTAAACTTATATTGCAAATATTAGTACATCCATTATTATCCGTTCTAAAATAGCGGACTTGAGATGGGTCAATTCTTTTAATAATAGATGCTGAATGTGATGTTATAATTGTTTGAGCATTATTTTTTATAGCTATATTGTTTAAATTATTAATTAATCTACCTAGTAAATGTGGTGCAATATGATTTTCTGGCTCTTCCACCGCCATAATAGTCAATACGGGCAAATTTTTATTAAAAGATATATTCTCTAAATTATCATCTTGTTCTTTTTTTATAGTATTTTCAATATTTAGAATGCTATCTATTAATGAAATATAGAATAGTGACTTCAAACCATCACTCATTTGGTCAATAGTATAATCACTTCCGGTTTCGGTAGGACTAAAAATAACATCGGCTCTTTTTATAGAGGTTTCAATATCAGCACTATTAAATTTTAATGATACATTTTTATATTTATCATGTGTATCATAATTTTTCCAACGTTTATCTAAAGAATCATTTAAAATTTTTACACCATCTTCGGCTTCAAATTCTGAATTCAATTCTTCAATTTTTGATTTAATGCTATTTCGTCTTTCATCTTTCCAATTTATATTATTGATAAGCTGATACATCATAGCCCCCGAAGTGTTTTTAAGTTGTTTTGAAGGATCTCTGACTGCAGGTACATATATGACTCTAATTTTATCTAAATCTCGTCTTTGTGCATTAACATAATCTTTATCTTCGATTTCTTTAGATTCTGGGCAGGTAATATATCTAATCTGATAATCTATGGCACCTTCTATTGTATTACTTTTTTCCCATGTTGCATCCAATCTAATCCGTATATAAGGGATTCCGCCTGGAGTATCTACAATTAAATGCTCAAAAAATTGTGGTATAGAACTACCTTCTTCTCCCTCTTGAATTTTATTAAATTCAAAAACAGCTTCAATATACATTTTTTGTTCTGTCATATTTTCGGGTAGCATATTCTTGGGAACATAAAAATCACTACGTCTTATATTTCTATCACTTGTAAACTCTGAAAACATGCAATTTAATGCAGCTAATGCTGCCGTCTTTCCGGTACTATTGCTTCCAATAAACATTGTTAAATCATCAATGGTAATTGTATGTTCTTGTTCCCCAAAACAACGAAAATTAAATAACTTTATTTTACTTAGTCTCATAAACACATTCCTTATATTAATCATGCCAAAAGTACTGCGTATACTATATTTATTATAATACAAGAACTGTCATTTTTATTGTAGAAACATTTTTAATCCATGTTTGTGATACCCTAAAAGAAAAAGGAGTTAGACATGGCTGTACCTGATTTTCAATCATTAATGAATCCCGTTTTAAATTTGTATGAAAAGAAAAATCTAGAATTGCGTCCTCGTGATATTGAAGATGAAATCGCTGAGTTATTTAATTTATCTGAAGAAGACAAAAATGAAATGATTCCAAGTAATATAGAAACAATACTTCGTAATCGTGTTAATTGGGCCGTTTATTATTTATTCAGAGCAGGATTATTAGATAGACCTAAAAGAGGATACTATAAAATTAGTGAAGCAGGGATACAAGAAAATAAAACGGGTAACAAAATAAATATTGGGTACTTAAAGAAATTTCCGTCTTTTGTAGATTTTTCAAGTATCGAAAACAAAAAAAATTCTAATGCAAATAATATGATTGAAACTGATGAATGTCAAACTCCTGATGAAATGATATCAAAAGCACAGGCTTTATATGATGATAACCTTCAAAGCGAATTACTGGAAAAATTAAAGCAAGTTGATCCTGTTAAGTTTGAAAGAATAGTTTTACAACTTATGGAAAAAATGAATTATGGCATAGGTTCTATGACAAAAATGAGTCATGATGGTGGTATTGATGGGATTATTGACGAAGATGAATTAGGTCTTGAAAAGATCTATCTTCAAGCAAAAAGATATTCAGATAATAAAGTTAACGAAAAAGAAATGCAGAATTTTGCAGGAGCACTTGGTTGTTCAACAGTACGCAAAGGTGTATTTATAACTACTAGTTTTTTTGATGAAAAAGCAAAACAAAAAGCAGCATCTGTTCAGGGCAAAGTTATAAGGCTTATTAACGGAGACGAACTAACAAAATTGATGATAAAACACAACGTTGGTGTTCAACCTAAAACAACAATAGAAATTAAAAAATTAGATGAAGATTTTTTTGTTGATGAAGGATGATTATATACTTTCTATATACCAGTTGCTATTTCCAAAATGATTAAAGTTCCATTGAAGTTGAAAGTAAAAATTAAACTCCAAAGATTTATCATCTTTAAAATTATAAGAATATTTATTTAATTGGGTTTTGCAATAGCTTTCAAAAGCATCTTGAAATTCTTTAGCAAACTTTTTTCTGAACTCCGGATAAGTTATTTCTAAAGTTTCACGGGTTAGTTTATTCTTCAGAATCATTAACTTCCCCCATTGGTACAATTTCATCAAGTTCGATATGATAACGTTTCCCTTTTTTATCAACACAGGTTGCAAACCAAATGCTTCTATCTGCAAATTCGTTTCTCCAAGTCTTGATTAATAATCCGATTTCATTTGTTTGGCGGTTTAAAATCTTTGTTCCGAATAATAAATCTATTTTTTCAGTCATATTATGCTCCTTTCAAGCTACACAATTAATTACTCTTTTGATAAGAAACATCAACTGTAGGTGCTTTGAATCGTATCATTCCAACACACAAAATTTTTGAACACCTTTTGAACGGCATTTGAACAAGATTTAAATGTCGCTTATTTTTCAAGTTCTTCTTCGTGATCAATGAAGAACGCATTCAATAAATCTGCATCGCATCTCAAATGTTTTACAACCGGAGCAAGATTGTAACATTCTTCAATTTCCGATTGGCTTGCAACAAAGTAATCTATAACAACGACAGTGTTATAAACATTTTCAGCCCATTTGCTCAACTGTTTAAATTCTTTTTGCGTAATATTTAATCCGACTTTTTCCATCTACGACCCCCTTTTCTTTTTAGGTGTCGTATTCATCACTCAAAGTTAGAATAAAATCAAGTTACCTACTTTGTAGACTTAACTTTAGAGGCTGATAATTTATTGTCGTTACGTGCATCAATTAATATAATATTATTTTTATTAAGTAAATATAGTTCTTGTAAAATATTCTTTATCCTTTTTTCTTCTTCATATGTAAAGAACATAATAACTTTGATTATTTTAGGATTATCATTAGCTGCAGCATATACTTCAGCCTGTTCTTTCAAATTATCTTTTATTTGATTATTACTTGCTAACTTGAATTCTATAATTGTCTGATCGTTTTTACCATAGGATACCTTGAAATCAACAGGTCCTCTGCCGTTATTTACTTCTGAATCGGCATTAAAATCCGATGCATACCAAACTGCTTTAAAATATTTTTGCAAATCAATTTCTCTTCTTATTATGTTCCCCTCACTGTCATAAAATAATTTATAACCATCCTGACATTCTATAACTTTTTTTAAATACAAAATTCTGCTTATGCTTTCAGAATAACTGTCGTTCGCTATTGGTTTCACACTTAATTCTTTCTTTAGCCTTGTCGCTAATTCACTTGCTAAACTAGGAATTATTGAGGATATTCTATTGATTTCAAAATCCATTAAACGGGTATTCTTTTCTACTATAGACATCCTATTATCTTCTTTGCTTTTAATATAATATTTTATAGCGATAGGATTTTTTGTTATTGTTAATTCGGCAGCTGCACGTTTTTCTTTTTTATATGGTTCTCTTATTGTTCCATCTTTTTTCTTTACTTGTGGCAATGCTTGATAATAGAAATTACTCAAAGTGTCTCGTAATTCTAAATTAGATATAGCGATTGGTATTTGTTCAAATGATTCCAACATATCTTCTTTATTTATCCAAAGCTCTTCTCTTACAACTATATCTTTAGGTACAAGCAGCATATAATCTCTTCCATATTTTGGTAATACAAATTCTTTTGGAAGCCATCTTTTAAATTCATAATTAAAATAGGCATTGTTGATAGTCTTCTTAATTCTTTGGTTTTCTGAAATATACGTCAATGTAAATGTTTGTGTATATTCCAATAAATACTCAAAAATTAACTGAGTTGTAAAATCGCTAATATTATCTTTACCAATACCCTTTTCTATAATATTCAATTCCGATAAATGAATAACATTTTCTAATTCATTGATCCCATAACTATCAAATATTTTTTCCAAATTATTCTTTAGTGCGCGTCCCATCTTCTTTGCGCCAGATTTACCATCATTGCCATTTTCGGAATACCCAAAACAATTTTGTTTTATTTCTGAAAATACGAACCAATGTTTAAATTTGCCAGAATTTATATTAATTGTTGACGCTATATCTAATAGAAATCTCAAATATTTAATAATAGAAGCATGTAAGTTTTTATATTCTTTTTTCTCGCTTGCAAAAATTAGAAACGGATCTATAAACAAAGGTAAATCATAAGCAATACATGGATTTATCGCCCCGTATCTGTTTAAAACATCTGGATTAATATTATAATATTCTGCAAAAGTTAATTTCTTCATACCCCTCTTGACCTTGGCTTTTACATGATTCTAACATAAAAAACTTTAATATTGCTATATTTTACCTTCTGATAATTCTCATTATGAGAAGATAGATACAGAAGAACGCTGTATA
Source organism: Candidatus Gastranaerophilus phascolarcticola (assembly GCA_001899335.1). Classification (GTDB taxonomy): domain Bacteria; phylum Cyanobacteriota; class Vampirovibrionia; order Gastranaerophilales; family Gastranaerophilaceae; genus Gastranaerophilus; species Gastranaerophilus phascolarcticola. The sequence goes on from MOYE01000001.1 coordinate 170,514, forward strand.
GATGATGAAATCCCATTCGATATCCCTGATTCTTGGGCGTGGACGAGGTTAAAGTTTATTTGCATAGTAAATCCGAGAAATCAAGCAGAAGATGATATTGATGCAGGTTTTATTCCCATGACATTGATTAATGACGGATATACCGGTGGTCATAAGTATGAAACGAAAAAATGGAAACAGATAAAAAGTGGTTTTACTCATTTTGCAACAGGGGATTTGGTCTTAGCGAAAATAACTCCGTGTTTTCAAAATAGAAAATCAACCATTATAAGTGAATTGCCAAATAATATTGGTGCAGGTACAACTGAATTACATGTTATGAGAAATTATCCAAATTCAAAATTAAATTTGAAATATTTACTTTTATTGATTAAAACTGCTGATTTTATAAGTTCCGGAGTAAAAGCTTTTACGGGAACGGCAGGACAACAAAGGGTAGGAAAAACATTTGTTGAAGAATATCTTGTCCCATTACCCCCTATTAAAGAACAACAAAGAATAGTAGATAAAGTTAACCAGTTAATTCCGCAAATTTTAAAGCTTTAAGCATATTTTTTATAATCGTGGTGAAAGGAGGCTTTTGCCATGACTATTAAAGATTTTGAAAAGTATCTTCAGAGTACTAATTTATCTGAAAACACAATCGCATCTTATGTATTTGCTATTAAGCAGTTTAAAAATCAATATGATGCTGTATCCAAGAAAAACCTTAGGGCTTATAAGGTTTGGCTGATTGAAAATTTTAAGCCCAAAACAGTAAACTTAAGATTAAGAGCTATAAATTGCTATCTTGAGTTTATCGAAAAATCAGCATGGAAAGTTCCATTTGTAAGAGTGCAACAAAAAGCATTTTTAGAAAATGTTATAAGCGAAGCGGATTACAAATATTTTAAGAGTTCTCTAAAAGAAGACAATGAACTGTTTTGGTATTTTGTTATCAGATTTTTAACAGCAACAGGTGCAAGAGTTAGTGAACTTATACAAATAAAAGTAGAGCACGTTAAAATTGGACATATTGATTTGTATTCAAAGGGCGGAAAACTCAGGAGGATTTACATACCTAAAAAACTACAAGAAGAAGCACTGACGTGGTTTAAAAGTAAAAACCAAGATTCAGGTTTTATTTTTTTGAATAAATATGGTAAAAGAATAACTACTCGAGGAATATCCGGACAACTTAAAAAACTTGGTGCTAAATACGGTATAAATCCTGTCGTAATTTATCCGCATTCCTTTCGTCACCGATTCGCAAAAAGTTTTCTGGAACGTTGTAATGATATTGCCTTTCTAGCTGATTTAATGGGGCATGAAAGTATTGAAACAACAAGAATTTACCTAAGAAAAACAAGCACAGAACAACGAGCTATTGTTGATAGTATTGTTGATTGGTAATTTAAAACTCCTGCATAAAAGCAGGAGTTTATTTTAAAAGACTTATTTCTGGTAATATTTGTTTTACTCTTTCAACTATTCTTTTTTGTTCGTTTAATGGAGGAAGTGCAAAATATGCATTTTTACCATCATCTGTACCAAGACGAGGCATTTTTACTCCATATGAGCATTGGTTTGCATATGTAACAAAATATGGAGACATTAGGAATAATTGTGCATATTCAGATAATATATTCCCATAAAAAGTTATTGGCAATATTTCTGAAGTACAACAACCATCTTCATTTGCTACAATTACTTTATTTAAATATGGACGAAGTTTACTATATAATACTTGTCCTTTAGAAAATTTATGCTTTGTACTTAAGCTTTTAACTTCTTTTTTCGTTTTCTTTGCTATAAGTTTACCTGTATCCTTTTCGATATCTTCAAGGTCAAGTACCCATGATTCTCCTTGAATCTCATCGGACTCTATATTGATACATGAACCATAATTACAAATACTCCCTAACCTCGTCCACGCCCAAGAATCAGGGATATCGAATGGGATTTCATCATCTATACAGCGTTCTTCTGTATCTATCTTCTCATAATGAGAATTATCCCTTCTAAATATGTAAGATTCATTCTTATCTTTTTTGTTTTTTTTCTCTTTAATAAGTTGCTCTTTTTCTTTCCTAATATGTTCTATAAGTACACTTGCTGGCTCATCATCGCTATCTTGAGGAACAAGTTTACCTTGCACGGCTTCTTGTAAGATTGATTTCTTTAACAAATCCGGGAAATCAGTATTTAATTTTTCTATTTTTTCATAGGCTTCGTCGTAATCATTGATATAGGATTCTAATTCTTTTAATTTATCTACTATGCGTTGTTGTTCTTGAAGAGGAGGTATAGGAATAAGTAGATTTTTTGTTTTATCAACTCCAAGTTCTGTTTGTTTAGTTGTTTTTGCACCTTTAGAACGATTAATTTGTGCTTGCCCTTCAACTCCATTGATAAATATTTCTAAGTATTTATTTATACATTTATATGGTCGTATCAATAACACATGTGAATCATATGGAAGATTTATTGCATCACTTGTCACAACACTACTTCTACCAATCGTACCTTCTCCTGTAGAATTTATTAAAATATCTTGCAATGTTGTTAAAAATTCCGTAGGAATAGATTCAAACCAATTTGTATCAACGGTTTTGCAATATGAAGTATCAACATCGCCCCATCTCACGCATTTTTGATTTAAAATCTTAAATTCTGTGTTTTCTGCATATTTAGGCCCTTTCCCACGTAATACTTCTGTAACATTCCCCAATCTTACCCATTGCCACGAATCGGGTATATCAAAGGGAACAACATCAGCTATGCATACAGGTTCGTTTTTACCAACCTTCTCATAAGGCAAATCATCGGAACCTCGAAAAATATATGAAGGATTTTTATCCGGCTTTATTTTCTTTTCTTTAATTAACTTTTCTTTTTCTGCTCTAATTCTTTCAATTAAAGTACTTGCGGGTTCGTCATTTGGATCTTGAGGAACAAGTTTTCCTTGAACAGCTAATTGTAATATTGAATTTTTTAATTGTTGTGCGTTCATTAGTCTTGTGTCTCCAATTCAATACCCAAAATATTTGTAATATGTTCTAAGACTCTATCGATATCCGCATTTAAACTTGAACGTTTTTCTTGATATTGTTGTATAAGTTCTTTAGGTGCAAGAATCTCTTCTTCTTCATGTGGGAAACCACACAAATCTATGTTGTAATTCCTATCAATAATATCCTGCAAAGAGTATTTTTTTGATTTATCAAATTCATCAATGGTTATTTCTTCTCTGTTATTCCACCAGTCGAATACCAGTTGAAAGTGCTCAAGTTGCATTGGCTTTGTTTTTGAGAAGTTTTTATAACCTTCCGGCATATCTAAACGATAAAACCAAGTTTCTTCTGTCGGTTTAGTTTTATCAAAAAATAAAATATTTGTTGTTATAGATGTATATGGTGCAAATACACTATGTGGAAGTCTCACAACTGTATGCAAATTAAACTCTGACAATAATTTTTTCTTAATTGCTACTTTTGCATTATCTGTTCCAAACAAAAATCCGTCAGGTAAAATAACTGCAGCACGACCTTTTTCTTTTAATCTATACATAATTACAGACATAAATAAATCCGCAGTTTCACTGCTTGCTAAATCATCAGGGAAATGATTTTTTACATCTTTCTTTTCGCTGCCACCATATGGAGGGTTCATAAGTATTACATCAAATTGATCATCTTCTGTATAATCAAGAACATCTCTTAATAAGGAATTATCATGATATATTCGAGGTTCATCAATTTCATTAAGTAGCATATTTGTAATGCAAAGCATATAAGGAAATTGCTTCTTTTCAATTCCGTATATTGAATTATCAAATGCATCTTGGTCTTCAGTAGTTTTAACTTTTTCTTTTAATTGTTTAAGCCAACTTGTTAAAAACCCTCCGGTACCGCAAGCAAAGTCAGCCATTTTTTCTCCGACTTGTGGTTCAATGATTTTTGCCATAAAGTCAGTAACGGCACGTGGAGTATAAAATTCACCGGAAGAACCTGCACTTTGTAATTCTCTTAAAATGGATTCGTAAATTTCTCCAAATGCGTGACTTTCCTCATAATCACCCAAATCAAGTTCATCAATCTCATTTAATACTTGTCTTAATTGAACACCGTCTTTCATATAGTTATTTGCATCTTCAAATGTTGTTTTAACTATTGCCTTGCTCATTGGTGTTTGAGGTGTAATTTCAAGATTTTTTAAAGTAGGAAATAAAGTGTTGTTTACGAAATTAAGTAACTTTTCACTTGTCATTGCACTTCCGGATTTATCATCTCTTGCCCAGTTTCTCCAACGACATTCATCAGGAATAATTGATTCATAGTTGTTATCTTCAAATTCCCAGTCTTCTTCTTTTGAATCATAGACTTTTAAAAATAACATCCAAGCCATTTGTTCAATTCTTTGTGCATCACCGTTTATACCGGCATCATTGCGCATAATATCTCTAATTTTTTTAACAAATCCTGATAGATTACTCATTTTATCCTACCTTATAAATGTTTTGTTTTAGCTCTTCTACCGCTTTAAAATATTCGTCTTTTCCGCCGAATAATTGTGCAATTTTTGCTGGCTTTCCAAATTTGTTTATTGGATCCAATTTTAAAACATCGGCACTATTTAATTCGGATAAACCGATATTCATATATTTATCTAATAACGCTTCAAGAACTTCTCTTGCAGCACCACTATATTTACTGAAAAAATCTCTTTTCTTTACATTATTTGCGCGTTCTTTGCGTGTCAATGGTTTTGCTCCATAGGCAATATGACAAATAAAGTCAAAATCATCAACTTCTGTCATGTTTTGTTCTTCTTTTAATGTCTCTAAATCAATACCATGTTCTTTTAATAATTCTGTGATTTCAGCTTTTTTATCTTCTTCGCTCCATCTTCTTATAAATTGTTCTAAAGAAGCAGAATATCCAAGAATATTTGATTTTGTATAATCAATGATATTTTCTTGTTTTAATAATTTCCCATCATTATCATAAATAGAAACAGTTGTATTTATTATCTTTACAGTACAACCATCCGGTGTAATAATAGGTTTATAGTTGCCACCACCAGGAGGTAATGGGGACTTTTTAGGTGGATATGGCGGATCTGCTATAATATGAGTATAATTTTCATCTTGTTCAACAGGACCATCCCAATCCGGATCTGCGAATTTTTGAGTTACGTTACGAAAATCCATAACAGTAAAACTCATTTTACCTTCTTTTTCTCTTAAACGAGTTCCACGACCAATAATTTGTTTAAATTCAGTCATGGAACCAATTATTTTATCAAGGACTATTAACTTAGTCATTTTACAGTCAGCCCCAGTAGATAAAAGTTCGGATGTTGTTGCAATAACAGGATATTCCGCTCTCACAGAAATGAAGTAATCTAATTTACTTTTACCATAGGTGTCACTACCTGTAATTCGTACTACATAATCAGAATTTTCTTTAACTTTATCTGCATTTAAATTATTTAAAGCAATACGCATTCTTTCTGCGTGGTCCTCATTAGCACAAAATACAATGGTTTTATCCATTCGATTTGTTGCCTTTAAATAATTAGTAATCTCTTTTGCTACCTGATTAATTCTATCTTGGATTATGATATTGTAATCAAAATCTTTATTGTTATAGATTCTGTCTTCGATTAGAACGCCTTCTGCATCTAGTTGCCCTTTGGATGGTCTCCAACCTTCTGAAATATCTGTTGTTAGTTTTATTACTTTAAATGGAGCCAAGAAACCGTCATCAATACCTTCTTTTAAACTGTATGTATATATTGGTTCTCCAAAATAATCAATATTTGATGTGTATTCTGTTTCTTTAGGTGTTGCTGTCATACCTATTTGAGTTGCAGAAGAAAAATATTCCAAAATCCTACGCCAACGACTTTCATCCTTTGTAGAACCTCTGTGACACTCATCTACAATAATTAAATCAAAGAAATCTGGTGAAAATAATTCACTATAATGTTCTTTATCATCGTCACCAATTAATTGTTGGTACAAAGAAAAATATACTTCGTATGCTGTTATCGTTGTCTTATTATCTTTTGAGAAATTTACCTTATGAATAGTTTTTTCTAACGGAGCAAAATCCTGCTGAATAGATTGATCCACAAGAATATTTCTGTCTGCTAAATATAAAATTTTCTTTTTTAATCCACTTTTTATTAACCTATAAACAATTTGAAATGCAGTGTAAGTTTTACCTGTACCTGTTGCCATAACAAGCAATATACGTTCTTGCCCTCTTGCAATAGCATCCAAAGTTCTATTTACAGCAATTCTTTGATAGTAACGAGGCGGATATGTTTTACTGCTTGTGTAATAAGGTTGTTCTATAATATTTTCTTCAGCTTCGGTAATACCTGCGCTATTATTTTTCTCAGATTTAAATCTACTAATAAGTTCTTCTGGGCTTGGAAATCCATCTAAAGTAAATTCTCTTTCTTTTCCGGTTAAAAAGTCATGTTCTGTAAAACCATCACCATTTGAGCTATATGCAAAAGGAATATCTAACTTTTTAGCATACTCCATAGCCTGTTGCAGACCGTGTGATATGGAATGTTTATTGTCTTTTGCTTCTACTATTGCGATTGGATTATTTGCATTTATATATAAAACATAGTCCGCTTTTTTAGGTTTTTCTCTAGATGCCATATTACCACGCAAATTAATTTTACCATCGGTAAATTGCACCTTTGTTTCCATTGTAATTTTATCTTTCCATCCAGTGGCTTGCAAGGCTGGAGTAATAAAATTAAGTTTTATATCTTCTTCAGTCATTTGTTTTTTGTCTAATAATGCCATACCGCACCTCGCAACTTCTGATAATTAAAATTTATAGGAAGTTGTTTTAATTGTAGCATAAAAATTGGTATTACGAAATTATATTGCGAAAAACAAGGTCAAATAATTAAATAATAATTAAAAAAATATATTTTTAGAAAAAAGTAAGATACAATAAGATTAATCAAGAAAGTTTTGCCTATGATAAAAAATTGTAACAACATAATATCTGAAGCAATTTTTTGCAAAGAAATGGAAAATTTAATTTATTTTTTTGATCAAATCATCAATACAATTAATTTTGATTCAAAGAATTTGATTGTACTTCAAGTATTTATTAAAAAAATTATTTCTAATGCTGATGCTGCAAATAAATTAATTTTTGAAGGACACATTAAAGAAGCTAAAATTGTACTTCGAAGTGCTGTTGAAAGTGTTATTTTAATTACATATTTATCGCAATTTCCAGAAAAAATAGATGACTACCTTGACGAAGCACAAATTTTAAAGATTAAAAACAATTTTATTGTTTATAAAAATATGCGCGAAGGTGAGCCAATCGACGTTAATGGAAAAACTATAACAAAAGAAGAACTTTCTGCTGAAAATAAAAGATGTTTTAACTTAATTCAAGATTCAGCCAAAAATAAAATTTTAAAAGAGTTGGGTATAAAAGATTATGAGATAGATAGTTTAAATTTTAAAAAAGTTGATAAGTATTTTACTAATTTTCGCCCTCAATTTATGAGATACGAAAAAATGTTCAAAGAACTTGATGAAATTGGCTTTCAAATCAAGGATGAATTCATATTTAGTTTACGAGATATCGTGTATGGATTTTACAATGATAGTTCACAAATTGCACATAGTTGCTTTTTAGATTGGAGCATTCCTACGTATTTCACGCAAAAAGAAGCTGAATATATGTTTCATTTTTTTACTAAAGTAACTTTATTTTTAAAAGTTTTACTAAAAGATGTTGTTGTTATGAATAATACTAAAACCCAAAATCTTATTAATGAAATGAGAAGAGCTAATGATAAACTCGAACAAATTATATATGGTAAAACTTTAGTACATTAATCACTATAAGTAAAAGTTCCGGTATACCTCATCAATATCTTCCTGTTCGATGCCGATGTAGCGGAGGGTGATGGATGGGGTGGAGTGGTTGAAGATTTTTTGAAGCATTACGATATCGTCGTATTGTTGGTAGAAGTGGTAGCCAAAGGTTTTGCGTAGGGTATGTGTTCCGATTCTGCCTTTAATCCCTACCATTCTGGCGGCTTTGTTTATAATTCGGTATGCTTGGGCTCTATCCAGCCGATAATGTTTCTGAGTATAAAATAGTGGAATGTTGTCGGGTTTGTCTTTTACGAATTCTTCAATCTCAACTTTCAGGTTTTCATTAATAGGGAATTTCTTGTATTTATTGGTTTTCTTTTCTCTTAATTCTATATAGTCTTTGCCTTTTACGTCTTTGACGTCGAGCGAGAGGATGTCGGCGATTCTAAGTCCACTATTTATTCCAAAGCTGAAAAGTAGTGCGTTGCGTGGTTTCTTTGACAAAACTCTTTTAATATTTTGGATATCTTCTATGCTTTTTATGGGTTCGACTATGTTCATTTGTACCTCAAGGTTTTGAGCCATAACATTAATGCATTAAAAGACAGCAAAAATAAAGCCTCCTGTCGAATTTAAACGCAAACGCTCTAAATCATAACCCTAGCTCAATCTACAAAAATGCAACATATTTACTTGTAAATTATTAAATTTTAGTTAATTTTTTCAATCACTTCTTATATTTCTTGTAATATTTCATTAAGTATGCAAAAGAATTTCTTTTTATATGAATACATAACAACAAGAGAGTTTGCCATCATATGTTGGTTTGCAATTTTTGTTATTTGGATATTTTTTCATAAAGAAATTAGAAACTCATTGTTGAATTGTTTAAAGCTATTTAAATCAAAAATTATTCAAAAAATTATATGCTCAACATTCATTTATTTAATAATTGTAACTTATTGTTTGTACTATTTAAATTTATGGGATTTTTCTTTGCTGAAAGATTCTATTGTATGGTTTATCTTTTCTGGAATGGTACTTTTATTTAGGTATACAGGCAAAGAAGATAATTTACCGCACTTTAAAACGTTAGTTTTTGATAATTTAAAGTTTTCAGTCTTTTTTGAATATATTTTTAATCTATATACATTTTCTTTTATAGTTGAATTTATTTTTATTCCGGTGCAAATTTTCCTTGGTATAATGTCGGCTTTTTCAGAAACAAAAGAAGAATATGCTCCCGTAAAAAGATTTTTCGATATTATATTATCAGCAATGGGAATATTTTTCTTATTTTACTGCCTTGTGATGAGTATTATTCACTATAAAGAAATATTTTCTCATGCAACTTTTAATGCCGTTACACTGCCGCTGTGGTATTCTCTTACCTTTTTCCCAATAATTTATTTTTTGAAAATCTATTCTGAATATGAATCTGCTTTTATACGACTTAGAACAGATAAAATAGAAAATAAACAAGTATGTAATTATTTCAAGAGAAAACTTATATGCATATTTAATTTTAATTATAAAGAATTGCAAAAATTTACTCAATACACTTTTTATCAAGAGATGATATTTAATGAAAAAAGCGATGTTGATTCATATATAACCTTGTTTTACAAAAGAAACGCTCTTGATGAGTTTAACTCGAATACAGGTGGATTTAACCCTGTTTTAGCTGAAAAATTTATGAAAGATAAAGGTTTCTCATCTGATTATTATAAATATATCGGTTATGATGAAGGGTTTGGAGAATATTATGCTTCTATGTATAAAAGATTTGACGGAACAAATGTTGATTCTATAAATTATTCAATAGAAGGCAATCAAGAAAAAGTGCTAAAAATTAAGCTTGAATTTGATGAATTCACACCTGATAGTAGCAAAAATAAAACACATAGTTTTTTTGTAGATTGTATAAAATTACTTTATCAAAAGGCTTTTGACAAAGAAATACCTAGAAGCATATTATCGGCAATTAGGAATAAAGAGCAAAGAAAATTCCACATAAAAGACAATTACTACATAAGAACAAATTTTACAAAATATCCGCTGAACCCCAATTTAATAACTTATGATTTTACTATTTATTTTGAAATAACGAAAAAAATCAAGAAAAAGCGCAAATCAAAACACAAACACTAATTTGAATATAAAATCATTAAACTTGCAACGAATTTGAGTACAAGCAGCCAGAAACATCCAAGCATTTCAATCTCAAAAAATACAACATATCATTCTAATGTTGTGTTTTAACATTTTAAAAAATTATACTGCATTAGATAATATATTATTTAAATAGTGACTTTTTAGTAAAAATAGTATAATATATTATCTATGAATGAGTTTATTTTTAACCCAAAAACTCCAAATGACATTGCAAAAGAATTTGTTGAAAAGATTAAGCAACAACGAAAAATGCTTAAAATTTCACAAATTAAGCTTGCTGCAAAATCGGGTGTTAGTCTTGGTTCTATTAAAAGGTTTGAATCAAAGTATGAAATTTCTCTAAATTCTTTGATAAAAATTCTGATTGCTCTTAATTTAGAAAAAGATTTTGAAAACTTGTTTACGGAAAAAACGTACAATTCTATTTACGAGGTTATAAATGCACAACTATAAATATTTAAAAGTCTTTTATAATGATATTTTAGTTGGTATTCTTGCTAAAACTCCTGAAAGAGTGGTCGCATTTGAATACGATTCAAATTGCTTGATTAATGGGTTCAGCATTTCTCCTTTTAGTTTGCCACTCGTCAAAAAAGTTTTTATCCCCAAATATGAACCTTTTGATGGGTTGTTTGGAGTTTTTAATGACAGCTTGCCTGATGGCTGGGGAAAATTACTTGTTGACAGGTTATTTTTGAAAAACAAAATAAATCCCGCTGAAATTGACAATCTCAATCGGCTTGCGGTTGTTCAGGAAAGTGGTATGGGTGCTTTAACATATAAACCCGAACATAAATTTGAAACTGAAAACAATATTTCAGACTTTGATATTCTTGCACAAGAATGTTCAAAAATTTTAGAATCACAAAATTCAGACAATTTGGATGAACTTTTTTACGTAGGTGGTTCATCAGGCGGTGCAAGACCGAAGATTTTGACTTCTATAGATAATGAAGATTGGATAATTAAATTTCCGTCATCAACTGATCCTAAAAATATTGGCGAAAAAGAATATCAATATTCACTATGTGCAAAAGACTGCGGAATTAATATGACAGAAACCAAACTTTTTCCATCTAAAATTTGTTCAGGTTATTTTGGCATAAAAAGATTTGATCGCAAAAACGGCAAAAAAGTGCATATGGTATCTGCAAGCGGGTTATTAGAAACAAGTCACAGGTTTCCTAATCTTGATTATAATTTATTAATGAAGCTTACGCTTGAACTTACAAGAAATTATGAAGATATTGAACAATTATTTAGGTTAATGTGTTTCAACGTATTTGCTCACAATCGTGATGACCATTCAAAGAATTTTTCTTATCTTTATGACGATAATAAAAAAGAATGGCATTTATCCCCTGCTTATGATTTAACGTATAGTTCTTCGTTTAATAGGGAACATGCAACAAAAATAAATGGCGAAGAGAAAAATCCGTCTCTAGATGATATTTTGGCTGTTGCAAAAAATATAGGATTAAATGAAAAATCTGCAAAAGATATCGCATTAGACATTCAAGAAAAATGTAAGAAGTTATTTGATTAATTTTATAATAAATCTTAATCTGAAAGTCTATTTAATCTTTATTTGATTGTTTTATTACATTTTTGTTTCTATTCTACGTCTTCGGTGTCAACTTTAATATGCGGTTTGTAATCAGTTTTCTCAGCCAACGGTAATTCTGCTATTCTGCCGTTTGTTTCATTCAAAGAGTTCGCATACGTTTCGGCAGATTTTAAAAATTCAAGATCATCTTTCGCTCCGGAACTTTGCTTGAATACACGGTTCGGAACCGCTGTATCAGCGTTTGAGTCAACTACCTCTGCTGCTAATTTTTCGCCGCTAAACATACCCCTAACTTTTCTCACAATAATGTTTACAGGGTTTTCTTTTTGATTGGTTTCAATTTCTTTGATTTCTTTGAAAAATTTATCGTATCCATCTGAATCCAATTTTAACGCTTGGGATTTAACTCGCGGAAGAGCATTCGGGTCGAATTTTAACGCCATACCGAAACTTGGATTATTATTTGAAACATTTGTCGTTGCACCTATAGAATTCATTTTTCTAACTCCTTTTTTTCTACACATCGACTACAATGTATATGAATAATCCAAATTGCTAAATTTCTATATTTTTACTTAATATTTTGTAATAATACCTTTAATCGTTATACCATTCAACGTTTCGAGTTGTGTACATTACAAGGCTTATTATCAGGAATAATACAAAACTTCCGATAATTAACGAAAAGTCTTGAATTACCAGTAATGAATAGAAAAATCCATATAGTACAAGCATTATGCAAGAAATTAAAATTGAAAATTTAAGATTTTCGCGTTTTGTCAGTATGAAATAAGTGTATGAACCTATAAGCGCTATTGTCATTAAGCCTGCAATTAAATACGCTCCGCCAAACGGTATGAATTCAGACAGTGAAACTAGAAGCAGGTAGAAAATTAGCATTGCGGCACCCATCATTAAATATTGTAACAGGTGAATCCTGCGGTTTTCTTTTGATGTGATTTCAAAAATGAAGTAGGATAAGAATGTTAATGCTAAAAATAAGAAGGAATATTTGAGTGCTCTTGTCGCCATTCTGTAGTTATCTACTGGCATGAGAAGAGATACGCCGAGTTTCGCATCTTTTAGCGAGCTTACGGCGATGTATGGAATTTCCCATTCGCCTTCAAAGTGGTCTGCCGTTACTTCTCTTTCTGTTGGAAGAAAATCTCCCTCAAAACTAGGGTTATTCCAGTCGCCTTCAATTTCAATTTTATTGTTTAAACCCTCTGGTTTTACATAAATCTCTTTTGAACCGCGAAGTTTATAATTAATTTCAAATGGAATTAGGTTTGTAGAAGTTGTTAAATTTTTTTTATATGTTGTGTCGTTGCTTGGAATAAATTTACTATCCATAAGTTTGAACTGTGGTTGGGTAACGAACCCTTTAGAGTCGGAAACGTGAAAATATAATGCCACTTTTTGATTTTTTAGCGGGCTGAAATTGTTTTCAAAATTCCCTTTAATTTGAACATTGGCAGTGTAGACTGGGACTTTAAAAATTCCTTTTTTTCTCAATTCTGTAGAGATGAAAATCTCTGCGTCGTAATCGTTAAGAGTAAAGTATTTATAAGGGTTTTTAGGGTCATTTGTCGGCATCGCAAGCTGTGGCGCAGATAAAACTTGAGTTGCTGCCCAGGATGTTTCAACTTTTCTTTCAGCCTCGCGTTTGTAACTTGAACGATCCTCTACTATTCCGTATAAAAATAGTATCGGAATTAAAAGTATCAAAAGCGTTCCAAGAATTGTGTAGAACTTTTTCAACTTAGTACTTTTGTTTTTTTTCGTTTCTTCGCTCATTGCAAGACCCCCTTTTGTTATTTTTCAGTGCTGAAAGAATAAATTATTTCTCTGTTATATGTTTCACCTTTTTTCAGGATAGGTTTTTCGTCAAATGTGTTTATTGCATCCGGGAAGAATTGCGGTTCAACGCAAAATCCAGAGCGTTTTTCGTATTTTTTACCGTCTTTACCTGCCGGTTGGGCGTCTTTGCCCAAGTGATTCGCTGTATAGAATTGAAATCCTGGCAGATTTGTTGCTACGTTTAACTTTATACCTGTTTTAGGAGATTTTACGTTTGCAACTTCAATCATTTTTTCGCCGTCGTAGCCGTCAATCACGTAGTTTTGGTCAAATCCGGCACCTATTTTCATTTGTTCGTCATCAGAATCAATTACATCTTTTATTGTTTTTGCTTCTCTAAAGTCAAAAGGTGTATCTTCTACAGACGCAATTTCTCCTGTCGGAACCGCAAGCTCGTTATTTACGGTGTAAGTTGATGAATTCGGCAGCTCGACTATGTGTTCGTATACAGAATTTTCTTCAGCGTTTTCTGCACCGTCAAGGTTAAAATATGAGTGGTTTGTCATATTTATTACAGTGTCTGCGTCGCTTTCTGCCTCGTATTGAATATGAAGTTTATTATCGTTATCAAATTTATACGTTACAGAGGCTTTAACATTACCCGGATAACCGCTTTCCATATCTTTTTTATTATATGTAAACTTGATGCCGTCTTTTATAATTTCTGCGTCCCAGTTTTTAACGTCAAACCCTTGTGTACCGCCGTGGGAATGAGTTTTACCACCGTCCTTGTTGCATTCAAGTTTGTATTCTTTTTCGCCAAGTGTGAATGTTCCGTTATTAATCTTGTTTGCGCACGGTCCAATAGTTCCGCCGGCATGCCCAACAGGTGATTCTTCATACGGTGTTACCTTGTCATAACCCTGGGTAACATCAATAAGTTTGCCGTCTTTATCAGGAACTTTTATTGAAACAATCGTTGCGCCAAAACTTGATAAATCAACGCTTGCACCATTTTTGTTGGTAATAGTGTAGAGGGTTGTATCTTCTCCGTTTTTGAGTTTTCCAAAAGATTTCTGTTCAATCTTCATTCCGTCAAAAGCAGGGTCAATATCTTGCGCCTGAACCTCGACGCTTTTCTCAAAAGAATCCTGTTTTAAGTCTGTTTTAAGAATTGATTGTTGAACCGTTGTTGGTTTTACCGGTTTATTAGAATTAAAAAATATAAAATGTGTATTAAAATCTATTGGCATATCATATCCCTTTCATAATTCTCCTGATTTTAGCATGAAAAGATTCTACTTTTGCGCAATGTAAAGAAGTATGAAATCGGTTTTAATCTATATAAAAAGGAGGCATTTTTAATGAAAGATGAAGATAAATTTCAAGGGCAGGAATGTGATGAAAATATGTGTAGTTTTGAGTTTCCAAAACAAATACTTATGGTTGTAACCAATGCTACTCGCGGAGCGAACGGTCAGAAAACCGGCGTTTGGTTTGAAGAATTTGCAATACCGTATTTGGCATTTTTAGAAGAAGGCTATGAAGTAACAGTTGCCTCTCCTATCGGAGATCCGGCACCGATTGATCCGGCAAGTGAAAATTTAATTAATGATGTAAAATGGGCACAGGCAAAAAAGGCTTTAAATGCGCCTTTGCGTTTGGATACTGTAGATTATATGGTTTTTGATGCTCTTGTACTTCCGGGTGGACACGGACCAATGATGGATTTAGCAAAAGATGAAACTTTAGGTAAAATCGTTAACTATTTTGCATCGCAGGATAAACTTATTGCTGCGATTTGTCATGGTCCTGCGGGCTTGTTGCCGGCGGTAAAAGACGGAATTGCTTTTGTTAACGGAAGACGTTTAACCTGTTTTACAAATGAAGAAGAAATTTGTGCACATAAGCAGGATTTATTGCCGTTTTACTTAGAGGATGCTCTAAAGACTGCAGGAGCGTTTTTCATACAGGAAGATGTCGGAGTCGTAAACGTAGTTGAAGATGATAATTTGATTACGGCACAGAACTTCCAATCAGCCAAAGCCTTTACAGATGCAATAATAAAATATTTATCAGCCCCGTAATGACGGGGCTTTTTTACTATTTGTTAAGAAATCGTAATAATTGAAAAAGAAAAAGCAATTCTCTAAGAGCAAAATACTTTATATAAGTGTAAAGGGAAATTTAATCAAAGTTATTAAATTGGATATTAAAAAATAGGAAATAGTTCAAGTTCTTGATAGTTATAAGAACGGAATTGAAAGAAAGTTTTTTATACTCTCTCTCTCTTAATATCCTCGTGTTTATTTAATGCTTGCCGTTCAGGCAAGTTTTTTTTTGTGCGAACGTTGCCGTTTAACGCGAGGCATAGCGTAAGCCGGTGTGAAGCAGCGGTGCTTACTTAAATTTTCGCATCATTGATTTGGCACGGTTAAGAGCATGGTTACCGAGCTTGCCGTTGTGACCCATTAGCTGCTGTAAGCCTTTCATGCCTTTCATATTTTTCATCATTTTGCCCATGTCAGGCATGCCGCCGCCAAAATTTCCCATTTTGCCAAACATATTTTTCATATCAGACATTCCGGTCATCATCATACGCATTTGCTCAAACTGGGTCATAAATTGGTTTATTTCAACAAGGCTTATGCCGCAACCTTTCGAAATACGTTTTTTACGGCTGGTGTCGATAAGTTTGGGGTTCGCACGTTCCGCCGGTGTCATACTTTGAATGAAAACTTCAAAACGCTTAAATTGTTTTTCGCTTTCGTGTGTAAGTTTTTGTTTGTCGTCACCTGAAATATTCAATCCCGGAATCATTCCCAATATGTTACCAAATGAGCCGAGAGCATTCATTTGTTTTTGAAGTTTTAAAAAGTCATTGAACGAAAATTCTGATTTTTGTAATTTTTCTTCGAGTTCAAGAGCTTGTTTCTCATCGAAAACTTCCTGCGCTTTTTCAACAAGAGAAACTATATCTCCCATCCCGAGAATTCTTGTTGCCATACGGTCTGGATGAAATTCTTCCAATGCATTAAGTTTCTCTCCCGTACCGGTCAATTTGATTGGCTTACCTGTACAGTGAACAACACTTAAAGCTGCACCACCCCGGGAGTCACCGTCAAGTTTTGTCAGAACTAAACCTGTCAGACCCAGCTGGGCATCAAAATTTTCTGCAACATTAACAGATTCCTGACCAACCATTGCGTCTATTACAAGCAGCTTTTCATCAGGGTTAAACATTCTGTCGATTAGAAGAAGTTCCGCCATCATTTCGGTGTCAATTTGCAAACGTCCCGCGGTATCTAAGATTAGTGTGTCAAAATTATTACTATTTGCATACTCAATTGCAGATTTTACTATTCCCTGAACATCAGTGGAGCCATCTATTGAAAAAACTTCTGTTTCGCATTCTTTACCGAGTGTTTTTAACTGTGTAATAGCAGCGGGACGATACACGTCACAGGCTACAAGCAACGGATTTCTTCCGTCTTTTCTTAATTTTATGGCAAGTTTTGCAGAAGATGTAGTTTTACCTGAACCCTGCAAACCCAACATCATTATTAAACTTGGTTTTGATTTGAATCCTAACGGTTTAACTTCTTTGCCCAAAAGAGAAACAAGCTCATCATTGACAATTTTAATAAGCTGTTGTGAGGCATTGACGCCTTGAACAATATTTTCTCCCTCGGCTTTGTCGCGGATAGATGAAATAAAAGACTTAACAACCCGCAGGTTAACGTCGGCGTCTAAAAGTGCACGTCTGATTTCGCGCAGCGCGTCCTGCATATTATCCTGCGTTAATTCTTTAGCACCGGTATTTCTGATTATTTCTTGTAATTTAGAGCTTAAACTGTCGAACATAATATTATGTTATCACAAACAAACTTTTTGTACCAGCGCTCAAAGCCTCGCGTAAAACGCCACCGCTCACACGGCGCATTTGCCAAAATCCGCAAAAAAAAAGCTATGTACTTTAGGTGCATAGCTGTTGATTAGGGATATGTGTATCTTAGTCTCTAAGGAGTATGGTTTTATATTACTCAAACGAGGTCGGTTACACATCATCCGTTTCAACGAGATTTTTATAATTTTCATACATTATTTGAATGGCAATTACAAACGGGTCTGTTTTTGTACCTGTAGTACAAAATCATATCCGCCGCTACAAACACGAAGTTTAAGACGTAAAGCCAGATTACATAGTCGAGTTGGAAAAAGATTTTGTGTGCCATTCCCAAAACATATCCTGTTTGTATAAGCCATAAAAATAAAATACTTTTGCCGTGAACATTTTTTGATTTGTAAGTTTTGAGGACCTGAACCGGCCAGCTTGCCCCCCAGCAAATCATCATTCCGGCTTCTAAAAGTGAACCAATGTCCATAAAAATACCTCCTTATGAAAAAATAAAAGAGGTTTTTGAAAAACCTCTTTTATTTTGCGCTTGGCGCGATTCGAACGCGCGACCTATCCCTTAAAAGGGGAGTGCTCTACCTGCTGAGCTACAAGCGCTTATGTGCTTATTTATATCTCTTTTTAACTAACCGCTCGGCCAGTGATTTGATAGTAGCAAGAACAAAATTTAATGTCAAGCATTATTTTTTTGAACCTTAATCTTAATACTTTGTCGGATGAAAGACGCTCCTTATTCTGGTGTAATAATTATGATTACTAATGAAAGGAGTAATATTATGTTTTTCAATGTTTTAAAAGCAAAAGACTTAATTGATTTAGAAGATGAAAAGTTCCAAAGAAAAACTCTTATGGAATCAGAAACGGGTTCTCTTAGCGTTATCGCCCTCAAGAAAGAAGAAATTATTGATACGCATACTTCAACCTGTGATGCTGCAGTTTTTGTTATTGACGGTGAAATCGAAATTCACTTTGATGCAGAAAAGTTTAAAATTGATAAAGGCGAAATCCTTATGTTTAAAAAAGATGCTCAACATAAAGTCGTTGCGCTTAAAGATAGTAAATTTTTACTTATTAAAATATAAAGATGAGGCGGACCTAAGGTCCGCCTTAAAAATTCATTTATTCCAAAATCTCCCATATAGTCTACATATGAGCCCTATTTCTGTTCTTATCCCATTGGGGTAAGTCTTGTTTTAATCTTACATCTAAAAAACTTTTTTATTACAAAAAAGTTCCCGGCATGCCAATTTCGTTACAAAAAAATTTACTAAACTTTTGTAAAGATTGTGTTCTTTTTCTATTGCAATTCAATGGGGGCAATCTTCATGGTATAATTTTTTTATGAAGTATGTTGATTATGAAATTCTAAGCGGCAAAGAAAATATGCAAAAAGATGCTGATTTGTTGGAAACCGCGATTAAGGCAAAAGCTGTCGAACCTGTTTTTAGGCTGTATGGCTGGTCGCCGGCTTGTGTTTCTTTGGGCAGAAACCAAAAAGATGATTTTCTCGACTATGGTCAACTATCTGCGCTTGGGCTTGACGTTGTAAGACGTCTCACCGGTGGTAGGGCTCTTTTGCATGACAACGAAATTACATATAGCGTCATCTGTCCGGCATCGTATTTGCCTCACGGGGGAAATGTCGCAGGTTCCTATAAAGATATTTGCCAAATTCTTATTAACAAATTTGCTGAAATAGGAATTGAGCTTACCCTTGGCGCTGAAAAAGGGGTTCATACAAAATTTGATTATTGCATGCTCGTTTCCACCGGGGCGGATTTATGCTGGAATGGCAAAAAATTAATCGGTTCTGCCCAATTTAGAAAAGAAGGGTATATACTTCAGCACGGTTCAATTTTGTATGATTTTAATAAGGAGCTTTTAGAAAAAATCTTTAAAGAGCCCGTCTCCACAGATGAAATCACTTGTATAAAAGAAATCAATCCATCGTTAACAAAATCCGATATTGTCGAATTGTTAAGCAATGTAAATTTGTAATCCTGGTATTTACGCAATTTTTTAAAGTTTAAATACTTTATATATACAAAGGAATGAAAAACGAGGATTATACTATGGGCGGTAATGGAGTTTACGGATACGAATATTATGATGGAAGCTATGGATATAATGAATATTTTAAAAATCTAACCGGATTTTTTACACGTTCATTGAACTATGCTCCTGGTAATATTTGGAATGCAAGAAATGCGACCCAAATGTGGAATAGTACAACTTATGACTTAGCATTCCCATATGGTCAATATTATAATTTCACAGGCAGACCTAGATATGTTGTTGCTAGTGCGCAAGAATTACCTTATAGCGTAGCAATGGGCTTACACGGATATTCTTCTGCCCCAACTTATGCAGATTTGATTGCTGCAAGAGATGCCGTTACGATGAAACATCAACTTTCAACAAGACCGTCAAGAGTTAATGCAAAATTACAACAAATTAAATCTATCGGCGAATGGAAAGATAACGAGGCACTTGCAGATTATCCTGAATATAAAACAGAAGCTAAGGAAATTGAGGAAGAAGCTAAGAAATTAGAAAAGAAATTAGAATTGGTAATGAAACCTGAATCACCATATAGTGAGTCAGGACGTCTTGAAACCATCGCTGAAATTGAAAAAGAAGCAGCAGCTCTTGGTGAAAAAGCGAAAACTTTATATGATAAATGTAAAAAAGCTGAAGCTGAATATCAAGAACAAAAAGCCAAAGAAGAAAAGGAAAAACTAGAGGAACAAGCTAACAATTCTTCAGAAGGCGATGCGGTTGGTGATACAAGTGTAACGACAACCGAAGGCGACAAAAAAATGGATACTGATGCTTTAGCTACCGAATATGGAGTTAAAAAACCGGTGATTGTTTCAGATCAAGATGTTTCAACAGTTGCTCAAGAATTGAAAACTCATACAAACAATGATGATGACGCAAAAGACTATAAATATGTATCAGAAATGTTTTCAACCGGAAAAATAAACGCTGGTAACATCGTTGAAGTTTTGGATGAATATGATGATTACGAAAAACTTTACAAAGGTATCTATGAAATGGATAACAGTAAAGAAATAATGACAACTTTACTTTCAACACTTCAAGCACGCGTTAAACTTTTGAAAGATAACGGTTATATTACGGCGGCTGAATATAGCGATTACACTAAAAAGATAAGTAATGTTAAGAAAAATCTTGGTGGTGACGCTAAAGATATCGCAAATTCAGAACCAACTATAAAGATGACTAATACTAGTACAAATACTTCTCAAAACTTGAAATTATTCTCTAAATATTTGAAAGAATATGTTATCGATAAGATTAAAGGAAAAGGTGTTCAAGCTGATTTTGATGCAAAAGTTAAAGCAAAACAAAACGAACGTACTACAAAAGCAACTGCGGACTTCTATAAAGACCACGCGACAGGCAAAGCTGGTAAGGAAGTAAACGGTACACCGGCACTTCCGGCAGGTATAACATATCTTCCAAACTCAAAAGAATTCCAATGGAAATACGATAGTACAACCATTTTCAAAGGTAAATCTTATAAAGAGTTAGGCGATAAAATCCTTGCTTCTAAAAAGACTGAAGTAATCGCAAAATGGAATGACATTTTGAAAGAAATGGATAAAAATTTAAAAGACAAACCGGCTTCATAAGCCTTAAAAAAGATGTAGCCGCCAAATGTAAGGCGGCTTACAGGTAGAAGGTCGAAGAGGAGCTGGTAGTGGTAAGTTAAGGAAAAGGTATGGGATTATTCTTATACCTTTACTTTTTTATTTATTCGTGATTTACTATAGATGTAATTTTAGTTGATTAGGACTTAGTGTTTATGAAAATTGCATCAATTACCCCTGCTCAAAGGATAAATTTCAGAAGACACCTCACAGGAGCCGAAGAAAAGGAGATGGCTCAAGTTGATGCGCAGGCTAAACAGCTTTTGGGAAATACAGGTAATTCTGTGTTAATTCTTCACGATGCGTGCCTGCCGCAGTCTCCGGTAAGGAACACCGGGGTTGCTAATCTCTTAAACACTGAATCTGCTGCGGTTTTTGATTTCGCGAAAACTTATTTTGGAATTAACACCGTAGAAGTTTTTACGCAGGGCGAATATGTTAAAAAGCATAAAAGCGGACTTGTTTGTCCGTACGGATATTCTGCGTTGGGGCTTAATAACTCTCTTATTGACGCGGAATCACTAACTACCCCAAAATGGCATAATCTTCTTTTGCCGCAAGAGTTTAAGGAAATCGTTGAAGCAAATGATACTACTGATAAACGCACGGTTGTTAATTATGAAAATATAAATCGTCGCGGTTCGGTGTTCAACGTTAATATGCGCCGTGCTTATGACAGATTTATGGCACTGGATAGGGATGAGACGTTAAGAGTCGAGTTTGAAAATTTTAAACGTGAAAACGATAACTGGCTTACACCGAAAGTTGTCTATAGTTTAATAAAAAAAGAAAATAGAGGACGCGATTGGGAACAATGGTCGAGCGCTTTAGACCAGCAGCTTTATTTGAAAGAAAGCACATATACCCCTCAAGACAGGCAATTTAGAATTAACGATTTGCTAAAGAATAATAAAAAAGAAGCAGATTTCTTTAAATTTAAGCAGTTTATGGCGGAAAAACATCTTCAGGAGGGACGCAGCATTCTCCATGAAAAAGGGTTGAAACTTTTTGGAGACATGACGATTAGTTTTTCAAAAGATGAGATGTGGGCAAATCCGGAGGCGTTTCTTTTTGACCGCTACATCGGGGCAAACGATTGGAAAGCTCCGTGTTTGAATTATCCGGCGTTGCGGGATGAAAATTCTGCTGCATCACAGCTTTTGAAACTGAAATCCCAACTTTCGGCAAGAAGGTATGACGGTACAAGGATTGATGTTTCATGGATGTACGTGAAACCCAAAATTATTAATGCGGCAACCGGAAGTATAACGCGCATTGATTTAGGCGATACGGCGTTGAGGCTTATTGAGGGCGAATTTGAACGTATTCACGGCGAAAATTATTCATCAGAGAATATTATTCACGAGTTTAAAGCCGGTTCGGAAGATTTTTCCATGTTTAAAAATGGCGTTTTGAGACCGGAAGTTGCATCAAGGGTTTCGATTTTAGAATCCGAACACATGGAGCAAAACTGGGGGCATGCAGACGCTTATTTTAACACCCATGGTATGTCCAGAGATTGTGTAATTTATGGTCCGGGAGACCATACGGCACAGCCTTTAAGACAAATTGCTGCCGGCATGGATGATGTTGTCGCCAGAGCAAAAGGAGGCGGCAGAGTAGTTAGGCTTTATGGTCAAGCTGATGTTTTAGCTGAAGTCTTCAACGATACGGCTGAAAATATGTTGAAACCCGCTGAATTTATCCGTGCAAAATTCGCTGATACTATGAGTGCAAAGCACAATTTTATGTTTTTTATGGATCCGTTTGGGTGTATAAGCAGGTTTGATTCTCAAGGGTTGAATCGTAAAGAAAATTACAGATATAAAATGTCGCCTGATTTTAAAGAACTTTACCATAGAGCCGTTCAAAAAGGGCAGGCGCTGAACTTACCGGATGCGCTCGCAAAAGCCTTTGAAAGGGCCGGTTTGGATAATGAACACAAAGAACTTTATGAAAAATTATGCAAATTTGCAAAGATATTAAAAGAGAAAGAACCAACAGAATTTGCAGATAAATTTGAAAATACATCAAATGGACTAGGTGCTAAAAAGTGGGGACTAATTGCCGCAGGAGCTTGTATTATCACGGGTTTAGGCGCAATTGCACTCAGACATTTCAATTCTTCTTCAAATGAGAATTCATATTGACAGAAATCAGAAAATAGATTAGAATTAAAACTATGAAAAAGAAGTTTATTTTATTGGTTGGTTTATTGATTTTTGGTATGCAAACTTTGGCTGCCACATTTACGTTCAATTTTGACGGTAAAGGTTTTATTTCTGATGGTGCGTCTGTAATTGAAGATTCTGATAGAGAAAAAATTTCATTCTATCAGGACTATGTAAAAGCACAAACCTCTTATCAGATTGTACTTGTAACCTTGGATTCTCTTGATGGGGTTCCAGCCAGCAAAGTTGCAAAAGTAGTTTCAGAACGCGGACTTTCTGCACAAAAAGAAAACCTTTTGGTTTTCCTTGTTGCTCCGAACGAAGGTAAAATCGGTGTAGAAATCGGTGAAAACCTTAAATCTGAAATTTCTTACGTAGCGTTGAAAAATATTATTCAGGAAGAAGTTTCACCTGCATTTAAGAGCGGTGACTACTCTTCTGCTATCACAAAAGGTATTTATTACATTTCACGTGTAATTGAACCGTCATTGGTTTTTGTTAAACAGGATTCAGGCATTAAATTAGAACAAATGAGTGCGCCTATTCAAAAACCTTTTGAATTAAATAAAGAATTAATCATCGGACTTGCTTGTGCAGCGTTGGGATTTTTATTGTTCATTATGGAAAAATTCAACAAAAAGAAACCTAAAGCAGCTCGTAGAGGCGGATTTGGTAATCAGTTCAGTATTTAATTTTTACGAAAATTTTAAGAAAGATAATTGGAGATTCTAATGAAAGATTTAAATCAATTAGTTATATCATTACAGGACATTTTTTCAAATAGATTATTGTCAGTGTTTGTTTTTGGCTCAAAAGCAAATGCAGCAGATGAATCATTAAATTCAAACGTTGATTTGTTTATCATCGTTGACAATGTCCGCGGCGAAGATATGACAAAACTTTACCCGTCTGTGCAACGTTGGGTTGCAAAAGGAAATCCTGCCCCGCTTATTATGGGCAAAGAGGAATTCTACGCGATGTCTGATATCTATGCGATTGAGTATTCTGATATTAAATGGAATAATCAATTGATTTATGGTGATGATTTAGTTCAACACTTGAATATTAACTATTTTGATTTAAGACTGCAATGCGAACGTGAACTTAAAAACTTAATTTTAAAAATGAGAGGTTTTTATCTTGAACACGGTAGAGCTAAATCCGCTATTCTTCCGGCTGTTGATACAATCGCAAAAACAGTTGCGGTTCTGTTCAGAGCTTTATTAAGATTGAAAAATCTAACTCCGTCTGTTTATAAGCAAGACCTTGTTGAACAATTGGGCTCTGTCGTTAGATTTGATAAACTTTTCTTCAAAAAGTTAATTGGTCAAAAAGAAAGATCTTATACTTTCAACAGCTCTGAAATTTACGAGTTTAACGAATATCTTATTAACCAATTGACTAATATCTTGAAACAAGTTTCTGAGATGTAATATGGCAGGATATTTTAATTACTTGGGACGGGTTTTTACTGAAAAAGGCTCGTGGTATAAGATACTTTTAATCGTTGCGCTTCAGGCAATGATGGTATATTTTAATCCAAAAGATATGATACAAGGCGATGCATTTAATTTGAATGTGCCGGCAATTATATTATATATTTTGGCATCGTGGTTAATATTTGGTTTTTCGGTGCAAATTTATTCAAACGCACTTAATAACGGACGTAATGTTTTGCCTGATTTAGATTTTGGCGGAATGTTTATAAGTACGCTGCGTTTCATCCCGTTTAGCCTCGTTTGGGGGCTTTATTTCGTATTAATCGGCGCTTTTTCTGCGATGTTGGTGCCGGTTTTGAAAAATGCGGTTGTTATTGTGGCAATTCCTGTTGTCCTGATATTAATGCTTACATTGCCTGTTCTTATGGCACTTCACGCTAAAAGTTTTTCTTATAAACACGTTTTAAACCCGCTTACACCTTTTAGAATTCTTAGAGATGTTGCCGGTCCTATCGTATTGTTAGATTTAACAATTGCGCTGGTCTCATTAGTTTTATATGGTCTTACAATTGGCGGCGCGGTTTTAATCGGTGTTTCCGGCGGTATTGCTGCTGTAGAATCAACTTTTGATCCTGTATCTGCATTTACTTTAGCACTTTTGCTTATAATCTTCTTCTATGTGCAAAATGCGATAGGCTTTGCATATTCGCTTAAACTTTGCGATATTATCAAATCCAAATTTTCAGAAACAGAGTATATGGATGATGATTTTGATGCGCCTGTTCAAATTGAAGAAGACGAGGATTATTAAGAAATATTAAGCAAATCTTTTCCTTAAAGGCAATTTTTGTGTGCCAAAAAACTTTATATAAATAAGGTTAGGAATATTTTAATTTAAGGAAAGGTTAGGTTAGTTATGGGAATTAATCCAGCAATGGGAATGGGTTATGGCTTTGGCGGAGATGATTTTTGTACGCAAATGCTATACTCACAAATGATGAACGGTGGTACCGGTTTTACTTCTAGGAAAAATGAAAATGATGATTCAAAAAGTACTGTGGCAAAACAAAAAATTGGTTTATTTGGCGGTGCAGCTATTACAGGTACCGCTGCCGGTGCAGGTTATTTAGGTATGAATTATTTGAACCACCAGTTCAACTCTCCAGTAGAGGAAGTCAAAGGTAAAGTTAGATTTACTGATGATTTTATGAAACGTTTTTCAGGTGAATACGCTGCAATCCAAAATGAAGGTGCTGTAAAAACTTTTTACTCTGACTTATCAAAAGGCGTTACCGGTAAAGCTGCATTCACTGTAGATGCCAAAAATTATGAAGGTTTAATGGACGAATTTAAAAGTTTCCTTGAAGACCCGTCAAATCCAAAAGTAGCAGATATGTCAGACGATTTAAAAGGTTTCTTGAAACAACGTTTGGGTAAAGATATTGTACCGTCTGGTGTAACTATTGATGATACAAACAGATATTTATATGAAATTGTTGATAGTGATCTTCCTAAAGTAAAAGAAAAATATGCTGAAATTTTTGCAGGTGCAACCGATTTAGAGTTGAAAAATAACTATAATTTACAAAAATCAATTTATGAATCATTCGATGATGTCATAAAAGGTATGGCAGATTGCAAAACAACAGCAGAAAAAGTTGAATACTTAAAAAGTAATGCACATTCATTCGGTTTGAATTCAGATGAGTGGAAAAAGGTAATTTCTGGTGTTGATGCGGATGTTGATTCTGTTTGGGCTTCAGTTAAAGCAAATTCAGCAGCAAGAAAAGGTACATTGAAAACCGGTTATGAAGCTGTAGAAAGAAATATGCAAGCATTTGCTAAAAAATGGGATGGCAAAGCCGGATTCCTTGGAAAAGGTAAATTCAATGTATTCAGTAAGAAAACCGGCGGAGCATTGGATAACGCATTAGCTGCAATGCGCAGAGGCAAAGGCGGCAAATACGCAGCAATCGCTGCAGGTGCAGCTGCAATCGGATGCCTTTTGTATAACGCTTAATTCCTCTTTCCCTAACCTTTCTAATAAAAGCTCGCTTAATCAGCGAGCTTTTATAATGCTAAAATAATGTTGTGTCTCTTGTCTGTTTTGGTTAATCTGTAAGAGAAGAACCTTTCATTCTCGCAAACCGTGCAGTTTGGCAAAATATCTATATTTTTAACACCAATGTCTTCAAGCTGTCGGCGGTTGGTTTCTTTCAGGTCTACCATGAATTTTTTGCCTTTAGGTTCATATACTGTGTAAGGCTGCAGAGCTTCGACAACTTCTTCTGTTACTTCAAAACAGCATTTTGAAATACAAGGACCGATTGCCGCACGAATATTTTCGGGCGCGGAACCGAGTTCAATCATTTTTGCCGCTGTTTTTTGTGCAATTTGTGCTGCCGTCCCGCGCCAGCCGGCATGAACACCTGCCGCAATGTTTAAAACCGGGTCAAAAAGGATTATTGGCGTGCAGTCGGCAAAATTCATAACCAAGCCTCTGCCCTTTTGGGTTAAAATTACAGCATCTGCCTCAAAACCCTCATCTTGCGCAGGGTTGATTTCTATGTGGTCGCCGTGAACTTGCTTTGGACGTACAAAACTTTTAACCCCAAACTTTTGGGTATAAAAATCAATGCGTTCCAGGCAGAAATAATCGCTACGCTCTGTGAAACAGTGTTTTAATCCGTCTAATTGCTTTGATGTAAGCATATTAATAACCGTACTGTTCTCTGGCGTTTAGGTATTGCTTAATAGAAATAAGCGCTGCCTGTACAATACGTGTAACACGTGAAGATGAAAGCCCAACTTGTGTTGCAATATCTTTAACCTGCATATTTCTGTAGAAACGGTATTCAACAACAGTTCTTTCCTTCGGCGGAAGATTTGCGATTGCTTCTTTAATCATTTTCGCAAGCTCTGAAATTTCAGCATTTTCATCCGGCATTGCATGCGGGTCTTTTACAAAGTCAAACGGTGAATCGTTATCGCTTGCCGCAGCTGCTAAGCCGTCAATGGAAAGGATGGTTTCGTAAATGGATTCACGAACCTTAGCCTTTTGTGCTTCCGGATCACTTTCATCATATAAACTTTCGTCTTCGCCCTCTTCCTCTTTGTGCTTTAAGGAATACCATTTATATCTGATACGAAGTTCGTTTCTCATCGCCCAGCGAACAGCAGTTGCGACATATGCCGCGTTATATTTTGCAAGCTGTTCCGGCGTTTTATTCTTTACTAAAACCTGAATAGCAATGACACCGATAGAAACAAGCTCTTCCAAATCAAGCATGTGCGCAGGAATTCTGCGGTACTCCACGCGGGCTACCTTTTGCACGATGTCTATATATTCCTGAAGTTTTTGTTTATCTACGTTAATCATTGTCCCAATTGTATTCTAGCATATCTGCTGTTAAATAATACCTTTATTTGTATGATTTTTTATATTTTATCGTCGAGGGGAATTGCCTCTTTTCATATTGTAAACGAAAAGCAGAATTTCTGCTACTGCTTTGTAAAGCTCCGGCGGAATCATCTGGTTTAAATCCACCATTTTGAATAAAGCCCGTGCTACAGGAGGGTTCTCGATTACCGGAACATTGTGGTCTTTGGCAATTTGAATGATTTTTTTGGCGATAAGTTCCGTTCCTTTTGCGATAAGCATTGGCGATGCCATTTCCTCTTGTTTATATTTGAGCGCGCAGGCAACGTGAATAGGGTTCGTGACAACAAAATCCGCTTCAGGCACCGCATCCATCATGCCTTGCTGTAGCATTTGCATACGACGCTGACGTAACGCTGCTTTAACATTCGGATCGCCTTCAGTGTTTTTATATTCGTCTTTAATTTCTTTAAATGACATCTTTTGGTCTTTAAGAAATTTCCATTTCGTAACCCCGTAGTCTGCAGCCGCAATGACTAAAAAGGCTATGCAGGCTTTGAAAATAAATTCTGTGATGAGCTTCCCGAACTCTATCATTACCGAAAAGTTATTATCTATAGATGCAAGCATTAAAATGCTTTCAATATGTTCTTTGTAAACCATCCAGCCGATGAAACCAAGGATTACAACTTTCATAATATTTTTGAATAGTTCAAAAAGGGTTTTTATCGACATAATATTTTTGAAATATTTAGTAGGGTTAAGTTTATCGAGTTTTGGAACGAGAGGAGCGATAGCCACAAGAGGTCCTACCTGCACAAAATCTGCAAGAATTGCCACAAGCCACGCTAAAAAAAGAATTGGACCGATAATCATTGCTGCGCATTTGATGGTTGTCGTCCAAATGTAAGTCATACCTATTTGATCAAGGTGTGCGTTTGGAATTTGTTCATAAAGCAGGGTGTAAATTTGTACGATTTGTTCCCAAATAAATGGCGCCAGTCCGAAGATTGCGGAAAAGAGAACAAGCAAAGAAACAGCCATTGAAAAGTCTTTAGACTTAACAACCTGTCCTTCTTTTCTAGCCTGTTCCAGCTTTCGCGGTGTGGCGTCGTACTGTTTATCTTCATCACCCATAGTTATATTGTACCATAGATTGACAAGATATGAAACATGGTTTAAACTAATCATAGAAAGGATAGAGAATATGAATAAGAAAAACGTATTACCACATGCAGGGGGGGGGTNNGGGGGGGGGGGGGCGTGCTCAACAGGCCTTCACAATGGCGGAGATACTTCTGTCATTAACAATTATAGGTGTAGTTGCCGCAATAACCTTACCAAGTTTAACCGGCAACATTAATGAGCGAACCTGGAACACGCAAAGGAAAGCCCTTTATGCAAGATTTAGCCAAGCGATAGCTTTAATGCCGGCGTTGAACGGATATGGTACGCTAACGGAAGACGCAAGCCACAGTGTTACCCAGGACACCGCCGCCGAAACTTTTGTAACCGCAGGGCTTTCAAAAGTCCTAAAAATTAACAACATTTGCGATAGTGAACACTTGTCTGATTGTGGTCTGCCGGAACAAATTACTCCGTTGAGAAATATGTCTAAAATTGATTTCCCTAAAACTCTTAATGAATTAAATCCACAGTTTACTTCAATTAATTATTCAAGAACAGATTTTGAATGGACTTATTCTTACAGTGCGATTAATACTAAGAGTGCTGCATTTGAAACCCAAAATGGAGAAAGCATTGCCGTTTATTACAACCCGTCCTGTCAATCAGGACTTAATGAAGTTCGGGAATTTATTGTACCTACAAAAATATGTGCGCATTTTATCTATGATTTGAATGGTACAAAGGGACCAAATACTATGAATAAGGATATTGGCGTAATTACGGTTATTTATCCGTCAGATAGCGTGGTTGTTTCTCCGGTAAACCACCCGCAGCCTTTTGATGGCTCTGTTACATACGTAGATGCCGCTAAAACTTGTACAAATACTGATGTAGATTATAGAATACCAAATCGTTATGAGTTAATGTCGATGATGGCATCTAAGAGATTATTAGGCTTGTCCGACGGTGCATATAATTCATCGTCGCTGGATAGTAATGGGAAAGTTTGGCGGATTTGGTTTAATGCCGGGACTATGGAGGCTACATCGAAAGATGTTCCTTATGGTTTATGGTGCGTTAAACGTTAGAAAGTCAAAGGCGGTCACTGACCGCCTTGATTTTTTCTGAAAATTATAGTATTCTTATAATTAAGAAAAGGAGCAGGGAGACATGTTATTTAAACGCTGGTATGACGTTGATCCGACGGTTAGTAAGGCGATTGCCACTTTGGAAAAGATGAGTGAAGATATGCAGGTTAGATGTGCTGACCATATTATCAGCAAACTAAAGGATTTTGATTTTGATATCGAAATGTCTTTGGACGACCAGTACAATTATATTATGCGTCGCTGGTATGACAAAAATGTTAAAGTTTCCCACGCTATGGAATACCTTAAAAAAGCGCCTGACGAGATTAGAAAACAGCTTGCGCTGGAAATAATTAATTACTTGAAATAAGCGGAAAATGAGGGATGTGTGAGCGAGGAAATTAACAAAAAAGTTATTGATATTTTTTCAAATCACGGCAAGTCCCAACCTGCCGCGGAAAAGGTTAAATTTTACGCGGGGTTTAATTATGTCAAGCTATCGAAAGACACTAACGGAAACCGGTTTAATGAAGAGCATTTGCGTAATTTTAGCGAAAAATGCCATTATATAGTAAGTGTTATGAGAAATTTTGACGGTCAGGTTTTTCTGTATAATTACGATGTGCCGAATAAGGATTTATTTAAGTTTTTGAAGTCGTTTGAAGAAAACACGCTTGACGGCGAGATTATTGAAATAGAGAAATATATACCCGAAGGATTAGCATAAATGACATGTTTTTTAAGAAAGTACCACGAAGCGCTTTTTAAGGCGAATAAGCCTTATCAGTATGTTGGTGATGAGTTTTTGTCGGTTAAAAAAGATTTTGACAGCGCGAAGGTCAGGTTTGCGCTTGTTTTTCCGGACAAGTATGAAATTGGAATTAGTAATTTGGGCTTGAGAGTGCTTTACAATTGTCTGAACGCCCGTGAAGAGTTTATGGCGGATAGGGCTTATGCGCCGGAGAAAGATTTTCAGCCGGAAACTTTGTATGGATTGGAAAGCAAACGCCCGCTTAAAGAGTTTGATGCGGTGGGATTTTCTCTTCAATATGAATTATCTTACCCGACAGTGCTGAAAATGCTTGAGATGAGCGGAATCCCATATCGAAATGATGAACGCGGCGAGGACGATCCGATTATTATGGCGGGCGGACCGTGTACGTTTAACCCGTTGCCGATGGCTGATTTTATTGATGTTTTTATGATTGGTGACGGTGAAGACAGTATAGTTGAGGCGTGTGAAATTTTGGAACGCACAAAAGGCTTGCCGCGTGCGGAAAGGATTAAGGCGCTTGTTGAGGGTGAAAACTCGGGGCGTTGGAGCGCATCCGTCGGCGGCGGGGTGAAAAAACGTATTGCGCAGTTGAAGTACGAAACAGCTCCAAAAACGTATCCGATACCGTTTTCTTCATCTGTTCAAGACCGTGCAGTTGTTGAAATCCGTCGCGGCTGCGGCAGAATGTGCCGTTTTTGCCAGCCGGGTCACGTAACTTTACCTATTCGTGAGCGTACGGGCGAAGAAATCGTCAAGATTACGCGTGAACTCGTTGATAATACGGGGTATGATGAGTATTCACTGTTGTCGCTTTCTTCAAACGATTACTCTAATATCAAAGAGGTTATCAAGGAACTTGCGGTTGATTTTGACGAGCGTAAAATCTCTGTTTCGCTCCCGAGCCAGCGAATTGACGGGTTTAATCTGGAACTTGCAAACCTTGTCCAGAGCGTGAGAAAATCTACAATGACGCTTGCTCCTGAAGCCGGAAGCCAGCGCCTAAGAAACGTTATTAAGAAAAATATTTCGGAAGAACAGATTTTACATGCGGTTTTGACGCTTTACGAAAACGGCTGGTCACGCGTAAAATTTTATTTTATTTGCGGCTTGCCGACCGAAACACTTGAAGATATGGATGAGTTGGCGGAACTTTTGAACAAAATCAAGTATCGCGCCAAACTTCTCAAAAAAGAAAAAGGGCTTTTGCACTCGCTTGATTTGACATGTACTCTTTCGATTTTTGTGCCGAAGCCGTTTACACCGTTCCAGTGGTGCGGGCAGA
The DNA here is from genome assembly GCA_001899335.1 of Candidatus Gastranaerophilus phascolarcticola. Lineage (GTDB taxonomy): Bacteria > Cyanobacteriota > Vampirovibrionia > Gastranaerophilales > Gastranaerophilaceae > Gastranaerophilus > Gastranaerophilus phascolarcticola. Next base: position 202,766 of record MOYE01000001.1, read on the forward strand.
TGAATTTGGACGAAGTTACCGAACATATTCACTATTTGAAAGACAAAACAAAGCATATTAAGGGTTTAAAAATTAACTACCACGAAAAATATGTCTCTGAAATTGAGGCGGTTTTGACGCGCGGAGATGAAAAACTCTGCCGCTACATTGAAGCGTTATACAAAAAAGGTTGTTATTTGGACGCGTGGGGTGAAAATTTTGACAAAAACGTTTGGAAAGACACAGCAGTTGAACTTGGCTTTTCGCTTGCTGACTTGGCGCAGAAAACTTATTGCGTAAACGAGCCGTTGCCGTGGGATTTTGTTGATATTGGCGTAAATAAAGATTGGTTTATTAACGAATACAATTTGGCTATGGCAGAAACTTCAAATGAATTTCGTTTGACGCCGACCTGCGAACACAAATGCGTCGGCTGCGGGGTTTGTCCTAACTTGAAAACACGTAAGGTTTTAGCGACAAAATACGAACACAATGCCGTCGCAAAACCGCCGCGAAAACCCGAAGAACACAACGCTGTTCCGTTCCGTTACCGTTTGAAACTTACAAAATGCGGGATTTTAAAGTATTTTTCACACCTTGATTGGCAGAATACTTTCTTCAAGTCCGTTTCACGCAGCGGGTTAAATGTCGCGTTTTCATACGGTTACAACCCTACAATGCGAATTTCTATGGGTGTTGCCCTGCCGCTTTTCTCCGAAAGCGTTTGCGAACTTGTCGATATTGACATTTGGGATGACTTGAACCCTGACCAACTCCAACTAAAGTTGGAAAAAGTTCTGCCGTCAGGCTGCAAAATTGTTGAAATTAAGAAAATCGACAGATCCTACAAATCCATTGACAATACGGCGCAATGGGGCGAATACAAAATCGAAATTTTTAACAAAGACCTTTACGATTTTGAAACTTTGTGCTACAATACAGACAAGGTTTTATCTTCTCACGAAATTTTTATTGAGAAGAAAAACAAAAAAGGTTTACTTAAAAAAACAGACATTAAAAACTCAATAAAATCATACAAGTTTGTTGACGGCTGTCTGTTCATAATCTTAAAAACCGGTCAAGGAAGCGAAATTCCTGCCGTTAGAGCGGATGTCGTAATGGAATTAATCGCACCCGGTGTGCAGTTTAATATTACACGTATTGCTTTCTTTGACGAAAATCTTGAAGAGTTATAGATAGTAAAAGGATTTTATTATGGCAAATGACAAATTTAGAAACAATAATAATTCTAATCCTGAAAAAAGAATTATTATTGCTGAACGCGACAATATCGCGGCTGTTCTTGAAAACGGTAAGGTTTCGGACTTTTTTATTCACAAAGGAGACATTTTATTAGGTGATGTTTACCTCGCACGTGTTGACAATATTTTACCTAGTATTGACGCTGCGTTTGTAGATGTCGGCTCTGACAAAATGGGATTTCTTCACGCCCAAGACGTTATGGGTAAAGGCGCGTTGAAAGACAAACTTTCTCCTAACCAAAAATTAATCGTACAAGTTGTGAAAGAACCGACCGGTCACAAAGGTCCGCGTGTAACTACTGAAATCAGTCTTCCGGGACGTTTTTTGGTTTTAATACCGCACGAACCGGGAATTAACGTAAGTAAAAAAATTGAAAACTCAAAAGAACGCGCACGTTTAAAATCAATCGTAAGTTTAATTAAACCTGTCGGCGTCGGCGTTATTATCAGAACAGAAGCTGAAGGTCAATCAGAGGCTGACATTCAGGAAGATTTGGAAATTCTATTGGAAAAATGGAATAATATCATTACATCTGCTGAAAGTTTAACACCTCCAAACCTGATTTATCGTGACCAGGATTTGCTCTACAGAGTAATCCGCGAAGCCTGCACCGATGATGTTCGCGAAATTGTTGTTGATACTGCGTTTGCAATGTCACGTGTTCAAAATATCCTCCAAAACTGGCACATTAACAAAAATGTTCAGGTAACGCTTTACAAAGGTACTGAACCGCTTTTAATTGCAGAAGATATTCATAAAGAAATTAAAGCGGCTTTGAATGTAAAAGTTAATATGCCGTCAGGCGGTTATTTATTTATCCAGCAAACAGAGGCTTTGACCGTAATCGACGTTAACAGCGGTAAGTTTACAAGTTCTTCTACGCAGGATGAGACAATTCTTAAAACAAATATCGAGGCAGTTCACGAAATCGCACGTCAGCTCCGTCTTAGAAATATCGGCGGCATGATTATCATTGACTTTATTGATATGCTTTCACGTGCCGATAAACTTGCAATTATGGAAGAAATGGAACTTGCGCTTGAACCTGACAAAGCGAAACCGCAAGTTGGTCAGCTTTCAGACCTCGGACTTGTTGAACTTACACGTCACCGTCAAGGTCAAAGTTTATCCGAAATTTTCACTAAAAAATGCCCTCACTGTCAAGGCAGCGGCTATTTTATGAACGAGTTTAACTTTGCAACTCCGTCAGCAGAGGCTGAAATGAAAGCAAAAGTTGCTAAAGCAAAAATGCCTATTGCGACATTCAACAAGAAAAACAATAACAAAAATAATAATCAGGAAGTCGCAGAAACCCTTGAAACACCGACAGTTGAAGAAAACAATGTTTCTGAAGACAGAAAAAATAACAAGAAAAATCGCAGAAATAAATTCAACAAGCGGAACAAAAACAATCGTTTCCGCGAAGAGGGTGAAACACCGGAAACTGAAGTAGTTGCACAAATTGAGCAAGCTCCGGCAGAACCAGTAGTGGAGGAACCGACAGTTACTCCTGAAGTGGTTGTAGAAGAACCTAAGAAGAAACCGGCAAGACGTACACGTAAAACAAGTAAGTCAAAAGAAGAGGCGGTTGTTGTGACACCGGAAGCGGCAGCGCCGGAACCTGTTGCGGAACCGGAGGTTGTTGAAGAGGAAAAACCAAAACGCCGTCCAAATCGTGGTTCATCAAAAACAACAAGAAAAACAAAAGCTAAAAAGACAGAAGATGAAACTTAGATTATTAATATTAACTTTAATAGTATTTGGCGTTTCGCAAATTGGATTTTGCGAAACGCCTGATGCTGTTCAAACTGCGGCGGCACCGGAAAATTCTGAATTATTTTCTGCATTAATAAAATTTGCGACAGTAATGTTTGCGGTAATGCTTTCATCTTTTGCGATTTTTGTGGGGCTATCAATTTGGAACGCCATTTTAAACCGTTCCCGTTCAAAAACAATTGACTATGAGGCAACGTTAAAGGAGCCGCAATCTGTTGATGAGGCAATTTTATTTTTTATTCAAAAAAATAAGTTGAAATAGAACTTGACGTTAGGCAAAAAATAGTTTAAACTAATCATAGAAAGGATAGAGAATATGAATAAGAAAAACGTATTAACATGTGCAGGGGGGGGNNGGGGGGGGGCGCCTCTTAACCGCGTTCACTATGGCGGAAATCCTGTTATCCCTCACAATTATTGGTGTAGTAGCCGCGATAACGCTTCCGTCGCTCACAGGAAACATTAACGAGCGAACCTGGAACACGCAGCGTAAAGCGCTTTATGCACGGTTTAGCCAAGCTATTTCACTAATGCCATCTATGAATGGCTATGGAACGCTTGAAGAGGGTGATCCCAATGGCGTCACCGAAACTTTTATTACCGCAGGGCTTTCAAAAGTCCTTAAAATGACTAATATTTGTGACCACGAACATTTAGCTGATTGCGGACTGCCAGATAAAATTACACCTCTTGCCGGCAGCGTAATTACACCTTTTCCGGCAACAATGGCAGATTTGAATTCTACGATGGTTAACGCTACCCATGAATCTTTTTCTCACTCTATTATTAACACTAAGGCTGCGGCTTTCGAAACTCAAAACGGCGAGAGTATAGCTGTTTACTACAATCCAACATGCGTTTCGGAATTAAGCTCTTCAGTTTGGTGGGATCCTATTCAAAATCGAATTTGTGCCAATTTTGTATATGATTTGAACGGTAATAAAGGTCCGAATACCTATGGAAAAGATATTGGCTTTATAACAGTGCTTTATTCAGCTGATAGCGTGGTAGTTGCTCCACTTGTGCACCCATATAATGCTCAAAATTCACCACTTACGGCGACAAATTCCTCCACATTAACAGCTTCTAAAGCATGTACTGCTCTTGATCCCGAATATCGTCTTCCAACTAAGGAAGAAGCCGGAGCTATGTTTTTAAACCAAAATCTAATAGGGAATATAACTCAAGAGCATTACTGGACTTCCTCATTAGCGTTGTCCAATAATGAAAGTCGTGGTTGGGCGCAAAGTTTATGGACTGGAGCAAGGCTCTTATTTGATAGAACCTCGTCGCACGAAGTTCGTTGTGTCAAACGAGATTAAAAAAGGGGCGTAACTTTATGTTACGCCTTTTTAATGTCCACTGTAATCAAAATATTTATCAAAATCCACATCGTCAAAACTGCATAGTAAGCGGAAGATTTCATCGCTGTCATCAAGACGCTGAAAATTATATTCATCAAACCGCCAGTATTTAGGGTTAATACCCCTAACCCTTACAACTCCGTGGTCTTTTAATATAGTTAATTTCTTTTTTACGGTTTCTAAGGGTAAATCAACGAGTTTTGCAAGCTCTACAGAGGTTATTCCCTCTTCGTTGGAATATTTTTCAGGGGTAAGAAACATTAACTCCAAGCCAACTTGCTTTAATTCTTTATCTTCATTTTCTAACTCGAACTCAAACATAATTCTATAATATCATAACAATACAAAATTGTTAAGATTGTAAAATCTTAGATTATCTGCGCAATTTTGAGTAATAAAAATACTTTATATAAGTGTGTATGTGTAGTTTATAAAGGTTATTTTGTATGTTTAGCCCGGTAGCATCAGGTATATTTGCTTTTAGAAACATAGGCAAGACGGAAAATGGCGAAATCGGTCGTGCGCCGGTTGCTGTTGGTCAAGTTGCCGGTGTCTTGAAAGAGATTGGCAAGTATGATAAAACCATTGCAATGGGAACAAAAAATGCCGTACAAATTCTTCAGGATGTCGCCGGAGACAGTAAGGCACTTAAATATGCAGGGAAAACTGTCGAATTTTTAAGTAACAATATTAACCCGTTAATTTGTGCGTCTAGTGTCGTCAAAGTCGCAATGTCTGATGATAAAGAAAAAACGTTTAAAGAAGAACTTGGCTCTCTTGGTTTTATGTTTGCGGGTGAACATTTAATCTCTAAAAATTATGAAAAACTTGCGACTTCAAAAACAGTTCAGAATACCCTTGAAAAAATGTCTAAATCCAGTGTTTTCAAACCTATGTTTGAGTCAATTGCTAAGCACAAATGGGGTGGAAAAATCGGGGCAATTATAAAAGGTTTGACATTTGTGACAGTTTCAATCGGTTCATCTTGCGTTGGGCTGGAATTGACTAAATCTTTATTAAAAACAACTGATAAAAACGGCAAAGAATGTTTAGTTTCTTAAAAAATACTCTAAAAACTCTATGAAATTTCATACGCGCTGTGGTATTATAAATTCTATGAGAAACTTGCTGCTGGCGCTATGTTTATTTTTATGTTCAGTTAATCCTGTTTTTGCAATAAAAATAGGACTTTTGACTGATGTTTCGAGTGCCGGCGTCGGAACCTCCGGAGATGGCGTTATTATTGATGCGCGTACTAACAAAACAGTCACAGAGCTTAAACAGATGAAAGGTTATTTGATTGTTGCGCGAAACAAAAAAATGGCAATCCGAATTAATGGCGAATACAAAGATATTAATTCGGATAGAATTGTCATAAAATCTTCGCAGGACGGTTTTGTAAGCACTAAAAAGAAATGGTATCGCGGAAATTTAATTATTCAAAACAATAACGGACGTCTTACGGTTATAAACGATGTAGACTTAGAAAGTTATCTTAAGGGTGTAATTCCGTCGGAAATGCCAACCAGTTGGGACGTTGAAGCTCATAAGGCGCAGGCTATTGCTGCAAGAAGTTATGCGCTTGCGAACCTGGGCAAACGTGCAGCAAAAGGCTATGACCTTGAAGATACACCGCGTGATCAGGCTTATGGAGGCGCTTCTGCAGAGAATAGAGGTACTACAAAAGCCGTCAATGATACCCGTGGAATAGTTCTTACCCACAATCAGCGTATAATTTCGGCATTCTACACGGCTTCTGCCGGCGGTAAGACCAAAACCGCAAGCTGGGGTGGTAATGTTCCATATCTTCGTTCTGTACCGTCGTATGATGCAAGTGTTGGCAAGAAAGGACACGGTGTGGGAATGTCCCAGCATGGTGCCAATCACCTTGCCAAACAAGGCTATAACGCCTACCAAATTCTAAAATATTTCTATAAAGATGTTAGTTTTGCCCGTCTTAAAGCAGAAATTTAATGTTGAAAAATGTTAAGTTTTAACTAAATTTATATTGTACATTTGCCAAAAGACTTGTCAAAACGCGGTTTAAGTGCTATAATAGGGCATGAAACGGCATGGTTATTGCAGTTTTCTGTAAAGGTTAAAGTTAGAGTTAAAAAAGGAGACAGAAATGAACAAAGACGAATTACTAAAAGAAGTTGCGAAAAAAGCAGGTGTTCCTCAAAAAACAGCTTACGATGTAGTAAACTCAATTTTGGACATCATTGAAAAATCAGTAGCAAAAGGTAAAAAAGTAACATTAATCGGTTTTGGTACATTTGATGCTCGTAAACGTGGTGCAAGAACCGGTAGAAACCCACAAACCGGTGCAGAAATTAAAATCCCTGCAAAAACAGTTCCAGCGTTCACAGCGGGTAAAAAATTCAAAGATATGGTTAAATAATTTAAGTAAAGCCCCTGAAAAGGGGCTTTACTTTTGCCTAAAAATAGTTTAAACTAATCATAGAAAGGATAGAGAATATGAATAAGAAAAACGTATTACCTTGCACAGGGGGGGGGGGGCGCCTCTTAACCGCGTTCACTATGGCGGAAATCCTGTTATCCCTCACAATTATAGGCGTAGTTGCCGCGATAACGCTGCCATCTCTCACAGGCAACATTAACGAACGAACCTGGAACACGCAGCGAAAAGCGCTTTATGCGCGGTTTAGCCAAGCTATTTCACTAATGCCATCTATGAATGGCTATGGAACGCTTGTAGAAGACGAATCCGGAAGTGTTACTTCCGATAATGTTGCGGAAACTTTTATTACCGCAGGGCTTTCAAAAGTCCTTAAAATTAACAATATTTGCGATTCTGAACACCTGCAGGATTGCGGCATGGCTTCTAAAATTACGACCTACAATTCTGTAATATCTTTTCCTCTTGACTGGAACACCCTCAATCCCAAAATGAAAACGGCATCTTATGAGCACTGGTCGCATTCGATGATAAATTCTAAAGCGGCGGCGTTTGAGACCGCTAACGGCGAAAGCATCGCGGTCTTTTACAACCCGTATTGCCAGCAGGAACCAAGTGTTTTGAACGGTTATATGGTTTCGCCATTGGTTTGTGCTAATTTTATTTATGACTTGAACGGAAACAAGGGCCCGAATACGATAGGAAAAGATATCGGATTTTTGACGGTGCTTTATTCCTCTGATTCCAGTGTCGTTGCGCCTGTGTTTGAACACGTCGGACCAAACTCTGTAGTATTTGAGGAAGGTACAAAATACTGTCGTACTCTGGATAATGCAAGAATGCCAAATAAAGAAGAGGCTATGTCATTGTTTGTAAATAAATTATTCTATAACGCTACATTACCAAGCTGGATAATGACTACATCCTCTCCAGGGGTAGTTAATCGTATAATACACCTAGATACAAGTGTTGCGATGTTAGGTGTAATTGTCAAAGATTCCGCAACCGCAAAACCTATTTGTATTAAGCGATAGATATACCGGTCTGTATTGTTTTTAAATTATTTTTAATCCAATATCCATCAAGCGGTAAGAATTCGGTGTCGAAAGCAAAATAAGTTGAGCCGGAACCCGTCATCACCGCTTGGGGGTATTTTTCTTTTATCTGTTGCAGTGCCGGATAGCTGTCAATTACAGCCCACTCAAGGTCATTAATAAATTTTTCGCGTTCAGGTGTTTTTTCTTTCTCCGCGAACTTCGTGTATGCCTCTTTCGCACTTATTCCAAGGTTAACCGGTTTTATCAGCGAAACTTTGCGTTCGAAAAACTCTGCTTCCTCAAGAATTTCACCGCGGGATGTCGTTTTTTTGCAGCCGCCTTCAAGGCAAAAATTCAAATCTGACCCCAATTTTGCGCATAATTCGTGAAGTTCTGTGCGTTTTAACGGCTTATTTAAAATCTCGTTTAGTCCAAATATAGCCCCTGCCGCGTCCGTACTACCGCCAGCCATGCCAGCTGAAACAGGAATATTCTTTTCAATAAAAATTTCTACTGCTGCCGTTTGTTCAAGCGTATCAAAAAATAATTTGACAGCTTTATAAACAATGTTTTTCTCATCGTATGGAATTTCTTTTGAAGTGCCGGAAAGTTTGATTGAAAACCCGGGCGCTACAGAAATCGTCAGATAATCATATAGGCTAATCGTTTGCATTGTGCTTTCAATATTATGAAATCCGTCTGGACGCTTTCCTAGAATTTTTAAATCCAAATTAATCTTCGCCGGACACTTTATCTTAATCTTTTGCACCATTTAAAAGCTCCTCGGAAAGTTTTCCAAGCATTTCTATTGATAGCTTTTCGCCGCGAACATTTTCATCAAGCGCGAGCGCAGCGAGCGCTGCTGTTATATTTTCTTTTGCAAACCCGCCGCTTAAAAGACAATTTTTAACATTTTTGCGGCGTTGTGAAAACGCAGCTTTAACGGTTTTTCTGAAATGGGTATAGTCTGAAAGTTCCAACATTGGTTTTTCACGAACTGTTAAACTAACCACGGCTGAATTAACCTTAGGCGCCGGATAGAAAGATTTTCTTCCAACAAGCCGTACAATTTTTACATCTGCCCAAAACTGTGATAGAATTGTCAATAAACCATATTGTTTTGCAGGAGAGTTTTCGTCAGCTGTCATTCTGCGCGCAACTTCCTCCTGAACCATTAACAGTATATCTGTAATTTTATTTCTGTTTTTGTTAGCTAAATCATCAATTTCGCCGAGTAAATGAGCGATAATAGGACTCGTAATATAATACGGAATATTCGCAACAATTTTGATTTTCTCATCACTTAACGCTGAAATATCTGTTTTTAAAACATCTTTGTGAATAATTTCGAGGTTTGGCGCATCAAGTTTTTTGAGCTCTGCAATAGCTTCTTCATCAAGTTCAATTGCTATAACTTTTTTTGCTTTTTTTACAAGCTGTTCGGTTACAAAACCTACCCCGGGACCGATTTCTACAACCACATCATCCGGCGAAATGTTTGCCGCGTGAATTATATCCGCAATAGCGGTGCCGTCTATCAGGAAATTCTGCCCCAGACGCTTTTTTGTTCTAAAATATCTTGCTCTATTGAAGTAATCCATAACGGTATAATCATATCATACACATGGTGAAATATACATATTTGTTCAGCAAGTATTATTTTAATGTTATAATTTGAACATTAGGAGGGACTGTGTTAAATATTCAATTAGAGGAAAAGGAAGTTACAAGAGCTGATATCAGAGCGTATTACGAAAGCGGCGTTAAATCAGAAAAGGATTTGCGCGTCGGTGTTGAATATGAACGCCTTCCGATTTTTGATGTTACTGGTGCAAATGTTGATTATTACCACGAATTTGGAATATGTAATCTCCTTAGAAGATTTGCTAAAGAGGATAATTGGGATTATATAACTGATGATTTTAATATTATCGGTTTGAAAAAAGGACACCAAACAATTACGCTGGAGCCAGGCTGCCAATTTGAATACAGTCTTACCCCTAAAACTAAAATTTCTGAAATAAAAAGTGATATTGAAAACCTCGACGGAGCACTGAAAAAATGCTTGGATGATTTTGGGATTACACTTTTAAATTACGGGGTTTCACCGCTTGTGACTTACAAGTCTATAAATTTAATTCCGAAACACCGCTATAAAATTATGGCTAAATATCTTTGGGGAATTTTATCAGACGTTATGATGCGCGAAACCGCAGGGATTCAATGCTGTTTGGATTATACCAGCGAAGAAGATGCCTCAAGAAAATTTGTACTTGCGAATAAACTTGTTCCGTTTATGAGCGCAATGTTTGCAAATTCGCCTATTCGTGGTGGTGTCGAAACGGGTTATAAATCGTTTAGGGCACTAAGCTGGCTTAATACTGATAATGACCGTTGCGGATTTGCACTTAATTTGGATGAAGAATTTAACTTTGATACCTATATTGATAAAGTTCTAAAAACTCCAATGATATTTATTAATAAAGAAGAATTACCGATTGATCTTAACGGGCGTATTAACTTTGAACAATATATGTCTAAAGGTTGGGAAGGTTTCTTGCCAACGATGACGGATTATAAACTTCAGGCAAATCTGTGCTTCCCGGAAGTACGACTTAACCGTTTCCTGGAAATTAGGAACCAGGATTGCGTGAGAAAAGATTTGTTGTTGTCCATTTTGGCTATTTATAAAGGAATTTTATATAATTCTGTTGCGATGGATGAGGCAGAAGAGCTTTTGAAAGAATTTATTCATCTTGATTACTCTGAATTAAGATATGAAGTTCCGCGTTATGCGCTTCAGGCAAGGATTAAACACCGCAAAGTCGGCGATATTGCAAAAGAGTTAATAAAAATTGCGGAGAAATCGTTAAAGAGTCAAAAATGTCATGAGGCAAAATACCTTGGTGCAATAAAATCATATACAATGAAAGGCTTAACGCCTGCGGATGAAATCCTTAAAAACTGGCATGGGTGCTGGAATAAGGATATAAAAAAGATGTTGCGTTGGTTAATAAAACAAAGTGCTTGACATTAAAATATGTTTGTTCTACCATAACAACTGTAGCCGATAGCAGAAAGGTTGCGAGGGCGTTTAGCTCAGTTGGTAGAGCGTCTCCCTTACAAGGAGAGGGTCAGAAGTTCGAGTCTTCTAACGCCCACCATAAAAAAGAGGTCTAATTAAGACCTCTTTTTTATTATGATTATATTTGTGGGTAGCGTTCAATGTATACGACGTCTCCGCTTTTCATAATTGTCCTTTCTGCCATCGCAGGATGAAGACTTCCTGCTAAGCGGGTTTGATGAAATAGCGTCTTTCTGTCTCCGGCACTTACTATCTTTAACTCTGATGAACCATCTACGTTCCTTGTCTTTCTTGCAATTTCTTCAATTCTGTGATTATAATAAAAAACTTCTTTCTTAACTTCTTTTAATTTTTGTGAGGATTTATCATAGTATTCCTTTGCAAATGATAAAAGTTTGCTGTAACCATTCTCTGCTTTTTGTGATTTTTTCATATCCATTGAGCAGTCTTTTTTGATTAGCATAAATGTGTCGCCGCTTTTATCTTCATTCAATAACGCAATATCTCCGTTCCGTAAACGTTTTTGATAAACAGGACTTTGCATTTCAGCTATTTCAAGGTTTGCCAGTCTCCCGTTTTTGGTTAAAGTGTTCCTACATATTGTAAAAAAGTTAACTTTTTTGGTTTTCATAAATTCTCCTGATAGTATGTTATTATAACACTGATAAAAATTTTTTTTGCTATAATTATGTAATGTTTTATACAATTTTTGCGGTTCTGCTGCGAATAGTAAGTAATTCCTATCTTAACGTATGTCAAAAATTTTTGACTAATCGAGGACAGAAGTCTTCGGTTGTCAATTTTTATACTTATTTAGGATTAAGCATACTTATTTTGCCAATAACGTCACTATTTAGTGTCGAATTGATAAAATATGCTTTAATAATGGGAGCGTTGGGTGCGCTTGGAAACTATTTTATCATTAAAGCTCTTTCTATTGGCGAATTGTCAATGCTGGCGCCGATTAATTCTTATAAACCTATTGTAGCTTTAATTGTTGGGTGGGTTTATTTGCATGAAATCCCGTCGGGATTGGCTCTTGTTGGGATTTTTCTTATAATTCTCGGAACTTATTTTATCCTAGATAAAAAAGACAGTGCATTGCATTATAAAGCTCTGATATATAGGGTTTTGGCTCTGATATTCTCCGGTACAGAGGCAATTTTTATTAAGAAAATTATACTCATGAGTGACGTTACGATTGCTTTTGTATACTGGGTACTTGCCGGATTCGTATTTACAGCTTTATTTGTATTGCCTGCGAGAAGAACGATGAAAATAGTTTCATACAAATATCAGATTTTACTGATTCTGGCGGTGGGCTTGATGCAATACGCAACTAACTTCGTTTTTGCACGTATGAATGTTTCTTATGCACTGGCTCTTTTCCAACTTTCGACACTATTAAGTGTCGTTTTGGGTGTAACAATGTTTGAAGAAAAACACCTGAAACGCAAGCTGGCAGCCTCTTTGATAATGGTTGCAGGGGCTGTGGTAATTATTTTATGCTAATGTCACTATTTAGTGGCACTATTTTGGATATAAAGCTCAAAATGTTCAGAAGGATTTGAACTTAACGCCGTTAGAGTGTAGTTCCCTAATTTATAAGTTTTTGATGCTGCGGGAGTGGCGCCGAGTTTATATTTCGCTTCAAAAAAAGTCCAATCCTGATAAAATTCATCAGGTGTTGTGCACGAAAATTTCATGCGTTCGGCAATTTTTTTATAATCACGCGGCGTGTTTTCCTCAATATCTATGCCGCAGGCAAAATCCGAAAACGCAAGTGCGATAAATTCCCCTGAATGGCTTATACTAAAATGTTTTGCTCCGGATTTAAGAAGAGGTTTTTTACCGTCAAAAATAATTTCTCGGTTTTCGATTTTGTAGAATTCTCGTAAAATTCTGTCGACCATAAGATAAGAAAGACAGTGTTCGTTAAGTTTTTTAGGGTCAGAAATTTCTTTCTTCTGAAACTCTAATAAAAGCTGTTGGTGAACACTATCTGCGTCAATAATTTCTATAACAAAAATATCCATGCCTTAATTTTAGCATAAAAAATCCCCGCTTTCGCGGGGACTTTTTTTATTTTTTAGGTATTGGACCCTCAAAATCTTTTCCGGTTGCTTCTTTATATTTATTTCTCGCTTCGGTTTCTGAATTTACGATATGTTCTTTGCCGTTGCAGTCTATAAAGTAGTACTTAGGTGTGCCCGGAATGCTTATAATATTAGCTTTACCGCCTGCAGCTCTGCCTTTATTATTGCCTCTTTCGTGTTGTGGAATTTTATGTTTTGCAATGGTGTAATTTTCTTTACGTTTTAATACTACGCCGTTGCCTAAATCCAAATCCAATGGAAGCATCATTTGTTTTGGCGGGTTCGGGTTCGCTGCAGTGTAACCGTTACGAGCCTGGATTGCCCTGTAGACCTGTTTTAAAGATACTTTTTTAGGATCCCAGTCGTAGGCTGCTGCAAAGTCGTACCATTCTGAACGTTCTCGGCTTTCTCTAAAATATGTTGGTTCATATTTTACGTCTTCGTTCTTTTCGGTATCTTTGCCGTCCTCCATTGCAAGGCCAGCTTTGCAATCTACAGTCTCATTTCCGCAGTCGCCGTCATCATCGCCACCACCGCCGCCGCCTTCAACGACCTCCGGATCAGGTGTAGGAGGTACAGGGGTTCTGTCATCTACGCCTTTGTCTGACAGTACCTGTCTTCTGATAGTTTCTTTTCGCATACCTTCGTCTTTAATTTTTGCGATATCAGGTAAGGATGCCAATACGTTTGCAATACCGGCGCCAATACCTATATTCAAGACGTTTTTAAGGTTGATTTTCGGGCTGCCTTTGGTTGTACCTTCGACTTTTTCTTCGCCGCTGTATTCAGCTTCACCCTCAACAAGGACATCGCCCTCGTAGTGAGCTTTACCTGTCAATGTAACTTCATCATCGACATCTGCAACCCAGTGAACTGTACCGTCTGCGCTTACTACTTTTTTGTACGGAATTGAGACTTCGCCGCCTACTGTACCTGTATAGTGTGCAGTACCGGAGTAATCTGCGGTACCGGAGTAATCCGCCGTACCTGTGTAGTGAGCTGTACCGGAGTAGTCTGCGGTGCCGGAGTAACCCGCGGTGCCTGTATAGTGAGCTGTACCGGTATATCCTTGTTCATAAGGGATATCAATGCTGCCAGAGTATGGGAGTGAAACATCAACATCTTTGGTATATGAACCTATCGGAATACCATTCTGATAATCAGTGTGAGTTACAGGAACCGTACCATTTGCTGTACCGCTGTAATTACCGTGTGCTGTACCGCTAACAGTACCGGAGTATCCGACGTCACCCTCGTAGCCAACAGTACCGGAATAACCGACGCTGCCGGAATAGCCGACGTCACCCTCATAGCCAACAGTACCGGAGTAACCGACGCTGCCGGAATAGCCGACATCACCTTCGTAGCCAAATTCTACGTATCCTGTAGCGTTGCCCTCAACAACGATGTCTTGGTGATAACCAACGTCACCCTCAAGGTGTTTTTGGTATCTGCCTGTAAGTGTTGCATCTGTTTCACCCTCATAGTGAACCATTTTAGCCCAAGGCACTGAACCGCTGTATTGTACCAGTTTGAAGAATTTGGATTCAACAACTTTTGTTGTACTTAAATATTCTGCAGCTAACGCCCCGATACTACCGACAACGAAGCCTTTACCGAAAGCCTTAACCGTTGCCCCAACTTGCATACCGAAAGTTCTGTCACCTTCAATTTCGATACCTGCGGCTTTGAATGCTTTTGCGGCAAAACGTCTGTCTTTAAATTTTGTTTTAGCCATTTCGCCTTTACGGTCACGCGTAACCTTTTTACGGTCTTGCATGTCAGCGTAAAAGTCAGCTTTATTTCTTGCATCAACGGCTTCATCGTTGTCTAAGTTGTTATCGTTAGACATTGCAAGCATATAGTTTTTGAATTTTTCACTTTTGAAAACCCAGCGTTGTTCTTCCATTTTAGGATCACCGTTTTCATCGTAAACAGGTCTTCCTTTTTCGTCCAGAACAGGTTTCTTGGTTGTGAATGTTTCGCCCAGGGGGGGGGTCTCTCCTTCCTTGGCTAATTCAGCGAAGTCCTCAGGATTATTTTGAATCCATTCTTTTATATCGTCATCAAGTTTATCATATTTGACAACTGTTTTATTGAATTTATTTTCAGCACGTTGTTTATCAATTTGAGTTTTTGCCATGATTTTGGCGATATCATCAAGATTGTCTGTCAGAAGTTTATTATTATCAGTATTAGCTTCGTCCATTGTCTTTTGAATCTTTTTCTCAAGTTTTTCAATTTTATCTCTGACTTTTTGAGGCAGAGCATTATAAGCCTCTTTTGTAGCGGCTTCACGTGCTTTTGTTCTTTCTTCTGTTAATTTGTTTGCTTCTTCAAGTTTATCCTGGTTAAGGGCTTCCTGAATTTTCTTTTGAGCCTCGACTTTTGCTTCAAGTCGTTTCTTTTCAAGGGCATCGGCTTCAACGTCTTTTCCGGCTTTACGAAGTCTTGCAACTTCTGCTCTGGTCGCAACGTTAGCCTCGGTTGCTTCTTTTCTTAGTCGTTTAGATTCATCAGTTTCAGCCTCTTCAAGCAGTTTGGCAATCTTTTCATCGTATTCACGGTCTGCCATAATCGCTTTATTCTGAACCCTTTGAACTTCAGGAGTAATATTATCAGCTTTCAATTGGGCAATTTCTTCGCGCATTTTTTGTACTTCGGCAACACCTTTGTTGAATTTGCTTTCGCTTACAGCGTGAATTGCCATATCCTGAATTTTGCCCTCTGTAATATCAAAGGCATCAAGTGCTTTCAGGTCAAGAATAGCCTCGATTTGTTCGGTGCTCAAATGTTCACCTTCTTGAACCCAGTCTTTTTCCTGAACTTTTTCGTGAGGAGGTCTGATTGAGTTGTAAGCATCTAACGCTGCTTTATCACAAGCCTTTTCTCGTTTAGCCTGAAGCTCTTCAATTTGTTTTTTCAATTCTGCGCGTTTAGGGTCGCCGGCTTCAAGCGCGTTAAACTCTTCTTGAAGTGGTTTAATTTGTTCGTCCCATTTAGCACGAGGCTCTTCCATATATAATTTGCGAAGTTCTGCCTTTCTCGCCTCATAGCGTTCTTTTTCTTCTTCTGTTGCAAAACCCTCTGCTAAATATTTTGATTTAAGCATTTTTTCAGCTTTAGTATCGCGCATCATATTTTGAAGAGTTTGTTTTGTTTCACGAACCTCTTTTTGATACATGACTTGAACAATATCTTGCCTTGCCTCTGCCGGATTTTGTTTATAGCGTTCAAGGAAATATTGTTCCCATTTCTCTTCATTCATTTTGCGCATGTCTTTGTCATCCATCATATCAGGAGTAGTTTTTAGCGCATCTTGACGTAATTCCTCAAGTTTTTCTTTATCTTTTGCGGCAAGTTCTTCCGGGGTAAGGTCTTTTTCTGGAACTTCCTCCTTACCTTCGCCTTTTTCTACGGACATACCCGCTACCTGAAGATTGTCGTAGTATTCGTTGATATCTTTAATATCATAACCACGTTGGAGCAATCTCGCAATTTGTTTTGCCGCCTGCGGCGCGCTGTTGACGAATTCCTGCGTTTTAGGACTCAGTTTCTTCCAATCCTGTTCAGAAATTCCGTAGGTTGAATAATTTACTGCTACATTACCACCCATAAGTGTCCTTTCTGCGCTTTTCCCCTATAGTTCTAGCGCCTTGTCTATTTTTTACCAATATGTGATATTGAATTCGGCGCGTTTTTTGTAAAAATTTAATCCTAATATGGACTAATTTTTTTATTTTTCTTGATATTACAGGCTTTGAGTCTAAAAAATTAAACTTTACAAATTGTAATATAGTTAAATTTTGTAAAACTTTTTCCGGAAATAATCAATTTTTTTACACTTTGAACCGTTTATATAATTATATATAATTTGAAGAATGTGTTATTTAGAGAATATCGAGGTTGCTATGAGAAACATACGGACTAACAACAAAAAAAGACTAATATCCACGATATTGTGTTCATTATTCGTGTTGCAACAGTCTTTAGTCTATCCGGTTATGGCGTCTGTAATTCAGGACGGTGCCGGAAATGATATCGGAAAGCACCCATTTACCGGGAATTATGAAATTAGACCGGACCTTTATAATTATTATAATGGCAAAGTAGGGTTTAAAGAGTTTCAAAAATTACAGCTTTCTGAAGGTGATGTATTGAACTTCATCTTTCAGGCGTATAACGGTTCAGTGCCAGAATCACAGTACTGGGATATAGATACTTTTGTTAACTTTGTCAATAGCCAGGTTAACATTCAAGGTGTCGTAAACGCTTTGACAACAGTCGGCGGCGAGTTGAAACAAAACGGAAATTTAGTGTTTGTTTCACCTGAAGGTATGGTCGTTGGCGGAAGCGGTGTTTTGAACGTTGGAAGTTTAAGCGTATTCACTCCGGATGCGTCATCATTTGCAACTTTAAAAGACGGTATGAGAACTGTTGGTGTTAATGATATGAACCAACAAATGGGCGAAGCAACCGATAAAACTTGGGATGCTGGCAGTTCTTTATTATACACAGGCGGTGCACCAATCTCTATTGACGGTAAAATTTTTGCAAGAGGTAACGTAGAGCTTTCCGGCGGACAAGTTGACGTTGGAAGCACAGGTGTTGTTATCGCCGGTGCTGGTGGTACAATCGCAGACAAGATTTATAACGCAACAAATGAAGCACTATTCAATCAGCTTGTAAGTACTGATAACATGGTTATCGGCAATGCATTTGCTAATAATAACGGCGAAATTAAAATTACCTCTTCTCAAGGTATGTCAGTTGCCGAAGGTGGCGCAATCAGAAACTTCGCTACTAACAACAGTACAACAACAATTACTAACAACGGTGCAAACGGAATTAACATTAACGGCGAAGTATCTAACCCTAACGGCGCTATGACTATCACAAATAACGCAGGAGCGTTGAATGTTGGTACAGCCGGTGACCTTAAAAACAAAGGTACAATGACTATCGTTGGTCAAAATTCAAATACTGGCGTTACAATTAACGGTAAAGCTACAAACGACGGCGATATGGTTATCAAGAATGTTGTTGGGGCTAACGGTTTGAATATCGGCGGAAACGTTACTAACAATAACGGAACCGCTCAAATTATCAACTCTCAAGGCGGTTTGAAAATCGTTAATGGCGGCTCTGTTACTTCAAACGGTACAAGCCTTAATATCGAAAACACAGGTGCAAGCGGTTTGACCGTTGCAGGAAAAGTTAATAACAATACAGGCGTTGCAAAAATCCTTAACAAAAATGGAGCTTTGCAAATAACTTCTACAGGTAATGTTACATCCGACGGAACCTCTTTGACAATTAACAATAGCGGTGCTGGCGGACTTACTATTGACGGAACTGTTAACAACAATGCCGGAACTCTCGATATTACAAACACTAATAATAAATTATTAATTTCTTCAACAGGCAGAGTTAACTCAAAAGGTTCTTCAATTGATGTTACTAACTCCGGTACTAACGGAATGCACGTTCAAGGTATTGTTAACCACCGCAATCCAAACGGTACCGTTAACTTCACAAACTCTAATTCCGATATGATTATCGGTCATACAAGTACAGATTTTAACATTACATCTGATGCAGATGTAAATATTGATGTTACTGACGGTAATGCTTATAACTACGGCGTTGTTAAAACCTTAATCCAAACAATTAACGGCGCAGATTTAAATATTACCGCAACAAACGGTGCTATCGGTAAAGAAGTAGGTCCTTGTGCCGATGGCGTTTGTACTGGTATCGGCGGCGCTGATGCACGTGATTTGACAAAATCAATCAATACCGAAATCGACGGTATTATTACAGCTAATAGCAAAGGCTCCGGGGCTTTGGTTAATATGGCAAGTTTAAATAAAGATATGCACATTAACCAAATTAATTCCGACGGCAGAGTAATTCTTCTTGCTGACCACAAAACCGATAAAGGTTCAGCTGCATACAATGTCGTAAACAGTGCACTCGACAGCACAAAACCTAACGTTACCGGTACAGGAATTTCAATTATCGCAAGCGGTAACATCGGTGAAAAAGGTAATGCATTAACTTTCATTCAAAAGAATGCTGATTTTAACGATGCGTCTTGGAACTCTGATAAATTCAACTATAATCCTTCAAATTCAGCTCAAGGCGTCGATATGTTAGCTATTAAAGACGTTATTATTAAAGGTCTTGATAACGCTGACGGTACTAAAAATGATACAAATGTTTGTGCAATTATCTCCAGAGAAGGAAGCATTGATGCAGAATTTTCAGGTGACACTTATATCAAAGATATTACCGCTGAAAACAGAATTGACCTCGTTAACCGCGGTAAAAATATGTACATCGAAAACTTAGGTCAATCACCTACTTACTATCCTGAAAAAGGTGATTACTACGGAAATAAAACAAATGTAGTTCCTGAAAGAGTAACAGTAAAAGTTCTTGATTTAGGTACAGTTTCTAACCCTAACACAGCAGCAGACTCTACATTGATTATTAAAAACGGTCAAATTAACGGTGACGGTCAAGGCAGACCTAGTAAAGACCAAGATTTAATTATTACAGTTGATAACGGTTACGTTGACGGTTATTACTTCAATATGGGTAAAAACAGAATGCCTGGTCATTCTACCGTAACAGTTGATAATAGAACAAATACAATTACAAGCCCTGACGGTACAACAATTTCAGTTAGAGGCGAAGCCGTAAGACCTCACGATGTAACCGGAATTGGCAGAAACGATGTTGAACGTAATTACTATTACGGAAGTGACACAGGTATGGATAAACCAAACGGTACCGGCAGTGAACAGGGCAGCGATCCAAACTACGATGGTGCTGACAGTCCTGAAGGAGATGATGATAACTTAGTTATCCCGGTTCCGAATGATCCAGACCCGGATCCGGACCCAGATCCAGATCCTGATCCAGACATTCCGGATCCAGATCCTCCAGTTGACCCTGTAGATCCGGTAGATCCTGTAGATCCAACAGATCCTGACAATCCGGACCCAGTTGACCCAGTAGATCCAGATGATCCAGATAAACCTGTAGATCCAACCGATCCAGATAACCCGGACCCAGATCCGGATCCAGATAAACCGGTAGACCCAACGGATCCAACCGATCCAACGGACCCTACAGATCCTACTGATCCAACAGATCCAACGGATCCAGATAATCCGGACCCAGTTGACCCTGTAGATCCAGATGACCCAGATAAACCGGTTGATCCTACCGATCCAACCGACCCAACGGATCCTACTGATCCTACAGACCCGGACAATCCTAAAGATCCAACAGATCCGATTGACCCGACAGATCCAGAAAACCCAAAAGATCCGGATCAACCTGTAGATCCTGATAATCCGGACAAACCGGTCGATCCAGATCCTGTAGATCCAGATAAACCAGTTGATCCTGATAAACCGGATCCGACCGATCCAGATCCGGACGATCCGAATAAACCGGTAAACCCTGATGATCCAGATAAACCGATTAACCCGGATCCAGACCCAGATCCAGATCCTGATCCAGACCCGGACCCAGATCCAGACCCGGATCCTGATCCAGATCCAACACCAAATCCGGATCCGCTACCGGACCCAGACCCGGATGATCCAAGCCCGTTGTTCCAATATACATACAAACAACGAGTTATGGAACACGATATAAGTGCAATAGATAAACGTTTACAAATGCGTTTTAATGTTGCAGACTCAGATGTTCCTCTAGTCTTGGAACAAAATGACAACATTACATCGGTTATTGATATATCAAGAGGCGGTATGTCTGTAACCCACGACGATACACTAAATGTCGGTGATGTTGTACCGGTACATATCACATACGGTGATGTTGAAATAGACGCAGATGTAAAAATCGTATCTGCATCTAAGACAAAAGCCGGAGCACAATTTGTTAATCTTGATGATGCAACAGCAAATAAATTATTATATATGAATTTGTTGTTAGAACAAAAACAAGACCAACAAAACGTTACATATAAGTTTGGACCACACAAACTTAGTTCAGATCAAACAAAATTTGATTAATAAAAAAAGGCTTCTGTGAAACGCAGAAGCCTTTTAGTTTTATATATTTAATTTCTTTTGAACAATGTAAATCGGGCGATTTTTAACTTCTTCAAAGATTCTTCCGACATACTCTCCGACAATTCCGATTGCGAAGAGCTGTAGGGCTCCGACGAAGAATATTAAACCGGCAAGCAGGCATAGCAGGAACGCGTTGTACCAAAACAGTCCCGTTACAAGCAATAATACTGAAATCAGCATTAAAAAGCCTGCAAGAATATGTATAAATTTTATCGGTTTTGTAGAGAACGATAAAATTCCGTCAGATGCGAGTTTAAGCATTTTAGAAAGCGGGTATTTTGTGACGCCTGCGAAACGTTCATCACGGTTGTAATAAAGAGGCGTACTTTTGAACCCTACCCACGGAACCATTGCGCGAATAAAACGGTGTTTTTCCGGCATGTTTTTAAGTGCATCTGCGACTTCACGTGTAATAAGTCTAAAGTCTCCGGTATCGGTTGGTACTTTAATTTGGCAGAGTGAATCAAATACACGATAGAACGCAAAGGCTGTGAACTTTTTAAACGCAGTTTCTTTTTTGCGTTTAAGTCGTTTACCGTAAACGACTTGGTAGCCCTCTTTGGTTTTTTCGTACATATCTTTTATGAGTTCCGGCGGATCCTGAAGGTCTGCGTCTATAATCGCAACGTAGTCGCCTTTTGAGTAATCTAACCCGGCGCTTACGGCGAATTGGTGCCCGAAATTGCGGGAAAAACTCAAGGCTTTGATGAATGGGTATTTGGACGCATATTCTTCAAGAATAGCTAAACTTTTATCTCGCGAGCCGTCATCAACGAATATGAAGTTCACATCAAGTTCGTTATAGAGGCTTTCACGCACGCCACAGAGGCGGCTTATTGTCTGTTCAATACATTCTTCTTCATTATAAACGGGAACGATAATATCAAGGCTTTTTCGCATTATACAACTCCATTATTGAGTAAATCGTGAATATGGATAACACCGATTGGTTTGTGGTTTTCCAGTACAAAAAGGTTTGTAATCTTTTTGTCGTGCATAATTTTCAGTGCTTCAGAGGCAAGCGCGTCTTTGTTTATTGTTTTAGGATTTTTTGTCATAAGGTTACAGGCTTGCTCGTCAAGAATTTTAGGGGAGAGACAGCGTCTAAGGTCGCCATCGGTGAGGATTCCTGTAAGTTCGCCGTGTTTGTTAACGAACCCTACGCAACCAAGGCGTTTGGAAGTCATTTCCAGTAACGCTGACTGCATATTTGTTTCTTCTTCCAAAATAGGCATATCTTCGCCGGTGTGCATAAGGTCAGAAACTCTTTGTAAGATAGAACCGAGTTTGCCGCCCGGGTGTCTGTCGTTAAAGTCGGATTTTGAAAATCCGTTTCTTTCAATCATTCCTACAGTCAGAATGTCGCCTAAAACGAGCGTTGCTGTTGTAGAACTTGTAGGAGCTAAACCCAGCGGGCATGCTTCGCCGTTATTCGGAAGCCTTAACACGATGTCGCCGGCTTTACCCAGTGAACTTTCAGGGTTTTTGGTAATTGCGATGAGTGCAATTCCAAATCTTTTGCAATAGTTAAGAATATCAAGAAGTTCTCTCGATTCGCCGCTGTTTGAGATTGCTATTACAACGTCAGCCTCTGTAATCATTCCCAAGTCACCGTGGCTTGCTTCTGCAGGGTGGACGAAGAATGACGGGGTTCCGGTTGACGCTAAAGATGCGGCGATTTTTTTGCCGATGTGACCTGATTTGCCCATGCCGGTAATAATTATTCTTCCTTTAGCCTGCTGCATTAGGTCCAGTGCCTGCGTGAGCGAGCCGTCAGAAAGCGTTTCTTTCAACTTGTTTATTGTTTCTATTTCGGAATCAATTGTTCTTATTGCGGATGCGGTATCGTTATGTGATTGTATCATAGTTATCATATATACTCCCCTTTTATCTAATTTAATCATAAATCGCAAGGGGTTTCCAGTAGTATGAAGAAAGATTAACAACCTCACCAATTCTCTGCCGGCATGATAAGATTTATAATGATGAAAGGGAGACACGATGATTAATAATAAATTTGTTGCTTATAAAGGCTGTATTGGCAGACGTGAGTATTTTTTGAATAGTGTTTATATCGCAATGATTAATTCTTTTTTAGGATTGCCGTTGAGTTTTTGGATGGTTACTCATTCGCAGACAATGTTTGATTTATTTAATTTCAAAAATATATTAACGAATGCGCCGATATTTGCGTCGTTTTTCTATGGTTTTTCCTGCCTGATTGCGGCTGCTATCGGGTTCGGACTTGTTGCAAGACGATTATCTGATATTTTGGGCGTTGAAACTAATGCCAGAATTTATGTTTTTGCAGGAATTATGACCTTGATTCCATATTTGTGGATTCTTAACACCAATCCTCTTACAGCTTTGTTGTTGATTATTAATGTAATCTTTGCGTTAATAATACTCTTTACACCAGGTAAAGTTACCGGAGAATTGCCGCCGGATGAACTTAAACGCTTTAACTGGGGTGCTTTTTGGGGCACTTGGATTTGGGGGTTGTTTAATAAGGTTTATATAACTCTTTGGGCTTTACCGTTGTATTTTACGCCTGCAGGTTTTTGTGCAAGTCTTGTTTGCGGTATAAAAGGTAATGAATGGGCGTATGAAAAGTCAAAACCGGAAGATATTGAGGAATTTCATAAAGGTCAAAGAAACCAGGCAATTGTATGGAATATTTTGGCAGGATTTTTAATCTTAATTCTGCCTGCATTACTATTCTTTTTGATTATCGCCTTTATGGTTACATCAGCGATTAAAAACCCTGATTCCTTAAACCAATTCATTAATAAAACCGAAAGCGTTATTGAGATGATTATTGATGAAGAGTTTGATGAATATAAACTTGATGTCAATGAAAACCGTTTTTACATTGACCCGCAAGAGTGGGTTGATAAGTCATTTGACGAGCGTTATAATCTGTTGAAAGGTGCGGCAACATTTGCGGCGTTAAAGAAACAGAAAACAATTAAGGATTATAACGGTTCAAAGACCACAGAAATGGGCATTACAAAGATTTATAGCAGCTATAACGGTGAGCTTTTGGGTGAATTTAATATGGATGCTGGCGAGATAAAAGACTTTAAGAGTGCGGTAAAAACGATGATGAAAGCGATTAAGTTTAATACTAATCCCGAATTACCGCCGCCATTGCCGCAAGAGTAAGTATAAAAAAGCCCTCTCATTTGAGAGGGCTTTTTTTATTATATTAATCTAATTTGTCTAGGTCTTTTCTGTATGCTTTAACTTTTTCAACGGTTGTTATAGGCATTGAACCGTCTTTCAGCGGCCATTCTTTGTAGATATTGCCCGGACCTCTTTTTTCATTTTTTGTGTATTGAGATTTAAGAGTTCCGTCCATATCGTTAGCGATTAATTTAGCGGTTTCAGCAACAGATGCGTTTTTAACATAGAAGCTGCCGGCATATTCCCAACCTGCAGAACCGGTTTTCTTATCATCCGGTAAAATATGTCTTGATTGGCGAGGAACGTACATTTCAACATATCTTCTGCCGTTTTCATAATCAGAGCTGATATCGTAACGTGTGTAGTAATATTTGCTTGGTTTGTCGCCGCCTGCAGGGATATCGTCTTCTTCGAACGCGTGGTCAATGAATGATGATTTGTGTTCATTAGAGAAGAAACCGTTGAATACTAATAAGTGTTGTGCACCCAAGTATTCGTTTCTGCCTTGCATTGCGTATACGAAATCTCCATCACCTTCAGTTGGGATGTCGAAATCTTCTATATCTTTGTTAATACTGTCATTAATTTCAAAGTGAGGTTTTCTAGGGATGTAAACGGTATCAGGTTTAATCCAAATTGTATCGTGAACCGGTCTGTCTACGTAAATGGTGTCGTATACAGGTCTATCAACGTAAATTGTGTCATATACCGGTTTTTCTACAATAACAGTATCAGGCGGGTTGTCAATATAAATGGTATCACGAATAACTTCGCCTGGTTTTTCTACATAGATTGTGTCATGGACAGTTTCGCCTGGAACAGGAATATAAACTGTATCTCTTCCGCCAGGGATTACGATTGGGAATGAATCGCAACCGCATTTATGATAATCTTTAAGGTTAATTGTTGTTTGAGAACTAAGTGAGGTGTTTGATTCATAGTCTGGTGCGCAAGAAACAACGCCGCCTGCGGCACTTGCAAGTGCAATTGCAATCGGAAGAGCTTTCATTCCGTTGGCTTTTTTATCTTTTTCTCCAAAACTTACGGTATCTCTTGATAATTGTGCGCGTAATTTTGGTGCTTCCGGTTGTGGCGCTGGCTCTGCCGGTGTTGGTTTCTCTGAACCTTCATTATCTCTTAACGCTGAAAATTTTGCGTTTGAAAAGTTAAAATTACTAATTGGGTTTACGAACATGCTAACCTCCGATTTATTACATTTCTGATTTTATAATACTCCTGAATAAATTTTTTGCTTTTTTTTTAGATAATTGTTACAAATTTTTTACAAAAGTCAACGCATCTTCTTTGGTTGTAACTTCTCCGTTTAGTTGTGCCTCGTAAAGTTTTCTGATTATTTCGCCAAGCTGAGGTCCCGCTTTTATGTTTAAAATCTGCATTATTTCGTTGCCGTCAAGAAGTCTTTCTACAACAACGGCATCGCGTTTGGCAAGATAAAAGTTTTGGAGTTTGTCGAGTAGTGCTATATTGTTTTCGACAACTTCATCGGTTATTGCCTCTCCGCGGGCTGAAAGCCTGTCTGCTTTGGCAAGCGTGATTATATCAATGGAATTGTCTTCCATTTTGCGCAGGAAACGCATCATAACTTTTTCGTTCAAATCCGGCGCAGACGCAACGCCTGACGGGTAGATGTGGTATTTAATCATGTCACACAGATATGCAATCTGTTTTTTAGAGAATTTTGCTTTTGCAAGAAACTCTTTTGCCATTTTTGCGCCCACATCGTCGTGCTTGATGAAACGGTGGCGTCCGTCTTCATCGATTGTCCAGGTCGAAAATTTCCCCAAATCGTGGAGAAATCCGGCAAATTTAAGGTGTGCAAGCCGGCTGTTAGCGCCGAAATCGCATTTTTCGAGGTGTTCTTTGACGTCATTTGGAGAATGTTCATAAATCAACTGAATTTGTCTTACGGTTTCAACGAGGTGGTGGAAGAGATTCAGGTGATGATGCGCATTTGGCGGAACTTTTTTGTACTCTTTTACGAATGGGAAAAGGTATTCCAGCAATCCGCATTTATCCATTGTAAGAAGTGCCTCGTGGGCAAATGTGCCCGAAAACAGCCGGATAATCTCGTAATTTTTACGCTCAACCGCAGGCTTTTCAAGCAGGTTTTTGTATTTTTTTACCCATTCTTTTGTTTGGTCGTCAATTTTAAACCCGTAAATTGCCTGAAACCGGAAAAATCTCAATAGTCTTAGCGGGTCGTCTGTAATTGCGCTTGCGTTATAGCAGCGCAAAATTCCTTTTTTAAAATCCTCGTAGCCGCCTGTAGGGTCACTAATTTGATATGTTTTAAGATTTACCGCAAGCGAATTTATCGTCAAATCCCGATGCTTTAAATCCTCTTCTACAGAGTTGTTGAGCGGCTTTGTGATATCAATATAATTAATTTTATCTTTCAAAACAATCCTGTAAATTTGGTTTTCAGCATCAAGCTCAATGAACGTTGCGTTGAAAAATTCTGCAAGGCGTTTAGAAAACACTTTTACGTCGCAGCCCAAAACCAGTAAATCCCTATCTACAACATCTTTATTATTCAAAAAATCACGCACGGCGCCGCCAACAAGATAAACTTCCTCGTCAAAGTTTTCTCTTATCGCTTTTAATATAAAATCTTTTTCAATTTGAGCTTTCATAAATAATATTCCCTAATCCTGCGATAACGGCGGTTTCTGCACGTAGAATGAGTTCTCCCAGTGATGCTTTTACTATGCCGTAAGTATCGAAAAATTCAAATTCCCGTTCGCTAAATCCGCCCTCAGGTCCGATGATTACAAGAACCTTTTCGCCTTTTTTAATCGGATTTTCGCGCAGGTAATCTTTTAACGGATTTGCAGTACGTTCGCAAAACGCAATTACACGGTCAAAGCCGTTTATAACCTCTTCAAGCCTTTTCATCGGCGCACAGGTCGGAATTTTAGCGCGCTCACACTGCTTTGAAGACTCAACCATAATCTTTTGCCACTTCTCAATTTTTTTAGAAATAACCTCTTTTGCCAAAGCACAATTGTCGGTGTAAGTCGGGTGAAGCGTATGAACCCCGAGTTCTGTCGCTTTTTCCACAACCAAATTTTGCGCGTCACTCCTCAACGGGCTTTGTGCAAGATGAAGTTCAAATTCCAGTTCGCGTTTTGATGGATAACTTTTTTCAATTTCGCTCACAATCGACTCGGGTTTAATTTCTTTTACCCTCGTTTCATACTGAATACCGTTTTCATCAATAAGTAAAAGTTTTTCACCCGTGCGAAGACGCAATGCTTTCACAAGGTGCTTATAATCCTCGCAAAACTCAACGATGTTCCCGTTTACTGAATTTGAATTGATAAAAAAATGCGGCATTTTTTCTCCTGTTATTATTACGTATTATAACAAAAAATGTTAAAAACGCGCAAATTTTTTCCTGTTTAAACTATAATAGTAGCAGGAGAATATTATGGAAAAAACAAACAATTCTATGAAAATCGGTATTCCGAGAGCCATGTCTTACTATCATAACTATCCGTTTTACTATGGATTTTTCAAGGCTTTAGGCATTGAAATCGTGCTTTCAGATATTACAACCAAACAAACGCTTTCACGCGGTGCTGGGCTTGTAGTTACTGAAACCTGTCTGCCTATCAAGGTTTATGTAGGTCATGTACTTAATCTTCTCGACAAAGGCGTTGATAAAATTTTGGTTCCGTCTCTTCAATCAATCGGACACAAAATCTACAACTGCTCTAAAATCAGAGGATTGCCGGATTTGATTAGAAACGTTGTTAAACAAGATTTCACGCTCATTGAAGCTACTCTTGATAAATCAGAAAAAAATCAAGGTTTCTATTCGTTCCTAAAAGAATGCGTTGAACCATTTGGTATTACTGATGAATCTGTTATCAAAAAAGCCTCAAAAGAGGGCTGGAAAATTTACAATAACTTTATGGTTATGTGTAAATCAGGTTTAAGCTATCCGAAAGCGCTCAATTATGCAAAACAAGGCAAAATCATCATTGATTCTGAAGAAAAAGGACAACCGATTACCGTTGCATTAATTTCACACGGATACAATATCTATGACGACAGAACTTCAATGAAGATTTTTGATAAACTTGATAAAATGGATGTAAAAGTTCTTACAGCTCTGCAACTTTCCCACGAACAAATGTCAGAGGGCATCAAAACTTTAGGACAAGAACTCTACTGGGCAAACGAGTACGAAATGACCGGTGCCGCAGGACATTACCTAAAAGACAACAAAATTGACGGTATCATTACTGTTACAGCCTTTGGCTGCGGTCCTGACTCGTTGATGATTGAAAAAATTACGCGTAAAGCGAAAAGTTTCAATAAACCAATGCTTAACCTGACAATTGATGAACAAACTGGTGAAGCCGGCTTTATCACTCGTCTCGAAGCGTTTGTTGATATGCTCTTCCGTAAAAAACGCGCAAAAATTATTAACAATATCCAATTACAAGATTCTTCTCAACAATCTTTGAATATTGAATATATAGAAACCAAGTAATATTACTGAAAGAATTTGAAAGCAGGAACCTCTAATGCTTCCGCAATTTGTAACAATCTTTTAAGACTTGGAATTTTTTTCGTGCGCTCAATTTCAGAAAGATAATCCCGCGATATCCCTGCGATTTCGCTTAATTCTTCCTGACTGTAGCCTTTTTCATGACGATATTTTTTTATATTTGCTTGTACTAATTTTATCGTGCTATTTGTCATATTTTTATTTTAGTGTTATATTGTAGTTAAAGATACAGGCATATAGCACGACTAGTATGGTAGAAAAATACGGAGTAGAACTCTACTCCGCATTAAAAATAAGTATTAAACTTTAACCTGGAAAAACCCGGCCCGTCCACCAAGGGGGTATAAACATGACGGGCTTTTTTTATGTGTTCTGCTGCAAAATGTTTATTCAACAGTTACTTTGATGCAGCTGCTGTTGAAAATTCTGTTCGCAACATCAATGATATCGGATTCCGTTACAGAATTTAAAAGTTTTTCGTATTCGCTTTTAAAATTAAATCCCCGGTCTGTTGCTTCGTACCAGCCCAGTGTTGTTGCTTTTTCAAGGTTTGTTTCCTGAGCAAGGATGTATTGACCTAAGATTTTGTCTTTTGCCTCTTGAAGTTCGGTTTGGCTTACAAACTCGGTTTTCATACGGTTAATTTCTGCAAGCATTTTGTCGGTTGCAGTTTTGATGTTTTCAGGGTTTGTGCCAATGTAGGTAAGGAAATGACCTTTCAGAACGTTAGGTGAGTAGCCTGAACCGATTTGATAAGCAAGTCCGTCTTCGCCTCGCAGGTTTTTAAACAGACGTGAATCCATGCCGGTTCCGAGGATTGCGTTTATAAGCTGCAGGGTCGCAACTTCTTTAAGGTTTTGTAAGCCGGATGTCTGCCAGCCTAAAATAATCCACGCGGTGTTTGTTTTCGGAACCTTTTTGGTTATTGTTTCACCTGTTGTAATGGTCGGAATTTTATAATTTTTAAACTCAAACGGCTGTTCATTGCGCAGCTTGAACATTTGCGAGAACTTATCAATGGTTAAATCCTTATCAACATTTCCGTTGATTGAAATTACGATATTTTCAGGGTTGAAAAGGTTGTCGTAATAATTGAAAATATCCTGCTGTGTAATCGCAGGCAGCGCGTCTTTCAATGAATAAATTGAATTGTTATAAGTTGAATTGCCGTAGATTTTGCCTTTGAAAGTTTCGATTGCAATAGAAAGCGGTTTATCTTCGGATTGTTTAATGCTTTGGAGCATATTATTTCTGCTTTTTTCTATCTCTAAATCGTCAAATTTTGCCCTATTAACGATTTCGCTCAAAAGCTCTAACGTTAGAGGATATTCATTCTTCGTTGTTAAAACGTCAATTGTGAACGCATCACGTCCGACAGAGGAACTTATGTTAATCCCATGGCTTTCAAGAAGTTGCGCGAGTTCCTGTGCGGTGTATTTTTTAGTTCCCTTTTGCATTGTCGCAGAGGTTAATTTCGCAACGCCGCGCTTGCCCTCATCCAAAAGCCCGCCTTTTACTGTAATATTAATACCTATAATGTCATTTGCCGTGTTTGGCGTTAGTAAAAGAGTTGAGTAGTTTGGAAGAAGATATTTTTGAGTGTCGTCAATTTCTGTTATAAGTTTTGTCGTTGCGGTTGCTGGGATTACGTTTGAAATCTGGCGCTCGCAGTTGTCTGCGTCTTTTGGCAGAACAACAGAAACCGCAGATTTGTTTTCCTGCAAATATTTAACCGCAGCGTCTTTAACTTCCTGCGCGGTAACTTTTGCTATATTTTTAAGGTAATTGTCGTAATACGCTGTATCCCCGGAGGTTACAAAAGTGTAACCGATTTGATTTGCTATATTTGAAACAGATTCGCGGCTGTAGTAAGTGTCGCGCTCAATTATATTCTTTGCAAGCTGCAATTGCTCTTCTGTTACGCCGTTGCGCTGAATTTCTTTGACAATTTTAAAGATTTCGGTTTCAAGCGCCTGATATTTTTCAGGGGTGAAATCCGCGCTGATGTAGAAAATTCCGTCGTCTTTAAAGCCCGAATTATATGCCGAAATGCTGAATGCAAGCTGTTTTTCATCCTTTATTTTTCGGTAGAAGACAGAAGACCTGCCGTCGCCAAGAATTGTTGCTAAAACATCCAGCGCATAAGAATCTTTCGCACTAATCGGTGTTCCGCGGTAGCCGATTAAAAGGTAGCCGGATTGAACATCCTCAAATTTAATCTTTTTAGCCTGTTCTTTTAACGCCCCGTCTTTTGGGTATCTATAGCTTGGAGCAGGGGAATTTTTGCTGTTAAACGCTGCTTTTATCTTGTTAAGAGCTTCGGTTGTGTTAACATCGCCCACAACAATCGTTACCATATTCGCCGGTGAGTAAAACTCGTTATAGTAATTCATAATTTCATCACGTGAAATATTCTCGATGATTTCACGTTCACCGATGACTTTCCTTTTGTATGGGTGCTTCGAATAAAGCATTTTAACTAAGTTTTCATAGCAAATTGTATTTGGCAGATGTTCGTCCTTAGAAATTTCTTCTAAAACGACTTTGCGCTCTTTCTCAAGCTCTTTTGGCGGGATAAGCGGGTTTAGAAGCATATCCGCATGCATTTCAAGTGCTAAATCAAAGAATTTTGAGGGAATTGTTACGTAATAATGTGTAAAATCTTTACTGGTTGCAGCGTTTGTGATAGCGCCTTTGCTTTCAAGCATTTTGTCAAATTCGCCTGTCGGATGTTTGCTGGTTCCTTTGAAAAAAAGGTGTTCAAGGAAATGTGAAACCCCGTTGTTTTGGTCATTTTCGTTGATTGATCCTGTTTTTATCCAGGTGTCAATGGTAACAATCGGGTTGTTTTTAACCTCCTGAATAATGACATTTTGCCCGTTATCCAGTTTAAACACTGAAAAATCTGAGCAAAATACAGCGCTTGCAGTAAAAATTAACGTAGCCGTCAATAGTAAGAATTTTTTCATTAACATATCCCCCTAATATCATTATTTTACAATAAATATGAAAAAAAAGAAAATAGCCACCCGTTGAGGGTGACTATTCAAACAGAAAGGATAAATTTATCGTCTAACGCACCAAACTCGTTCAGCATAGGATCTGGTAGCAGGATAACTATTACCGTTTTGTAAACTTTGATACCAAGCCTTTCCTGAATCTCCAAATGATGCGATAGAGCCTGACCATAGGTTCGCACTGTTAATTCCTATAATGGTTTTATTAAAAAACATTGCACTGAGTTCATCACGATTAGGTAATCTTGCCTCACTGTCCTGCGCTTTACAAAGTGCACTTGCACCTGTGTGTGCGCTTATTCCTGCCTCTCTTGGCATTGGCATTGGTGCTACAACTATCGGGTCACTTGGATAAAGTGCTGTTATAAACCCTATATCTTTACCAACCGTGTTTGGACCTTTGTTACCGTTTAAGTCGTAAATAAAGTTCGCACACATTCGTGACTGTGCCCAGTGTGCCTCTGTTTCATTTGAGTCGCCATTACAGTTTCTGTTATAATAAACAACAATGCTTTCTCCATTTTGTGTCTCAAACGCTGCAGCTTTGCTTTCTACAACTCCTGTTTGTAAGGCTGGTGTGGATATTAATAAAGAATTTAGTCCTGCTAATGTATTATAAGGTGAAGTATTAAAACCGCTTATCACATCTCCGTTTATTTTGTTGATAGTACCTGGAATCCCGCAATCCTCAAGGTGATCCGCGTCACAAATGTTATTAATTTTCATAACTTTAGCAAGTCCGTCGGTAATGAAAGTTTCCGCCGCTGTATCAACGGCATCATCTGCGCCCTCAGAACTTTCTTGCGTTACAGTTCCGTAACCATTTAATGCCGGCATTAGTGCCATAGCCTGCGAAAATCTTGCATAAAGAGCTTTTCGTTGCGTGTTCCACGTCCGCTCGTTAATATTACCGGTTAGCGACGGTAATGTTATTGCTGCAACTACGCCAATAATTGTTAATGACAGAAGTATTTCTGCCATAGTAAAAGCGTGACCGCAAGCATGTAATCCCTTTAAGAGAGCGCCTTGACCGGCGCCTGCCATAGTAAAAGCATTTTTCATACTTAGTCTATCCTTTCTATCTTAATAATACCATATAAAATGAGTACTAGCAAGATGTTAAAGGAAAGAATATATAGTAGTTGCCTGTTAATTTCGTATGCTAAATTTGCAACCGCAGTAATTTTGACGATATAACCCGAGTTCACGCGAGATTTTATTAGTCTTTAGAAAACCGTCCTTTTTCTTGAAGTCAATCGCTACGTAATTTAATCCCTCTGCCGCCGCTATCTCCTCGCCAATTTTTGTAAGCGTGGTAAAATTTTTATGCGGACTGATTACAATTGAAGTCGTAAAATTATTTATCCCAAGGGCGCGCGCTTGCCGCGCGGTCTCCTCAAGACGCATTCTAAAACACAGTTCACAGCGCGCGCCCTTCTCTGGACATTCCTCGTAGCCTTGAACATAATCAAAATATTTCTTAGGTTCGTATTCACCCTCAATCAGTTCCACGCCGAAATGTTTGCAAAGAGTTCTTTCTGCCTCAAGACGTCGTTGATATTCATTGATAGGAAAAATATTCGGGTTATAGAAGTATACTACAACCTCATAACCCGAATTCTTCAGTTCTTCTATTGGATGTGCCGAACAGATTGCACAGCACGCGTGTAAAAGTATTTTATTTACGTTCTGCTCCATTGCGTTCCAGCCATTTTTGAGCCTCTTCCATTGTGTTTAAGCCCATTTTTTTATGTTTACCGACTATCATCGCAGGAGTGCCGCTTAAACCTACTGCAAGCGCGTCTTTAATGTCTTTTTCAATTATTTCGGCAACGGCTTTGGATTTGGCATCTTGTTTAAGTTTTTTCATATCAAGTCCTAAATCTTCAGCGATTTTCAGAACTTTCTCTTCTGTATCAGGCTGTTCTGCAAAAACATGTGCTGCAAAGTCTAAATATTTACCTTGCATCATTGCGGCTTCAGCGTATCTTGCTTTCATGCAAGAGTTTTGGTGACCCGGGAACGGAAGATATTTGTTGCATTCCTGATCCAGCGGATAGTTTTTGTGAACAAATTCTACGTTAGGGTATTTTTTAGCCAAATAGTAAAGTTGAATATGTAAATATCTGCAAACAGGACAGTCAAAGTCAGAATATACATTAACTTTTACCGGTGCGTCTTTAGAGCCTAACTGGTTGCCGGAGACTAAGTAGTCTTCGATTTTAGCTTTTTTATAGAATTCAAATTCTTTATTACTTTTAACGTGCGGCGCGAAGACAAGGCTTGTGCTTGTGTAGGTTAAAATAGCGACTGCCGCAACGACAACAGCACTGAAAGCGATTGCATACGGTTTTATTTTAATCGCGTCCAAGAAGTCATTAACGCTCTGTTTGAGTGACGCCCAGAAAGAACCCTCTTTAATTGGTCTTGTTGCAACAAGTGCAATAGCAAGGTTTATCAAATATGTAATTGCACAGAAAATACACAACTTTTTGATTTCAAAAAGGCTTACAAGTAACAGAATTACGGAAACTACGAACGAGAAAAGTCCCAATACCGCGATATAATCAAGCGGATTTTTGAAAACTTCCATAAACTTGAAGAGTTTATGTTCTTTCAATTCCTTAGCTTTAAGCATTAAGAATACGAAAGCATACCAAAACATTCCCCAGTAAGCAAGAGGAATTCCAAAGAATTGGGATTCATTTGTGCGTGCAACGCCGTCACAGTCGATAAATTCATTTACCGAACAAATACTAGGCGCAGCATCTGCTGCAAATAAAGCGTTATAATATACCATAGCCAATTCCACGGTTACACAGAAACCTAGTGCAGCAAGGATTGCGATTATTACCGGTTTTAGCTCTTGTTTAATCATATTCTCTCCTTATAAATTAGCGATTATTTCTTTAATAAGCCCTTTAAATTTATTTTTTGCCAGGTTAGCACTTTCAATAACTTCAGAGTGTGAAAGTTTTGTTTCTCCAACGCCGGCAGCTTGGTTGGTAATACAGCTTATGCCTAAAACATTTAAGCCGCAATAATTTGCCACAATCGCCTCCGGAACCGTTGACATCCCAACCGCGTCCGCTCCCAGAAGTCCATAAGCGCGGATTTCGGCTGGTGTTTCGTAGCTAGGACCGGTTGTTGCGAGATAAACTCCCTCTTTAAGGTCTATATTAAGTTTTTGTGCGCAGGTTTTTGCAAGTTCGCGTAAATTCTTTTTATAAATTTCGCTCATATCAGGGAACCTTACGCCAAATCTGTCATCATTTCTGCCTATAAGCGGGTTTGTTCCCATAAAGTTAATATGGTCGCGGATTAGCATTAAATCAGCCGGTTTAAAGTCAGAGTTCACAGCGCCTGCCGCATTTGTAAGAATAAGTGTTTTAATCCCAAGTTCTTTAAGAACTTTTATCGGATAAGTAACCACATTTAGCGGGTGCCCTTCGTAAAAGTGAATTCTGCCCTGCATCATAACGACTTTTTTACCGTTAATTTCGGCGAAAACGAGTCGTCCTTTGTGACCGGCTACGGTTGAACTTGCAAAATCCGGTATATCTGAATAATTTATCCCGACATTACAAAATTCATCAGCCAGCTCACCTAATCCGGAACCAAGTATTATTCCTATTTCCGGTTTGAAGTTATCGGTTTGTTGATTGATGAATTGAATAGTATTTTCCATAATTTTCTTTAAAATCAACCTACTAAACGGCTGTCGTCAGCTTCTGACGCTTTAACCATAATTGCGTGTTCAACAGGATTTTCTTTTTTATATTGGCTTTCGTAGCTGTCTTCAAAACTGAACTCTTCGTGCGCTTTTTTCGCTTGATTTTCGTCAACAAGTTTTTTTGCAAGTTCTGCAATTTCGTAAACTAATTGATATCTGTTTTCTGTATTTTCGTTCAAGTCCCAAGCGACTCTGATAATTTGATCCATTTTTTTACCTCATATAATGACTATCTTCTTTATGATATTATAAGAAAATATTTTTTGCAAGTGGGTCAGGAATGATTGACATATTTAGAAACATGTTACATAATGAAAACAGAAAGGATAGAAATTATGAACAAGAAAAATGTATTAACATGCACAGGGGGGGGGATNNGGGGGGGGGGGCGCCTCTTAACCGCATTTACTATGGCAGAAATATTATTGTCTTTGACAATAATAGGAGTAGTTGCCGCGATAACGCTGCCATCGCTCACAGGAAACATTAACGAGCGAACATGGAACACGCAACGAAAAGCCCTCTATGCGCGTATATCACAGGCAATTTCTCTCATGCCGGCACTTAACGGCTATGGAACTCTTAAGGAAGAAAGTTCTGCCGGTGCAAGCGATGCTGTTGATACCGCTGCCGAAACTTTTGTAACCAATGGGCTTGCTAAAGTCCTAAAAATTAATAATATTTGTGATAGTGAACATTTAAAAGATTGCGGTATTGCTGATAAAATTACTGCACTTAATGGTAGTACATTTAGTATGCCGGCAACTATGGGAGAACTCAATAGTCGTTTAACAGGTTCTTATTCCACAGCGGTCGACAATATGTTATTGTTGGACACTAAGGCTGCCGCTTTTGAAACTCAAAACGGAGAAAGTATTACTGTTTTTTATAATCCCAGATGTATTGGCAGTTTAAACGAAACGGGGTTAGGGATAGGTGGCGTTTATATTGCGCCAAAAACCTGCGCAAATTTAATATATGATTTGAATGGAAATAAAGGCCCGAATACTGTTGGTAAAGATATCGGATTTATCACTGCAATGTATCCTTACGATGCAAAAGTAGTAGCTCCAGTGCCTGCGGTTCATGACTTAGACGGTACGTATAAAATTTCCAGTGGAAATAGTGAGGTTAATGCAACAAGGGCTTGTACAAACTATGATGCCGAATATAGACTGCCAAATATCGACGAATTAGCATCAATGTTTATTAATCGTAAATTAATTGAAGGACCGGATTCCACATTTGGCTCATCTAAGGAATATTGGTCCGGAACCCGTATTAATACGAATACACAATGGTTTTTGGGAAGATATGGCGGAGGGGGTATAATAGATGATACAGCGCCTACAACTTCGTTGTCTGTATGGTGTATTAAACGTTAATTCGTAAAAAACGGACGGGGAAGATTTCCCCGTCCGTTCTCGTTTAATTACTTACGCTTCTTTGTTAATATCTTTAATGCTCAAAGCAATTCTGTGTTCTTGCGGTGTGAATTTCTTGATAAGAACTTCAACAGTGTCACCTACTTTGAAACGATTGTATGGGTTGATGTTTTCATCAGATACTTCTGAAATAGGAAGTAATGCTTCAACGCCAGGGAAAATG
The DNA here is from genome assembly GCA_001899335.1 of Candidatus Gastranaerophilus phascolarcticola. Lineage (GTDB taxonomy): Bacteria > Cyanobacteriota > Vampirovibrionia > Gastranaerophilales > Gastranaerophilaceae > Gastranaerophilus > Gastranaerophilus phascolarcticola. The sequence goes on from MOYE01000001.1 coordinate 239,983, forward strand.
TTAATGAATGCGCCGAAACCTGTAACTTTATTTACAGTACCTGTGATAACTTGACCTTCTGAAAATTGACCTTCGATTTGTTTCCAAGGGTCTTCAGTCATTCTTTTTAAAGATAATGAAATTCTTTTTAATTCGCTGTCGATTTTGATGATTTTAACTTCGATTGTATCGCCTAGTGTCAAAACGTCAGATGGGTGTTTAATTCTAGCCCAAGAAATTTCAGAAATCGGAAGTAAACCGTCAATACCGTTGATGTCAACGAATGCTCCGAAATCAGCAATTCTTACAACTTCACCTTTTACAACTGAATCTTCTGTTAATTCAGCTAAAATGTTATCAACAACTTGGTTTCTTTGTTCAGCAACAGCAAGTCTTTGAGAAAGAATAAGTTTGCCTTTTTTAGGGTCAGCTTCAAGAACTTTAACTTCAATTTTTTGATCTACAAGACCGTCGAAAGGAAGACCGGTTCTTAATTGGCTTGACGGAATGAAACCTTTAAGGTCTGCAACGTCAACCAAAACGCCGCCTTTAACGATTGAAACAACTTTAGCAAGGATTGTATCGCCTTGAACTTTTGCATCGTTAAGTTGTGCCCACGCTTGAGCAAATGCAATTCTTTTCAATGATAAAAGCATGTGGTTTTCATCGTTTTCTTCTTTTACAACGAAAAATTCTCTAACGTCGCCGATTTCTAAACTGTCGATTTGGTCAGAAGGAATTTCATTTTTAGAAAGGAACGCTTCTGTTTTTGCGCCTTTTACGCATACGAGATAGCCGTCTTGTTCTTTTCTGATGATTGTACCTTCAACGATATCAGCAACAGAGTGTGATTTCGCGAATGATTCTTCTAATAAACGTTCAAATTCGTCCATTTTTTCAAGTGTTGTTGTCATTTGTTATTCTCCTTTGTTTAAATTATTTATGACTTTTTCTATTAAATTTTGCGGAGTAGAGGCTCCGGCTGTAACAGAAATGTTGTTTGATTTTTTTATTAAATCTGTGTATTCGCCCAATTCTTCGGCGGTTTCTATATGGATTGTTTTGCTAATCGGTTCGCAAATTTGCGCTAAATGTGTTGTGTTTGCGCTACCTTTTGAGCCGACAACAATTACTAAATCGCTGTTTTTTGCAAGTTCCAAAGTTTCTTTTTGACGGTTAGAAGTGCTTGGGCAGATTGTATTTTCAACTTTTAACTCTTTTGCAAGCGGTACCAGCGCGCTGATAATTTCCTGAACATGTGAAATCGTTTGAGTTGTTTGGATTACAACGCCGATTTTTTTGTGAGCTTTAAGTTTCTCGCGGTTCGCACAAACTTCATCGACAGAATTTACAACAATAACGTTTGGACTGTGCGCTTGTGCATTTGCTTTAATAGCAATGACTTCAGGGTGGTTTTCTTTGCCGATAATTACAACAAAATAATCTTCTTTCGCAAGATTAACAGCTTTTTGCTGAACCTTTTTTACGTCAGGACAAGTTAAATCAACAACTTCAAACCCTGCTTTTTTAATTTCATCAATACGTTCAGGAGTTTCACCGTGTGAGCGGATTATGCAGATTGAGTTTTCAGACTCTGCCGGAAGTTTATCCACAGTAAAAATTCCTAATTCTTCAAGCTCTTTTGTTACGAGCGTGTTGTGGATTAAGGCTCCGAGAATATAAATTTTTTTATTTGGATTGTCGATTTTAAGCTGTTTCGCGGTATCAACTGCTTTTTTTACACCGTAGCAGAAACCTGCGGATTTAGCTGATTGAATGTTTTTCGGCAATTAAATTAATCTTCTTTCTAATAGACTCGTCGATGCAATAGTCATCAACTGTAATTAAAAAGGCTCCAATTGGAGCCTTTTTATATGGGCCGCAGTGGACTCGAACCACCGACCTCACCCTTATCAGGGGTGCGCTCTAACCACCTGAGCTAGCAGCCCTCATTTCTTTGTAACTTCTTAATATCGGCTACGTGTCTTAATCTATCATGAACATTTTTAAAAATCAAGTATTTTTTTATAAATCCATTCTGCGAAATCTAAATCTTCCGGATACGTGATTTTACGGTTGCTTGACGCACCGTTCACAATATAAATTTCTGCAAGTGCGTTTGCTAAAATTAATCCGCAATCATCTGTAACGGATTGTTTTTGCTTGCGGGCAAGCTCGTGAGCATGTTTGATTAAATCAAGTTTAAAACATTGCGGCGTTTGCGCGCAGCGTAAAAACTTACGTTGCGGAACCGCAATGATTTTACCGTTTTCGTCGACTTCTAAAATTGTATCGGAGGTTTCTGTTGCGGTACAAACGGCTTCGTGTTCATTTAATCCCTCTATGCAAGCTGAAATTATTTCCTGCGTGATAAATGCCCTTACAGCATCATGAATAAGTACATTTTCGGCATTTTTAATTGCATAAACCCCGTTATATGAACTTTCCTGCCTGGTTTCGCCGCCTGCGATTACGGCAGAAACTTTTTTGAAACCTGTTGTAAGCATTTGTGTACGTTCAATGAAATCCGGATGTGCGACCACAATTATTTCGTCAATAAGAGGGTGGTGTTCAAATGCGGAAACAGAATGCTCCAGTAAAGTCTTCCCGCCTACTTCATAAAACTGTTTTGGCTGGAGAAGTCCAGAGCGTGAACCCGTGCCTGATGCTAAGATTAATGCAATATTTTTCATAGTATAATTCTACTACAAACGTGAAAATTTACGAATATCTCTTACTCGTTTTTTGTATTGATCGCGTTTATCCTGATAATGTTTTCTGCGTTTGCCAAAAGTAAGGAAAGAAAGAAGTTTTGCCCTGTAGTAATTATAGTAAATTTTCCCCTTTAAGTTTAGGTTTTTAAGAGTTTCTTCGCTGATATTTTTCCCTTTCAAATGGGTGTAGAGTATTTCCTCATAAAATGGACTTCTGCGTGCATAGTACCAAAATACATTTGCTAATTCTTCTTTAGGTGAGTGCCATGGCTTTCTTGATGAGGTATAATGGATTATTACCGGATTTCTACCAGATTCTATAAAATCTTTTTTGTAATCGCCAAAAATAATATTAATATAGTTTTGATTGAATATTTTTACTCCATATTGATAGTTGTACTTACAAGAAATAATTTTTGCTTTACCGTCAAAAAGAATATTTAATATATCTTGATCTGGAAATAATAATATTTTTGTTTCTAGAATTTCTTTAAATTTGTTTATATAGTTATTTGTGTCTATTTTTTCATTATTGAACATTAAAATACCAGAATTAAAATATTTATCGGGGTTTTGTATCTTTAATTCACCGCATATATGCTGCATTCGTGATTCATATAAGTGAAGAACGGGTGATGCCGTATCTATAACTGAAAGTAGTTCTTTGTCTCCAAATTCTATATCAAACAGTTCACTTATAGAGTTGTTGAAACATATATCTGCATCACAGTACAAAACTTTTTTATATTTTTTCATTACAATAGGTATGAAAATTCTGTAATACATACTGGTACTCCAGTACTGCATTTCTTTTAATTGTATGTGAGCGAATTTCTCAGAAATAAAAGTGTTTATGTCAAAAAATCTTAAACTAAAATTTGGAGGAAGCATACCAATTAAAATTTGTTTATTGCGTTCGGTAATGTCCGAGTCAAAAACGATAATATCATAATCTTCATAGTTTTTAGAATTATCTATTAAAGACTGAAGTGCAACACCAAAATATTTTGAATAATTATTGTCCGGTGCAAATACTATTGCTTTTGCCTGTGGAGAATTATACTTCGGTTCAATCAGAAAATTCTGCTCTTTTTCCCAAATTTGTTTACAAGGATAAAGTTCTGCTAAAAAGTTTCTTAGTTTTTTTCTGTTGACGGGTGATGTTTGTTCCTCATCATTTATGCATAAAAGATAAGGATTTCTTGACTTTATGGTTTCTGCCATTTGATTTGGTTTACCTAAGGTTAAATATAATGCATCTTTATTTTTACGTCCACATTCTTTGAATAGTGCAAGCCTGTTTGCTAACATCCAAAAAGAATATATTGTTCTTTGAACAGAATTTTTTGTCCTAAATTTGCAATAACAGGTATTCTCAAATTCTTTTTGAAACTCCTGTTTGCATTGTATCAAATAACTTTTTTTATATGCATCTATATTGTGAACTGTTTCAAATTTATACTCCACTCCGTAATGCTTTTTTATTAAATTTATTGAAAAAGTTACATTTTTAAGGTAGAGTTTTTGTTCGATTTCTTCCGGTTGCCAGTTTTGTCTGACAAGTCTTACCACAGGTTGTCCGTCATTGTTGAAGAAAAAAGATGGCTTTACCGGTCGATTTATAAAAAAGTCATCATTTGCGTAAAGGAAATATTCTGATAACCCAGGGATATTGGCAATACAAGTTTCAATTGCCTCGGAATTAAATGTTGGAAGAGCCTCTGCAGGCATGATTTCTTTGTGTGTTACAATCTTTATTTTAGGGTGTGCTATGTCTAACCATTCCGGAATTTGTCCGTTAGTTACGATAAAAATTTTATTAATCCAGGGCGCATTCATTTCAATGGAGCGTAATGAATACCTTAGTTCCTGATTATCAATAAAACGGCAATTATTAGTACTTTTGTCGCAAATCCCGAGTTTAGCCTGCCAGGTTTCCTTGTCCTGTATCCATTGCGGGTCATTCCCGTTTACCCATAAGTAAACCAAATCAATTTTTAAATCTTTTTCCATATACTACCTTATTTATAAATCGTCTTTATTTTAGATAAATTTTATACGAAAACATTTATAAAATCAAGTCCTATGTAAAATAAAGCTCTACTTTCGTTTACTTCGTATATATATAAGTATAAAATTTTGTTATATGAATAGTGAAGAACAATTATTTACCAATATGCGAAATGAAATAAAAGGACATATCCGTATGCGCGGTATGACCTACGAGAAAGTTGCAAAACTTCTGACTGAAAAATATGGCAAAAATGTGACCGCGCAAAGTTTAAATAATAAAATAGCACGCGGTTCAATTCGTTATATTGATATTCTACAAATTTGTGATGTCCTGGGTTACAAAATTAAATGGGAATAATTACTTTAACTTTTGTATTTCTTCCAGCATTCTTCCGTAACGTAAGGCTTTTGCTTGATAATGCAAGCGTTTTGCTCCTGTAGAAATTTTGGAAAATAAATTGCATTTCGCTAACGTTAGACGGATTTTATTCCTTTGCCAAAATAATTTCAAGGAATTTTTTGTAACTAAGTTTTCATATAAAATCTCTTCGTAGAAAGGTGATTTTCTTGCATATTCCCAAAAATATTCCGCAAGTTCTTCTTTTGGGTAGCTCCAAGGCTTAATTGAAGACGTGTAATGGATTATGCAAGGATTTTGGCTCGCTGAAACATACTCTTCTTTTTCTTCGCCTGTTATTATATCCAAATAGTCCGGATGATACATTGGAATATGGTATTGGAAATTCCATTTGCAATTTACGAGTTTTACGGTGTTTTCAAAGATTGAATTTAAAATATCCTGGTCAGGGAAAAATAAAATTTTTTCTCTGCACGCTTGACTCAAATTTTCTGAATACTTGTTTTTATCTAAGTTTTTCAAGTTTAAGAATGTCATGCCGGAATTAAAGTAATTTTCGGGATGTTTCATTTTCAAGGTGTTTCGAATTTGGTCAATTCTTCTTGTGTCCTTATAGAACAACGGAGCATCGGCATCTTTAACCGCAATCAGTTCACAGCCATCGAAGTTCATATCAAATAAACCGGCAAGGCTGTCGCGGATGCAGATATCGGAATCAAGATATAATACCTTTTCATAATCAGGCATCAACATAGGTATAAAAAGTCTGTAATATGCATTGGAAGACCAGTGGTTTTTAACGATAATCGGATAATCCTTTGCCAAATCGCTTACGTCAAAGAAGCGGAGGCTGAAGTTTTTGGGCAGCATACCAAGAAGAAGTCTTTTGTTTCTATCCGAAATATCCGTTGCCAGGATTACGATGTCATAAAATCTGTCAGATGCCGCGTTGTCAATCAATGATTTCAGCGCAACGCTAAAGTATTTGCAGTAACGGTTGTCAGGTGCAAATACTATTGTTATGGCATTTTTATCTATAGGTTTTATCATGCGTGAACTTCCTGTTTTTTAAATTGCATATTATAAAGTGTTTGGTATTGACCGTTTGGAAGATTTATTAATTCTTCGTGAGTTCCGAGTTCAGTCAGGCAGCCCTCGTTGATAACCGCAATTCTGTCGGCGTTTTGGATTGTAGAAAGTCGGTGCGCAATGACAAATACTGTTTTGTTTGTCATTAAGTTATCAATTGCTTTTTGAACGATTGCTTCTGATTTGTTGTCAAGAGCGGAGGTCGCTTCGTCAAGGATTACAATAGGAGCGTTTTTGAGGAATGCTCTTGCAATGGCTACACGTTGTTTTTGACCGCCAGATAATAAAATTCCGCGCTCTCCTATTTCTGTGTTCAATCCGTCTTTAAGAGTCGCAACAAATTCATCCAAGTATGCCATTTTAAGTGCCTGTTGAATTTCTGCGTCTGTTGCATCGTGTTTGCCTAAGAGTATGTTTTGTTTTATTGTTCCGGAGAAAAGGAAATTATCTTGGAAAACTATTGCTATGTTTTGGCGCAAAGATTCCAGTGTATAATTTCTTATATTTACCCCGTCGATTTGAATTTCGCCGGATTTAATATCATAAAACCTTGGAATAAGGCTGACGATAGTTGATTTACCGCCGCCGGAATTGCCGACGAGTGCTATCGTTTCACCTTTTTTTACTTCAAGGTTGATATTTTTCAATACAGGTCTGTCTTTTACGTATTCAAAATTAACGTTTTTAAAACTTACGCCGGAGTTAATCTCTTTTAATACAACGGCATTCGGAGTGTCAACAATTGCCGGTTTTTGTTCAAGGATATTGAATACACGTTCGATTGCCATAAATGAGAATTGAACCGCGTTGAAGTTGTTACCGAGGTTTTTAATCGGTGTGTAGAGCATAATTAATGCTGTGATGAAAGATACGAAGTTACCGCTTGTAATTTTGCCGGTTAAAATCAGGTGTGAACCGTAACCGATTGCCAAACCTATACCGATAGAAACGATTACGTGCATCATTGGAGAAAGCCAAGAGGTTCGTTGAACCATTTTTATTTGGAAACTGAAAATGCTGCGTAGAATTTCATCAAATTTATTTTCCTGATAGTTTTTCAAATTGTACGCGGTAATTGTTTTGTTACCGGAGAAGGTTTCGTTGTAGGCTGTGATTACCTGTGAAGCGGCTGCGACAGATTTATCCATAACGGATTTAATTCTTTTTCTGATATTTGCGAGCGGCAGGAATGCTCCTCCAAGAACGATTGTTGCAATAATAGCGAGCTGCCAGGAGTTATAAAATAATACGCAAACTAATGACAAAGAAGAGAAGAGTCTTGAAACAAAGACTTTGAGGTTGTTTAAGAGCCCTGCGCAAGCGGTATCTGCGTCGTTGTTAAATCTGAAAACAATATCACCGGAATTTCTTTTATCAAAGAAAGAAGTTTCCAGTGTAAGCATTTTTTTATACAAATCTCTTTTGAGGTCGGTTGTGATTTTGCCGCCGACCCAGGTGTTAAGGTAAGTTGCCATGTAGTTGAGGAAACCTTGCAGCATTGTAAACATAACAATCCCAAATGGGATATACCAAGGGGATTCAACTGTTTTTTCGACCATTACCAAATCCATATACGGTTTTAGCGCAAGTGCGATTACGGCGTCCAAAGAACCAATCGGAATACATATTAAAACTGCCAGAATTGCTCTGAACCAGTAAGGTTTTACATACGGTAAAATCCTTGAATAACAGTACCAAAATTGTGTTTTCTTAAACTTTTCTATATTTTCAGATATAAATTTCATTAGTTCTCCCTCTTCTCTTCCACTATATTTTAAATATGCATGCGTGTCAAACAAAAAGGGGCGTTAGCCCCTTAAACCACACTAAATGCAACGATTTTTTCTTCACAAATGCTTAACCAATCATATCGGAAACAAACATAGTCATTGCATTCGCAGCCTTCCTCATTACACTCACAGTAGTCGTTAAGTCTGCATACAAGAGCGTTTTGAAGTGTTACAAAATCGTCGTTACATTCATCGCATCTGCCTTCCGGAATAAAAACTTCACCGTCGATTTTAAGATGCTGCGTAAGGATAACAACTCTTTTTGAATCGCTGCTTTCCATAATTTTTTCAATACTTTTCATAAATTTTTTAGACATTGGTTTTCTCCTTTTTTGATAAAATAGCGTCTTTGTTAAGGTTTTAAATCCCCCGGTTTGACATAAAAAAGTGTTCATTTTAGAATTTATAAAAAAGAGGAGTATATTATGCCGAAATATAGCACACAAGAATTATTAGATTTATATAATTCTGATTTAGATACATTATTAAAAAAGGCGTCAGAAAACCTACGTGACGGCGTTGAATTTTGTTCAATAATTAACGCAAGAAACGGAAAATGTTCACAAAATTGTAAATATTGCGCACAAAGTTCGCATTATCGTACTGATATTGAAAGTTTTCCGCTTTTGGATGTAAAGACTGTATATGATGCTGCGGCGGAAGCGCAGGAAAACGGGATTGACCGTATTGCGATTGTTACATCAGGTAAGACGCCGGACGAAAGCGATTTTGACAGAATGATTGAGATGATTAAATCAATCAACAGTTTGGGAAAAATTAAGAGCTGTGCATCTATCGGAATTTTGAATGAAGAACAGGCAAAGCGTCTTGCTGAAGCGGGGTTAAAAAGATTTCACCATAATATTAATTCTGCGCGTTCATATTATCCTGAAGTTTGTACAACGCATACTTTTGACGACCGTATTAACACTTGCAAACTTGTTAAAAAATACGGAATGGAGCTTTGCTGCGGTGTGATTTTGGGAATGGGTGAAAGCGTAGAACAGCGTGTTGAAATGGCTGAAATTCTTGCTGAAATTGAACCTGATTCTATACCTATTAATATTTTAATGCCGATTCCGCAAACACCGTTTGAAAACTATCACGACAAAATTGATGAAGAGAATATTTTGAGAACGCTTGCGGTATTTAAGATTGCGAACCCTAAATCAATTTTAAGATTTTGCGGCGGCAGGATGAGGTTATCGGAGGAAAACCAGCAGAAAGCTCTTAAATACTGTGTTGAAGGAATATTAACCGGTGATTATCTGACAACAACCGGAAAATCCTACGAGCAGGATTTGAAAATGTTAAAAGAACTTGGTAAAGCCGTAGTTTAGTAAAAATCTCCCGTTACAAGCGGGAGTTTTTTATTATCTATAATATGATGTAAACATCAGAAAATAATGTAACATTTTGTAAACGTATAGAGCAATTTGTATTGTTTAGCATTGGTAAAAGATTTATAATTGAAATGTAAGTTGGATATTTTTAATTTTCAAAAGGGGCTGGAAACCCTATAGTACAAGCAGAAAGGAGATAACTGGAATGTACATGAAAAACATTAAAGCTGAAACCCCGCGTAACGTGGGCGTTCCAACCGGGGGGGGGGGNNGGGGGGGGGGGCGACGACCTGAACCGCCTATTAGCCATGTGGCTAATGGAATTCGTGCCTGCGCATTTACCATGGCAGAAATACTCCTGTCATTGACGATTATTGGCGTAGTTGCCGCAATTACTTTACCGTCATTGACCGGAAATATTAACGAACGTACCTGGAATACGCAGCGCAAAGCGTTATATGCTCGTTTTGCACAGGCATTGGCATTGATGCCTAATCTTAATGGATATGGTACATTAACTTCAACAACAACGACATCAACCGATGAAGAGGGCAATGAGACGCAGACAACTTCTATTGAAGATACTGCGGCTGAAGCGTTTTTGACTGATGGATTGTCAAAAGTTCTTAAAATGACAAATATTTGTCCTTCTGATTCTTTAGCTGATTGTGGTGTCGCATCAACAATAACAGCGTTAAACGGCGATGTAATCAGTAACTTTACTACATCGTACAATACGCTTGCGACTTATAATTCTTTATTTGGCTCAACACAAGGCATAAAACAAGATACAAAAGCTGCAGCGTTTGAAACTGCGAATGGTGAATCAATCGTTGTATATTACAACCCTAATTGCGTAGCTGATTTGGGTGAGACTGGTGACCACTATACACAGCCAAAAATGTGTGCAAATTTTTTATATGATTTGAACGGTATAAGCGGTCCGAACACTATGGGCAAAGATATCGGGTTCATAACGGCACTTTATCCGTCTGATCCGGTAATTGTTGCGCCTATGCCGCTTGCGACAAATGCAGCAAGTTCAAGCCAAACGTTAGCAGGACAAAAATGCGTAGCCCAAGACGCTGAAAGCAGACTACCTAACCGCGATGAACTCGCAGCCATGTTCTACAATATGAAATTAGTCGGAATAGCGTCCGGTTACTTTTGGTCTGGCTCTGTCGTTTCTTCTGGAGAGTCTGGCACAGCATGGAACCAGAGTTTCGATACGGGCTACCGCACCCCGCTCACGCGGTCCAATGGCACCAATGTGCGGTGTGTCAGGAGATAAGTTATTTAGTTATTTCGCGTTCGTAAAAACGTAAGCACAACTAAATTTTCCCTAAAGAAATTAAAAATTAACCTTTTTGATTTTGAGCCTCGGGCGTTTCCTTTCTAATTTAATTTATCTTAACAACTAAATAATACCACGGAAACGCCCTTGGTGCAAGGGAAAGAGGCAAAAATACACCGTATAGATGACGGCGTAAAATTGCCTAAAATAGATGTGTTTAAAGCACAACGCCAGAAATGGCGTCTATCCTTTCTTTCGGGATTGTTTGCTGCATTGAGATACCCTCGTTGCAGTACCAGGTTCAAACAATCTCAACCCGGATAAATTATTTATCCGGGTTTATTTTATGTTGACATATTCTGCAAAATCATTAAATCCTCTATATAGATGTTTTAAAAGCCTTTAAAATATCTGATAATATCATCGAGAGAGTGTAACTATGCCTTTTCGATACCGATTACAAAAAATACTTGACTTCCGTATAAGAAAAAAAGAAGAACAGGTGTTAGTAGTACAAAAAGCTCAAAGTGTAGTATTCCAAGTAGAAGAGAAGATTCGTCTTAACGATGAAGAAATTATCCAAACTAAAACCGGAATGCGAACAGCTGACCCAAGAATGTTTGAATATTATGACAAGTATTTAGACCACCTTTGGGAAAAAGCTGAAAAACTTAAACAAGAGCTTATAGAGGCAGAACGCATTCTCAATATTGAAAAACAAAAACTTGTAAAACTTGAGCAAGGTGTAAAAGTTTTAGAAAAGCACAAAGAAAAAAGCCGCGAGGCATATCTTGCGGAAGAAAAAGCCGCAGAGCTTAAACAATATTCCGAACTCGGCGTAACGAGATTTTTCAGACAATCGCAGGAACGCGTCGAAGAAGAAGAGGCACAAATCCTCAAACAATTACAAGAACTTGATAACTAATTGGAGATTTATAAAATGAATGTAAGTTCATCCACAGCAACAACGTCAACTACAACAGCAACCGCAACTTCTACTGCCGTAAAAACACAGGAGAAAAACGGCGCGTCTTTTGACGAAGAAATGAAAAATGTCGATGCTGAAAACAAAGATGCTGAGGTTAAAGAAAATCAAACAGAGGCTAAATCCGAAACTAAAGAGAATGATGCGGATGATAAAAAAGATGAAAATAAAACTTCTGACAACACACTTTTAAACGGTAAAGTCGAACACGATACTGAAATCGATGCAAAGTTGAATACTAAAGACTTGTTATCACTTAATATTCAGCAGCTTTTGGATACGCAAAACCAAATTACTAATAAAACAGGTGTTTATAATCTAAGTATTTCAACTACAGAGGATTTGACCCGTAATATTGGCGAAACTCTTAAATATGAAGCAATAAATATGACAGAGGGTGACGCACAATTCTTTATAGATGTTGTAAAAAATAACAACGCAGGCGTCCAAAATGTTGTTCAGGATATTCAGCAGGCAATGACCTTTGGAACAGAAGAAGTTCAAAAGAGTGCTAATGTTTCAAAAACTTTGCTTAATGCACTTAACAATACCGCAAAAACAGGTCAGGCTGTAAGAATTGATTTTGGAAACGATGTCGCAGTGGTAATGCGTGTCGGCAAAGACGGCGCGATTATGGCAAACTTTATTCCGGGAGACAAGGCTGTTGAGGAATATTTGAAAAATAATATCAGCTTTTTAAGACAACGTTTTGAGGAAGAAGATATTCCGTATTCACAACTTTCATACTCGCAACATCAACAGCAGGAAAAACGTCAGCAGCAAGAAAATAATAAGGAGAATAAACATGAATGATTCGTTTATCACGGCTCTGAATACCCAAAAGGCAACTAATAACTGGATGGATGTTATTGCTGATAACATGACCAATGTTTACACTCCGGGATTTAGAGAAAAACAAGTTAACTTTAAAACCTTTTTGAACGGTGCCATTAATAATGATTACGACAAAAAGATTTCACAAGGTAAATCTACGCCGGGTACTTCAAATGATAACCTTTTCCTTGAGGGTAAGGGCTTTTTCCTTATGAAAACACCGGAGGGCAAGACGGTTTATACTCGTCTTGGTGAATTTACATTTGATAAAGACGGTGTATTTAAAGCTAAAAACGGTAATACGGTACAGGGTTACATTCTGAATGACCGTGGTGAAATAATGCAGGGTACAAAATCAGTCAGCGCGGATTTGTATGAGGAAACCGCATTAAAGGGCGGCGCGTTGAATGTTCCGACAACTGATATTAAAATGTGGATTGACCCAAATAACGGTAAATATCTGGGTAAATATGATGAGTACGAAATCAAAGGTGACGGAACGATTTACGGTAAATCTGACGGTGGTAAAGTGAGTGTTCCTCTGTATAGAATTACAACAAGAAACTTCCATAATCCTGCCGGACTTCTTGAGTATAAAGAGGGTCAGTTCCTTGAAACTGAAGAATCCGGTAAACCGCTTCTTGGCTGCGGCGAAATCCGATCAGGGCTTTTGGAACTTTCAAACGCGGATTTTAAAGGAAACATTTCATACTTCCAAATGGCAAAACTTCAATTAGAAGTCACGAATAAATTGATTTCTTCAAACAAAAGTTTGCTGGAAGAAGCACTGCGATTGGTTGGTAACTAGTAAAAAGGCGGAGCCATTTAGCTCCACCTTTTTTATTACGCTGCGGTTTTAATTTTTTGATTTGGATAGATTAAATCTGGGTTTTCTATTTGCGGGTTTAATCTTATAAATTCTTTTACTTGTTGCAGAATATGTGCGTTGGTAACGGTTTTACCCGGGTTAGCTTTTTGGAGTTCACGTTTTGCAATATTCCATAAACAGTCTTTTGGTTGAACTTCATATTGTTTGATTGAAATTTCATTGAGAGTTCCGCCAAAGAGGTTGTCGGCAGGCGGGTTTTCTTCTACTGCAGGCTGTTGTTCCTCTTCTTCCTGCTGCTCCGGTTCTTGAACCTGTTGTTCTTCTTGCTCCGCCGGAACTTCTGTTTCTTCTTCCTGTTCCGGTGTCTGTTCAACTTGTTCTTCTTCTTGAGTTTCTTCTTCCGTAGGAGTCGGGGTAACAGTTTCTTCTTGAACCTCTTCAGGAGAAGTTTGTTCGGAATCTGCAACTTCTTCCGTATCTGTTTGTACCGGTTTTGCGCCGGTACCCTTACTTGTAGCTATATCAGCTATATATAAGCCGGTTCCTCCGGTAACACCTAAACCAATACCAATTGCAGCTTTGCGCTTATTGGGCATCTTTGATGCTTTTGCAGCCGTAGCAGGTGCTTTCCATTCTTTACCCTCTAAATTGTATATTGTATCAAACCAATCAAGAGATTCAGATTCGTCTGCAGGCTTTAACGCTGATTTTTGATGCATTATGTTATCTTTGTCTATAAATGTTTTTTTGTAGCTTATTTCGCCTTCTTTGATAATGCCTCGACCTTCATCATTGTTAAATCTTTGGTAAGTCGTTCTTCTCATCTCGCCTGTTGAATAATCTTCTAAATTATCCACGAAGGTTTTATCTGAACCGGCTTCCCGGGTAACTTTTTTTGTTGTAAATCGTCTATAAACAGTTTCGCCCTCATCGTTAATAGTTTCTAACCATTTGTCGACCCGTGCTTCTTTCTCACCGGTCTTTGTGTTGACTTGAGTGAAAATTGTTGTTTCATCGTAATCGTTTTTGGTTGTGTATGTTGAAAGAACTTTACCTTTCTTTTGACGAACAGTTTGCTCTAAAGGTTGTTCTATACCTTCCTGAAAACGTGTAGTAACTGTTCTTCTGTTGCCAAGTAAACGGCTTCCGGTTGTCTTTTGGAATACCTCAATTTTTGTACCGCTTGCAGCATCCTCAATTGTATTGATTAGTTTTCCGCAATTTTTTCTATTGGTTGCTTTTAATGTTTTGTTTGCGAACCTAATTAGTTTGCCAACTGCTCCAGCCATTTCAATATCCCCTTTCGTATCCTTTAAAATCCCCTTATATATCTATTAAGTGCGGGGGGGGGGGGATTGCTTAACCGGCTATAAATATTAAGAAACGTGAAATTCGTATATATTCCGTGTATAAAATTTATTTCTTTATCGTTATTCTTTCAAGTTTGCGCACGAAACGGGTTGGTAAATTTTCTGTTTTTGCGGTAATTGAATCAACCAGGATTGTCATACAGCCTAAACGTTTTCCGCAAAGAATATCCGTAAGGGGTCTGTCACCGACAAAAGCGGTTTCTTTTGCGTTCAAACCGTGTTCTCTCATAAATGCCTGTGCGACATTGATGTCAGGTTTGTGAGCACTGAAAATGCAAGGGAAATCTGTGCAGGCTTTGACCTTTTCGACATACGCCGGATTATTGTTGTTTGAGACAATAGCGATAAAAAAGTCTTTTCTTACGTTATCAAGCCATTGGCGGGTTTCGGGGCTGTAACAGCCGGATTTTGACGCCATAATCGTGCTGTCGAGGTCAAAAAGAATGTTTTTAATCCCGCGTTTTTTGAGTTCTTCAAGGTTTATTGCGTAGATATTTTCAAGGTTATAATCAGGCTTCAAAATCATTTTTTATACCTATCGTTCTCGCCATTGCGTATTTGTAGTTTTTCGGTGCGGTTGAGAATTTCATATAAACTTCCGCGTTGGTGTTGCCGACATCAAGTGTTAAGCCTTTGTCGTCTTGGATTTCAAGGACTTTTGACGTAAATTGTTCGTCAGGTGTGATAATTTCGATTTCGTCACCCGGAAGCATTTTGTTTTTTACCTTAACGAGGTACCAATCGTCCTCGCGGCGGTTCCAAAATTCGCATAAGAAATCTGCGCCCGCTAAGCCTTTTGAAATATCATAGCTGTAGCTTTCACCGTTGTTGTCGCCAAGTGCGAAACCTGTTGTATAACCGCGGTTACCGACTTTTTTAAGCTCTAAGAAATATTTATGCAGATCGTCTTTGCTGCCGGCAAGAATTTCGTCGATTGCCTGACGGTATGCTTTTGCAACGGCTGAAACATAGTATAAACTTTTTGTTCTGCCTTCGACTTTAAGTGAATCAATACCGGCATCAATTAATTGCGGGAGGTATTCCACAAGACAAAGGTCTTTAGGGCTTAGAATGTGTGAGCCGCGACTATCCTGATTGATTTCAAGGTATTCGTTCGGACGAGTGCTTTCAACGAGTTTGTAACTCCAGCGGCAAGGCTGTGAACAGTTTCCGTGGTTGGCTTTGCGTTCGCCTTTTGAAAAATAGTCGCTAAGTAAGCATCTTCCGGAGAATGACACGCATTGTGCACCGTGAACAAAACTTTCAAGTTCTACGTCGGGAACCTGACGGCGAATTTCTGCGATATCTTTTATCGCAAGTTCGCGAGCCAATATTACACGGCTTGCCCCTAAATCACGCCAAAACTTTACGCTTTCGTAGTTAAGCGTATTAGTTTGCGTGCTGATGTGAATGTCTGTGTTTGGCATTCTTTTTCTTACCAAATTAAACACACCGAAGTCGCTTAATATTACGGCATCAGGTTTTGCATCGTTAAAAATGTCAATCGCCTCTTCAAGCTGTCTGATATCGTTGTTAAATGCAAAAATGTTCAATGTAAGATATGCTTTAGCGCCGAGTTCATGTGCTTTAGCAATTGCGTCTTTAATATTATCAAGAGTAATAAGTTCGCCTTTTCTCATTGCGCGTAGGCTGAAATCCACTACTCCCAAGTAAACCGCGTCCGCACCGTAGCGAATCGCGTATTCTAATTTTTCAATATTGCCCGCAGGCATCAAAAGTTCTAGTCCCATAGTTGTATATTACCCGAAAGGAGATAAATAATCAACCGGATAGGTGATGTGTTTTTGTCATAAATATAGACAATGTAATTAAGAGAGAGGTCAATATGCAGGCATTACAAAACGCAACAGTAACGATAAAAGAGGCTTGGGCTTATCAGCCGCCGGTAATTCACACTTGGTTAGTAGCAAGTTCATTATCTTTGATTGTAATGCTGGGTATTTTTTGCGTAGCGTAACCTGATTTGAAAACAGTTTTGTATGGAGAGGGCATTAAGCCCTCTCTTTTTGTCATTCAAATAGATGGTTTTATGCCTATTTCCACCTTTTAAATGATGTGGTTGCCGCTGAATATAATAGAATAGTAATGTGATACATATTGGAATGGTTTAATGAGCGATAGTTTTGAATTCACATCATACAACAACATAAAGAGATTGTCGGAAGAAGAGCTTGTGGCGCTCTGGGGTAAATACTTTGAAAATAAATCCGATAAGGCTGTGAAAGATACTCTTATCGTTCAGTATATTTATTTGGTTAAGTATGCGGTTGGTCGTATTAAAATGACTTTACCGAACGGGATTTCAATGGAAGATATTGCGGGCTATGGCGTTGAGGGTTTAATTAACGCTGTGGAACGCTTTTCTGTTGATAAAAACACTAAATTTGAAACCTATGCTCTTATTAGAATCCGCGGTACAATTTTAGACCGAATCCGTTCTGAAGATTTCTTGCCTAGAAGTGTACGCACAAAGTTGAAAAAGATTAAGCAGGCGCAGGAAGATTTGAAACAGACTCTTGGAAGAATGCCTACCACCAGGGAAGTAGCTGAAGCCCTTGATATGGAAGTTGATAAAGTTATTCAACTTATGTCAGAAGATGTTACGGTATCCTCGATTTATGACAAACAAGGTTCGTCAGATGATAGTTTGGAAGTAATTGATACTATTCGTGACGAGCAGGGTCAAACCCCTTACGAGGCTGCCGAAGAGAAAAACGTAAAACAGGAATTGGAAAACGCTTTGAAAAGATTGCCTGAAAGAGAACGTAACATTATGGTTTTGTACTATCAAGAAAACATGACCCTCAAAGAAATCGGTCAAATGCTTGGTATGTCAGAATCCCGTGTTTGTCAGCTTCACGCTCAAAGTATTGTTAAACTCAAAAATATTCTCAACGAAAAACGCTCAAGAAGATTGCAGCAACAAATTATTCATTAAGGTGCAGGTTGTAGTCTTCAACCATAAAATCAATGCGGTTGCCTAACGCTTTTCTGCCCTCTGTCGTATGTCTTGTAGGCATTATTGAGCCAAATCCTATCGGGAAAAGCTGATTTATCAAGCACTCTTCCTGGTCGGTGAGATAATTTGTTATTGCTCCTGCACGCAAAGATGTTCTTGAAATTCTGTGAACCTGTGTGTCGCCCTCGCGGCTGTGTACTAATATCATCCATTTTCTACCGCTGAATTTCATAATCTGCGCAAGCGCGTTGAGCAATATTTTGCCGGTGTCGTTCAGGCAGCCGCATTCGTCGAACATTAGTTCATCTTTGACGCTTAGAACAAAACCTGTAGGAGTATAACCGAAATAAATGTACTCTTTTGCTCCGTCAAATTTTGCACGAATTTGTTCCTCAATAGCTTTTAAAGGCATTGCCGCGCCTACCGGACAAACACACAGCGCCGGCGTAATAGATAAATGTATGGCTAGTATTATTGCGATTATTCTTTTAAGCATTTTTATGTATTATTGACTAATTTTAAGGGTAAGACATTACTCAAATGTACTATGGTTTCAAAACAGAAAGCACATAGTCTTCATCTGTAAAATATTTGTTTGCGCATTCTCGTAAATCTTCAGGTGTAATTGTCTGAATTTCACGTTTTGCGTCTTCTAAGAAATCAAATCCAAGATGCAATGTTCCGTAATGTCCGTACATTGAGGCTTGTCTTTGGTTCGTCTCGAGCGAAAATGCCCATTTGCCAAACAAATTGCTTTTTGCATCTGCAAGCTCTTTTGCAGGAACAAGTTCGCTTTTGATTTTATCAATTTCTTCTTTGAAACCGGCAAGTGCGGTTTCAATATTTTTAGGCTCTGTTGCAATATAAATATGGAAGTTTGCGGCAGAAAGCGCAGCTTCATAAGTACTTCTTACAACGTACGCAAGACCTTTCTTATCGCGTAGTTCGCAGAATAGTCTTGATGAAAGCCCTGATGCACCAAGGATTACATTCAAAAGCATTAATGAGGCATATTCCTTACGGTTTGCATAATTTGGAACCAGCCAGCCTTTTATGATGTGTGCCTGATTAAGATTTTCTTTTGTTTGTTCAATAATTTTGGTTTCTACAAGCGGTGACTTGTGGAAAATTACAACTTCTTTTGAGCTTTCTTCCAAATCGCCAAAAGAAGTTTCAACACCTGTTAAGTTTTGGATATCTCCGACAACAGTTACAACCTTGCGGCTGTTGTTTCTGATGGCTTTGTAAGCATTCACA
The DNA here is from genome assembly GCA_001899335.1 of Candidatus Gastranaerophilus phascolarcticola. Taxonomy (GTDB): domain Bacteria; phylum Cyanobacteriota; class Vampirovibrionia; order Gastranaerophilales; family Gastranaerophilaceae; genus Gastranaerophilus; species Gastranaerophilus phascolarcticola. Next base: position 258,818 of record MOYE01000001.1, read on the forward strand.
ATATCCTCTTTGGTTATTTTTTCAAGGTTTTCAAGGATAATTGTTTCTGTGCTGCCGTATGGATGGTTTGCATAAATGTTTTTATAAAAAGCCTCAAGAGCTTTTGTTCTCGGGGAATCCATTGCTACCTGAATTTCACCCTCGTATTTAGTGATTTCTTTTTTGTAATCGTCAAAAGTTGTGTTTTTAATAACATCAGTCACGATTTCAAGCGCCTTGTCAAAATCTTCATTAAGGCAAATGAATTTAAAACTTAAATAATCGGATTTGAGTTCACAAATGAGTTCAATTGCGTATTCGTCAAGTTCTTTAGCAAGCTGTTCCGCCGTGCGGTTTGTGGTTCCCTGCATAAAGAGCCTTGTCATTACCGCGTAAAGCCCCGGAATTTCTTCCTCCTGATTGAGTGAAAAATTCAAGCACAAAGTAGTGCGCGGCGTGTTTTTGCTCTCTTTATATAAAAATTTAATTCCGTTTTTTAATTCTTTAATTTCTTTCATAAAACAATAATAGCACCAACAAAATCGTTGGTGCTATTTTAATATAAATTTACATTGGAGACTCTATTCGTGACTTGTAAGAATAACGTCAGCCGCATTTAGTGCCGGTACAACGGTTGAACCGTAAATTATGACCGGATATACATCGTTAATTTTCATTCCGTCTATAGCGCATGTGCCGGCTTCTGTAGTGCTATTCTTCATATATTTAACTTTTTGGTCCGTAGAATCCCACTTGTAGTAACCGGTATTGGATTCTGTTGAGCAGGTTACCAGCATATTTGGAGCTTCCGGTCCGTTGACGTCAATGTATACAAGACAAGGATTGTCTTTTGTGCAGGCTTCTGCGTCAATTTTCGCCTTATCAGGGAAAATATAATATGCACCCTCACGGGTTTCAAAAATCGCCCCTCTTTTATCTCCCGCTCCTGACCCGTTTACGGTGATACCGGTTGCGCTGTCAGCAGAGGCTCTTTCTAATGTTCCGTCATCTTTTAACGTTAAAAGTTTACCGGAGAATGCGTGTGTTGTTTTTGTATCAAGGTATTCAATGTCCATTGTTTTTTTCAAAAGGTTTTCAATTGAAAGCTGTAATTCAATAGCCGGTGCGCCTGCACCTGTTTTATTTACAATTCTGTCAACATCAGAGGTATTGTAATCAAGTTTGGATTGACCGATTCTTAACGCTTGTGACAAGACAGCATAAGTTTTTTGAATCATAAGTTTATTAGCTCTTCCGCTGGTGTTGCCTAAAATTTGTGGGATAGTAATCGCAGCAATAACACCTATAATTGTCATCGCGATTAGTATCTCCGCCATTGTAAATGCTTGTTTCTGTTTTAGCATTAAAAAATCCTCTCTGTTTCCAATATCCTTTATAATTATAACATTTGCATAATGGTTTGTAAAGTTTATGTAACAAAAAGGCAAGAAGTTTGAAATTTGTGTTTTTATATATATGTGAAAGGTGTGTGTTTATGTTTAGTGAAAAGTTTATGCGTTATTTGATGAATTATCAGAAATCAGAGTTTACTCCTCCGTCAACACAAAAAGAAATCCGTTTTAAAAATAAAGGCGGAAAAGCTGTTCGTGTGACCGTTGAAGTTAAAAAATAATAAAAAAACGGGCATTTGCCCGTTTTCTAAGCTGTTAATTTTAAATTATCTTCAGGATAAATTAAATCTAAATCTTTAATATTTGGGTTCAGACGTCCAAATTCTTTTACCTGTTTAAGAATTTGAGCGTTTGTAATTGTTTTGCCCGGGTTTACCGCTTGAAGTTCTCTTTTGGCTATATTCCATAAACAATCACCTTTTTCGATTTTTACATCTTTTTTCGTAATCCCGTTTATTTCACCGCCGAAGAGATTTGTCGCCGCTGGGGGTTGCTGTTGCTGCTCTTGTTGGGGTGTCTCTTCAACAGGTTTTTCGTCCTCCTGCTGCTTAACTTCTTCTTTTTTGTCGTCTTCTTGGGCAGCAGCTTTGGTTATTTCAAAACCTTCTTCTGTTCTTGTGATTTTGTCTCCGGGGTTTAATTCAACTTTTTGGTCCCCAGCTTGCATTGTGATAGCCCCTGATTCTGCTTTTATTTCCGGTACAGTGATTGTCTGACCGACTTCCAGGTTCTCAAGTCCTTTACAAAATTCTTCTACAGCCTTTTTGTCTTCATCAACTTCAGGCTTTTCTTCCTTTTGTTCAGGTTCTTGGCTCTCTTGTGCTTGTTTTGCCTCTGCGGCTTTTTGTTGTCGGAGTTCGTTAACAGATATAGATTTACCGTTATGTTCACATGCTGGTAATTTCCCCAATGCTATATCTTTTTGGCTAAAATATGCCGCGGCTCCTAAAGCTAACGCACCAATCGGTCCGCCTAGCAGAAGACCTACTAAACCGCCGGCAGTAGCATCGACATATTTGGAGCATTTTAAAATATGATCCTCTGCTTCGCTGTGTGTTTGTGCATTTTGGGCTTTATATAGTTCATAAGCGACAAGCCCGCATCCTCCAAATATTCCTACTGCGCTCGCAACATTTGTTGTTTTTAGCGCCGCATTAGCCAGCTTTTTGCCTATTGATAATTTGCCGCCCGCGGGTGCCACAAACGGTTTTTGTAATGCGTGTGCTTTTTTCGGAAGATAACTTATTCCTTTCCCTAATAGTTTTACTAATTTCCCAATACCAGCCATGATAAATATCCCCTTTCGTGTTAAAAATTTCCCCTATGTCTATATAAAGTCAGCGGGGGGGGNNGCTTAACCGTTGGTAAATGTTAACAAACGTGAATTTCGTGCATAAAAGGTATATATTTGTTATACAATTATTTCTTCTTCGTTTTTATAAGTTACGTACCCCAGTGGTGCTTTTGGAGGCTTTTTAAGGTATTTGCGTTGTGTGTAAATTACGCCCACTTTTGAAGATAGTTTTGCGCTGGAATATTCTTTTGCAAGTTTTGCGCACTCAAAAATGAGTTCATCTGTAGGCTCGGCGCATTTTAAAAGAACGTGAGAACCGGCACAGCCGTGTGTGTGAAACCAATAATCCTCGTCTTTTGAAAGTTTTGAAACGATAAAATCATTTTGTTTGTTGTTGCGACCGACAAAAACCTTGCAGCCGAGAATTTCTTTTTCCAAAAGTTCCGGCTGCGTTGATTTCTTTGAGGGTTGGAATACAGGCAGAATTTCACCCTTAATTTCCTGAAGTTCACCGTATGAGCCTGCGGTTTCCAGTGCGTACAGGGTTTGCCCGTAATATTCTATCTGAATTTCGTTTTCTTCAAGCATTTCATTAACTTTTTCAATGGATTTTTTCGATTTGTTGTAGCGCTTGTAAAACTTATTTGCGTTGTCTTTCAGCGTTAACAGCGGGTCAAGTTCTATCACCCTGTTGCAATCGTTTTCCCAGTCATAAAGCTCAATTGAAGACGTAAAATCTTTGCCGTTATATAGATTTGCCATAATTAAATCGCCGTATTGACGGTATTCGTGACATTTTTCTTCTTTCTTAAGCTGTTCAAGCATAAGATTTTTGTTTTTAATGTGTTTTGAAAGTTTTTTGTTTACAAGGGTTTTAAGCTCCTGTGTAATCGCTTTTATTTTATTTTCCTCAATATGGTGCGAAAAATAATCATCAATCATATCGTTAACGCTTTGAACGGGTTTTGCGTCGGACAAAAGTTCTTTAAACAATGAAAATTCGCTGTAGTCACAGCTGATTGCAGGGGAAACGCCCTTTAATTCTAAAAAAATTTTGAGTTTTTCAATCGGCTGGTCTTTGCACTGTGCGGCAAATGCTTTTGAAAAAAAGAAAAAATTCTCAAGCGGCTCGGTGATTTCGCCATTGACGGTCAGAATATCAAATTTCTTTTGTTTTGGCGGGTAAATATAAGGTAACGTCCCAGCCATTTCGCGTTCACGGCTTTTCTCGCTGCCTACATTGTGTGCACAGCCGATAATTATATTTGTATCAGCATTGTAAAGCACGATGTTTGAATGTTTTCCCATAAGTTCAATCGCCAAACAAAGCTCTATTTTTTCCTGCAATTCGTTGAAGGTTTCGACATAAATTTCAAAAATTCTCTCGTGGTTTGGCTGGTTAACCTTTACGATTTTTGCGTTTTCAAGATATTTACGCAGCTGCATGCAAAACATCGGCGGCTTTTGCGGGATCTCTAAAAATCTGCGAGTCTCCGTGTCTTTGTTTATAAAACAAAGATGATGAAATTGCGGGTTAATGTTCATATAAAATTTGCGGGAAATTCCGTTATTGCGTATCGTAAAAAGAATTTCACGACGCGTTGGCTGCTGAATTTTTTGAATCCTGCTGCCAACAAAAAAATCTTTGTTTTCTTCTATGAACGCTTTTAATGTAAGGCTGTCAAATGTAATCATACGCTTATTATATCACAAAAAAGCAGTTCTCCGCCGCACCGCCTCGCTGAACCGCGAGCCGTGGCGGCTGCGCTGTCTAACACGTCACTCAAAAGTTTCGCTCACGTATCTTATAGCGAAACTTTTTCGGACAATATTATTGACAAGGGTCAGAAAAACTTTTACAATTATCAAAAAGGAGTTTTATATGACATATTGGCAAATTTTTTTGGTCGTGGCGATAGTCGCATTTGTACTGGAAATGTTTACGCCTGCAATGTTCTTTTTAAGTATTGCGGTAGCGGCATTAATTACGGCAATTGCGGCACTTTGGTATACTGATATCCACGGGTTAATAATAACTTGTTCTGTTTTATCAGTTTTAATACTGCTTGTAATCAGACCTATGATGAAAAAGTTTATGCACGAAATGCCTAAAAGTGTGGATTTTAATTCCGAATACATCGGCAAAATCGTAAAAGTTACGGAGGAAATTACAAATACCGGCGGCGCAATCGCGGTTTATGGCGAACGCTGGGATGCAAGACTTGCAAACCCTGACGCAGAACCAATTCCCGCAGGTGCAGAGGTAAAAATCGTTCGTAATGAAAGCATTGTTTTATATGTTGAGAAAGTTTAAATAAGGAGGAAATATGTTTTTTCTATTAGTACTATTAATCCTTGCGGCAGTAGTTTTTGTCGTTAAGGGTGTTATGATTGTTGAACAACAGGAAGTTGTAATCATTCAGCGTTTAGGTAAATATTTGCGTACTCTTAACGCAGGTTTTAACGTTATAATTCCGTTTTTGGACGCGCCAAGACCTATTGCGAAAAAGGTTACTAAAAAAACTTATGACGGCGGCGTTTATTCTTACACCGTTATGTCAGATAAGATTGATATGAGAGAATCAGTTTATGATTTCCCTAGACAAAACGTAATCACAAAAGATAACGTTTCAATTACGATTAACGCTCTTTTGTATTTCCAAATCGTTGACGCACACAAAGCTGTTTACGGAATTGATAACTTACCTGAAGCTATTGAAAAATTAACACAAACCAACTTGAGAAACCTTGTTGGTCAAATGGAACTTCAAGACACGCTTATTTCCCGTGACAAAATTAACGGTGAATTAAGAACAATTCTTGATGACGCAACAAATAAATGGGGCGTAAAAGTTAACCGTGTAGAACTTCAGGATATTATACCGCCGGCAGATATTCAGGCAGCAATGGATAAACAAATGAAAGCCGAACGTGAAAAACGTGCTATGATTTACGAGGCAGAGGGTCAAAGAGAGTCTGCAATCCGTATAGCAGAAGGTCAAAAAGAGGCAGCTATTAAAAAAGCAGAGGGTGAAAAGCAGGCTGCGATTTTGACAGCAGAGGGTGTTGCTCAAGCACGTATAGTAGAGGCAGAGGCTGAAAAAACTGCTATTAGACAAATTATTGAGGCTTTGGAGGAAAAAGGTCAGCCTGATAAATACTTAATCGCTATGAAGTATTTGGAAACCTTGACCGCGCTTACTGACGGTAAAGACAACAAAATAATTTACATGCCTTATGAGGCGACAGGAATTTTAAGTTCTGTTGACGGAATTAAAGAGATGTTTAAAGGAGCGAAATAGCCCGCGGTCACGCGGGTTCCTTAATTTGAACCCGCGCGCGTGGACCACGCTTGACAAGAATTAAAACATGCTACATAATGTTTAAAGAAAGGATAGAGACTATGAACAAGAAAAATGTATTAACATGTGCAGGGGGGGGGGNNGGGGGGGGGGGAGCCTTTTAACCGCGTTCACTATGGCAGAAATCCTGTTGTCCCTCACAATAATAGGCGTAGTAGCCGCTATAACGTTACCAAGTTTGACTGGCAACATTAACGAGCGAACCTGGAACACTCAACGCAAAGCGCTTTATGCGAGATTTTCGCAAGCCATTGCTTTAATGCCGGCGTTGAACGGATATGGTACACTTGACGATACAACTGATACTGCCGCTGAAACTTTTGTTACTGCGGGTTTATCCAAAGTCCTGAAAATTAATAATATTTGTGACAATGAGCATCTCGCAGATTGTGGAATTTCCTCAAAAATAATTCCAGCTAACGGAGACCCTGTTGAATTAAATAGTTTATCTACTTTATGGGAAATGACTAGCTTCCTTAGTGCGCCAGATACAAGAATCTCTGTTATTAATTCCAAAGCCGTAGCTTTTGAAACTGTAAATGGAGAGAGTGTGTTGGCATATTATAATCCTAATTGTGTTTCATTAGACCAATCATATAATGATGGAACAAATTTTTATAGTAATAGACTAATGTGTGCTAATTTTATTTATGACCTTAATGGTTCCAAAGGTCCGAATACAGCAGGAAAAGATATTGGTTTTTTAACAGTATTTTATCCTGTAGATTCTGTGGTTGTTACAGCCAATCCGGGGCTTAGTTTTGCGGGCAGCGGGTCTCAAGATAGTGTCATGTCATTTTGCACTAAAAAAGCGTCCGATTTACGGCTACCAAACCTTGAAGAATTACTCGCAATGATTTTCAATAATAAAATTATTGGAATGCAACATTATAATACCGGATATTACTGGTCAAGTACCGCAACACATAACGGTGATCCTTTATCAAAATGGGTAGTTACTCTAGGTGGCAGAATGATTCATAGTATAAGAGGAATAACCTGGGAACCTGTATGGTGCGTTAAACGTTAATAAAAAAGCGGGGTTATCCCGCTTTTATTTTTGTAGTATAATTCCTGTATGAATAAACGTTTGGATATTAATAAAATTTTATTGGTAGAGGCATTCATTTGGTTTTGCATTCTGTGTGTTGTCGTTTTTTCTATCAGGGCTTATAATATTAAACAACATAGAGCTCAAAAACAATACCAAATATTTATTTCTGATGTTGACGGACTTATTATCGGATCGCCTGTTAAATATATGGGGGTTCAGGTAGGGTATGTCAGCTACGCAAAACTTTTAGGTAATGAGGTTTATGTAAAATTTGTTCTAACGGAACCAAATGTTTCTCTTCCCAAAGGCGCGGTTGCAAATGTTGAATTTAACGGAATGGGCGGAACGAAATCTCTTGAATTATACCCGCCAACCGAACAGGATTTGAAAACAGAAAAAATTATTAATATAAAAGATACGTTCAGATTAGCGCATTCAGTTGATTTACTTGATAATATGTTTAGTAAGCTGGCGCTTATCGGCGGGAAATTTAACTATTTTATGAAACAAATGATGCCGTATGTTGAGCCGGATCAGTATGAAAATTATGTTGAATTTATGGACAATCTTGAAGGCATAAACGAAAAGATTAAGGTGCGCAGAAAAGGAGCCGGAAATGAATAAGGATAAATTAAATATTGTTCAGAACCCTGTGATTTTGACAAATTTATATATAATGCGTGATAAGGATACAAAGAGCAGCGAAATTCGTTACGCTGCAAGAAAAATTACGAGTTGTTTGCTTTATGAGGCATCAAAAACATTGCCGCTGGTGGATAAAGAGGTTACAACACCGCTTACTACATTCACGACAAAGGTCGTTGATGAAGATGTCGAAATCATTATTTCGCCGATTTTGCGTGCGGGGCTGATTTTTACTGACGAGGCAGTGGATATTTTGCCGCAGGCTGTTATCCGCCATATAGGAATGTACCGTGATGAGGCAACTTTGAAACCTGTTTGGTATTACAACAAACTTCCGAAAAGCCTTAAAGATGCTAACCGGACTTATGTTTTTATAACTGATCCTATGCTTGCAACCGGAAATTCTTTATTGGAAAGCGTTCGCCTTTACCTGGAAAAGGGTGTTCCAATTCAAAATATTAAGGCTATTTCAATCATTGCAGCTCCGGAGGGTGTTGAAAACCTGCAAAAACACTTCCCCGAATTGGAAATTATCACGGCAACACTTGATGATCACTTAAACGAAAAAGGTTATATTGTTCCCGGCATGGGCGATGCGGGCGACAGAATGTTTAATACGTTGTAATATAAGCGTTTTTGTGTTATCAATTAATTAAAAGAGGGATTTAAGATGACTATAAAAATTGAAGATTTACCAACCGTTTATGACGCGCAGAATACAGAGCGCGAAATTTATAAATTTTGGGAAGAAAACGAACTTTTCAAGGCTGATGCAAAAAGCCCTAAGTCGGCTTATTCAATAGTAATTCCGCCGCCAAACGTTACGGGCGTACTTCACATGGGGCATGCTCTCGACGAAACTTTACAGGATATTTTAACCCGTTACCACCGTATGGCAGGCTATGAAACTTTATGGCTTCCTGGAACAGACCACGCGGGTCTTGCAACTCAAAACGTTGTTGAAAAACAATTGAAAAAAGAGGGCTTAACCCGTCACGATTTGGGCAGAGAAAAATTCTTAGAGCGCACTTGGCAGTGGACCAATGAACACAGAGGTGCAATCTTAGACCAAATGAAGCGTCTCGGTGCATCTTTTGATCGTTCAAGAGAAAGATTTACGTTTGATGAGGGCTGTTCAGAGGCTGTTAAAGAAGTTTTTGTAAGACTTTACGAAAAAGGATTAATTTATAAAGGCGCTTATATTGTAAACTGGTGTCCTCGTTGTATGAGTGCGATTTCTGACGTTGAAACCGAATACGAAACAGAACAGGGACATATGTGGGAAATTTCTTACCACTTAAAAGGCGAAATCGGTGCAATTATTGTTGCTACTACGCGCCCTGAAACGATTTTTGGTGACGTTGCAATCGCTGTTAACCCGACAGACAGTAAGTATTCAGAGTTAATCGGTAAAACCGTAGTTATTCCGCTTTCCGGAAGAGAAATTCCGATTATTGCTGACGAATACGTTGATAAATCTTTCGGAACCGGTGCGGTTAAGATTACTCCTGCACATGACCCGAACGATTATGAAGTCGGTAAACGCCACAATTTACAACCGATTTGGATTATGAATGAAGACGGTACAATGAAAGATTGTCCGGAAGTTCCTTGGGAAATCCGCGGTATGGATAGATACGAAGCGCGTAAGAAAATTGTTGAAATGTTACAAGAAAAACAAGCGCTTTTACGTATTCGCGACCACGAACACAATGTCGGAAAATGTCAGCGCTGCAATACCACAATTGAACCGCTACTTTCCGAACAATGGTTTGTTAAAATGGAACCGCTTGCAAAAGAAGCTATCGCAGCTGTTAAAGACGGAAGAATTAAATTCGTCCCTGAACGCTGGGAAAAGAATTATCTTGGTTGGATGGAAAACATTCGTGACTGGTGTATTTCCCGTCAAATTTGGTGGGGTCACCAAATCCCTGCTTACTACCACAAAGTAACCGGTGAAATGGTTGTTGCTAAAGAAAATCCTGATCCTGAAAATTACGTACAGGAAACAGATTGTCTTGACACATGGTTCTCATCAGGTTTGTGGCCGTTCTCAACAATGGGATTCCCAAACTCTGAAACAGATGACTTCAAAAAATTCTACCCTACGACAACACTCGTAACTGGTTTTGATATTATTTTCTTCTGGGTTGCAAGAATGATTACAATGGGCTTGGAATTTACAGGCAAAGCTCCGTTCTCAACTGTTTATATCCACGGCTTAATCCGTGACGAAAAAGGTCAAAAAATGTCTAAATCAAAAGGCAATACAATCGACCCTGTTGAAATTATCGACAAATACGGCTGTGATGCTTTGAGATTTACAATGACATCACTTTGTACCTACGGCGGTCAGGATATCAAAATCTCCGATGAACGCTTTGAATACGGAAGAAACTTTGCCAACAAAATCTGGAACGCATCCCGTTTCGTATTGATGAACCTGCAAGGCGTTGACGATAACGAAATTGATTTCTCAAAACTTACAATCGTTGACAAATGGATTTTGGATAAACTTAACACGGTTGCAAAAGAATTTAATGAAAATATTAAAAACTTCCGTATCGGTGAAAACGCTCACATCCTCTATGATTTCTTCTGGAATTCATATTGTGACTGGTACGTTGAAATCGCTAAAATTCAACTTGCGGACGAAAGCCTGAAACTCAATACCCAACGCGTATTGAGATACGTTCTTGATATGTCTTTGAGAATGCTTCATCCGATTATGCCGCATATCACTGAACAAGTATGGCAGTTGATTCCTAAGAAAACTGATGTTAAGGCAATTATGGTTTCTGAATTCCCGCAATTCAAAGAAAACCTTGTATTCCCGACGGAACGCGAAGAAATGGAACTTGTTTTTGAGACGATTAAATCAGTCAGAAACGTACGCCAAAGTTTCAATATTCCTATGTCTGTTAAATTTGACGTTGAAATCCGTGCCGAAAAATCAGAAAAACCGGTATTTGAAGCAATAGAGGCGTTAATTCAAAGACTTGCAAAAGTTGAAAATATAACTTATGGCGAGTTAGAGACTCCGTCTCCGAAAAAATCTGCAACAGCGGTAGTTTCAGCATCAAAAATTATCATCAGACTTGAAAACCTGATTGATTTCAACGCAGAAATTGCGCGTCAGAAGAAGAAGTTAGAAAAACTTGTAAACGAGAAAAACTCACTCTGCGGCAGAATGAAGAACGAAAAATTTGTTCAAAACGCACCGAAAGAGTTAATTGAGCAAACGAATGCTCGGATTGAGGAAATCACGATACAAGAAAAGACAATCAATGATTTGATTGAAGAGTTACAAAGTTAATATTTATAAGCGGTGGGTTGCCCGCCGCTTTTTTTTGTATTAAAATCTTTTTAGTAAATAGAGAATTATGAAAGAGGGATTATAATTATGCAAATATCTTTAAATTGGTTAAATGAATTCGTCGATTTATCTGACGTTGAGGTTAAACAAATTGCGCACGAATTGACGATGAGCGGTTTAGAAGTTGAAGAAATCGAAGAGATTAAACCTAAATTTACCAATATAAGAACTGCAAAAATTGAAAAAATCGATAATCACCCTAATTCAGACAGGCTTCACCTTGTAACAGTAAACCTTGGTACAGCACTAAAAACTGTTGTTTGCGGTGCACAAAACATTGCAGAAGGGCAAATTATTCCGTATGCGTCAGTTGGAAGTCAGGTTTTGGACAGAAAAACCGGGGAAATGTTTACGCTTACACCTGCTGTAATCCGCGGCGTTGAATCCCAAGGTATGCTTTGTTCTGCTGATGAACTCGGTGTTAGCGACAGAAATTATCAGGAAGAAGACGGAATTTTAATCTTAAACAGAATTTTCCCTGATGTTAAAATCGGTGAAGATGTTGAAAAAGTCCTTGGTTTTGACGATGACGTTGTAATCCACATTGCGCCGACAGCCAACCGTGGCGACCAAATGTCTGTTATCGGCGTGGCTCGTGAGCTTTGTGCAATTTTTAATAAACCTCTTAAATTCTCACCAATTGTTTCAACAAAAGATTTGACAACTAACGAGTTTAAAGTTGAAATCATTGACGAAGATGTTTGCAAATACTATTCTCTAGGTATTTTGAAAAATATTAAAATTAAACCGTCACCGCTTTGGATGCAAAAAAGACTTATTTCATCAGGCGTTCGTGCTATCAATAACGTTGTTGATATTACAAACTATGTAATGCTTGAATATGGTTGCCCGTTCCACGCGTTTGATTATGATAAACTCGATAAATATTTATGCGTTCGCCGCGCAAAAGAGGGTGAAAAACTTACAACTCTTGACGGTGTTGAACGTGAACTTACGACTGACAGCGTTCTTATCGCAACAAAAGACGAAGGCGTTTGCTTGGCTGGTGTTTTTGGCGGTGAAAATTCTGAAATCGACGACAACACAAAATCAATTGCGCTTGAGGCTGCATATTTTACTCCTGTAAGCAACAGAAAAAGTGCAAGAAGTGTTGGCTATCGTTCAGAGGCGTGTGCAAGATTTGAACGCGGTATTGATATCGAAATGATTAAGCCGGCTTTAATGCGTGCAATGCAATTACTTGTTGAACTCGCAGATGCAACTGTTGAGGGCGTTGTAGAAACCGGTAACAACGTATTACCTCCTGTTGAAATTACACTTCGTTATCCGCAAATTAAACGTATGCTTGGCTGCGAAATTCCGGCTGAAAGATGTTGTAATATTTTAGAAAACTTAGGATTTGAAAAACTTGGCGGAAACGAACTTGCTGCAAAATTTAAGGTTCCGTCATTCCGTGTTAACGATGTTACCCGCGAAATCGACTTGATTGAAGAAATCGCACGTATTAACGGGTTTGATAAAATAGCTCCTACTCTTCCGAATAAAAACGTAACTCCGGATATCTCTCTTGAGGAACGTGTAAATAAAAAAGTTCGTGCATTAATGTCTGCAGCTGGTCTTGACGAAATCGTTACAAGTTCATTAATCGGTAAACCACTTTTAGACAAATTCATGGTTAAATACGATGATGAAAACGCCGTAAAAGTTATGAACCCGGTCAGTGAAGAACATACAATGCTTAGACAGTCTTTGACACCGAGCATTCTTAACTGTATGAAATACAACTATGACAACGGACAAAAGAATTTCTGGGCTTACGAAATCGGTAAAACTTACCTGAAAGTCAGCGAGGCTGATGAGAAAAATTCAGGCGTTAAAGAAACGAACGTTTTAGGCGGTATTTTAACAGGTGAAGTTGAAAATTCAAAATGGCAGAAGACCGCACCGCTTGATTTCTTTACTGTAAAAGGTATTTTGGAACACTTGTTTGAAGAGTTGAAAGTAACAAAACGTATCAAGTTCATTCCGCTTGATAAGTCAAATTTGAAAGATTCACATAGCGTTTTGCATCCATATAAAAGTGCAGCTATTGCAATTTTAGGCAAAACCCCTTTGACAATCGGTTACCTTGGTCAAATTCATCCGCTTTTGAAAGATAAATTGAAATTGAACCAGGATGCATTTGTTTTCAAAGTTGATTTAGATCAAATTTTGGCTATAGTTAAAGAAGTTACACCGATATACAAAAAACTTCCTCAATTCCCTGAAGTTCGCCGTGATTTGGCATTTGTTATCAACGAAAATGTTTCGTATGAAGAATTGCAGCGCGTAATCAAGGGTGGCGTTGAACAGCAAATTTTTGCAGGCTGTGAGATTTTTGACGTATATCAGGGCGAAAATATCGAAAAAGGTTGCAAAAGCCTTGCATTCCGTATAAAAATGCAGGACGATAACGCGACTTTGACCGATGAAGTTATCGAAAAACAAATGGCTTCTGTACGTATGAAATTACAAAAAGCATACGCAGATATTACATTTAGAGAGTAGGTTATTATGAAAAAAACAGTACTTTTAATTCTGTCTATGTTGGTTTTAGGTTCAGCTGCAATGGCAAAAGACGTAATTCCGACAAAAGTTTTTGATGCTGATATTAATTCCTACGGGGTTTATCAGATTTCGGAGCGTTCAATGACGTTGTATTCGCGACCGGATACTGGCTCAAAAGTCGTAAAGAAAATAGCGTGGAATGATGAAAGTACTGATGTTGAGGGCTTGGATTTAGCGGATATATTCGTGCTTTATCTTCCCGACAGAAATTTATCGCTTTTGACGGTTGTAGATGAAACAGATGACTGGGTAAAAGTTGTTTACGATGAAAAAACTTCTGCTGCGGGTTGGCTTAAAAAAGATGATCCTTATAAATTTATGCCTTGGGGAGTCTTTTATAATATTTATGGCAAAAAGTACGGGCTTTATCAGTTAAAACAGGCTCCTGCAAGTTGTAATTCTATACGTGTTTCGCCGGACAATTTGGCACAGGAAGTTGGTACATTGAATATGCCAAAGAAAATTATTTTAAATGTAATAAAAGGCAACTGGGCATTGGTAAGCGTGGCGGATTTGGATAAATACCCTAAAACGGGTTTTGTCCGTTGGCGCGGTGATAACGGTGAGAAATATTACTTTCCGTTGATTAAAAAAGTTGTCGGTGTGAATTAAGAAGTATCCTTGATTGCAGCCTTGACATGTTTAAAAACATGTTCCATAATAATTATAGAAAGGATAGAACTTATGAACAAGAAAAACGTATTAAGTAGTGCAGGGGGGGGGNNGGGGGGGGGGGGCGTGCTCAACAGGCCTTCACAATGGCAGAGATACTTTTATCTCTAACAATTATAGGCGTCGTAGCTGCGATAACGTTACCAAGTTTGACGGGCAACATTAATGAGAGAACTTGGAACACTCAACGCAAAGCGCTTTATGCAAGATTTAGCCAAGCGTTTTCGCTTACGCCATCCCTGAACGGATATGGTTCAACAGACGAAAATGCTGCTGAAACTTTTGTATCAGCAGGATTATCAAAAGTCCTAAAAATTAACAATATTTGTGATTCAAATCATATACAAGATTGCGGGATCGTTTCTTCTTATATTGATATGGCTGGTAGTAAAAAAGAGTTTCCAAAAACAATTAAAGAGATGAATGATATTTTACGTGACGGTGTTTGGTCAGAGTTATCGTACAATACCCATGTCGCAGCTTTTGAAACCCAAAATGGGGAAAGTGTTGCAATCTTTTATAATCCGGGTTGTAGAAATTCAACATTAGCAAATAATACGGCTGATCGTTATTTTCCAAGCCACGAATTATGTGTTAATTTCGTGTATGATTTGAATGGTTCTAAAGGTCCAAATACAATTGGTAAAGATATGGGTGTTATTACAGTCTTAAATTCTACTGATTCAATAGTTGTTGCACCAACACCCGATTTGAGAAATACAAATAGTGGTGGAACTGGTTTTGACGGTAACGGTCACATATTTAACTTTGACAATGCTCCAAAGGCTTGTTCCGGTGAAGCACGTTTGCCTAACATATATGAATTAATGTCAATGCTATACAATAAAGAGTTTCTGGGGCTACCGGTAGATTATTATTGGTCCAGCTCAATGGTTGTAATAAACGGAGAACTTAGAAGATATTCAATGGATTTGCGTTGGATGTCAATAAGTGCGAACAGAAAAGAGGGTTCTGCTGCACATGTCCGTTGTATTAAGCGATAGTTACTATTCGGTTGACCGCTTAAGTTTTTATGTTAAACTTGTCGTATGGAAAGAAAACCCGTAGTTGCTATAGTTGGAAGACCGAACGTTGGAAAATCTACGTTTGTTAATCGTCTTGTCGGTGCTCGTAACTCTATCGTTGATGACCAGCCTGGAGTTACACGCGACAGAATATATTTTGACGTCGAATGGCAGGATAAATTTTTTACTGTTATTGACACCGGCGGTATTATTCCGGGCGATGAAGATGAAATTATGGTTTCAATTTTTGACCAGGCAAAAATTGCCTGCAATGAAGCTGATAAAATAATTTTTCTTGTTGACGGAAAAGAGGGTGTTAACCCTGTTGATTATGATATCGCAAATATTCTGCGCCAGTCAGGCAAACCTGTTTTCCTTGCCGTTAATAAGATTGATAACCCTGCAGCAATGTTGATGACTACAGACTTTTACGGTTTAGCACTTGGGGAACCGATTGCAATTTCTGCACTTCATGGCAGCGGCGGCGTTGGTGATATTTTAGACCTCGTTACGGAAGATTTTGAAAAAGGCGCTATCGACGATGAAGACAAAACTATCAAAATCGCGATTGTAGGACGTCCTAATGCCGGAAAATCTTCCATTGTGAACGCGCTTTTGAATGAAAACCGGGTGATTGTTTCTGATGTTTCCGGTACCACTCGCGACAGTATTGACAGTGAAATTACTTATAAAGACCAGCAATTCGTAATTATCGACACTGCTGGAATAAGAAAAAAAGCAAAAGTTGACTACGGTGTTGAAAAATTTGCCGTTGAACGCGCAATTCGCTCTATAAAAGAATGTGATGTCGCACTTCTCGTAATTGACGCAAAAGAAGGCATTTCCGACCAGGACAAAAAGATTTCATCAATCATTACGGAAGCCGGAAAAGGCTTGATTATTGCTATTAACAAATGGGACTTGATTGAAGATAAAAAATCTAACACAATAAATCAGTTTACAAAATATTTAACAAACGAAATTCCGTTTTTGGAATTTGCCCCAAAAATTTTTATCAGTGCTGTTACTCGCCAAAGATTGCCGCAAATTTTTGAGCAGGCTAAAGCAGTTTATGAACAGGCTACAAAACGAATTTCAACCGGATTGTTAAATAAAGTTATAAAAGAGGCTTATGCGCTTAATCCGCCGCAAACGGTAAAAGGCAAAAGATTAAAAGTTCTGTATACTACTCAAGTTGGTGTTCAGCCTCCGCACATAGTAATTTTCGCAAATAATGCAGACTTGTTAAAAGATCATTATAAACGATATTTAGAAAACAAACTTCGTGAAGCATTCGGGTTCTTTGGAACACCAGTTTGGATTTCAGTGCGCGAACGCAGCGAAAAGAAAAGCTAGTTAAATTTATATGTTGACTATTAACCCCGTAGGAAATAATAATAGAATAAATTTTGGATATGGTCTTCCTAAAAAAGTTTTTAGAGATATTCGTGACATCCCACGAATGAAGTGTGGTTGCTGCGCTGATGATATGCTTACAAGCGATGAGATGAAAAAAGTTTTGCGCGGATTTGAGGCAGGTTCAAAGAGAGCTCTTGAAAATGATGCGCTTGCACGGTTTAAGGATTCTGAAGCCTTTGAATTTATACAAACCCTTTCTCAAGTCCAGCCTAAGCAAACGATTAGAACATTGCTTTCTGACCCTGCAAATCAAATAAAAATGAATACGTTAGATCCGCACGTAAGGCTTGATATAAATCATATTGCACTTATTTCGGACGGGATTTCGGTTAAGGCGCCCCGGACAATACAAAAACTTGAAAAATACAAAGAATTTTTCAGTAAAGATCATCAGGAAATTTTTGAATTAATGGATATCTATGCAATGCGGTATCCAAAAGATACCTTTGCAGAAATCTTTAATAAGCCTGAAGTAGCGCAATATCACGCTGAACTTTTTGAAATGGCGAAAAAGCAAAGCACAATGCAGAGAATTGAAGTTTTCAAAAGCCTTAGCGAATTTGGTAAAACCTTGCCGCCAAAGGATTTGAAGTCACTTCAAAAGGCTAATACAGATGCAATTACGATTTTGAATACTGAATTTCTACAGCCGCATATCAAAAAAGAGCTTATAAAAGATGTTTATAAGGGCTTTATTGCAAATTCCGAAAGCCGTATTTCCAAAAAGAAATTATTTAATATTGTTGATCGTATGCCAACCGGAATTACCGGACCAGACGGCTTTATAACCTCTTGTGTTAAAAATAAAAGGTCTGATATGGATATAATAAAACTTTTTCTTGGCGATGTTCAGGCAACCTACGAGCACTATAAAGCAAGAAGTAAAGACGGTAAAGATACAAATGATAATATTATAATTCTTTGCGGAAAATGCAATCAAGAAAGGTCAAATTTGCCATATCCGTTTTTCCTGCGTTTCCATCCTGAAATGATGCAGAATTTGCAGAAACAGTTTAATAAAATAATGACATTTATTCGTCACGGCAAACTTGTTGGCTACGATGATTATCCGATTGATATTAAGCAAAATATTTTAACAGGTTCAGACAATCTTATCAGACCAAAAATCGGCGAATATTTGAAGTTTAGAAAGGAACGCGCAGAACAAAAATTGCTTAAAGCGCAGGCTGTTTTGTCGCAAAATCAAGCAGAATTTGATTCTGCAACGACAAGACTTTCCGAAATTGATACGAAGATTGAGGAAATTAATGTTGTGTTGCGTAAACTAAAAAAAGAACGACGGGTGATTTCAGAGGACTACGAAAAAGCCTCAAATGCCAAAAGTCGTGCAGAACTTGACGTTGCGTATCACGAAAATGTTGTGCAAAACCTTGAAGAAACCATTAAATCAGACCGTGAATTAAACGAAAGTCTTAAATATAAAAGAAGAAAATTAAATAAGTGATTTCCTTGTTAGTTCGCGGGCTTCCTTGTCAAGCTCAAAAATCTCATCAATTGTAGGCTCTGCAATGAATGTGCATTTTGGCATTAATTTTTCGATTAAATCGTAGATTTTGCATAGTTTGATTTCGCCGCGCAGGAACGCAAAAACAGCCTCTTCGTTAATCGCATTCAGTGAAGTAGTGGCGCTTCCGCCTTTTTTACCGGCATCATAGGCATAATTCAGAGACGGGAATTTATCAAAATCAGGTGCCTCAAAATCCATTCGTGCAACATCGGAAAAACTGAAACTTTGCGTTTTAATGCCCTCGTAGCGTTCAGGATAAGTGATTGCATATTGAATAGGTATATGCATACTCGGAACGCCTAGTTGTGCAATTATGCTGCCGTCTTTGTATTCAATCGCCGAGTGTACGATACTTTGCGGGTGAACGATTACATCAATTTTTTCGTAAGGCATGTTGAAAAGATGATGAGCCTCGATTATCTCTAAACCTTTGTTCATAAGTGTTGCACTGTCAACAGTGATTTTTTTACCCATATTCCATTTTGGATGTGCAAGAGCCTGTTCCACAGTTGCATTACGCATTTCCTCAATGCTTTTGCGCAAAAACGGACCGCCGCTGGCTGTGATAATCAGTTTTCGAACCTGGTTAAGGTCCTTTATGCACTGATGAATTGCGCTGTGTTCGCTGTCCACCGGCAAAATTTTTACACCTTTTTCACGCGCTTTTTTCATCACTATGTCGCCTGCCATAACAAGTGTTTCTTTGTTTGCTAGCGCGATATCAATACCGTTTTCGATAGCTTTAAGCGTCGGTTTTAAACCTATTTTCCCGGAAACCGCAACCAGAATTATGTCGTTTTCAGCCTTGTTGGAGCAAATTTCCTCAAGTCCGTTCGGTAAATATTTTACACCCGAAATCTTAGCCAAACGCTCGTCATATTTATCGGATGAAAGATATTTCGGACGGAATTTTTCAGCCTGTTCGAGTAGTAAATCCGTATTTGAACCGCCTGCAAGTGCTGTAATTTCAAATTTATCGCCAAGACGTTCTAAAACCTCAAGTGCCTGACGCCCGATAGAACCCGTTGAACCGATTATGCTGATTTTACGCATTTATATTCTCCTGCGTTTTAAATTGCATTTCGTAAAGATGCTTGTAATGACCTTTCTCTATTCGTAAAAGTTCATCGTGTGTGCCTTCTTCAACCAGTTTACCCTCGTTAATAACCGCAATTCTGTCAGCATTTTTGATGGTTGAAAGTCTGTGTGCAATGACAAAAACTGTTTTGTTTTTCATCAGGTTATCAAGCGCCTTTTGAACAATTGCCTCTGATTCGTTGTCAAGAGCGGAAGTTGCCTCGTCAAGAATAACAATTTCAGAACCTTTAAGCATTGCCCGCGCAATAGCTACACGTTGACGCTGACCGCCGGATAAAGTTGTTCCGCGCTCGCCCACGTATGTATCCAATCCGTTTTCAAGAGAACCTATAAATTCATCAAGGTGCGCTAACTGCACAACTTGTGCGATTTCTGCATCTGTTGCATTAGCTTTACCCATAAGCAGGTTTTCTTTCAATGTGCCGGAGAAAAGAAAATTATCCTGGAATACAAACGCTATGTGTTCGCGTAATTCATTGAGATTAAAGTGTTTAACGTTTGTTCCGTCGAATTCAATAGAACCGCCGTTTACATCATAAAATCTCGGAATTAAGTTAACAACAGTACTCTTACCGCCGCCGGAGTTGCCGACAAGTGCGATTGTTTCGCCTTTTTTAACACATAAAGAAAAGTCTTTGAGAACCGGTATGCCCTCTTCGTATTCAAAATTAACCTTTTTAAACTCAATTTTTTCTTTCAATTCCTGGAATTTAAGCGGGTGTTCAGGAGACTTGATTTTGTTTTGGATGTCAAAAAGTTCAAATACACGACTCATCGCAACAAATGTATTTTGAAGTTTTGTGAGTGTTGTACCGAGTGTTTTTGTTGGTTTATAAAGTAATAACAGGGAGGTTACAAAAGACGCAAATGCGCCGGCTGTAAGCGCTCCGGTTAAAATCAGGTGGTTGCCGAACATCATTACAAGTGCAATACCGATTGAACATACAAAATACATAATCGGTGACATCCAGCCAACACGTTTGGTTAACGAAATGATAAGATTAAACTGTTCGTCTGTTTGGTTTCGGAATTTTTCGTTCTGAAGCTCTTGCAGATTGTAAGCCGCCATAATTTTATTACCGGCAACAGTTTCGTTGAAGTTGGTTGTCATATTGCCGCTGACGACCATATTTGCGTTAGAAACTTTTTTGATTTTCTTTCTGATGAAGATTACAGGTGTCATCGCAATACCCATTACAGTAACCCCGATTATTGCAAGCTGCCAGGAGTTATAAAGAAGTACACATACAAGCCCTAAAACGCCGAAAATCGCCATAATAAAAGATTTGAAGATTTCGATAATATCTTTGGACGCGGTTTCCGGGTCGGTAAAAAATCTTGTAAGAATTAAGCCTGAAGAGTTTATATCAAAAAACTGTGTATCCATTGTCGTGAGTTTTCTGAATAAATCTTTTTTCAATGAAAGTGACATTTTGTTTGCTGTCCAGTCTGTCAAATAGTTGCTTAAATACTTTAAAAGCCCTTGAACAACAGCAAAAGTTACGATACCAAACGGTATGATTGTTGCAAACCAGCTTTGAATATGTACTGTATGCCCTAAAAATGTCCAGGTTTGTTCAGCATTGCCGTTAACAACATAATCCAAATACGGACGTAAAGACAGGGCAACAACACCGTCGAGAAGCCCTAAAGGTATCGCAATAGCAATGTTTAAAAGAGCTTTTGGCAGAACAGGTTTTAAGTACGGAAAAAACTTTTTGCTTAAATAGCTGTATTTAAACGCGTCTTTGGACTTAGTGTCCTTTAATTTATAGGCATTAATCATTTACACACTCCCTTTCTTTTTATTATCTCATGAATACGGATAAGGGCAAGAGCTGTAACTAAAGTATAGTATTTCTACTACTTTAGTATGAACTTTTGTAAAAAAGGCTAAAGTTTTTTTTATTCCTGCCGATATGTAATTTATCATAATATGTTTAGAAGGAATGTAGAGAATGAAAAATAATGAAAACGGAGTTTCACTTTTTTCTCAGTCAGAGTTTCTGATTGATGATAACCCGATGGAAGAACTTTTTGCGCTGAATTTAGGAGATTTCCTGTCAGAACATTTGATTTCTTCCGATTTGGTGGAAAAAATAGGCTCTCACGATAAAAATAAACGCTCAAGACTTATTGAGCAAATTAAAGAGCTGACTTCTATTTATTCTTCTAACAAAACCCTTTCACTTTTAAGCATTGCCTCTAAAGAAGAGGAAAGCGCGATTTATGATTCAATTGCGGATACAATAGCTAAAATGCTTGAAATTAAGGCTTGTAAAATTTATCTGTTAAATGAATTCGCTAAAACCAGCAGCAACAGAAAAGTTCTTCTTGTTGGTAAATACGGAAGATTTACAGTAGAAAAAGATTTGACTAAAGAAGTTATTTTGAACGGTAAGAACGCTAAGTGTAAAAGTTCAGTGTTTGTCCCGATGAAAAACAATCTTCGTACAATCGGTGTAATACTTCTTGCGAACGATAAACCGATTGCAAAAGAATATGTCGCACTGACAGAAACAATTGCGAGACTTTTCGCAACATCATTGGCTCTTCAGGCTGAAATGGATTATTCTGAAAGTTTGATTGCGGATGAATTTTCTTCAGAACGTGAATTGAAGAATGTCCGCGGTGAACTTACGGCACTAATCGGCGATCTTTGTGATTACCAACAGGAGTTTGTAGAACGCCTTGCAGCGGCTGTTGATATGAAAGGACAATATAAAGTTTCTCACTCTCAAAACACCGCAAACCTCGCGCGTTTAATCTGTCGTGAGTTGAAACTTAACGAAAAAACTACAGATTTGATTTACTATGCCGGACTTTTACAAAATATCGGTAAAATCGCGGTTTCAGAAAAATTATTCAATACTAAAGGCAAATTGAGTGCAAAAGAATTAAAGAAAATTCAAGCGCATTCAAACGTTGGGGTTCACTTCCTGATGAACATTAATTTCCTTTCAGAGGTCGTCCCTTATATAACCTATAGAACAGAACGTGTTGACGGTTCCGGTGAACCTGAAGGCTTAAAAGGACAGTCAATTCCGTTAGGTTCAAGAATTATCGCGGCTGCAGATGCGTTTAGCGCTCTGACTTCCGATAGACCGTTTAGAAAAGCTATGCCTGTAGATAAAGCACTTTCAATTATGAAAGAAGAAGTTGACAAGAAATGGGATGTCGTTGTTGTCAACGCTCTTGCAGAGGTCGTTAAGTAGGCAGATGGCAGTAAATAAGACATTAAAAAGCCCCCGAATTTCGAGGGCTTTTAGTTATTTAATTGTTAATTGGAAACCGCCTTGTTCTGCGTTTTGTAATTCACCGCCCTCTAGTTTGGCGCGAATGTTTTTGATGTATTTGTATACATAATCTTTTGGTAATTCAAGTAATGTAGCCAAATCTTTTGCATAAACAATTTGGTTTTTATTTTCAAAGAAGTAATTGAAAACTCTTTGTTCACGTTCTGTTAACGCTTTTTTAAATACAATATTAACTTCTGCTCTTAAATCAGTCTTTTGTTCAGAAACAGTTTCTTTTTTTACGGTTTCTTTAGCCGTTTTTTTTGCAGCCGGAGCTTTTTTAGTATTTTCAACCGGGGTTTCTTCAAGTGCTTTTTCAATATTTTTCATTGAGAAAGGAGTAATTGAAATTTCTTTTTCTCTGTTCATAGCGCGTTCAGCAATAGCGTTAAGTTTTTCCCCTTTAACCTGAATGCGTGATTCGCTGTCAGAAATTACAGGCTGCCCTTTAAGCACTATGTCAGCTAAATCGTGGCTTGGCTTAGACTCCTCAACCTTTTTACCTAACCTTGCAGCAAATTCTTCTAATGTTATCTTTTCTAATGAGCTTCTCCATTGTTTAATCTCTTCTTTGCTCAAATATTCCGACATTGACATCTCCTTCAATAACTTACCACATTTATAATCTAGCATAAATCACTCGAAAAAAAACAAAATGTTGCATAACGTAAATTTTTATTTTGTTATGTAAAGATTGACCGCGGGTCAACGCGGTCTCATAATTGAACCCGTGCTTGCGGTCTTGACTAATTTAGAAACATGTTACATAATAAAAACAGAAAGGATAGAGATTATGAATAAGAAAAATGTATTACTTTGCACAGGGGGGGGGGGNNGGGGGGGGGGGGAGCCTCTTAACCGCATTTACTATGGCAGAAATATTATTGTCCTTGACAATAATAGGAGTAGTTGCCGCGATAACGTTACCGAGTTTGACGGGCAACATTAACGAGCGAACCTGGAACACGCAGCGAAAAGCCCTTTATGCCCGAATGTCGCAAGCCATTGCGCTAATGCCATCGCTGAACGGATATGGAACCCTTGATGATACCACCGATACGGCCGCAGAAACATTTGTTACAGCTGGGCTTTCAAAAGTACTTAAAATTAACAATATCTGCGACAATGAGCATATTGAGGATTGCGGTATTCCTCTTAAAATTGTACAATTGGATGCAGGGTCAACATTAGATGTTCCTGCTATAACTACATTACAGACTTTTAATGATAGATTTACATCCTCAAATGGTTTCCCTGTGGATATTAAAGCTGCTGCATTTGAAACAGCTAATGGCGAAAGTATACTAGTTTATTATAATCCTAATTGTGTAAGTAACATGCAAGAAACAGCTAAATATAATATTCAAAATAAAATGTGTGTTAATATGATTTACGATCTCAATAGCAGTAAAGGCCCTAATACTGTAGGTAAAGATATTGGATTTATTTCAATTTTTTATCCAACTGATTCTATGGTAGCAGCTCCTGTGGTTACGCAGTCTAAAATTGAAGGAGGGGTCTCTTCTCAATCAACGGCAGGTAGAGCTTGTCAAAATTTGGATAGTGAGAGCAGAATGGTTAACCTTGAGGAACTTGGAGCTTTATTTATAAATCGGCAATTACTAGGACGTTTAACTGTTTCATATTCTTGGTCAAGTCTACTTTATGACGTTGATAATGCGTGGTTGATAGATTTTTCTAATGGTGAAACTTTTACAAAATCAAGGGGGGATTCACATTCAATTTGGTGTGTTAAACGCTAAAAAAGAGCGGGTGACCGCTCTTTTATTCTAAATGTGCAACGCTTGTTTTACCGAATTTCGCTGACAGGTTATCTATTAAGTGGATTAAGTATAATTCGTTTTCTAAATCCTTTTCGTTAAGGTCGATTATTGCGCCCCATTCCGCACGTCCGTGGTGTGCCGCTATCATTCGGGCAATCGATGTGAATCCCTGACTCATACATAGCGTAAAACCAAATTGCGAGTGGGTAATCCAAGTTTTTCTGAAATCTTCATTGTAATCAATAAGTCCGTTTTCTTCATCATATTTATATTCAAAGATTTTGCCGATATCGTGAAGAATACACGCTGCCATAATTTCGTCTTTGTTTACATAGTGACGGAATAGAGGATAATTGGCATCTAAGTACTCAAGGCATTCCAAAGTGTGGACCATAAGCCCGCCGATATAATTGTGGTGCATAACTTTCGCAGCAGGTGCCGGTTTAATTTTGTCTTCGTGCTCTTTGAAAAAGTCCAGCAAAAAGTTTTTAATCTTTTCATCCTTAATCTCTGCAAATCTTGACACAAGTTTGTTGAACGCCGCGTTACGCTCTTCAGGTGTTAAACCCATTTTTGCCTCTTTTATTAGGCTGAAAGAAGTTACCAGGCAGTTGTTGAATTTTTCATTAAAACTTGCTGTTACAATTTTTATTTGGTTGCCGGTTCTGAAAACTTTGTTATCCATACGGTTCAAGGTCTCTTCCCACAGAATACAGTTTAAAGTCGTGTTGTTTACAAGGTTTTTAAGCTGCATTTTACCCATTTTTGTTCCGGCTTTTGTGTCACCAATTGAAAAAGATTGGATTTCGTATAAATCTTCTGTGCTAAACATTTTTCCTCAATTCTTAATTCTTATTTCTGTCAATAATTCTGTTGTTGTTCCATACGAACGTTGAACGTATGGTTTCGCCGACTTTTTCTATTTCGTGGTTGTTGTTGATTTCACGAAGTTCTTTGAATTTCTTTGCGCCGGTTTCCATTTCTGTTAAAAATTCGTTGGCAAAGTCTCCGGATTGGATATTTTTGAGGATTTCTTTCATTGAATTTTTAACGTGTTCGTCAATAACCCTTGGACCGCGTGTCATATCGCCATATTCAGCCGTATTTGAGATTGAATATCTCATATCTGCCAGCCCGCCTTGGTTAATCAAGTCAACAATTAATTTCATCTCGTGAAGAACTTCAAAATATGCCATATAAGGAGAATAACCGGCTTCAGTCAGCACTTCAAATCCAGCCTTAATAAGTGCGCTTACACCACCGCAAATTACTGTTTGCTCTCCGAAAAGGTCGGTTTCGGTTTCTTCACGAAAATTCGTTTCTAAAATTCCGGCTCTTCCCGCGCCGATTGCGGACGCGTATGATAGCGCGACTTCTTTTGAATTGCCTGTGACGTCCTGATATACGGCAATCAATGACGGAACGCCTTTGCCAGCCTCGTATTCACTTCTGACAGTGTGCCCAGGACCTTTAGGCGCAACCATTATTACGTTTACATCTGCCGGCGCTACAATCTTTTTAAAATGAATATTGAAACCGTGAGAAAACATTAAGTATTGACCGGATTTTAAATTTGGCTGGATTTCTTTCTTGTAAACTTCTGCCTGCAATTCATCAGGTATTAAGATTTGAATTATATCGGCAGACTTGACAGCATCAGCGATTGCCATAGTCTGAAATCCATAATTTTTAGCCTTGATATCGGAGTTTCCGCCAAGTCTTAGCCCCAAAACGACATCACAGCCGGAATCCCTTAGGTTCATCGCCTGACCGTAGCCCTGGGAACCAAAACCAATAACTGCAATCTTTTTGCTTTTTATTAAATCCTTATTTATATCCTTATCCAAATAAATTTTTAAACTGTCCATAATGTTTTCTCCCAAAAAACAAGCGGGAAACCCGCTTGCGTAAATTATATCCTGTTTTCCCAAACACCACCGTCACGGTCGACGACACCATCGTAGCAAGACCAAATTCTAAATACACCGGTTAAGCCTAAAAGTGCATGGGTAATAACTTTTTTGTCGCTTTGTCCGTTAAGAATTTGACCTAAACCAGGCCAAATTAATAAAGATAGCGCACCTGCACCGATACTTTTACCTGAAACTTGACCATTTGTTCCGTGTGTTCCCGCAAACGCAGGGGTTGTTGATGAGACTAATGCTAAAAGCATTAATGTTGCTAAAATCTTTTTCATATTAATACTCCCTTTTTGATATGAAAATTTTATACTAAATTATTATTTTTTGCAACTTTTTCGTCACTATAATCTGTTAAGCCCGGGAATGAATTTTGACCTGTCATTTTCGCCGTAATCCAATATTGAATTTTCGGGATTAATGTTGAAAGGAATAGGGCTGAAACCGCAAAACCTACGCCGCGGTTGAATGCGTTTTTAGCAAAATTCATTTTATCAGCATTTTCAATCGTTTCTACTGTGATTTTTTTGCCGGTTCTTTCTGCTTTCTTGATGATTTGTTCAATATATGTTTTCATATCATCTTTCAACGCTTTCAATTCCTCGTGTGAAACAAATCTATACGGATCTTGATGCTTGTATGTAGTTGAATTTCCAAACATTTCGTTGTTTGAAGCTAAACCGTATAAATTATTAAGGAATTCCGGCATATTCAATGCTCCGCCCTTGAATACATCTTCAACCTGCGCTTTTGTCAGAATACTTACGCCTTCCATTTTTGGCTGTAATGTTGACATCCGTTTTGCACAGTCTGTAAATTCTTTAACCTGTTCAGGAGTTAGTTCTTTGTTCTTTTTAATCTGCGCGGTTAAATCATCAAGTTTTATGATACCGTGTGTGTCAAATTTAGAATCAAGTTCAGTCGTCATAAAGCCAAGACGTGTCTCATCGCCTAACGCAAGTTTCTTGAATTCTTCAACGCTTAATGCTTTATTTGGCATTGCAAGTTTCAGTTGGTCAGTAACCTGTTTAGATGCAACAGGGTCTAGTCTTGTTTTCTTGCCTGAATCAAGCCAGTTCAACCAGGAATGAATATTCGGAATACTGAACATATAGAAATAAATTGAAGACAGGTCTCTGAAAAGAACTTCAGTTCTTTCGTGCTTGTTCCTTGAACTTATAGCACGGCCGCCTGCAATACCCGCATCCGTCGAAAGAAGTTGATAAACATTATCGTTTTCAAAGTGGTTTGCAAGAGATAAAATTCCCTGCGCGGACATACCAAATGAAACCTCTTTTTTCTTCTTATCATTTTCGTTCGCAAAGTTGTTCATTGAATACTGGAAATATTCTTTTGGTTGCGTTTGGTTTTCGTTTTTATTTTCGCGTTCGTTATGAAGTTTTACGGTAATTTTTTGGTTGATTTTAGGTACGACAAGACCAACCAAAATGTTTGCTAAGATAATACTAGCGCCGACTTTAGCAAGTTTAAATTTACCGATAGTTTTTTCACTGAGACCATGACCTTTATCTTTAAGATAATTAGCAAGCGGATTTCTAAGTCTGTCTCTTCCTACATCAAAGTTAGTATCGACAAGTTTGAGAGCCTTTTTACCAATCCAATCGTTCATTTTGTTGAACATTTTAACGCCGGCGAACCAAAATCCCGCGCCGATTGCCTCTTCCGTAAATCTTTCTCTAGCCTCATCAAATCCACCGCGTTTGTAAGCCTGTATAGTTCTACCGCCGGTAACAAAGCATTCAAGCCCGATTAACGGAAGCATTGCACCAGTCCCCATGCCTCTGGCAAAACGGCGTGCAAAGCTGTAATTATTTATAGATTGCGGTTTAATGTTGGTTGGATTAATCGGCATAGTTATATAATTAATATCATTTCTTAATCTTGTCGTACAGTGTGTGAAGACTTGTGAATAAAAAATTTTGCTATATTTTTAAGAAATTGTAACATGAATGCTTGAAAATGCTTGAAAGTATGTTAAAATTAGGTTAAGTACATTAAAAATTAAATATGGGGATGTTCTGGATTAGACAGGATGATTGATTGAAACAGGTTGCGTGTTCGGGTGCTGTTCCCGATTATCAACAAGCAAAATAATAAGTGCAAACAACACTGTAAACGCTCGTAACGCATTTGCATATGCGCAAGCTGCTTAGTATTGCAGCAGGAGCCTCTCGTAGTTCCCAGCTTGCCGGAACTTCGGGACAATTATGCAAGCCGCAGTATGTTTATGACGGTAGGCATATCAAGATAACCGTTGGAAGTTAGCCTTTCTGGAAAAAAGGCTTTGGAATACAGATGGTAGTGATTTTATCCTATGTATTTTGAGCGAAATTAAAATCTACACACGTAGAGATTTGTTTGAATCCATTTTGGACGCGAGTTCGACTCTCGCCATCTCCAGATTTTTTAACTACTTGACAAAATTCTTTCAATGGCAATAATACTAGTCATTATGAAAGTTTCTAATATTAACTCTGTTACCCCAAATATGTATTTTTGTGCTGCAAGCTATAATAACGGCAGCCGGACATTGCAATACAAACAAAAACCGCTCCAAGACGGTATTGCTACTGCAGGAGCCTGGTTTGGATTTGGCGTTGGCTTGGACTTTTTGTCAAGAAAATTGCATTTTACCAAATCGCCAACTAAAAATTCCTTTATAATTAATGGAATAATCGCAGCTTGTGCAGGCTTATATACTGGCGTTAAGGCGCTTTCTTCTAAAAAATATTAGCTGCCAAGTTCTTCTTTTACTACTCTCAACGCATCAAGCGCGTTTGGGAAGCCTACATAAGGGAGGCACTGTATAATTGCTGCTGTAATCGTTTCCGGGACATTGCCAGCCTTAATGGCTCCTTTAATATGGCTTTTTAATACGGAACAATTGCCTGTTGTCACAAGCAGGCTGACGGCAAGCAACTCTCTTGTTTTTATATCTAAGCCGTTTCGCGTGTAAATGTCACCAAAACAAAATTCTGTCAAAAACTTTGAAACCTCTTTACCCATATCGGCAGGTAGCCCAGACATAGCATTGGCGATTTCGTCGCCATAAAGAGGCTTTTGTATTTCAGAACCTTTTTCAAAACGGTTCTCTTCGTTTACCGTTGCAGCTTTTTCTAAAGGCGTTGTAATATTCCTTTCTTTGAATACTTCATTTAAAACACCGAGGGCATTGAGCGATTTTGGAAACCCTATGAATGGTGCGCATTGATAAATGACTTCACGCAATTCAAACGGTGTCACGCCGACATTTAAGGCTGCATTTATGTGTGCCTTTAACTGTGGAAGTGTTTGCATTGTTGCAAGTGCGGTAACCGTAATCATTTCACGCATTTTTATGTCAAGTTCGCCGACGGTGAAAACTTCACCAAATATATATTTTTGTAAAATTCCCATCATTTCCGGGTCGTTGCCGGTATTTGGGTTCCACAGACTATTAAATAATTTTTCGTAATTCTCTTTACAAATACTAGAACGTGTCATATTTATCTGGTCTCCAAAATTTATTTGTATTCGGCGTCGCTAACCGGTTCAAGCCAAGTCGTAGTGTTGTTTGGTAAGTTCGTTTCCACTGAAATATGTGAAAACATACTATCAGGTGCGGCACCGTGCCAGTGCTCAACATTGAGCGGGATTCTCACTACATCTCCGGTTTTTAAAATTCTGATTTCAGCGCCCCTTTCTTGATAGCGTCCCTCACCTGCGGTCACGAGCAGAATTTGTCCTCCGGAATGTTTATGCCAGTTGGTTCTAGCACCAGCTTCGAAGGTTACGTTAGCAATAGATGAATTCCATACCTCGTCATTAGTGCTAAGTCTTTCAAGGTATGTTGTACCGGTAAAATATTTGTTGTAAGGGTTTAATTCTCCTTTGTTAAAGGGCTGTTGTAATTCTTCTGCCATTGAGCTTCCTCCTGATATAAAAAATGTCAATAAAGTGAATGCTAATAATTTTTTCATGTTAATCTCCTTAATTTTTATTATAAAACCTGATAGTAACTATCAGTCAAGAGGAGTAAGGTAAATTTAAAGTTGGAAATCTAATAAATCTTTTATTTCCAGACTTAATGCACTGGAAATCTTTAATAGTGTAGAAAATTTAGGATCAATTATTCCACACTCAATTCTGCTAATTGTTCTTGTCGTTAGCCCAGTAAGCAAGGCAAGATCAAGCTGTGAAAGTTTTTGTTTTACCCGTTCGTATTTTATTTTGTAACCAAGTTTAAATAAATCTGTATTTGGCATTTTTTTATTGTACTTTATTGACAAAAATAAAACGATATATTAGAATACATGCAATAGACATAAAATATATGAAATAGTATGGAGGTATATTAGTCTATATGAAATTTTATGATGCTGTAATTTCTTTGGGACAGTATTGTATAACGTCTACGGCGTTACGTAGGTGTAATTTGCAATTAGAATCAATGGTTTTTGACTGGTCGGCTGGTATTATGCCGGAGCAGTGCGGTTTAGGCGGACTAGAAGGTAAAGTCGATTTGATTTGTAATGATTTTAAGGATTTTTTTAACCTTGGAGACTTGGAAAATCGTGGTAATAATCTTGAAAATGATACTTATAATTTATGGATTGTGAATAGAAGGACTGGATTGCAATACAAACATGATTTTCCTGCGAATGAGCCAGTAGAAGAACGGTATAAGGTTGTAAAAGAACAATATATGCGTAGAGTTAAGAGATTATATGACACAATACATATGTCGGGGGGGGGNNGGGGGGATTTGTTTTGTCTTTATGGCAAGAGATACTGGCTTTAGTGATGAACTTCTACTGGCACAACAGGAAAAGTTACAGAAGAAGTTTCCTGATAAAAAAATTGATTTTTTATACATAATGCACAATGAGAAGTATGGAATTGATGAATATAATGCTTACTATATGACGCCGCAGGTCTATCGTATCGACTGTAATTTTACTTACGCAACTGATCCAAAATATCCTGAGTCTTGGAATGGAAATACAAAGCTATATTATCCGTTATTGCGTGATTATTGCTTTACACCGGTTACGTTCAAGTCACTAAATTCACAAGTTATGACTTTAAATAAGGATATTGTAGCTTTAAGACATTCTTTAAGTGAAATAAGTCGAAGACCTACATCACTACAACAGATATTTTCAGTAAGAAATGAAGGGCATTATAAAGTTTGGCGTGTATTTGGGATTAAGATGAAGTTTAGAAGGAAAAAGTTGAATGAAAGATAAACCATTAGTTACTGTATTTATACCATATTATAATGACGAAAAATTTCTTAGAATAGCAGTTGAAGCTGTATTAAATAATGATTATGAAAATTTTGAGTTAATATTACTTAATCATGCGACGACCGATTCTTGTCGTGATATCGCTCATTCTTATAATGATTTAAGGATTAAGCATATAGATGTGGAAAAGAACACCGGAGCTGGCGGTGGTTTATTATTCGAGGAGATGTTGAAAATTGCTCGTGGTAAGTATATTAAACCGCTTTGTGCGGATGATGTTTTACTCAAAGACGGTTTGAAGATACTTGTTGATTATATGGAAGATAATCCTGAAAGAGATTTTGCATTTGGTAATGTTGAGTATATTGATATTGATAATAACGACCTTGGGGATAATTGGTTTGAGACAAGAGAATATTTTTCTGTTAATTATAATGAAATTGATTTAATGCAGCTTTATTTGAGGGGAATAAGCTGTTTGCCTTATATTGGTAGTATTATTAAAAGAGATATTTTAGATGAAATAAACATTAATAAAACATTTATAATGATGTTTGATATGTCGTTATGGTTATCTTTACTTTGTAAAGGGTTTAAAGTTGGTTTCATTAACCAACTTGTTGCGAATTATCGTATTCATAATGGGCAAATTTCAGGGAATGAGCAAAGAATAATGGCGGAACGCCTTAGCTGGTATGAGCAGACTGAATTTTGGAAAATCTTTTTGACTATAGATAATATTGATTTAGCTAGAAAAATTTGTCCGCAAAGTAGGTATATAAAGTTTTTAACGGTAAAAGAAGATATTCCATTTGTAATTGCACAGGCTTTTTTCAAAAATTTAAGACCTTATCCGTATGCTTTTTTAAATTCCTTACTTAATAATACGGATACTCGAAAACATCTTGAAGTGGTATTTGGGTATGGGATTAAGGAATTACGTGAAGAATGCAGAAAAGATTATGCTAATACTTCAATATCTTCAGGAGGAAGTTGGTTTAAAACTTTTAAACGTAGTTTGTATGCCAAAAGTGTGAAAAATTTGCGGATTCGAGAGTTAGTATTTTTAGGCTTCAGAAGATTTTTTAATATAATCTTTGCTCATAAAACTAACAAAAATAAACAGTATTCTTTGTAATTTTGTAGTACTGCATTGGGAGACTGATTTGAATATTTTCTGTTTATGGTTTATTATATAAATAAGAACTTATGAGACAGGTATATTATGAAATCAGTTAAAGAAATTTCGATTGAAACAAAAATTTTAAAAAGATTGCAGCACAATCCTAACTGTGTGAAGTTAGTGGAATACCTTTTTGCAGATGAAGAGCTTCAGGAACTTCAGGATTATGCAAATAATGTTTCGATTAAGCGTTTAGGGTTTAACGACCACGGACCGGTGCATATGCGGCAGGTGGCTGGTAACGCTATAAAAATGCTTAATATTCTTCAGGATGCCGGCATTAAAACTTCTCTTGAAAAAGAGGAAATCGGAACTTTCGAGGATAGTATGTGCGCGGTTATAATTGCGTCCTTAATGCACGATTTGGGTATGGCGATTGGGCGTCAGGGGCACGAGGAAATGTCTGTGATTATTGCGCAGCCGATTATTGATAGAACCCTTATGCATGTTTTTCCGGATAATCTTCACAGACGTGTTGTGATTAAATCACTTGCAACGGAAGCTATTATCGGGCATATGTCCTCAAGAAAAATCCACTCTATTGAGGCGGGTATAATTTTAATTGCGGACGGTTGCGATATGACAAAGGGACGTGCACGTATTCCAATGGCAATTAATACAACGCCGAGAGTCGGGGACATCCACAAATACAGTGCAAATGCAATTAATCGTATTGGGATTCACCACGGTCAAAGAAAACCGATTAAAATTGACGTTGAAATGTCGGGTGATGTTGGATTTTTCCAAATTGAAGAAGTTTTGTTGACTAAAATCGACTCAAGTCCGGCGAAACAATATGTTGAGCTTTACGCAGGGGTTGCAGGGCAAGAGCCTAAATGCTATTTATAAGAAAGACGGGCGGTTAAACCGCCGCGTCTTCTAATTCTATATTGTTCATAGGGTTCCAGCTGTCTTTTAGATTGTTTTGGATAAGATTTTTGTAGAAACTTTCTTTGTAATCTAATAGTGCCAGCTGTTGTTTAAGTTCTTCCATTTGCTGTAAGGCTTTTTCTTTTGTGTCCAAAATTATTTGGTAACGCTCTCGGATTGTAGAATCACCTTTTATGCACAGGTCAATGTACCTTTTAATTGCTTTGTTTTCGGTACCTACGGAACGGAGGCATTTTACAATTCTTACCCAGGCTAAATCGTCTTCCGAAAAAATTCGTATATTATTTTCGTTGCGTTTGACAAAAGGAAAGAACCCTGATTTTGCCCAAAATCTTAAGGTATGTTCAGAAACCTCCATTTTGTCTGCTACTTCTTTAATAGTGTACATTTTAAATTCTCCATAGTATCTTTGACAATAAGTTCTGTTGTGAGGTGGTAGCGCTCGTAAAGTGTTGCGAGAGGAACGCGGTCGGTAAACTCTTTTTTACCGCCGAAGTTGAGGACTTTCATCTCTGAATTTCCATAAAATCTCGTAACTTTCTCGCCAAAACCGCCGTCTAAAATTCCGTCTTCAAGTGTTATTACAAGACTGTGATTTGATTTTAAACTTTCAAGCAGCTCTTTGTCAATGCCTGAAATATAGACCGGGTTGATGAGTGTAGCATTTATTCCGAATTGGTTTTTAAGAGCGTCTTTTACTTCTTTTGCTTTTGCCGCAAAGGTTCCAAGTCCTAAAATTGCGACCTCTTCACCTTTTTCAAGAACTTTTGATTTGTTAAGTTTTGAGTAGTCTGTTGTATCTTCAACGCCGGATGATGTTAATGGCGCGAAAGGAACACGGATTGCAACAGGATATTTTGTTTGTTCGACCGACCAGTCAAGCATTGCAAGATATTCTTCTTTGTTTGTCGGCGCAAGGTATACGATATTTGGAATGTTACTGATGAGTGACATATCGAATGAGCCCAGGTGCGTCGCGTCGGCGCCGGATAGACCGCCCCAGTATACCAGCATTGTTAACGGTGAATTATTGAGTGCTAAGTCTTGGGAAAGTTGGTCGTATGTTCTTTGAACAAATGAAGTCATTATCGCAAGAATTGGTTTTGCTCCTTGACTTGCAAGGGCTGAAGAGAACGCAACAGCGTGTTCTTCTGCGATACCGGTATCAACATATTGTCTGCCAAGTTTCGCCCTGAAATCAGGTGTAAAACCATGAACGCCCGGCGTTGCAGGGTTGACAACAATTAGATTTTTGTCTTTCGCGGCTTTGTCAAGAATGTATTTTGTTGTTATTGAATTGTAATCTTCTGGCAGCACAGCAGGTTTATCTTTTTTGTCGAGGGTTCCCGGCATGATATAGTGAAAGGCTTCTCTGTTTGCCTCTGCAACCGCGCAGCCGTGACCTTTTACGGTTCTTAAATGTACTACAACCGGGTGGTCGGTATCTTTAACTTTTTGCAGAGTTTCGATTACTTTTTCAACATTATTGCCCTCACCTATGTAGTGATATTCAAATCCCATAGAGGTGAAGAAGTTATTTTCTGCCTGTCCGTTAGTGTCACGTAAAAGTTTAAGGTTGTCATAAATTCCGCCGTGGTTTTCTGCGATGGACATATCGTTGTCGTTTACGATTATGATGATGTTTCCACCCAATACTGCCGCGTTATTTAGGCCTTCTAACGCTTCGCCGCCGGTCAGTGAACCGTCACCGATGAGTGCGATTACGTTATATTTTTCATCTCTTAAATCTCTGGCTTTTGCAACACCGCAAGCTAAACTTACAGATGTTGAAGTGTGACCGACTTTGAATAAATCGTGCGGGCTTTCTTCCGGTGCGGTGTAGCCGGTGTAGACTAAATATTTTTCAGGGTTTGTAAATCCTTCTTTTCTGCCGGTAAGAATTTTGTGCGGGTAGCACTGGTGTGAAACGTCAAAAACAATTTTATCAACCGGTGAGTTGAA
The DNA here is from genome assembly GCA_001899335.1 of Candidatus Gastranaerophilus phascolarcticola. Taxonomy (GTDB): domain Bacteria; phylum Cyanobacteriota; class Vampirovibrionia; order Gastranaerophilales; family Gastranaerophilaceae; genus Gastranaerophilus; species Gastranaerophilus phascolarcticola. The sequence continues at coordinate 294,534 of MOYE01000001.1, forward strand.
CACATAGTGCATTGCAATTGTTGCTTCAATTATACCTAAGTTCGGTCCGAAGTGTCCGCCTGTTGTGTTGACTTTTTTTACTATTACATCTCTCATTTCATCAGCAAGCGCTGTAAGCTCGCTCATACTAAGTGTTTTCAAATCTTGTGGGCTGTTAACTTTTTCTAAAATCATATAATCTCCTTATCTATATGATAATATATTACAGCCTGATAGTAACTATCAGTCAAGAGGTTTTGTAAAATATCTTCTAAATTTTTTTCTCAAGCATTTTTTTGCGAAATCAATAGCATCAGTTTCGGCATCAAAAATATGTTTTTCGCCGATTTCAGCGATAATTCCATGTATTTCAAGCTGTTTTTTCAGCTCTTCGTTGTGCAGGACAAGAATGACTTTAATCTTTTGGGATTTAAGTCTTGCTAAAATATCCTGGAACGCGAAAATAGCTGAAATATCAAGTAAATCCTCGGAGGAGTAGTCAATTATTAAATATTTTGTGCCTAAGAGTTCATCGAATTGGGAAATCAATTGGGTTGCAGAGCCAAAAAAGAATTGTCCGTCAATGTGTACAATCCTGATTTTGTGGTCGTAATCCTGTTCAACAGCTTTTTCAAGTTCGATAATTTCGCCGTTTGCCTGAACACTTCTTGAAACCAGTTTTGTTTTATCCGCAATTCTTTTTGCATAAAGGAGCGCGGCAAAGGTTATGCCTGCGCCGACTGCTACAATAAGGTTGTAAAATACGGTCAGGATAAATACTAAAAATAGCACGTAGAAGTCGTCTTTTGGCGCATAACGAATTACTTTCAGAAGTTTAATATCTATGATGTCAAAGCCGATTTTAATTAGAATACCGGCAAGAACAGCAAGCGGGATTTGGGCTACAAAACCGGAAAATTTGAAAAGTAAAATGCCTAAAATTAATGGATTAATAAGAACCGACAGCCGTGTTGTTGCACCGGAATTTATCGCAGCAACGGTACGCATTGTGGCTGCAACGCCCGGGAGTGAGCCTGTCAAAGAACAAAAAATATTACCTAAACCAAGTCCAAAAAGCAGGCGTTTAGAAGAGGTTTTTGTTTTCAGGAGCGAATCGGCGACAAGTCCTGTCAGTAAACTTTCAACGCATAAGACAATCGCAAGTGTCACCGCATAGTGAAAGTATGTGATAATATGATGCAAATTTGAATACGGAAAACTGATTTTGGGGAACGAAATAGAAATTTCGGAGATTCTTTCCACATTCAAACCCATTTGTATTGAAATAAGAGTACAGGCAACAAGTGCTATGACTTGTGACGGGAATCTTTTCGGTAATAAAAATACTATCGCCAGCGTAATTATGCCTATAAAAAGGGCGTCGTGGTTAAAGTTCCCTAAATGTGTCACTAAATAGTGAATGCTTTCGAGAGTGTTTGATTTTGCGTTCAGACCGAAAAGCAGGTTTAATTGCAGGATTATGAGGATTACGCCAATGCCGTTCATAAAGCCTGAAATTACAGGGTACGGCATATATTTAACGATACTTGGAAATGCTGTGATTGATAAGATTGTCTGAATGATTCCCGCCATTACTAAAATTAAAACAACAGCCGAAACGTCACCTTGAAGTGCGTGCATAATTGATGCAATAACAATTGTAACGGGACCGGTTATACCTGAAATAAACGGAACTTTGGGACCTATAAATGCCGTTAGCACACACAGGATTATTGCACCCCAAATACCCGCGCTTGCGCCGAGTCCTGTTACAACACCAAAAGCTAAAAGTTGCGGCAAGGCAACAATTGCAGCGCTAAGGGCGCCTAATGTGTCGCCGGCAAAAACTAATGCTTTTTCCCTAACCTTTGAAAACATGAATTTATTTTAACATAAAAACGCCGTTTTTACAATTCCAGCCAAAGAACGCCGTAAGGTGCAACACGCAGATGCATTGTACGGTTTGTTAGCGAAACATCTACTCGGATATCATCGCCGTTTATAAGGTTTTTTAGGCTCGTTATGTGACCGTCGTTTTTCAAAATGATGTTCATAGGGATTTTTATTTCTGCTATAAGTTTTTCATTTGAAAGATTGTTAATTACTAATATTTGCTGGTTTTTATCTTTTCTAATGTAGGCAAAATTATGCGGGGACTTGGTTTTTAGCGGAATAAACTCACCTCTGGTCATTGCAGGAAGATTTTTTCTTATATGAATGAGATTGCGAACTTTTTTGTATACACGGCTGTTGTAGGCGTAATAGTTATTTGTTGAACCGTAGAAGAGTTTATACGGAACTTCGCCTCTGTGGATGTCACGTGAATCAAATGCACTAAGAAGTTTTATCTTTGAGGTTCTTTGCTTAATTCTTCTTTTTATCGCGGATTTATTTGCATTTGCGAAGTTATTTGAAACCCCGATTTCATCCCCGTAGTATATTATCGGAATCCCCGGAAGTGAAAGCAGGATTGAAAATGCCATTTCAATTCTGTTAGGGTTGTTGTCAAGGAAGTTTGCAAGTCTTCCGCTGACACCAAAACCTTTTCTGAAACTTGCACCTTTGGGCGAAAGTTCATTATAGATAAGCTCACGGATTTCAGGGCTTACCATTTCAAGGGTTAATTCATCGTGAACTCGCAGGAAAATCCCCCAGGTTGATGTAGACGGAATTTCAGGGGTTGCTTTGTTTGCATCAAAGAAATACTTTTTATCTTTTGTAATTAAACTTGCCCAGATTGCCGGCATATATGGGAAATGGTAAGCGATTTGAGCTTCGTCCGTGCGTTTAAGTTCGCGTTCGTCCCACTGAACGGTTCGTTCCTTGCCGAAATATGGCAGAATGTCTTTCGGAACCTGGCAAGCCTCAACTTGAATAACGCTTGACGGCGCTGTTGCTTGAATATAATTGCTCAAAAGTTTTATAATAGCGTGGGTCTTGGGTTGGTTTTCGGCGTTTGTTCCCGGCTCTTTTGAAAGATAAGGAATTGCGTCCATTCTAAAAATGTCTATACCCAAATTGCTCCAGTAACTAATTGTTTGCAAGCAATAATATAAAACCTGCGGGTTTTCCCAGTTGATGTCCAACTGGAACGGGTAGAATGTATGGTATACAAAATAATCTTTGCCGTTGACTGTAATTTTGCGCCAATTGTTTTCTGTGTTTTCAGGGAAAATCAGCCGGCGTTTAGAAATTTTTCCGTCTTCTTCAACATACTCAACTACTGTCCCGAGTTTTTCGTCCTGATATTTTTTATATTCAGGCATTGTTTCGCGTACGATAAAATAATTGAGTTTGCTTAAATCTCCGTTTTGAAGTGATTTAAACCATTCGTGCTCCTCCGAAAAATGGTTTAAAACAAGGTCAGCCTTAATTTTAAAACCTTCTTGTTTTGCCTTGGTGATAAATTCTTTAAACTCTTTCATCCCGCCTAAATCTTTACGTACATTCTGCGGGTTTTTGACGTCAAAACCTGCGTCAGTCATAGGGGATTCCGCGAACGGAAGCATATATAATGTTGTTACTCCAAGGTCCTTGAGGTATTTAAACATTTTTGTTGTGTCGTGAAAAGTACTGGAGGTTTCGCCATCGTTTACGCCAAACTGGTCGACATAAAACATATAAATAATCTCGTCTTTGTACCAATCATCAGGACGGGTTTCATCAGATTTTTTCAGTGAAACCGGACGCTCTTCAATTGAATGCCGGGCAATTTTCATTACGTTTTCATAAATTACATCGCAGTCTTCTTTTCCGTAAACCTCTGCAATAGCTGATTTGATTTCGGATTTAAACTTTTGCGGAATTGAGTCAATAACTTCCGCCCAAACGGTGTTAGTGAGAGCAAAACTTAGTATTAGCAATAACGAAATTAATTTTTTTATCATATTACAAGCCTAACACGGATAATTGTGATAAGCCAGTCCATGTTAAAAATTGTAATCTACTGGCGTTTTATATAGCCTTGGCGTATAATCAGGTGTATGAGAAGTGACAATATTAAACAGGGAATAGCAAGAGCACCTCATCGCGGATTGTTAATGGCGGCGGGTGTTAGTAAAAAAAATATGAAAGCGCCGTTTATCGGGATTGCAAGTTCGTTTTCGGATTTGGTTCCGGGACATATCGGAATGCGTGATTTGGAACGGCAGATTGAAAAGGGTATTCATTCTGCGGGTGGTCAGGCTTTTATTTTTGGGGTTCCGGCAGTATGCGACGGTATTGCAATGGGACATTGCGGAATGAGATATTCTCTTCCGTCACGCGATTTAATTGCAGATTGCGTTGAGACTGTTGCAGAGGGGCACCAGCTTGACGGACTTGTTCTGCTTTCAAATTGCGATAAGATTACGCCCGGAATGCTTATTGCCGCAACGAGGCTGAATATTCCGACAATTATTGTCACCGCAGGTCCAATGCTTGACGGCGAAAGTAAATGTGAAAAACTTACGATGATTAAAGGCTCTTTTGAGGCTGTGGGGAAATTCCGTGCCGGCATGATAGATGAAAAAAGGTTTGAGGAACTAGTTGAGCATTCCTGCCCGTCTGCAGGTTCGTGTCAGGGGCTTTACACCGCAAACACCATGGCGTGTCTCACCGAGGTTATGGGAATGAGTCTTCCGTTCTGCGCTACTTCATCGGCGGTTTCGTCTGAAAAACGAAGAATTGCGTTTGAAAGTGGTATGGCGGTTGTGGAACTTGTTAAAAAGAACATTACACCGGATAAAATTATTACAAAAGATTCTTTGCGTAACGCGATTATTACAGATTTAGCGCTTGGCGGGTCTACAAATTCATTTTTACATATCCTTGCGATTGCAAACGCTGGCGGAATTGATATTACACTCAAAGATTTTGAAGAATTGAGCGACAGAATCAGGCAAATTGTCAAACTTGACCCCGCCTCCAGCTTTACGATGACGGATTTGCACAACGCGGGCGGAATCCCGGCGATTTTGAGAACGCTTTTGGAGGGAAATGTAGGTTTGAAAGATACCGGCATGGGTGTAAAAGATGCCTATGTTAACAACGATTTAATCCACCCTTGCTCGGAACCTGTTACGATGAAAGCCGGCTTGGGCGTTCTTTACGGAAACATCGCGGCGGGCGGCTGCGTTACAAAGATTTCCGGAATTGATGAAAGCTGCTATGAGTTTGAGGGGATTGCCAATCCGTTTGATAGTGAAGAAGAGGCTATGTATGCGCTTGAGAATGACTTGGTGAAAGCCGGTGATGTTGTTGTAATACGCTACGAAGGTCCTAAAGGCGGACCAGGAATGCGCGAAATGCTTGCGCCTACCTCTTTGCTCGTCGGAAAAGGCTTAGGAACAAGCTGTGCTCTGATTACTGACGGGCGTTTCTCAGGTGCAACGCGAGGCGTTTGTATCGGTCACGTTTGTCCCGAAGCCGCAGACGGTGGCGTAATTGCTTTAATCGAAAAAGGCGACAAAATTAAAATTGATATAAATAAACGTACGGTTGATGTTCTAGTGGATGAGGCAACGCTTGAGGCGCGTCGTAAAAATTGGCGTGCTCCTGAACGTGGAAACCTTTCAAAATATCTCCAACGTTATGCCAAAAATGTCGAAGATGCCTCTCACGGCGCGGTAATTCTCTAATGTATGAAAAATTTTTAAATGAATTTGATAAAAAACTTGCGGCATATTTTGAACGTGACGCTGCAGCAATTAAATGCAAAAAAGGCTGCACTTTCTGCTGTGAAAACGCGGATTATCCGCTTTCACTTTTAGAAATGAAATATTTGATGCAGGGCTTTCTAAAACTGGACAAATCCCGGCATGGCAGGGTTCGTGAAAATATAAGAAATCTTATGAGTCGGCGGACGAGTGTTTACCCTTGTCCTTTTTTGCTTGACGGTGAATGCGTGGTTTATGCTTACCGCCCGCTTACGTGTCGTATTCACGGGCTTGGCTATTTGCGTTCCGACGGAATCGTAAAACTTCCCGAATGCGCTAAAATCGGGCTTAACTACAGCGAAAATTTTGACGGGCACAGTGTGGATTTTGAACCGATAAAAGAAGATTTAAACCTTGATAAAATTTTCGCTGCGCATCCAGAACTTGAATTTGGAGAAATCCGTTCGATGATTGATTGGTTTTGTTAAAGTTTTGTAACATTTTCCGGCATGATTTAAAGTTTAATCAGTGATATTCCGACAAATAGACTAATAGTACTCTAAGATAAGGAATATCAATTATGGGAATGGCAGCATCTCAAGCAAGATTATTAAGTATTACAGCCCGACTTTCTGATAACGAACAGTCCGGTCAAACCCTTGCTTATGCAAAAGAACGCTTGGCTGATAGAACAGATCAGGTTACTACAGAGTATAATGAAGCCCTAAAAGCTACTAAATTGCAAATTATGACAGGCTACGCTGATGGCGCGGCAAGTTATACTGATATTTCATTTGCGATGCTTACAAGTTCTCAAGTTGTAGAATCTCTTGGTAAACAATACTGTGTTACTGATACCAAGGGCAGAGTTCTCGTTGATTACAACGTTGCAAAAGCGTTTGAAAATGCAAAAGGTTCCCTTAACGCATTCTTAGGTGCTGTTGGTGAAAATTATGCGCTTTCTGACGTAGACCCAAGTAAAAAAGCTACAACTAACCCTTCCACAGATGTTGTAGATAAAATTCACGAAGCATGGGATAAATATTTTAACAGTATAGGCAAAACTTTTGGAAGTACCGACCCTGATGCCGTAAGTAACAACCACTTATGGGAATTCAAATATGTTGATAACGGTACCGGAATTGGCGAAGGTTATGCAACTATTACCGTAAATGGCGGTGGTATTACTAACCAGGTTATTAACTTTGAGGGTACTAATGATGAACAGTTAGCGCTTTATAACTACGCTATGTCTGTTACTGAATCTTATTATTCTGAAACTCATAATTTTGAAAATATTAATACCCAATACAATAAAGGTAATAGTTCAATGACAAGTTATTACACTAACTTGTATAATAAAATGTTGTCTTCAGGTTACTACACTTATACAGATAAACCGGCAGAAGCTCAAGGTGACGAACACTATGTTTACGACCATAGCTCATATAAAGGCGCATCTTCTGCCACAACAAACGGAACACCGCTTGATGACCCGAACACATTTGAACAGTACCTGAAAAACGGAGATTTATTGTTGGAAACCTATTCTAAATCTGCAGGCAAATTTGTTTCAACATCTATTAGTTCTGATACCTGTATTCAGGAAGTTGAAGATGATACAAAAATTGCAATAGCACAAGCAAAATATGAAGATGACCTTTCGCAGATTGAAAGATTAGATTCCCGTTACGATTTACAGATTAAACAGCTTGATACAGAACACAACACACTACAAACAGAATACGAATCAGTCAAAAACGTAATAACAAAAAACGTTGAAAATTCATTCCAAACTTTCGGTTAAAAAAAAGGAGCCTTGAGGCTCCTTTTTTATGAATCTTCTGCGAGTTTTTCGCGAACTTTTGTTTCAACTTCTGCAAGTAAATCAGGGTTTGCAGCTAAAAATTCTTTTGCTTTTTCTCTGCCTTGACCCAGCTTTTCATCATTGTAGCTGAACCATGCTCCTGCTTTGTTTACAATGTTAAGGTTTACCGCAACATCAAGAATGTTACCGATTTTGCAGATACCTTTGCCGAAGATGATGTCGAATTCTGCAGTTCTAAACGGTGGAGCTACTTTGTTTTTAAGAACTTTTACTCTTACGTGGTTACCAATGTCTTCACCATCGCCCTTTAAACCTTCAGTTCTTCTGATTTCCATACGTACTGATGCGTAGTATTTAAGTGCGTTACCACCGGTTGTTGTTTCAGGGTTTCCATACATTACGCCGATTTTCATACGTAATTGGTTAATGAAAATAACCGTTGTATTTGTTTTGCCGATTACACCTGTTAATTTTCTCAAGGCTTTACTCATCAATCGAGCCTGTAAGCCCATTTGCTGGTCTTCCATTGAACCGTCAATTTCGGCTTTAGGAACAAGTGCTGCTACAGAGTCAACAACTACAACATCAACCGCGCCTGAACGAACAAGTTCTTCTGTAATATCAAGAGCTTGTTCCCCTGTATCAGGTTGTGAAATTAATAAATCGTCAATGTTTACACCCAAGTTTCTTGCGTATTCCGGGTCAAGAGCGTGTTCTGCGTCAACGTATGCTGCAATACCGCCGCGTTTTTGGCATTCTGCAACAATGTGCTGTGCTAACGTTGTTTTACCGGAACTTTCAGGACCGTAGACTTCAATAATTCTTCCACGTGGAACACCGCCTATACCAAGTGCAATATCAAGTGCCAAGGAGCCGGTAGGAATAGCCTCTACGTTAACGGACGGTTTATCACCCAGTTTCATGATAGAACCTTTACCGAAATCTTTTTCAATTTTTTCGATTGCAAGTTTTAATGCTTTATTTCTTTCTTCGCTTATTGCGACAGGTTGAACTTCTTTTGTAGCCATTTGTTACTCCCAAGTATGTTTGTCAACTTTTCTGTATAACCCCAATGCTACAGGTTTATAGCAGGAAAGTGTGTTTTTAAGCTGGTAAATTTCTTTGTTTAAATCAATAATTTTTTGTCTTAGCGTTTCATTATCGGTTTTGCAGCGGATAAGTTCGACTACAACTTCGTCCATGCCTTCAAGTTTTTCGTCAATCGTTTTGGCAATTTTGTCTGATATACTTTGTTCCATGTCTTTTATTGAAACTAGAATGCTTCTAACAGAAGCGGGTTGGGGCATTCTTTCTGCATTGCGTACCATTGGCAATGAAACTCCTTTTGTATCCTGATGTATTTTCTTTAAATTTCTTACTTCGTCATAAGAGAAAAATGTTTGACCCTGACTGTTTTTCTTAGGTCGTATTGACGCTCTTTTACATAAATCAACTATTTCCTGATTGTCGACACCTAAAATTTTTCTGACATCTTGCGGCGACAAGCTCTTTTCCTTTAACATTGTATCTTGCATGTTCTATTCCTCTCCACCATGACATTGTAATTTATTATTTTTAAAAATACAAATTATTAAGGAATGTTGTTACAAGAATTAACATATTTATGTTAGAATGTGACTATGAACACGGTAGAACAACAATTAAACGCGCAAAAGACGCTTTATAGAGAAATTTTTCTCAAGTCTGTTGATGAAATTCAAAAAAGACTTGACCAAATTAAGCCTGAGGGCTTGAGTGGCGAGCTTTTGGAAAAGTTTGAGGCTGGTTCTGCAGGACACGAATGGCAGAAAAAATCCTTAACACTTCTTAACGGAGAAATCTCGCAGGAAGTTTATAGAAAATTGCAGGAGGTTTTGGCGTATCGTGAAATGTTTAAATGTCAGGGCTGTGCTACCTGCTGCCGGCTCGCTTGCAGTGAGTTCTCGCCGGAAGAATTGAAAGAAAAAGCAGCAAATGGTGATAAGTTTGCGCAGCAATTTACAAGTATTTTTATCCCCTATGAGACACGGGAAGAAGCAGAGGCTGTTTATCCCGAATACATTCAACATTTGAAAGAAAAAGTTGATGGGGAAGTTTATTTCTATCATTGCCCGAAATTGACCGATGATAACCGTTGTTCTGATTATGAAAACCGTCCGCAAATTTGTCGTGATTTCCCGGGCAATCCGCTTGCGGTTTTACCTGAAAAATGCGGGTATCGTGCCTGGAAAGATGAAATTAATCCGGTCGCGCTTATGTTGCATTCAATGGTTGAAATTATTGATTTTTACAAAAGTAAGTTACAAGAGGTAATATAAGTGGAAAAAGTTATACTTTCCGGATTGAATTTAGCTGAAATAGAAAAGATTACAGAGGAATTGAATGCCTCAAAATTTCGCGCACGACAAATTCACAACTGGATTTATCTCAAATCGGTTTCAACTATAGACGAAATGACAGATTTATCTAAGTCATTCCGTGAAGAGTTAAAAGCGGTTGCAGATGTCACAAATGTCAAAGTCAAGGCAAAACAGGTAAGTTCTGACGGAACCCTTAAGTATCTTCTTGAATATCCTGACGGCGAATGTGTAGAAACTGTTTTAATGCGTTTTGATAACCGTGCAAACCTTACAGCGTGCGTTAGTTCACAAGTTGGCTGTGCCGTCAACTGTTCTTTCTGTGCAACCGGTAAACGCGGGTTTATCAGAAACCTTTCTTATAAAGAAATTCTTGAACAAGTTTTGACTATTCAACGCGATACGGGCTTAAAGGTTACAAATATTGTATTTATGGGACAGGGCGAACCGCTTTTAAACCTTGATAACGTATTGAAAGCTATGGAAATTTTTAACGACTGTTTTCAAATCGGCGCGCGCAGAATTACTGTTTCTACAAGCGGCATAATTCCCGGAATTGAACGATTGGCGAACATTGAAATGCAATCAACGCTTGCCTTATCGCTTCACGCGCCAAACCACGAAACCCGTGCAAAACTTATGCCAATCGAAAACCGATATGACATAAACGATTTGCACACGGCACTTAAAAAATATATAGAAAAAACAGGACGTCGTATTACAATAGAGTATCTTTTGATAAAAGACCTTAACGATACTCTTGAAAGCGTTAAACAGCTTGCGCATTACCTGAAAGATATTAAGTGCAATATAAACTTAATCCCGTACAACCCGACGGCGAAAAACGATTATCAAAAGCCGTCAAACAATTCTATAATGCGTTTTAAAGCGCTAATGGAACAGACTGGTAAAAAAGTTACTGTTCGTTTGGAACGTGGGGCTGACATAGACGCTGCCTGTGGACAATTACATGGCAAGGTGGTGCAATGAGGGCTTTAATCCAGCGTGTAAAAAGAGCCTCTGTTACAATTGACGGTGAACCATATTCGTCTATCGCTGCCGGCATGCTTGTTTTTGTCGGGGTTACAAAAGAGGATGAAAAAGAAAACGCGGAGAAATTGGCACAAAAACTCATTTCCTTACGGATTTTTGAGGATGAGAATGGCAAAATGAACCGTTCAATTGCTGATGAGGGGTTGGAATTTTTAGTCGTTTCACAGTTTACGTTATGCGGTGACTGTAAAAAAGGAACCCGCCCGAGTTTTGACAATGCAGCCGCACCAGATAAAGCCGTGCTGCTATATGAATATTTTGTTGAATGCTTGCGTACGTCCGGATTGAAAGTTGAAACCGGAAGGTTTCAGGCGATGATGGATGTTGAGCTAATCAATGACGGACCTGTGACGTTTATGGTTGACAAGTAAAGAAACATGTTACATAATAAATTTAGAAAGGATAGAGATTATGAATAAGAAAAATGTATTACCTTGCACAGGGGGGGGGGGGGCGNNGGGGGGGGGGGCGTGCTCAACAGGCCTTCACAATGGCAGAGATACTTTTATCTCTCACAATAATAGGCGTAGTTGCGGCGATAACGCTTCCGTCGCTCACTGGCAATATTAACGAGAGAACCTGGAATACTCAACGAAAAGCGCTTTATGCAAGATTTAGTCAGGCGATCGCTTTAATGCCGGCTATGAATGGATATGGTTCAACCGCCGAAAATGCCGCTGAAACTTTCGTTACAGCTGGATTATCCAAAGTCTTAAAAATTAATAATATTTGTGACAATACGCATCTTTCTGATTGTGGAATCCCTAATAAAGTTATTACTACTGATGGCAGGACTTTGAATAATTTTACCGAAAGTTATAATACTCTTTTAACATTTAACGATATGTTTAGTTTTGAATATTCGATAACAAATAGTACCGGATCTGTTGTATATAGTGATTCTTATTCCTTTAATGATTATAATGCCGTCGCATTTGAAACTTCAAATGGAGAGAGTATCCTTGCCTATTATAACCCGGCGTGTCAAAATGATATGAATGCCTCAAGTTGGCACCGGATTCAGCCGCAAATGTGCGCAAATTTTGTTTATGATTTGAATGGATCAAAAGGTCCAAATACTGTAGGTAAAGATATAGGTTTTATAACCGCACTTTATCCGAGTGATTCTATTGTGGTTGCTCCTGTTCCATTAGCTACTGACGCGCTTGCGACCGTTTTATCAGAAGCAAGTAATAAATGCAGAAAAATGAACTCCGAAAGCCGAATGCCAAATAAAGAAGAACTGGCATCCATATTTTATAATAAACTTTTGGTTGGTATAAACGATGGAAATTATTGGAGTGCGTCTAGGATATCTGCAGATAGGATTTGGGTACTTCGTTTCCACGGAGGATACTTATATGCAGCTGAAACCAGTGGTGGCTTTAGTTTAAGATGTATTCAGCGTTAAAAACTTATACCTAAGGACTTACTATACAATTTATTATTTTGGATATAAGTGTTAAATTTTTGATATTTGTGCGGCGAAGTTGTGAATTTATTTTCTCTATTAATTCTTCTTTTGCCGCATAATTTTCTGTTACAAAAAGTTCAGATAAATTAATCTGTAAAATATTAGACAATTTTTCTAACAATGCAAATGACGGTGTAGAGGTACCAGTTTCCAATCTGCTAATATATTTATCCTCAACCTCAAGCATTTCTGCCAATTGGTATTGGGTAATTCCCATAGCTTTGCGTTTTTCTTTAAGATTATGACTGAGTATTTTTTTATAGTCGTTCAACTCTTTCTGCCCTTTCATTCTAATAATAAGTGATATATTTCATCATAAACACTACTTTTTTGTGCGATAAGACTTGCAATAAGTCTAACAATATGTTAGAATAATAAGTGTAAAATAATACTTTTAAGGTGGAATTTTGAAAGGATAGAACATGAAAAAAGCATTCACTATGGCGGAAATATTGCTGTCTCTCACTATTATTGGTGTGGTTGCAGCTATTACATTGCCGAGTTTGACGGGTAATATTAACGAGCGTACCTGGAATACGCAGCGAAAAGCACTTTATGCGCGTATGTCACAAGCTCTTTCATTAATGCCGTCTTTGAATGGTTACGGAAAATTTAGTAAAGATGAAAATGGCAGCGTTGTTGAGGATACCGCAGCTGAAACCTTTGTCACCGACGGGCTTTCAAAAGTGTTGAAAATAAATAATATTTGCGATGCCGAGCATCTTTCTGATTGCGGCTTGCCTGATAAATTTACACCTATGCGGGGTGATGTCATCAATCTTTCGGATATAATAACGCTTACAAGTTTTAATTCCAAGTTTGGTAATCCGCCGAATTATGAGAGTTTAAAAACGTATAATACAAAGGCTGCAGCATTTGAAACCGCAAATGGTGAAAGCATACTTGTGTACTATCCTCTAAATTGTGTTAATTCTTCTATCGAGATACAGCATTATGCATATCAATATATAGGAAAGTATATGTGCGCTAACTTTGTATATGACCTAAATGGCAAAAAGGGTCCAAATACGTTTGGAAAAGATATTGGATTCATTACGGCATTGCATCCTATAGATCCCATTGTTGTTGCTCCGATGCCGCTTAATGCTCCAACTTCTATTGAAGGAAATTTGAATGAAGCAGGCAATTTGTGTAAAGAAATGGATTCAGAAGCCCGCTTGCCAAATAGTTATGAACTAATGGCAATGGCTTACAATAATATTTTCCTCAATATGCAAGATAGTTATAATGGATATTATTTGTCATCAACTCTTAATAGTGATAATAATGCGTGGCTGTTAGCATTCAATAATTCCCTTACTCGTATTTATAATCCTCGAACCAATAGAAAGGGGATTTGGTGCGTAAAACGTTAATAAAAAAGAAAAGCCCCTAAGCGTTGGGGCTTTTTATTAGAATCGCCTTAAAGTTACCTCTAAGGCGATTCTTTTGTGTGCTATTTGATTTAGAGTTATTCTAAATCATCGTCTTCATTTTCTTCCATTGCAAAGTCTGGAGTTCCGAACATTCCTTCGATTTCTTCCAAAATCGCTGATGGTTTTCTCGCTTGGTTGCGTTGGGCAACTGCACGTTTACGTTCTTCACGTTCCTTTTCTTCGTCAGAGTTTGTTAAGTGGTGGAAACCGGTGCCGGCAGGGATTAATCTACCGATAATTACGTTTTCTTTCAAACCTCTTAACAAGTCTTTCTTACCTTCAACAGCTGCTTCTGTCAAGATTTTTGTTGTTTCTTGGAATGATGCTGAAGATATGAAACTATCTGTTTTCAAGGACGCTTTTGTGATACCTAACAATTGGTATTCACAAGTAGCAGGATTTTTACCGCCTGCAATTGCCTCTTCATTCGCTTTTTCAAACGTTTGAAGTTCAACATAATCGCCTGGCAACAATGTTGTATCACCGCTTTCAAGAACTTTAACTTTTTTAGTCATCTGTCTTACGATGATTTCAATGTGTTTGTCTGCGATTTCTACACCTTGTGAACGGTATACACGTTGTACTTCGTCTACTAGGTATTGTTGAGCTGCTTCAGGACCGCAAAGTCTGATTACGTCTTGCGGGTTCAAAGGACCGCTTGTTAATGGCTGACCTTTGCTGATTTTTTGTTTGTTATTAACGATGATGTTTGAATCTACTGTGTATTTGATTTCTGTTCTACCGTTTTCGTTTACGATGTAAAGTCTTGGTAAGTCTTCATCTGTAACGATTTCTGCAATACCTTCTTCTTCTGCAAGGATTGCACAATCTTTAGGTTTACGACCTTCAAGAAGTTCTTCTACACGCGGAAGACCTTGTACGATGTCACCGGTTTTTTGTCTTTCAAATACCAATGTCGCGATGTTATCACCACGGAGAACAAGAGCACCGCTGTCAACCTGTAACATTGTACCTGGGCTGATTAAGTATGGACGACCTGTTCTGATTGTGATTTCACCTTTGTTAACTGCGATTACTTGACCTGAAACTTCAGTTTTTTCGCCGCTTTCTGCTATTACGTTATCCATTCTTACAAAATCGCCTTTTGAAACAACAGCTTTACCTTTTACCGGAATTGTAGTTTCAAATGTTTCACTTGTAAGAAGAAGTCTTCTTGCATCTTCGGTTGTATTTTTCATTGACGCAACACCGTCTTCAATTGCTAATACCTGTGTTTTAGCAACCGGAGTTTTGGCATCAATAATTTGACCGTCTTTTACAAGAAGTTCTGTTTGCATTGATGACATTAATTTTGAATTGCTGTCAACTTCACGACGAACGATTAAGTTTTCAAGTACAACAATTCTCAAGTTGTTAGCTTCATCAACTTCTACCATACCTTTAAGGTGTGATAAGTAGCCTTGCATTTGAAGAACTAAACTTGTTCTTGTGATTGTTGAACCGTCAAGATTTCTTACTCTGGCACCGTCTTTGTATTGTAATTGAGTTACGTTAACGATGTCGATTAAGCTGTCTGTTGTGTCAAATTTGATTGATACATCTCTTTGTTTAACATCGAGAACTTGAACAGGTCTTACCAAAATTTGGATTGGTTGGTTAGAGATTGAATCTTCATCAAGTGATAAAGTTGTATCAATTTCTTCGTCCAAATCGTCAATGTCTAAATCATCAAGGCTTGAATCCATAATTGTAACGATTGAAGTTTCTTTAGCTTTGATACCGTCAGCGATAACTGTACCTTTTTTAACAACTTCGCCTTCGTCAACTTTCAATTCAGAAACGCTTGAAAGTGTGTGGATTGAACCCGGACGGATTGTAATTTCGTGGATTACATCGTTGTATTCTTTAAATTCTACGATACCGTCTAAGTGGCAGTAGATATCTTTAACGATTTCTGTACCGGCTGTAACTTGAGTTCCGTTTTCAACCATTTTAAGAGCTGAATCTTTATTAATTTGGTGAATTTCTTCCGGAATGAAGATTACTTTACCTGGTTTTGTGATGATTTGGTTTTCGTCAACTTCAACGTCAACGTAGCGGATTTCACCTGAAGATGAAACTACGCAGTCTTCGTCGATTAATTCGGCAATAATCATACCGTTTTCTACTGTTGTATCAACAGGAGCTTTAACGATATATTTTTCACCGGTTGTTGGAACTGTCCAAATTTGTTCTTTCTTAGTTTGTTCAAATGTTGCGTTGCCAGGAACGATTGATGCAATAACGATTGTAATTTCTTTACCTTGTACAATCTTATTGATTTTTTTGCCTTCAAAGTCAACTTTTTCAAGAACTAAGTCTTCACCAAATCTAACTTCACCGCTGTGTTCTGAAATTGTAAGTGTTTCAGCAAGTTTTTCACCGGCTTTGATTTTTTGACCGTCTTTAACAAGAACTTTAGAGCCGCCAGGAAGGTTGTAAACGTCACCGCCTAATACCCAGATGATACCTTGTTTGTTAGTTGTTCTTGAAATGTTGCCTTGTCTGTCTTTTCTTTCGTCAGCAACGAAATCTTCAAATATAACTTCACCGCTCAAGTCAGTTGTGATATCTTTTGTAGCTTTTTCGGTCAAACGTGAACCGTCTCCGGATGAAACCGGTTCGTATTCAGCAAGTTTGAAACCTTTTTCTACTTTCATACCGTTTTTGAAGAATACTTTTGAACCTGCAGGAATGTGATATTTTTCAGAGCGTTTTTCGCCTTTAACTTCGATATCAGCTTCGTAGTTAGAAACTTGAACGATATCACCGTGACGGGTTCTCAATTCTCTTGTTTTAACGTTAGATATAACTTCACCGGCAAGGTTAGCGTCTACGGTTTTCATAGCACCTGAACCTTTGAATACACCACCGGTGTGGAATGTTCTCATTGTTAACTGCGTACCTGGTTCACCGATTGATTGTGCGGCGATAATACCGATTGCTTCACCGATATCTACAGGTTTTTGGGTTGTCATTGCCCAGCCGTAGCATTTTTGGCAGATACCATATTCAAGTCCGCAGGTTAAACCTGAACGTACTCTTAATTCAGTTAAGTTGATTTTTGCTTTTTCAACTTTTCTGATATCATCACGGTTCATTGTTGTGCCGCTAGGAACGATTACGTTGCCTTGTTCGTCAAGGATATCTTCTGCGATTGTTCTGCCTAATAATCTGTCGATTAACGGAACAATTACTTGATCGCCGTCCATAATAGCTTTCATATTGATAGCTTTTGTTGTGTGGCAGTCAACGTCACGGATGATAACGTCTTGCGCAACGTCAACCAAACGTCTTGTTAAGTAACCAGAGTCAGCTGTTTTCAACGCTGTATCTACCAGACCTTTACGTGCACCGTATGATGAAATGATGTATTCTGTTACTGACAAGCCTTCTTTAAAGTTTGATTTAATCGGCAAGTCGATGATTTGACCTTGTGCGTCAGCCATCAAACCACGCATACCAACCAATTGTGATACCTGTGATAAGTTACCTCTCGCACCGGAGAATGCCATCATATATACCGGGTTTAATCTGTCGAAGTTTTCTACTACCTGTTCTGTCAATTTAGATGTTGTTTCTGACCAGGTGTCGATAACTTTTGTATATCTTTCTACCTCGGTGATTTCACCTTTCAAGTAACGGTTTGTTGATTTTTCGATTTCAGCTTCTGCCTCTTGTAAAAGTTCTTTCTTTACAGCAGGAACTGATAAGTCGTTAATTGAAATTGTTACACCGGATCTTGTTGCATATTTGTAGCCCAAGTTTTTCAAGCTGTTTGCAAGTTCTGCGGTTTTAGCGCCGCCAAATTCCAAATAGATTTGAGCCAACAATTTATTCAAACCTTTTTTATCCATCTGTTTGTTGATGAATTCAATAGATTTTTTTGTATTAGTGTATGTTGTTTCCATTTATAATTTTCCTCAATTTTACTTATGCTAATGCATTTTTCACAGCTTCGTTGAAGATAATTCTTCCTGCTGTAGTTTCAATTCTTTCACCGTGTTCATCTCTTACGACGATTTTGTCGTGAAGTTCGATTACGCCGACTTCAAGAGCAGAAATTGCGTCTTGGAAGTTATAGAAGTAACCTTTTGGTTCCATATCAGGTTTTTTGATGATTGTTAAGTAGTACATACCTAAGACCATATCCTGCGTAGGAGTGATGATTGGTTTACCGTTTGCAGGAGCAAGGATGTTGTTAGTAGCTAACATTAACATTCTGGCTTCTGTTTGGGCTTCAATTGATAAAGGAACGTGAACAGCCATTTGGTCACCGTCGAAGTCCGCGTTGAACGCTGTACATACGAGCGGGTGAAGTTGAATCGCACGACCTTCTACCAATTTAGGTTCAAATGCCTGAATACCTAATCTGTGAAGGGTTGGGGCACGGTTCAACATTACCGGGTGTCCGTCAATTACCTCTTCCAAAATATCCCATACATCTGCGTCGGATCTTTCAATCTTTTTCTTTGCAGATTTGATATTTTGTACATGTCCTCTTTCTATCAATTTATTTACAACGAAAGGCTTGAATAGCTCAATTGCCATTTCTTTTGGAAGACCGCATTGGTTAAGTTTCAATTGCGGACCTACAACGATAACTGAACGACCTGAGTAGTCAACACGTTTACCCAACAAGTTTTGACGGAAACGACCTTGTTTACCTTCAATAATGTTAGATAATGATTTCAACGCCCTGTTGTTAGGACCAACAACGGTTCTTCCGCGGCGGCCGTTATCAATAAGTGCGTCTACTGCTTCTTGTAACATACGTTTTTCGTTTCTGACGATGATTTCAGGAGCACCCATTTCCAAAAGTCTTTGTAAACGGTTGTTTCTGTTGATTACACGTCTGTATAAGTCGTTTAAGTCAGAAGTTGCGAAACGTCCGCCGTCCAATTGAACCATTGGACGAAGATCCGGAGGTGTTACAGGAAGTACATCCATTACCATCCAGGTTGGATCAGTTTCAGAGTTGATTAATGAATCTAATAATCTTAATCTCTTAATTAATTTACTTTTCTTTTGAACAGAAGTTACGCCCATTTCAAGTTCTGCGCGGATTTCTTCTGCTAAAGTTTTGATATCTAATTCGCCGAGAAGTTCTTTGATTGCTTCTGCACCGATACCTACTTTTAATTCGGTTTCTTCGTTTTCAGAGATGTAATCATCGTATTCTTCTTCGGTGATTAATTGTAATCTTCTATATGGGCTTTCTGCACCGTCTAATACAACGTAGCTGTTGAAGTAGATTACTTGTTCCAAATCTTTCAACGTCATGTCTAAAAGTAAACCTAAGTATGAAGGAATACCTTTTAAGAACCAAATGTGAGAAACAGGAGCCGCAAGTTTAATGTGACCCATTCTTTGACGTCTTACTTTTGAATCTGTAACTTCTACACCGCAGCGTTCGCAGATAATACCTTTGTGTCTAACTCTTTTATATTTACCGCAATAGCATTCCCAGTCCTTTGTTGGTCCGAAAATTCTTTCGCAGAATAAACCGTCTCTTTCCGGTTTCAACGTACGGTAGTTAATTGTTTCCGGTTTTGTGACTTCACCGTACGACCATTTAAGTATACGTTCTGGTGACGCGATACTTATTCGTATATAGTCAAAATAATCAATACTTGTAGTCAATTTTATTTTCTCCTTTTAAATTCGTGAAGATAGGGGGAAATATTTCCCCCTCTTGATTATAAATCACCTAATGAAGATGGTGTTTCAAAGAAGTTGATGTTCAACAACTCTGAATCGATGTCGGATAATGTTCTTCTTGGAGCAGCTTTTCTCAAGTCGTCCATATCAGTCATTAAGTCAACTTCGATACCGTCTTTTTTGGCAACGGTTATGTCTAAACCGATACTTTGTAATTCTCTTACCAGTACTTTGAATGATTCAGGAATACCCGGTCTTGGAATATTGTCGCCTTTAACGATAGCTTCGTACGCTCTGTTACGTCCGTTAACGTCATCTGATTTGATTGTTAACATTTCTTGAAGAGTGTAAGCCGCACCGTATGCTTCCAATGCCCAAACTTCCATTTCCCCAAATCTTTGTCCGCCGAATTGCGCCTTACCACCGAGAGGTTGTTGTGTAACCAATGAGTAAGGACCTGTTGAACGAGCGTGGATTTTGTCGTCAACTAAGTGGACAAGTTTCAAGATGTATGAAAGACCAACTGCTACAGGTTCATCGAATGTTTCACCTGTACGTCCGTCAATAAGTTTTACCTTACCTGATGGAAGAACCCAATCGCAGCCTGATTCTTTGATACCTTTCATCAACTCTTCACGAGTTACGATTTCTGATTGGTTATCGCCGTATCTTTCATCGAATGAAGGTGCTTCGTAGTGGTTTCCTGTCAAGTATGCAGCCAAACCTAATAATAATTCGTAAGTTTGACCTACGTTCATACGGGAAGGTACACCAAGTGGGTTCAACACGATATCAACCGGTGTTCCGTCTGGTAAGAATGGCATATCTTCTTTTGGTAAGATACGTGATACGATACCTTTGTTACCGTGACGTCCTGAAAGTTTATCACCAACAGAAACTTTACGTTTTTGTGCAATGTAAACTCTGATAACTGTGTTTGCACCAGGTGGAAGTTCGTCGCCTTTTTCTCTGTCAAATACTTTAACGTCGAGTACGCGGCCGCCTTCACCGTGTGGAACTCTTAATGAGTTATCTTTAACATCTCTTGCTTTTTCAGCAAAGATTGCTCTTAATAATTTTTCTTCAGGCGGGTGTTCAGATTCACCTTTCGGTGTAACTTTACCTACCAAAATATCATCTGCAAAAACTCTTGCACCGATACGAACGATACCGCGTTCATCCAAGTGTCTCAAAGCGTCTTCTGAAACGTTCGGAATTTCACGTGTAATTTCTTCAGGTCCGAGTTTTGTTTGTCTTGCGTCGATTTCTAGTTTTTCAATGTGAACTGATGTGAAGATATCATCGTGTACACATCTTTCTGATAACAAAATCGCGTCTTCATAGTTGTAACCTTCCCAAGGCATATACGCTACAAGAACGTTTTTACCTAATGAAAGTTCACCTTGTGAAGTTGATGCACCGTCAGCGATTACGTCACCTGCTTTAACCTTGTCGCCTTCGTGAACAATCGGACGTTGGTTAATACAAGTATCTTGGTTACTTCTTACGTATTTCATTAATTGGTGAACGTGAGGAGTACCTTGTTGGTCTGTGACGATAATTTCTTCACCGACAACTCTTGTTACAGTACCGTCGCATTCAGCAACAGCAACCATACCGGAGTCTTTTGCAGCACGTGCTTCAAGACCTGTACCAACAACCGGACGTTGTGTGATAAGAAGAGGTACTGCTTGACGTTGCATGTTAGAACCCATCAATGCACGGTTCGCGTCATCGTGTTCGATAAACGGAATTAATGAAGTCGCAACGGAGATAATCTGGATTGGAGAAACCCCAACGTAGTCGACTTTCTTAGATTCGCCCATTGTAAATTCTGAACGGTAACGAACCGGTACATATTCAGCTTTAATACTGTTATCAGGATTTAATTGGATGTCAGACGGAGCTACACGGTAGTTTTCGTCTTCGTCCGCTGTCATATAAACTACTTCGTCTGTTACAACACCGTCTTTAACAACAAAGAACGGAGATTCAACGAAACCGTAGTCGTTAACTTTTGCGTGAGTAGCCAAAGAACCAATCAAACCTGCGTTCGGACCTTCCGGAGTTTCTACCGGACAAATACGACCGTAGTGTGATGGGTGGATGTCACGAACCGCGAAACCTGCGCGTTCTCTCATCAAACCGCCAGGTCCTAATGCTGAAATACGTCTTTTGTGAGTTAATTCTGCAAGAGGGTTGGTTTGGTCCATGAACTGTGACAATTGTGAACTTCCGAAGAATTCTTTCAATGAAGCGATTAACGGTTTTGTGTTCAAGAGGTTAAGAGGTGTTAAAGTTTCTGAATCTTGAAGAGTCATTCTTTCTTTAACAATTCTTTCAATTCTTGATAAACCAACTCTGAATTGGTTTTGTAAAAGTTCGCCGACTGAACGGATTCTTCTGTTACCCAAGTGGTCGATATCGTCAACAACGCCTTCGTCATAAGTTAAGTTGATTAAGTATTCGATTGACGCTACGATATCTTGTACAGTCAATGTTCTTTGGTTTTTAGGTATATTTAAGTTTAATTTTTTATTTAATTTGTAACGACCTACACGACCGATGTCGTATTTCTTTTCGTCGAAGAAACGTGATTCTAAGATTTGACGTCCGCCTTGAGCTGATGCAGGATCGCCAGGTCTTAATTTTTTGTAAACTTCGATTAAAGCGTCATCTGTAGTTTCGGTTGTATCTTTATCAAGAGTTTTCTTTAAGAACTCGAAGTGAGTGAATAAAGATTCCATTTCAGAAACAGTGATACCCATAGCTTTCAACAATGTTGTAGCAAGGATTTTTCTGTTTTTGTCGATTTTAACGTAGATTAAATCGTTGGAATCTGTTTCAATCTTCAACCAAGCTCCGCGGTTAGGAATCATTGTTGCGTTGTATAAACGTTTTCCGGCAGGAGAGATTTCTCTCTTGAAGTAAACGCCAGGAGAACGAACAATTTGGGAAACGATAACACGTTCCGCACCGTTAACAATGAAAGTACCTTTGTCAGTCATTGTCGGAATATCACCGATATAGACTTCTTGTTCTTTAATTTCACCGCTGTCACGGTTGACTAATCTAACCATTACGCGAAGTTGTTTTGCATAAGTTGCATCGTGGATGCGAGCTTCTTCAATAGTATACTTTGCGTTGTCGAATGTATAGTTCGGCAAGAAGTGTAATTCTAAACGTCCTGTGTAGTCTTTAACAGGAGAGAAAGAAAGTAATTCTTCTTTCAAACCTTCTTTTAAAAACCATTCAAACGATTTTTTTTGCACTTCAATAAGATCAGGTAAGTCATCCAATCTGGTATGTGGGATACCCATTGGTGTTACTCGTTTTGCATATTTTGTGTTAGACATCAATTCACCTCGTCTATGTACTTACTATCTATATATAAAAATTTCTTTTTATTCTGCTTTGTCTTCTTTGTTTAGACAGC
Organism: Candidatus Gastranaerophilus phascolarcticola; assembly: GCA_001899335.1. GTDB lineage: Bacteria > Cyanobacteriota > Vampirovibrionia > Gastranaerophilales > Gastranaerophilaceae > Gastranaerophilus > Gastranaerophilus phascolarcticola. The sequence goes on from MOYE01000001.1 coordinate 317,394, forward strand.
GTAGCTGCTACGGCTCGCGGTTCAGCGAGGCGGTGCAGCGAAGAACTGCTTTACTTCGTGAAAATAGGCACAACTAACCCAAGTTAAATTATACCATGTTAATAAATCATACAACGTCAATATTTATAGTCAATATAACACTCTATTAAATTTAATGTTTTTTAACAATATGTTATACTATTGCTATCAGAGGGTTTGCGCTGCTCGTCGCTTTTGAAAAGTATTGGAAATAAAGGATTTCTGAAATCCTGATTTTTCAATAGTTTAGCCCGGATGGCTATGTTAGGTGTGTGCCTCGTATAAATAGATGAGTTTTAACTGCCGCGCTAAAGTTTTTTTTTGTTGGAGCGAATGTATGAACATGAAGGATGCGGGAAATCCCGTATCTCCTCCCCAAGTCTGGTAGCCGTTCAATAGAATGGCTTTTTTTTTATGTCTAAATTATCCCCTACGGCAATTCACTTCCTATGTTTATCATATAATTATTAAAGCAAAAGGAGAAATGTTTATGAAAAAAACTTTGTTGATAGTTTGTATGATTTTTGCATTGCCGGTTATTGCGTATGCACTTTTGCTTTCTAAGCAGCCTGCTGCTACTGATGTTGCTATTGCTGCAACGGGCATGCCCCAAATGATTAAATTCTCTGCGCCTATGTGTTCTGATTGTCAGGCGATGGCAGAAGTCTTGAGCCAGGTTGAGCCTCAATATAAAGACCGTGTGGAATTTGTTGAAATTTCTGTAAACCAAAAGTCACCGCAGGTTGCCGAAATGATTAAAAAATATAACGTTAAACTCGTTCCGACTATGATTTTTACAAACGCTAAGGGTGAACAGGTCGCACGCGTTGAGGGTTCTATGCCTAAAGAAGAATTGGTTAAATATTTAGAACAAGGATTACAATAATGGAAAATTTCGCAAATTTATTCGCAGGTGAAAACAGTTTATTAATACTTTTTGCGCTATCGTTTTTTGGTGGACTTGTAGCTTCAATTTCTCCGTGTTCGTTGGCAATGTTACCGATTATCGTTGGTTATGTCGGCGGCTACGGTGAATCTAAACCCTCTAAAACTTTATTGCAAATGTTAATGTTCGTTTTAGGTACGGCGGTTGTTTTCACTGTTATCGGAATAATTTGTGCGATTACAGGTAAGGTTTTTGCATCGTTTTCAGGCGGATATTTCGGGCTTATTTTGGCGGGTATTATTCTCGTTATGGGCTTGAAACTTTTGGGAGTACTGGATTTTGAACTTCCGGTGCTCGTAAAAGAAATGCCTAAAAACGAAGGCATGAACCAATATGTTTACCCTATTTTGCTGGGGGGAATGTTTGCGCTTGCAGGAACACCTTGTTCAACACCGATTTTGGCAGGGATTATGGCGTTTGCCTCTTTGAACGCTAATATCCCGAACGCTGTGATAATGCTATTTTTGTTCTCATTGGGTCAAGGTTTGATTTTAATCATTGCTGGTGTTCTGACTTCTAAAATTAAGTCTATGAAAAACTTTTATATGGTTTCGGATTTCCTCTTAAAAGTCAGCGGATTTTTGCTTGTCGTAGCGTCTATGTATATTTATTATAAGATTTTTGCACCACTTATTGTCAAATAACTTTAAATGCGCTATTATAGGATTTAAGGAGAAATGTGTATTATGAAAATATATGAAGGTCAGCTGGTTGCGACGAGTGAGAAATTTTGTATCATTATCGCAAGATTTAATGATTTTATCGGCTCAAAACTTTTAGAGGGCGCAATTGATGAACTTAAACGCCACGGAGTAAAAGAAGAAAATATTGATGTGGTAAAGGTTCCGGGAGCTTTTGAAATCCCTGTTGTTGCGCAGAAAACTGCAAAATCCGGTAAATATAACGCGGTTATTACACTTGGTGCTGTAATTAAGGGTTCAACGCCGCACTTTGATTATGTGAGCGCAGAAGTTTCCAAAGGCGTTGCGTCTGTAAGTCTGCAAACAGGCGTTCCTGTAATCTTTGGCGTGCTTACAACAGACAGCATTGAACAGGCAATCGAACGCGCAGGCACAAAAGCAGGCAATAAGGGTTCTGATGCTGCTAAAACCGCTATTGAAATGGCTAATTTACTAAAAACTTTATAAGGAATAGCTTATGAGTGAAATCATCACTGAAAGCAGAAATCAAAATACTATAGATATTGATTTGCTGCCGACATTGGAAATTGTAAAGAAGATTAATGAGGAAGACAAGCAGGTGGCGCTTGCGGTCGAAGAGGCGCAAAATGAGATTGCGCAGGCCGTTGATTTAATTTCAAAACAATTTTTGCGCGGCGGAAGATTATTTTATTTTGGAGCCGGAACGTCAGGACGCCTTGGGGTTCTTGATGCCTCTGAATGCCCGCCGACTTTCAGTGTTGAGCCGACTATGGTTCAGGGAATTATCGCCGGCGGCGATATCGCGCTTAGAACGGCTGTTGAGGGCGCAGAAGATGATTTCAACTTAGGGTGTATGGATGCCGAAATCCTGGATAAAGAAGATGTCGCAGTCGTAATTTCTGCAAGTGGAAATCCGAAATATCTTCTCGGGGTTTTGAGTGTTGCCGAAGAAAAAGGTGTTAAAACAGTTGCTGTTACCTGTAACCCTAAAGGTAAAATCGCACAGGAAGCCGGAATTGTTATTTGTGCCGAAGTCGGAGCAGAAGTTATTGCGGGTTCCAGCCGTTTGAAAGCGGGAACGGCGCAGAAGATGATTTTGAACATGCTCACAACCGCATCTATGATTAAAATAGGTAAAACTTACGAGAACCTTATGATTGACCTTAAAGCAACTAACGAAAAACTTAAAGACCGTGCAATTCGTATAGTTGCAAATATTGCAGATGTGAGTTATAGTAAAGCATTAGAGTCCCTTTTGGACACAAACTGGGAGATTAAAACATCAATTGTATCCCTTGTGAAATCAATTGATAAGGAAGACGCAAGGCTTGAATTAAAACGTGCTTGCGGAGTATTGAGAAAAGTATTAAAAAAGAAGATTGAGGTATAGTGATGAAATTAACAGTCTTAGGAGCAGGTTGCTGGGGGTTAACATTAGCGTGGTTATTGACCGATAATTTTGATGAAATTACGGTTTGGGGACGCGCGCAGGATTTGACTGAAGACCTTATAAAAAACAAACACTGTTCAAAACCTTTGGAAGTGCAGCTTGATGATAAGATTGAAGTTACATCAGACCTCGCAAGCGCGATTAGCGGCGCAGAAATTATTTTATCGGTTGTTGCGACATCCGGAACCCGTGATGTTTGTGAACAGTTGAAAAAAGCAGGAATTAAACCTGAACAAATTTTGGTTAATGCCTCAAAAGGAATTGAACTTCCGTCACTGAAAAGAATGTCAGAAGTTATCAAAGATGTACTTCCAGAACAAAAATTAGTAACGCTTTCCGGTCCTACGCTTGCAAAAGAAGTTTTGCAGGGTAAACCTACCGCAGCATCTGTTGCTTGTGAAGATATTGAAACCGCAGAAGTTGTTCAAAAAGCCTGCACTGTTCCAAATAAATTCAGACTTTATACAAACACAGATGTTGTCGGCGTAGAGCTTGGCGGCAGTTTGAAAAACGTTATTGCAATTGCATCAGGTTTTGCAAAAACAATGGGGCTTGGCGACAACTGTACCGGGGCGCTTTTAACCCGTGGTATGGCAGAAATCGTTCGTGTCAGCCTCCGTTTAGGTGCAAACCCGTCAACTTTATACGGGCTTTCCGGAATGGGTGATTTAATCGCAACCTGCTCAAGCCCTATGTCAAGAAACTACACTGTAGGTGCTATGCTGGCACGAGGCAAAAAGATTGACGATATCTTAGCCGAGCTTGGTTCTGTTGCAGAGGGTGTTAAAACTTCACGTGCGATTTGTGAACTTGCGAAAAAACTTGAAATAGACGCTCCTGTATCAAACGCAATTTATGAAGCTGTTTACACTGATATTACACCGGAACAGCTCTTGGCAAAACTTATGAATAGAAAGTTGAAAGAAGAAGAAAGATATGTTTAAGTTTGCGACCCTCTATTTGAAAAATACATTCTATCCTTTGAACGTGCCTGATTCCGTTAAACTTGAAGACGGTCAGCTCGTACTTGTTCGTACGGAAAAAGGGGAAGAAGCTCTAAAAGCAATAGAGGTTAGTCCGCAAATTGCAGCGGTTTGGGAAAATAGTAAGAAAAAGCCAGAGCCATTACAGGTTATACGTGTGCTTTCACAAAAAGACTTGCAGACACTTGAAGAAATTAAAAAAGATGAAGTTACATCATTCTTTAAATGTCAGGCTCTTGTAAAGCAACATAAACTTTCAATGAATTTGGTTCAATGCAGGATAACATTTGACCGCCGCAAAATTACTTTTTACTATACAGCGCCGGAAAGAGTTGATTTTCGTGCGTTATTGAAAGATTTAACACAAGTTTTCACTCGTGTAAGAATTGATTTGCGACATATCGGTGTGCGCGACGAAACCTCAATACTTGACGGTATGGGCGTTTGCGGAAAACCTTTCTGCTGCTCCAGTTTTTTGAGAAAATTTGAGGCAATAAATATTAAATACGCAAAAGATCAAGGCATGCCGATTACGCCGGGTAAAATTTCCGGTACTTGCGGCAGACTATTGTGCTGCCTTACTTACGAGTATTCAAATTACATTGAAGTCGCCAAAGGAATGCCGCCTGTAGGCTCATCCGTAATGACTCCTGACGGACTTGGTAAAGTTTGTTATCTTCAATTCCTCAACGGAACCGTTGCCGTTAAAATGGAAGACGGAAAAACAAAAGAGTTTCCGAAAGATGATATTGAAATGGTTGATGCAGATGTTAACGTTGAGATTGACGTACCTCCGACAATGAATAATTACGGAGAGGATTCAGGCGTCGATATGCGGACAATCAGACAACTTGAAGATGATAGAAACAGTTCTACCGGTAATGTTTAGTCTTTAAATATTTTTCTGCGATTTTGCGTGAAAATTTTGTTTTTTCCGCAAACGTTACTATCATTTTTGACTCTTTTTCATCGGGATAAGTCGATACTATCGCGGTTATATCCCGACCGGAAGAAGTGTCTTTTATATTTATTTTTGCGTATTTCAAATCCTTGTTTAATGCTTTCCATTTTCCGAGTTCTACAATATCAATATCATCAAATTTTATAGGCGCAGCTTTGTGCTTTTTAGCAAGTTTTAACATGTCCGCTTTTAATTCGGCTTTGTCATCTTTGCTTAGGTCTAAAAGAGGTTTATCTTTCGTGTCAATTACAACCATTTTTTGACCGCTTTTGATATCCTCTGCAATAACGGTGTCATAACCCATTAACCCCTTAACTTCTGTGATTTCGTAGTCCCCTGAAACCTTTTTAGTAAACATTGTAGACTTAATTGCATTCCAAACTATTTCGCCGATTTCTTTGAGTGAAAGTTCGGTGAAAGTTTTTCCGCTTTTTTCTATTTCGGTTTGTAACTCAATGTTAACTTTTTTTACAGTCGGAATGACGTTCGCATCAAGATACTCCTTTCCGCCTATAGAAAGAAATCCTATTATCGCAAGGATAATGATTGCCAGATTTATAATATTTCTTAAACATCCCATACAATTAAACCTTTTTCATGCTATAATGATTTTACTATGAATAAACCTGAAATCAACTATATTAATACAGCGGACGTAGACATCGACTTATTGACTCCGTCAATGCAGCATTATGTAGCAACGAAGAGAGAAAATCCTGATTGTATTCTTTTGTACAGGCTTGGCGATTTCTTCGAAACTTTTTTTGAAGACGCGGTTACTATGTCAAAAGTTTTGGAAATCACTCTTACTTCACGCGATGCGGGTAAGGCTATCGGTAAAGTTCCGCTTGCAGGAATACCGATTAAGTCTACTGATACTTATATAGAAAAATTGATTCAGAAAAATTATAAAGTTGCAATCTGCGACCAGCTTGAAGACCCGAAAGAGGCTAAAGGACTTGTTAAGCGCGGGGTTACCAGAGTTATTACTTCCGGAACAATTTTGGAAAGCGACTTTTTAGAAAAAAATTCTAACAACTACATTTGTGCACTGTTTCACGATGATAAGACCGACCTTTACGGCTTTTCTTACGCGGATATTTCCACAGGTGAATATAAGGTTACTCAAGGTTCACTTAATTTGATTTTAGCAGAACTTGCACGTGTTAAGCCTGCCGAAATCGTTGCACCTTCCATTAGAGCTGAAATTAAACCTTTCCAAATCGTTCCTGACGAGATTATTAATCTTCCGGAAACAATTATTAAAAACTATAACTGTTCTAAAATTCCGGCAACTGTGTTTGAAGAACATTTCGCTTTCAGTAACTTAAAAGCTGTTTTCAATGCGAACAGCTTGGAGGCTTTCGGCTTAAATAGCTGTAAAACTGGTTTTCGCGCTGCAGGAGCTCTTCTTGCCTACATTTGGGAAACAACTAAAGAAAATGTTCCTAAATTTGAACGCATTGAAAGCTATGAACTTTCAGAGTTCCTTATCATTGATGCCGCAACCCGAAAAAATCTTGAACTTGTTGAAACTTTACGTGAAAAAAATAAGTTCGGTTCACTTCTTTGGGCAATTGACAATACAAAAACCAATATGGGGGCGCGTCTTTTAAAAAACTGGATTTGTCAGCCGTTAAGGAAAAAAGAAGAAATCGTTGCACGTCAAAATTATGTATCAGAATTAGTAGAAAAAGCTGATTTGCGTGTTCAAATGTCTTCTTCCTTAGAAAAAATTTATGATATTCAGCGTTTAGCAACAAAAATCAGCAATGGTACCGCCAACCCAAAAGACTTTTTAGGATTGAAAAGTTCGTTGATGATGCTGCCGGCACTTTTGGAATCATCACAGGCTCTTGAAAATAATCCATTTTCATCTGTTCTTGAATACGCCGGTGAAATCTCTGATTTTGCGCAGCTTATTGAAAAAACAATTGATGATAATGCTCCGGCTCAAATCAAAGAGGGCGGAATTATCAAAAATGGTGTAAACGGCGAACTTGATTACTTCCGCGATCTTTTGACCGGTGGTGAAGAGTGGCTTAAATCTTTTGAGGAAAAAGAAAAAGAATCAACAGGGATTAAGTCGCTTAAAGTAGGTTATAACAGAGTATTTGGATACTTTTTAGAGGTTACAAATTCTTACAAACACCTTGTTCCGCCTCATTATATCCGTAAACAAACGCTTTCAGGAGCTGAACGGTTTATTACCGAAGACTTGAAAAATCACGAAGACGATGTGCTTTCTGCAAAATTCAAATCTGTTGAATTGGAATATAAACTTTTCTGTGATATGCGCGAGTACGCAAAAGAATTTGTATCAAAACTTCGCGAAATCGCGGAATGCATTGCAAAAGCTGACGTTTATGTAGGTCTTGCCGTAAGCGCTGTTGAAAATAATTATTCAAAACCAATAATTGATGATTCAGAAGATTTCATTGTTAAAAACGGACGCCATCCGGTATTAGAAAAAATTCTGCCGCTTGGTGAATACGTTGAAAATGACCTTGAACTTCGTGCAAATTCTGAAGACGTAACCCAATTTATGATTTTGACCGGACCTAATATGGCAGGTAAATCAACTTTTATGCGTCAAAATGCTTTGATTTGTATATTAGCGCAGATTGGTTCATGGGTTCCGGCAGATTATTTGAAACTTGGCGTTGTGGATAAAATATTTACACGTGTCGGAGCTTCTGATGATTTAACGCTTGGACAGTCAACTTTTATGGTTGAAATGATTGAAACTTCATATATCCTTAACGCGGCAACGGAAAGAAGTTTAGTTTTGGTCGACGAAATCGGACGTGGTACAAGTACCTACGACGGCGTTGCGATTGCGTGGTCTGTGGCGGAATATTTGGCGTCAAAAGTTAAAGCCCGTTGTATTTTTGCAACCCACTATCACGAACTTAACGTAATGACAAAAATGTATCCGCAAATCAAGAATTATCGTATTACAGTAACAGAAGAAAACGGTGAAATCCAATTCCTGCGTAAAATCGTTCAGGGCGGCGCAAGCAGAAGTTATGGTATTCAGGTTGCTAAAATGGCAGGGCTTCCGGCTCCTGTAATCAAGCGTTCAGAAGAATTGATGCAGAAACTTCAAAAAGATTTTTCAAACAATCTTGCAACCCGTAAAAAATCACCTAACGGAGAACTTGAAGTTCCGCAGTTGACATTGTTTTACAAATAGTACATAATGAACGTAGAAAGGATGGAAAACATGAATAAAAGAAATGTATTAACGTGCACAGGGGGGGGGGGGCGCCTCTTAACCGCATTTACTATGGCAGAAATATTATTGTCGTTGACAATAATAGGTGTAGTTGCTGCGATAACGCTGCCAAGTTTGACAGGTAACATTAACGAGCGTACCTGGAACACTCAAAGAAAAGCGTTATATGCGCGTTTCTCACAGGCAATTGCGCTAATGCCTGCGTTGAACGGCTATGGCACAGTTGCTGATGATGATGAAAATAATGTTGCGGAAGTTTTTGTTTCTAATGGTTTGAGTAAGGTTTTAAAAATAAATAATGTTTGTTCTAGTGAGAACTTGAAAGATTGTGGTCTTGCATCTCAAATAACGGATTTAAACGGTTCTAAGATTGAGTTCCCTGCAAAATTGGGTGATTTAAATTCTGCTAACATTTCTGTAGATGCTTTGGAAGGGCAGGCTGGTAACTCACATATTGTATTTAATTTACTTAACTCTAAAGCTGCAGCTTTTGAAACAGCTAATGGTGAAAGCATTGCTGTATACTATAATCCTACCTGCGAATCTTATTTGCAGGAACCGTATTATACTTATATGCAGAAAAAATTATGTGTGAATTTTATATATGATTTAAATGGCATAAAGGGACCGAATACTGTAGGAAAAGATATTGGGATTATATCAGCATTCTATCCAACTGACAGTGTCGTGGTTGCTCCTGTCCCGTACATACGTGATGCGGAGAATGTACCATTAAACGAAGTAAGCAGTTCTTGCACACGATTGGATAATGATTACCGTTTACCGTCACTTGAGGAAATTTCTTCTGTTGCAATAAATTTAAACGTTATGGGAGAACTTCCTGCGCAAAGGTATTGGACTTCTTCCTATAATGCGGCAGGACAGCGTATTTACTTGCATTATACGTATTTGCGTACTGCTGCAGCTGGTAATAACTCAACCAGTGAGGTTCGTATTCGCTGTGTTAAACGTTAGTTATAATTTCTTAACACCGCGCTTGACGCGGTGTTTTGTTTATGTTAAATTACCTTTGTCAGAAAAACCCGAATACGAATTCAAAATGCTATTTTCGGATTTTATGCGTGGCTAGACGCTTAATCCAATAAGAAATGCTTTATTTTGGCGTATTCTTAACATAAATTTTTAGATACTATTTTAATTAAAATCGAAAGGTAAAAATCAATGGATTTAGAAAACAAAGAAGAAATGGTTTCTGAAGTTACAGAAACAGTTGAAGTAGCAGAAGTTGCTGTTGAAGAAAACGCAGCTGATGACAGACAATCTAGAAGAAGACCACGCGGTAAAAAACAAAAAATCGAAACAACTGAAGAAAAACCTCAATCTGAATGGACAGAACGTGTTGTTCAAATCAGACGTGTAACAAAAGTTGTTAAAGGTGGTAAGAAATTAAGTTTCCGTGCAGTTGTAATCGTTGGTAACAAAAAAGGCCAAGTTGGTGTTGGCTGTGCTAAAGCATCTGAAGTTATCATCGCTATCCAAAAAGCTATCGCAGACGGAAGAAAAAATCTTGTTACAGTACCTATCTTCAAAACAACAATTCCTCACCCTATCACAGGTCGTTCAGGCTCTGGTGAAGTTATGTTGAGACCGGCTTCACAAGGTACAGGTATTATCGCCGGTGGTTCTGTTCGTTTAGTTCTTGAACTTGCTGGTATTGAAAACATCTTGTCAAAATCATTAGGTTCTAAATCACCTCTTAACGCAGCTTATGCAACAATCGAAGCGTTGAAAAACTTAACTCCGTTCTCAGAAGTTGCTGCTCGCCGCGGTTTGACATTGGCTCAATTGCTTAACTAATTGGCTAATTGATTTTAGATGATAATTTAACTTATAAAGGAAATAAAAAGATGACAAAAACAGCTAATAAACAAATTAAAATCAAACTTGTTAAAAGTTTAATCGGATGCTCTGAAGCTCAACGCAAAGTTGCTAAAGCATTAGGCTTTACTAAAAAAGACCAAGTAGTTGAACACTACGATTCACCTGTAATCATGGGTATGGTAAACAAAATTTCTCACTTGTTGGAAATTGTATAAGCCGAGCAGAGCCACGAAGCGAAGCAATGCGAGCGAAGAGGTGAGTGCGAGACAGGCAAAACCACGCTTTTGGCTGCAAGCACGAACGGTGGCGTTTAATGCGAGGCGCAGTAGGTAAATTTAAAAAGAGGAAAAATATTATGACAATTACATTAGAAGATTTAAGACCTGCAGAAGGTTCAACTCATAAAACAAAACGTGTAGGCAGAGGCCGTTCATCAGGTCGTGGTAAAACATCTTGCCGCGGTCACAACGGTGAAGGTCAAAGATCTGGCAGAAGCTCTAAAAGAGGTTTTGAAGGCGGTCAAATGCCTGGTTACAGACAAATGCCTAAATTGAAAGGTTTCAAAATTATTAACCAACTTCAATATGAAGAAATCAATGTTGGCAGATTGGCTGCTCTTGGCTTGAAAGAAGTTTCTCTTGAAACTTTGAAAGAAATGAAAAAAGCTCATCCGGCATCTGTTGGTTTGAGAGTTCTTGGTAACGGCGAAGTTTCAGCTGCTATGACAGTTAAAGCAAGCTATGTTACTCCTTCAGCAAAAGAAAAAATTGAAGCAGCAGGCGGAAAGGTTGAGTTAGTATAATGGCACAAGGAATGAGAATGCCTACAACTGATGATTTAGTTTCAATGTGGCACGCATCAGGATTAAAACAGAAAATTATTTTCACGTTTTTAATGATTGCTGCGTTCCGTTTGGGTGCTCAATTGCCGCTTTTCGGTATTAATAACGAAGCATTCAGACAAATCGCACAGGGTAACAATATCATCGGATTTCTGGACTTATTTTCAGGTGGTGCTTTAGGTAACGTATCTATCTTTGCGTTAGGTATCGGTCCTTACATCACCGCATCAATCATAATCCAGTTGATGTCTGTAATTATCCCTAGCTTGGAAAAATTGCAGAAAGAAGAAGGTGAAGCCGGCAGAAGAAAGTTGGCGCAATATACAAGATATTTCACTTGTATTTTAGCGTTCTTCCAATCTTTTGTATTTATGCTTTACATGAAACACTTACCTACAGCGATAATGCCAAACGTTAACCACGGAATGTTTTTCCTAAGTTCTGTTTTGGTATTAACAGCAGGTTCTGTGTTTGTAATGTGGATTTCTGAATTGATTACCGAAAGAGGTATCGGAAACGGTGGTTCTCTGATAATCTTTGTCGGTATCCTATCCGGAATCCCGGTCTATGCGTCAAGAACGGCGCAAATGGTTGCTAATAACGGCGCTTTGCAAATGGGCTTAATGTTCCTTTTGGCAATTTTCTTTGCAACTATGGTTGTTATCGTAATTATGCAGGAAGCTGTTAGAAAGGTCGTTATCGTTAACCCTAAACGCCAAGTCGGTAACAAAGTTTACGGCGGAATGAACTCTTTTATTCCGTTCAAACTTAATCCGGGCGGCGTTATGCCAATCATCTTTGCGATTGCAATTTTGCTCTTCCCGTCAACTATTTTAAGTTTGGTTGGACAGGCAAATATTTCTAATCCTGCGGTGAAAGCGGCGATTTTAAATTTAAGTCACTGGTTAAATCCGGACGGAGTTCTTTACTATGTAATTTACTTCACCTTGATTGTAATTTTGACTTTCTTTTATGCGTCAATTATGCCTAATATGCAGCCAAAAGACATTGCCGATAACCTTAAAAAATATGGTTCTTCTATCCCTGGTATTAAACCGGGAAGACCTACGGCGGAGGCTTTGGATAAAATCTTGAGCAAAACCACTTTCATCGGTGCAATTGCCCTTGGTATTATCGCTCTAATTCCGTCATTAACAAGTTACGCGACAGGCATCCAAACCCTTATGGGTATTGGTTCAACTTCTCTAATCATCATGGTTGGGGTAGCGCTGGACTTGATTAATCAGGTTAAGAGCCACTTGCTTGCAAGAAATTATGAATCTTTCTTGAAAGAGTAGGTTTATAAACTAGATAAAAAAGAAAAATAGCCCTTTCGGGGGCTATTTTTTTATGCAAAATTAATGCTTACCGTCAAGGATACTAATTAAAACGTAATGTATTATTAAAGCATACAAAATATCCTCAACTCTTCTGATTGCTCAGTCTATGCTCTTTCCTCTATCCGAAAGAGCTTTTTCTTACTTTGTACAGCCGCTACAGCCGGTTACACTATTGCAGCTTTTGCATTTTTCAGGCATCTCTCCTGTTTTAATATATGACTGATAACTCTTCAGCCATTTCGGTTCTTTACAGTTACATTTTTGCATAAACGTTATGTATGCAACAAATCGGGAAAGAACTTTTTCTGGTATAAAAAATTCAATACTGTTTGCGTAAGTTTCAATCTCTGATTTCTCAAGCATCAAAACTTTTTCCAAAAATTCGCAAATAATCCTATGGCGTTCAATTTTCTCGCTGACTAAAGCCTTACCGCTTGCAGTCATTGTTATCAGACCGTATGGCTCGTAATTTATATAGCCTTTTTTCGTCAAAGTTTTTACGGCTTCGGAAGTTGATGCCATCCCGATTGATAATTTTGACGCTATATCTTTAACTCTCGCTGCGGAGTTCTTATCTACAACTTCGGAAATCGCAAATAAATATTTTTCTAAACTTTGAGTTAAATCTTTCATAAAGTTTTTATAACATAATATTTGCAAAATTACAATGTTTGTAATATGTTATGGTATACCATAAAAAATATGGCAAGCAAGAAAAGGGGAACTATGAAAATATTAGTCGGAATGTCAGGCGGTGTTGATTCATCAACGACGGCGCTGTTACTAAAAGAGCAGGGGCACGAGGTTATTGGTGCAACTATGGCGATATGGGGAAAGGACGGCGTTTACAAGGAAATTCAGGAAAAGTTAAACAGGCTTCCACATAAAACTCACGGGGCGTGTTTTGGACCCGATGAAAAAGAAGATATTGAAGCTGCAAGAAAGGTATGCGAACAAATTGGAATAGAATTTCACGTTTTTGATTGCGCTAAACAGTATGAGGAAATTGTATTGGATAATTTTAAACAGGAATATTTATCCGGTAGAACGCCTAACCCGTGTATTTGGTGTAATTCTTTAATAAAATTTGATGTACTTCCATATTTGGCAAGGGTTAATGGAATTGGATTTGATAAATTTGCAACCGGACATTACGCAAGAGTGGCACAGGATAACGGACGATATCTTCTAAAAACAGGTATAAGTCCGAATAAAGATCAGTCGTACTTTTTATACAGATTAAGACAGGAGCAATTGGCAAATATTCTTCTGCCGCTGGGCGATTTCACAAAGGACGAAATCCGTTCAATTGCAAAATCTTACGGACTTGAGGTAGCCGAAAAGCCTGACAGTCAGGATTTCTATGAGGGTGATTATAATGAACTTCTGCAGGTTGCTCCAAAAGAGGGTAAAATTGTTGATATCAACGGTAAAGTATTAGGTACGCATGAAGGGATTTGGAACTACACAATAGGGCAGCGCAAGGGGCTTGGTGTAAGCTCGACCGAGGCGCTTTATGTTATCGAACTACGCAAAGACTCAAATGAAGTTGTTGTAGGGTTTAAGGATGAGACTTTAAAAGATAGTCTTACCGCCGTCAAAATGAACTGGATTGCGTTTGATGCACTAAGTGAGGAACTTAAGTGCACTGCAAAAATCCGTTCATCTCAAAAGGCTCAACCCGTTTTAATCAGACCTGTTGAAACTGGCGGTGTCGATGTTAAATTTGAAAATATGCAAAAATCTATTGCGCCAGGTCAATCAATAGTTTTTTATGACGAAGATGTAGTTCTTGGCGGCGGAATTATTGATGAAGTGAGGTAAATATGGATAAGAATGAATTATTAGAATTATACAATTACGATTTGGAAAAACTCGTTTCTATTGCCGAGAAAGTTACCCGGAAAAATTTCAAAAATGAAATCGAGGTTTGTTCTATAATAAGTGCTAAAACCGGCAGGTGCGGTGAAAATTGTAAGTATTGCTCACAAAGTGTTCATAACCATGCGGAAATTCATTGTCACTCGTTGCTTGATGTGGAAGAAGTAAGAAAAGCTGCTTTAAAAGCCAAGGAAAACGGTGCATCGCGTTTTTGTATTGTGACGTCAGGCAGAAGCGAAGCCGGGGACGACTTTAAAAAGATTTTGGAAATGATAAAAGCTGTTGCCTCAATTGACGGTATTCACTGTTGTGCATCTTTGGGGTTGTTGAATGAAGAGCAAATTAAGCAAATTAAAGAGGCGGGTGTTGAAAGGTTTAATCACAATATTAATACCTCACAAAACTACCATAAAAATATATGTACAACGCATAATTATGAAGACCGGATAAATACGGTTAAAATGATTACAAAAAACGGTATTGAGGCATGTTCCGGGGTTATCTTAGGCATGGGAGAATCCCGTGAAGACAGAATAGATATGGCATTAGCATTAAAAGAATTGAAACCTAAAACAGTGCCGATAAATGTCCTAAATCCTATTAAAGGCACTCCGTTGGAGTGTTTCGAGGATAAGATTACAGAGGAAGAAGTCATAAGGACGATTTGTATTTTCCGTATAGTATTACCGAATGCTATTTTGCGTTATGCCGGCGGTAGGAAAACAAGGCTTTCCAAGGAAATGCAGGAATTAGGATTGCGCGCAGGAATAAACGGTATACTCGCAGGTGATTATTTAACTACATCAGGCGTGAACGCAAAGGAAGATGAAGAAATGCTTAAAAAATTCGGATTAGAATTGGTTTAAAAAAAAAGAGCCTCAGGGCTCTTTTTTTATTTTACTCTTTTAACTGCTGCGTCAATTAAGCCTTTGAACAGCGGGTGCGGATGCTCAGGACGCGATTTAAATTCCGGATGGAATTGTGATGCCACAAACCAGTCAAGTTTTGGAAGTTCAACCATTTCAGCAAGCATTCCGTCAGGTGACATGCCGGAAAATACCAAGCCGGCGTCTGTAATCTGTTTTATAAACTCATTGTTAACTTCGTATCTGTGACGGTGACGTTCGGAAATTAAATCGGAACCATACGCCTTATGCGCTTTTGTTCCTTTTTTGACAACGCAATCATACGCGCCTAAACGCATTGTACCGCCGTATGCCTGAACGTTTTTCTGCTCTAACATCAAGTCAATAACAGGGTATGGAGCGTTTTCATCAAATTCTTTTGAATTTGCACCTTTTAAGCCGACCACGTTTCTTGCATATTCAATAACAGCACATTGCATGCCAAGACATAAGCCTAAGAATGGCAGGTTATTGGTTCTTGCGTATTTGATTACGTTTAATTTACCCTCAATTCCGCGAACACCAAAACCGCCCGGAACTACAACGGCTTGAACATCAGAGAGAAGTTCTTGGCATTTTTCCCAGTCTACGCACTCTTCTGAGTTAATCCATTTTATATCAATTGAAGCATCATTGGCAAAACCGGCGTGTTTTAAAGACTCTACAACTGAAATATATGCGTCTGAAAGTTTTGTATATTTACCGGCAATTGCAACTTTTATTGTTTTTTTCGGATTTTTGATTGTTTCTACGAGTTTTTTCCATTTTTCAAGTTTTGCCGGGCGTTTTTCAACTCGGAGCATATCAAGAATTACATCTGCCATATGCTGGTCTTCAAGCGCCAGTGGAACTTCGTAAATACTTTTCATATCTTTGCACTCAAATACAGCCTCTCTTGCTAGTGAGCAGAATAGAGCAAGTTTATCTTTTTCTGTTTTCGGAATAGAGCGTGATGTCCTGCAAACGAGGATTTCAGGCTGAATACCGTAACTTCTTAAAACATTAACACTGTGTTGTGAAGGTTTAGTTTTAAGCTCGCCGGAGGTCGGAAGATATGGCAAAAGTGTTGTGTGAATTGATATTGCGTTGCCGATACCGATTTCGGTTTTAAACTGGCGGATTGCTTCAATGAACGGTAAACTTTCGATGTCACCAATTGTACCGCCGACTTCAATCAGTTGAAAATCCGGTTTAAATTGTTTTGTTGCGCCGTGGATACGTGCTTTAATTTCGTTTGTAATATGAGGGATTACCTGAACTGTTCCGCCCAAATAATCGCCGCGTCGTTCTTTGTTTATGACGGTTTGGTAAACGCTGCCGGAAGTAACGTTGTTTAATTTACCGAGGTTTGTGTCAGTAAAACGTTCATAGTGTCCGAGGTCTAAGTCTGTTTCGGCGCCATCGTCGGTTACGAAAACTTCGCCGTGTTGGAACGGGCTCATTGTGCCCGGGTCTACGTTAATATACGGGTCAAATTTTTGGTTAATTACGCTGAATCCTCTTGCGCGAAGGAGGCGTCCTAAAGATGCTGCGACAATACCTTTGCCTAATGAACTTACTACACCGCCTGTGATAAAAATATATTTTGTCATGTTACCCCTCATTTCTATATTAAAAAAGGCGGCAAGAGTGCCGCCTGTAAATTTTACCCGCCGATTTTCGGGACTTTGAAGAACCCGTCCTCTTCGTCCGGTGCGTTCTTCATTAATTCTTCTTTTGTCTGTTCGTAGACAACTTTGTCTTCTCTCATTACGTTGACGAAATCCACAACCTGTGTCATAGGTTCAATGTTTGAGGTATCGACTTCGTTCATCTGGTTTACGTATTGAAGCACATCGCCAAGCTGTTTGGTATAAAGCTCTTTTTCCTCGTCTGTCAACTCAAGACGGGCGAGTTTTGCAACGTGTTCTACATCTTTTATCGTAATCATAAAATACTCCCTACTTTTTATATTATGGTAGCATAAACTATTTTAATTTCAATATCCTGTGCGCGAGTGATTTTTTAGCAAGAGTGTAGATTGCGTTAAATTCTTCCGGGAATGAACTTAATTGCTTTGTAAACTCTTCCGGGTCTGCCGCCATTATCATAGAGGTCATTTCAGGGAAGAGGTAGACGAAATTTTTAAGTGTATGCTCTTTGATAATCTGTGTTATCTTTTTGTTTTCGTTAGGATTACAGAGGTATCGGAGTGTTGTGCCTTGAAAATCAATAACCAAATCATTAGATAAGATATTTTTAATTTCTTTTTCATAAACATCGCGTTTTTTCATTCCGTTAGAGAGAAGAGTAAGCATTCTGGGAACAGATGTATTCGGAGCCGTGGTTTCGGCTGCGTCATATTTCTTGAGCGCGCTGAAAAGTTCGTGTTTAATTTTTATTCTTTCTTTGTTCGATAGCGGAGTGCTAATAGTATTATAAATTTCCTGAATTTCGTTTGTTGCGCTGTCAATTTCGCCGGTTTTAAGAACTTCGGAGTGAATTTTATCTCTTATACGAAGAACATCTTCGTTGGCAAAATGTCTTAAGTCATCTTCATTTATGATGCCGTGTCTTAGACCGTATTCCATGAATGAAACACGTGTACTTTCTAAAAGCGGGTTATAACGGGTTTCCATTACGGTTATCAAATCGTCGTTGACTTTGAATAATTCTTCGTCTGATAATAAAACTTTATTTATATGCGGTGTATCAGGGTTAGCTTCAAAGCACGCTGTCATATAAAATTTATCTTTGTTTTCCTGGGTTTCGATTATCTTGTCAAGTTCTCTCATATAAGTATCAAAGACTTTACGCGGAACCATACAGAAATCATTTTTGTAAGTTTGGATTGCGTTTTCTTTGATATCGAAAGGGGTTACTATTGTGTGCCCGTCTATTATGTATTTAAATTCTACGGGTTCTTTAATTACTTCCTGAACCACCGGTGGTTTCTCTTCGATAACAGGTTTTGGCATAAGTTCTTTTGCCATTTCATCGTATTCAGCCTGGATTCTGGCATGTTCAAGTTTTGCCTTTTCACGGTTTGGCTTAATCTGTTCGATATCCTGAAGAAGGGCTTTAAAGTAAGCGTTGTTGCCGTCTGCACCGTAAGCGTCAGTGAATTGCATAATTACGTCTGTAATCGCTGTTGAAAACTCGGATTTTAACCATGGATTTGCGCTCCAAAATGCGCGGAATGGTGTTTTTTCGCGTTTAGTCAGTTCTGCTCCATTGATAAGTTTATCAATAATGTTAGAGCTTTCGTTAAAAGAAATCATTTCTTCCGAAAGGTGAACTTTTTCTGTAGCGAGCGTCATGATTTGGCTCCAGTATTTTTGCAGAAATGTAAGTTCTTCAATGTCTCTACCGCTGTGTTTAATACGTTTTAATGCTTTGTTAGTTTCGCCGTTTGAGTTAACGATTGTATCTGAAATATTTTTGATTTTTTCGCGTTTAAAATTATATCTGTGCGGTTCCGGTTTTTCTGTACGTGCCTGCTGACGGCGTTGAATAACTGCTTTGCCTTCCGGGCTGTCTGCGTTTACAAATTCTCCTGTCGCGGTTTTCACACGGCGGACGCGTTCGTAGTCGTCACGGGTTGCAATGAATGAGTTCCAAAACGGAACTTCAGGGAAACGGATTCCGAGGTTATAAACCGTTGAATGAGAGAAATATGCACTTTCGTTCCTGCCAAGTGTTTTGGCTTTTTCTGCCGGAACCCTCGCTGCAAGTTCGTATACTTCGTTAATGTCATTTGCAAAATCCTTGTCGATTTCTTTTACGGTTTTGCCCTCAAGATAAATCTTTTTAACAAGATATGTTGTCAAATCATCAGAGCCGTCTTTAAAAAGCGGTTCCGGATTGTCTTGCATTGCTTTTATGTCTTTAATCTTTTTGAGAATACCAGTTGTGGCTCCGGCGTAGTTTGCAGGACGAAGTTTGCTAAATTTGGGTTCGCCAAGTTTTTTTATATCGTCAACCGTTGAGGCATTATTTAAAGCGTCAAAAGCCTCCTGCATTATTTGAACCGGTGCGATTTTACTTCTTTCTTCAAACCTTGCGTTTAAGTATTTTTTCATGGTTTCAGGCATGTTATCCCTGTTGAAATCCTGTGCATAGAAATCTTCCGGTGTACGTTT
Organism: Candidatus Gastranaerophilus phascolarcticola; assembly: GCA_001899335.1. GTDB lineage: Bacteria > Cyanobacteriota > Vampirovibrionia > Gastranaerophilales > Gastranaerophilaceae > Gastranaerophilus > Gastranaerophilus phascolarcticola. The sequence continues at coordinate 336,582 of MOYE01000001.1, forward strand.
GCCGAAACTTATATGTACATTGTAATCTGAGTAATAAATGGGGTTGTAAACACCGTTCTGCAGCGTTTGCGGCGCTTTAGAAACGGTGTTTTGTATATGATATTGTTGATTATTGTATTTTAATGGGGTTATTGCTGCAATTTTCATATATTATGTCGTCCTATGCTTTAAACCTTCAGCTTTTACCAAAGGGTAATCTTTCGTAAGATTTGTTATAAATTCTTGTTCAAGTTCAGGGGCATATTTTCTTAAATCAAGCTGAACGTTAATAAAGGTTGTTCTTGCCTGATCAATGTTTAAGTCTCGGAATTTGATAACTTTACCTGTTTTCGGATCAAGTTCATAGATATCTGATTGATATTTTTGGGTTAAATACTCGAGTAATTTTTTGCGAGCCTTAACATTTTGCGGGGTTGAATTTTTAGCCATTTGCTGGATACTTTTTACAAGTGAATACTGATAAAGGCTGGCTATTATGTCCGCATTGTTTGAGGTGTTGGTAAATTCCGTATAAACTTCAAAGAATTTTGGATTATACATGTGTTTTTTTGTAATAGTGTTGTAGTTTGTTACAAAATCTTCAAGTTCAAGTTTAACGCCTTTTCCATTCGCAAAATCCATAATATCCTTTACCAATCCTACAGGGTAGTTGAACACTAAAGGCGGGTTTTCGACCTCTTCTTTTACGACTTTCCAGCCGTATTGCATATTTTTTGAATGGGTTTTACGAGCCCAATCGTTTTCCGCCCAAAACCTTTTCATAGCAAGTGCTTGTTGTTCGTTAAGGCTGAAAGGGTTCGTAACGTCTACATTTTTAACCCCCATACGTGACAAAAATTTACTCAGCGATTTTTTAATCCCTTCTGCAGATTTAAGTCCCCAGGCACGTTTCAAAACTTCGCTGAAAATAAGTTTTTGGTCCGGGTTCTTTTCGTAGAATTCCCGCTGGCGTTGGGAAATGTTATAACAAGCCTGCGGGTGTTCCTGATAATACCGGATTAAACCCTCGGAAATATGCTGCCTGTGAAGATCTGATAAAGGTTTGCGCGGAATGTAAACAGGTTCGCCTTCTTGCTCTGCGGCTTTTCTATCCAGGGTTTCCATTCGTTTTTCAGCCATTTCACGCGTTATACGGGTATTATATTCCTCGTCGGAAAGTTTTAGGTATGAGCCATAATGCTTATCTCTTTTGGGAATATTTAATCTGTTCAGCAAATGGTTAATATCTTTGCCGTCAGTGTAAGTTTTTAAGTCTGTCAGCGAAAAACCTTCGCCCCAGTAGAGCTTAATTAGCTGGACGGAGAGGTCTTCGTCTTTTGTAAAATATTGGTTTTCGCCGTTAATAAGTTTCTGTGCGTAAGAATTTGGCATAAATTCTACGTCAGAAGCGCTTATAACGTTATCAAAGAACTTTTCTTCTCTAAATAATGATTTTATATCTTCTAATGTAGAACAATCTTTCAGACCGCCGAAAATGCTTTTATGTACATCGACCAATTTAAGATTTTCAGGGTTGCCTGCATTGATAAGCTGTGTTGCGCTTTCTTTAACTTTAGGCGGGAAAATTCGTTCCATTTTGTTAAAAGCAGCACCGAGAAATTCAAGGTTTTCGATAGTCGATTTCAGATTAAGCGATGCGCCGCCATTAAAATTAAGCAACAGCGCCGGTGCGCTGTTGAGGGCTGCACTAGAGCGCAGCCCTGCAGCCGGAGTATTTACCGGTGCAGATTGTCTCGTGTTTTTATATTGATATGAATAAGGGTTAAATGTTATTGGATTAATTTTCATAGTGGTAGTTAAAAATCCGTGAAGAAAAATTTTTGCGTAAGTGTTGCGAAATGTTAACATCACGGAATGACGTATGTATCAAAAAATAATGTAACAATTTGTAAACGTATAATTGATTTTGTATTGCCTACGTATGCAACAAGATTTATAATTATTGTATGAGTTAATCAGAAAGGAGATAAACTGGAATGTACATGAAAAACGAAAAAGCTGGAAACTGCCTTGGTATGGGCGTTTCGACCCGGGGGGGGGGGCGACCTTCTGAACAGCCCAATCGGCTAATAGCCATGTGGCTAAGAAATCTGAAAAGCGCTTCAGCGTTCACTATGGCAGAAATTTTGCTGTCATTAACAATTATTGGCGTTGTAGCGGCTATTACATTACCGTCATTGACGGGTAATATTAATGAACGTACTTGGAATACGCAGCGTAAAGCACTTTATGCACGTTTCTCACAAGCACTTGCATTGATGCCTAACTTGAACGGTTACGGTACTCTTCATGCTGCCGGTACTGATGCTTCAGGAAGTTCTTATGATGCAGAAGATGATGCAGCAATGGCTTTCTTGACTGATGGTCTTACAAAAGTTTTGAAAACAACAAACCTTTGTGACGCTGATGCATTAGCAGATTGCGGTATCCCTGATACAATTACAGCTATGAATGGCGATGTAATCAGCAACTTTAATACATCTCCATACAATACGTTGGTTGGTTTCAACAGCATGTTTAACGGAACTTGGAACGACGGAACAAGTGGTGCAACTAACTATACTTATGAACAATTAGATACTAAAGCAGCTGCATTTGAGACTGCAAACGGTGAATCAATCGTTGTTTATTACAATCCAAACTGCGTTGGCGATTTGAACGAAACCGGCTGGCACTATACACAACCAAAAATGTGTGCAAACTTTGTGTATGACTTAAATGGTAGCAAAGGTCCAAACACAGTTGGTAAGGATATCGGCTTTATTACAGCATTGTATCCATCAGACCCTGTAATTGTAGCTCCAATGCCATTTGCAACAAACGCAGGTTCAGGAGCGCAAACTGCGGCAGGACAAATGTGCAAAAACCAAGACAGCGAAGCGCGACTCCCAAATAGAGACGAGCTAACGTCAATGTTCTATAACCGAACCCTCTTAGGTATTGCGTCCGGT
>MOYE01000001.1:339572-431082 GCA_001899335.1 Candidatus Gastranaerophilus phascolarcticola
TGGCCTCTATGTGCGGTGTGTCAGGAGATAAGTTATTCAGTTATTTCGCGTTTTTTGAAACCGGAAGACTGTCTTAACAAATCTCACGTCGCGTTCCAAAAATTCGAGCCAGATATTAAAATATATTAAATATTATCAAACCTCATATTAAACTACCAACTTGTACTTTAATTATAAGGCGAAAAGGCACGTAGGTCAAGGAAATGCGGCAAAAATACACCAAACGTACGACCCTGAAATTTGACAACAAAATATGATTAGCACATAATCCTCAAACTTTGCTACGCCGCAAAGAATGAGGGCGGGTTAATCCAGGTTAAATGCAAAAATCCGTCGTTGACGGCGGATTTTTGCGAAAAATATTTTGCTTGTACGGTTTATATATTCCAGGTTATATAAACCAAGACTCGCGACTTATATCCAACTTGCGCGGGTCTTTTTTTAGATTTTTTTCGTGTGACCAAACAACGATTCTATCCTTTCAGTTGAAATTGAACACACGTAAACCGGACTTTTTCTTTAATATACCCAATATACTAAATGATAAAGTTCGGTCTGCATCCCCGGGAGATTTTCTCTCGGGGAGCCTTTTATAATATTAGCCATAAGTCTAATTTTTAGTCAAAACGTATAACAAAAATTAACATTTTGCTGACAAATCTTTTTTGGCGTGTTATATTACACCTGTAATTAGTTTTCCAGGAGAGGTTGAAAGTATGGCTAGATATGAACATCTGCCCATTTATAAGACTACTTATGATTTGTTTATAGACGTGCTGCAGGTGACTAAAACTTTCCCAAAGGATTATAGATATACTTTGGGTGAGCACTTTCATCACTCTGCTATAAAACTATTAAAGCAGGTGTATATAACAAATACTGCAAAAGACAAGGCAGAATCCTTGAAGCTCTTGCTATGTTATATACAGGAATTGGGCGTGCTTATTCGCGCTGCCCACGACCTTAAAATACTGGGTGATAACCGATTTTTTGCGTTGATTCAAAAACGTGACAGTTTGGAAAAACAGTCAACAGGTTGGTTAAAATCTTTTGAAAATACGGCCAGAGTCTGTTCCCCTGTGTAGGAGCAGAGAGTGCTATTTTATCTCGTCGGCAGCGGTTCATTTTTACGGCTTCGCCGGAAAAATGAACAGAAGTCAGAGCCTCGGCTTTGAGTCGAATCGTTGAATGCGGTTATCTCGATATAATCCATTTGCCTTTTCGATTTTTGACTGCCTCCAAGCGTCCGGTAACTTTTGGTCTGGCTCTGTCATTTCTTCTGGAGAGTCTGGCACAGCATGGAACCAGAATTTCAATACGGGCAACCGCAACCCGAACACGCGGTCCAATGGCAACAATGTGCGGTGTGTCAGGTGATAAAACAGAAGATTTTTAACTTTTCTCTTAATACTGTATTTCGCCCGGGGGTGGAAATCTGGAGATGGTTAGAGACAGGCATAAAAAACGTAGATTCAAAAACGTTGATTTTAAGTTGGATTTTACCATACAAGACCTTTACAAGGCTTACTATGAATGCAGAAGACGTAAACGCTCTTCTCTTTCTGCCATGGAATTTGAATTTGACCTGGAATCAAACATGATGAATCTTTACGATGAGCTGAAGTCCGGTGAATATAAAATCGGCGTCAGTATCTGTTTCGTTGTGCTCAAACCGAAACCGCGTGAGGTTTGGGCGGCATCTTTCAGAGATAGAATCGTCCACCACCTCGTTTACAACGCCATTAAAGACAGGTTCTATTCAACCTTTATTGAGGATACTTTTAGCTGTATCCCGGGAAGAGGTACTCTGAACGCTGCCAAAAGAGTTGCTAAACACGCAAAAGCTGTTACCAATGATTACACAAAAAAGGCTTATTACCTCAAGGCTGACTTGAAAAATTTTTTCGTCTCGATTGACAAAAATATTCTTTATGAACTGCTTATGAAAAGGGTTCCCGAACCGTGGCTTAGGGAATTAATCAGGCAAATTGTCTATCACAATCCGAAAGATAACGTCATTGTTCAGTCGCCTCAATGGAAGTTTAACCTGCTTCCGTCATACAAAAGCCTTTGGAATTGCCCGTCTGAAAAAGGGCTTCCTATCGGAAACCTCACCAGCCAGTTCTTTAGTAATGTTTATTTGGACGTTTTAGACCAGTTCGTTAAGCACGAATTGAAATGTAAATATTACTGCCGATACGTTGATGATTTCGTCATCATGGACGAGTCGCCCGAAAGGCTTAACTACTGCTATAACAGAATTGCAGAGTTTATTTCGCAAAACCTCCTGATTGTTCTGCACAAAGATAAAAAGACAATTAATCTCGTCTCTAACGGAATTGATTTCGTGGGTTATGTCGCAAAACCTAACCGTTTTTATCTGCGCCAAAGAACATTAAGAGATATTTTCAGGCTTGTAAGACGTTACGAAAACGGTGTTTATGATATCGGCGAAAACGTTCTTGAATGGCTTGCCTCCGTTTTCAACAGCTATGTCGGGATGCTGCGGGCAACAAACGGCTACAAGCTGCGAAAACTTATTTGTCAAACCATAACTTACCCGTTCTATTATCCTGCAAAAGATTATACCTGTGTTCGTCAGGCGTTTATTCTGAAACGGCTTTGGGATTATGCCGGCGTCGCTTGATTGTAAACTTGTTGATTTTTTACGGCGCCTCTTGTACAATTATATTAATAAGTGCATGCAGGAATTTTAGATGAATACAACTCAACAACTTGAAAGAAAAATTAATAAATCATACAAATCAGGTAACGTTAAAAAGGCTATTGAACTTTGCCAAACCGGTCTGAAAGATGACCCGACAAACGCTGATTTGCATGTTCGCCTCGGCGACCTTTATCTTGCCTGGCACATTGATATTTCTAATTCCTGCCAGTATATTGACGATGCCATAACAGAGTATCAAAGGGCTTTGGAATCATATATTGATTCTGCTCTTGTTTATTTCAAAATAGGACAGGCGCTTTTCTACAAAGGCGATTTGGATAAATCTGTTAACTACCTGAATACCGCGCTTTCTAAAAACGATAAACAGCCAAAGGCTTATTATCTTTTAGCCCAAATTTATGCGAAAAAAGCAAGATTTCAGGAGGCAATTGATTACGTGACCAGGGCAATTGCCTGCTCCCCGTTCAGAGCATCATCCGCAAGATATCTGCTTGCTAGCCTCTATGAAGTTTCTTCCTATAAGGCTGTTCTTAGAAAATGCCTCGCAAAATGGGAATATCTTCTCGCAATTTTAACCTTCCCGTTTGATGATATGGCTCTCGGATACGTTTCAAAAGTTTTTGCAAATATGAGATTTTTCCCTGCGTTGTTTAAGGCTTACATGTTTGTGCAACGCCAAAAATACGATGAGGCTTTGGAAATTTATCTTAGTACAATTGACAAAGCTCCGGGCTTTACGCCGCTTTATTGCTTGCTTGGTGATGTTTACCTCGCGCTTGGAAGATTTGAGGACGCAATCACTGAATACAAAATGGCAATTTGGCTCGATACCCTGAATATTCCGGCGTACAAACACCTTTGCCAGGCTTATGAAGAACAAGGTGACTTTGACAGTGCGGTAGATATTTATAACAAAATTTTGAAAATTACGCCTAATTTGCCGGAAGTTCACGCAAATCTTGCCAATATTTTATATGTAAAAGGCGATATTAAAGGCGCGATTTCGCATTTCCAAACCGCGGTAACTCTGAACCCGCGTAAAAATTGGACAAGTGTCGTTAACCAAACCCTGGGATTTGTGTTCCAGGAATCAAGTAATGACCTTGATGCTGCGATTAGTTCTTATCAAAGCGCATACCTTTTGACGCCGGAAGATATTGATGTTTATATCAATCTCGGAAGTGCTTTTTATGATAAAGAAGATATAGATAACGCTCTTGCCGTTTATCGAAACGCGTTAGAACTTGATCCAACAAATGCCAGAATCCACTGTAATTTAGGTTTCTTGCATTGGGGACGCGGAGATTTGGATGAGGCGGTTACAGAGTATGAACTTGCGATAAAATACGATCCGAATTACGATATTGCTTATAACAACCTTGGCGTAATTCATCTTGATGATTTGGGACGTGTTGCGCGTGCGATTGAACTGTTTAGGAAATCTGTAGAGTGCAATCCGAATTATGCGCTTGCACATTTCAATTTGGCACGTGCGGTAACAATCACCGGCGATAAGATTGAGGCTGCCAAACTTTATCAAGTTGCGCAGGATGTAAATAACGTTACAAACGAAATGGATCCGCAGGAAATTGCAGATAAAATTAACGAATTGTTCGCATAATCTTGACTATTTTGGAAACATGGTTTAAACTAATCATAGAAAGGATAGAGATTATGAACAAGAAAAACGTATTAACATGCACAGGGGGGGGGNNATTCTGTTATCGTTAACAATTATTGGCGTAGTTGCGGCGATAACGCTGCCGTCGCTTACAGGTAACATTAACGAGCGAACATGGAACACTCAAAGAAAAGCGCTTTATGCAAGATTTTCACAGGCAATTGCCCTGATGCCTGCATTGAACGGGTTTGGTACCCTTGAATCAGTTAGCGCCAGCGGTTCTAATTCAATAACTGATACTGCTGCGGAAGCATTTATAACTGAAGGACTTTCAAAAGTTCTTAAAATTAATAATATTTGTGACAATGAGCATCTTGAGGATTGCGGGTTATCTTCCCAAATAACAACCTTGAACGGTTCTATGCTTACGGTGCCTAACACAATGTCAGGTCTGAACAGCAAAATGCTAAATGGTACAAATACGAATTACGGTACACCGTTTTCGTTTCTGAATACAAAAGCTGCAGCGTTTGAAACCGCCAATGGTGAAAGTATTTTAACCTTTTATAATCCAAATTGTCAGGCTTATATGAATGAAAATTCTAATTATTTTATGCAGCCAAAAGTTTGTGCTAACTTTATATTTGACCTAAATGGCAATAAAGGTCCGAATACTGTCGGTAAAGATATCGGATTTATGACAGTTTTGTATCCGACGGATAGTTCAGTTGTTGCTCCGAATGTTCCTGTACAAAAAGCATCATCAGCGGTGGGACAGCAAGCGGCTTTGAGTATATGCAAAAATCAGGATTCTGAATTTAGAATACCAAGTTTAGATGAGTTAGCCTCTATGTTTGTTAACCAGACTCTAATTGGAGGAACTTTAGCTACAAGCTCCTCACCTTATTGGTCTTCTACACTCTTTGATTCTACCCAGGGGTGGGCACAAGGTTTCAATACCGGTGCAAGAATTTTGTATGCAAAAACGACTAGTAATAATGTTCATTGTGTAAAACGCTGATTTAGAGCCAAATTAACATAAAAATTATTGTCAAAATTCAGTCCGTCTAATTTATATTCCCCGGGAAGTTTTAAAAGCAGGCGGGCTGTTTTTTCGCGTATTGTATATTCCTCAATTTTTGATGTTCTCTCTAGCAGCGCAAAGATTTTTTCTGCAGGTAATTCATTGAAAATCCCTAAAACTTCCAAATACCAATAAAGTTTAAAAACTTCTTTATTTGTAACGTATTTGCGGTCTTTATATTCAAAGTTTTCAATTTTTTCTGTTACAATATGCGCACGTTGCATAATGTTTTCGATGAAGTATTCACAAAAACGGCAATCGCTTGTTAGCGGTTCAAGCGCGCAAATAATATTTCGGCAGATATTGCCGTTTATATCTATTATTGCATCCAGAAAAATATCGTAAAATTCTTGTCGTGAAAAGAGTTCCGGTCGTGCCGCAACAAAAGTCTTGAGCTTAAACGAAACCGTTTCGCGGACTTTGCCGTCTATTCCGGTGAGATTGTCCATCAAAATTCCGGCTTCTTCTGCGGTATCACAGTGCTCAATCCGTACGCAAGAAAGCTGCTTTTCAGCAATATTCCCGTCACGCAGGCTGGCATAAAGCTCTTTGTGTGACAATTTCTGCTCAAAGAACTTAAAACATTCGTCAAAATTTGAAATATTTTCTTCCGTGTAATTCATGCTAATCCAAAATATACCATAAATATTAATGTTTTTGAAAAAATTGGTTTGATAATAATAAGTATAGGAGGCAGTGCAGCCGTATGCGCCCCGCCGTGCGGGAGCGGCGGGGCGCTGCTCTAGTGAGGTGATATTATGGTTAAATGTTTAAGTAAAATCAAAGATTTTGTAACGAGCGTTTTCATTCAAGACGAGAGCATCGGGTTGAAATCAATTGAAAAAATGAAGTTAGTCCAAGAAGTTTGCGCCCCAAAGAAAGACAGCGATTATAAACTTTCGGATATTATGAAGTCATAATGTAACAATTTTTGCCGAAAATGTTACATACTGGCAATTTCCACTATTTACGGGTTATATTAGAGTATGGTAAAAGGAGTGGAATAGCCGGATGACTCTTAGTATAAATAATACATTAACTACCCCTGGTAATAAAATTGGTTTATTGGAACCGCAAAAACAAATGCAGTCAGTACCACAAAAGGAAAACTTGCAGGGTTCTGCGTCTGATACTGTTGAATTAAAAGGAAAAGCGCATGAAGAATACAAGGATCCTTTGATGAAATGGCCTTGGAGAGGCTTGGCGTTCACAAACGATATTGGTGCGGCTGTTATGGATATCGCGCCTAACCTCGGTATGGGGCTTTGGGTTCCGGCTCTGATGTATTTTGGTGCAGATATTTATGATAAATATAAGACTGACCAGAAAGAATACAATCCTGATACCAAAAGAGGGCTAAAACAAGCTGTTTTTCAGGCTTGTGCGTCAGTCATGCTGCCTATCGTAGCTGTTCATAACGGTCAAAAGGCTGCGTCTTGGCTTGCTCAAAAATCTAAGGGCGGCATGTCTTTACAGTTGCAAGAAGAAATTGACCAGTTCACGGTTAACCACTTGAAACGCCGTAACCTTAAAGACTATGACGGTGATGTTGAAAGATTTAAAACCGAGTTCAACGATCATTTAAAAACCCATCTGATTGACCGTGAAAAATCTTTTGAAACTAAAAATCCGTTCAAACTTTTGGGTCGTTGGATTTTTGGTTCACGCCACGGCGAAAAAATGAACGAAGCTAAACTTAAAAAAGTTCGTGAAATGACAAACCAAAATATTGATGAAATGTTTGAAATCAGAAAAGACTTGTTAGAAGACAAACGTCCAAAAGGTCTTTCTGACAAACTGATGAAACTTTACGATAAAACTAAACGTAGTTTTGCTAAAGATAAAAATACACCTGCAGGATACGTTGAAGATGCTATTAAAGAAACTTTGAAACAAAGACAGCGCGACAAACTATTCAAAACAAAACTTTGGAAAACCGCCGGTGGCTTTGCAGCTCTTGGTATTTCTATTAAGTATATCGACCATTTTGTAGAAAAATATGTTATCGAAAAACTTGTAGAACCGGGTCTGGATAATATTGAAGTAGGCAAAAACGGGTTGCAGTTTGGCAGACGTGCTAAGTCTTAATGCTAGACATTTTTGACTGTTTGTCGTAAATTATCTTTATGCTTGAAAGTTATAAAGAAATTTTAGAAAGTTTAAAAAATGACTCTCATCACCGTGTTATAAAAAATATTACGATGAAAGAGGGAAAAATTATTGAATTTAACGGAAAACGCCTTATTAATTTGTCTTCAAACAATTATTTGGGTCTTGCAGATAACAGAGCTGTTACAGCCGAATTTTGGAAATCCGGCGGGAATGAGTATTCGTTCGGAAGTGCTTCAGCAAGGCTTTTGACCGGTAATTTGCCTGTTTATAACGAGTTGGAAGAATTACTTGCAAATCTTTATGGTAAGGACAGAGCTTTGCTTTTCAACAGCGGCTATCATGCGAATGTCGGAATTAATAGTTGCTTGGCTGGCAGCGGTGATGTTATATTTTCTGATAAACTTAATCACGCAAGCATTATTGACGGAATGCGCCTTAGCAGCGCTAAGTTTTTCCGTTACCCGCATAACGATATGGAGCGTCTTGAAGCGTTGCTGGAGCGGGAACGCGGAAATTTTAAAAATGCTGTTATCGTGACCGAAAGTATTTTTTCAATGGACGGAGATTGCGCAGATTTGGCAAAACTCGTAGAATTGAAAGAAAAATATGAATGCATTCTTGTTGTTGATGAGGCGCACGCATTTGGTGTTTTCGGTGAACAGGGACTTGGAGTTTGTGAACATCTTAATCTTATTGATAAAATTGACTTAATTGTCGGAACTTTTGGCAAAGCTGTCGGTTCTGTCGGTGCTTTTGCTGTCGGAAACGATGTTTTAATTGATTATCTTACCAATAAAGCGCGTTCGTTTATATTCTCAACGGTTTTGCCGCCTGTAAATATTGCGTTTACGACGTGGGTAATTGAAAATTACCTTGCGCAGATGAAAGAAGAACGTTATAAAATGCTTTCGCTGGGACAAAAACTTTTTGCTCGCTTGAACGGGGGCGAAAATCATTATTCTCACATCGTTCCTGTGATAATCGGTGATAATAAAAAGACGTGTGAGGTTTGTGAAATCCTTTATCAAAACGGGTATTTTACGCTGCCTGTGAGACCGCCTACAGTTCCGGAAGGAACCTCAAGACTTAGATTGTCGCTTACGACCGACATTGAAGAAAAAGATTTGGAAAAATTAGTGGAGATTTTGTTCGATGAAACATTATTGGCTCAATAAATCCGGAAATCCTGAACTCTTAATCTTTTTTGCAGGCTGGAGTTTCGACGAAAAACCGTTTGAATTTTTAAATACCGACGGTTTGGATGTCGTTGTTATTTATGATTATCGCGACTTAGAAATTGATGTTGATTTCTCCGGTTATGAGAAATACTATCTTGTAACCTGGTCAATGGGCGTTTATATCGCGGCGTTACTTCGTGATAAATTGCCGAATTTTACGCGCGCAGTTGCACTTAACGGTACACCGATGCCAATAGATAATGAGTTTGGTATTCCAAACCGTACATTTGATTTAACGCTTAAATTCGCTGCAGAAGGTTTGAAAGGTAAGTTTTATCAAAATGTTTTTTACGGTGAAGAACAGCTTGAAAAATATTGGAAAGCTCCTGTCGCCCGAACAATTGAAGACAGAGTGGAAGAGCTTCACAGTCTTAAATCGTGGATTAATGACAAGCCGGCTGATGCGAGCGGGTTTTATAAAATCGCTTACGTAAGCGAAAACGATAAAATTATTCCGCCGCGAAATCAGCATAACGCCTGGGAAGAACTCGGCGTTTCGGTAATCGTTCTTCCGGACGGACATTTCCCGTTCTATAATTTCAAAAGTTGGAAAGAAATATGCAAGTAAACCCTAAACTTTTAAAACAAAAATTTGAAAAAAGTATGCCGAAATATAACGAAAATGCGCTTGTTCAGCGTGAAATGGCTGAACATCTTGTCGAACTTTTGGTTAAAAACGGCGGGGCGGATTTTTCGCGTATTTTAGAACTGGGCTCGGGAACGGGGCTTTTGACGGAAATTATTGTGGATAGTCTGAAATTTGAACACTTAACCTGCAATGATATCGTTGAAAAATCAAAGTTTTATCTCGACAAAATCCTTAAAAATTATAGTTTTATCGCAGGAAATTCCACTAAAATTAAGCCCGCAGGGCATTCTGATTTGATTATTTCTAACGCGATGTTTCAATGGTTTTCATCGCTCTCTGCCGCGCTGGAAAGCTATTCCCGCTATTTGGAAAAAGACGGGATTTTAGCATTTTCGACATTCTCTACGGAAAATTTTAAGGAAATCCGCTCCGTGTTGGGACTTTCGCTTAAATATCTTTCGGTTGAAGAAATTAAATCTGCACTTGAGCAAAAGTTTGAGGTTCTTGAAATTTACGAATACGAAAAAGTTTTGGAGTTCGCAACGCCGCTGGAACTTTTAGCGCATCTGAAAAATACGGGTGTAAATTCGCTTTCTTCTAAAAAAATGACGTTCGCAGAAGTGAAAAGTTTTTGTGATACTATTCAAACGCAAGACGGAAAAGCACGTCTTACTTATGCTCCGGTTATTGTTATAGCCCGCCGTAAATAATGTTACAATCCTGTTACATTTATCTTAATTTGTTAAAGAATTTTTAGCGGCTGCCGAATATATTCTTGTAGACAGTTAGTTTATAAGGAGAAATAAGTATGTATAGATATTCTTTTTGGCCCGGAGCATACAGCTTCAAAAACGAAATTAGTCTATTTCTTCTGGCATTAAAAGAAGAAATTGACAACCTATTGAAAAAGATTGAGCGATAAATGCATCGCTGTTGATTTTGGATATGTTTTTAATGGCGCCTCGTAACGGCGCCTTTTTATTTGCGCTCTACAATCGCAAACGCATTAAAATCCATTGAGCCGTAATTGATTTTTACTTTATTTTCATCAAAGTCTTCAAGTGTAAGATAGTTTATATGCTCGTCGTATAAATCTTCTTCTGTTTCCTGTGCGGGATATTGTGCAACCATATAGTGCGCCTGATAAAGTTTCATTGTGACATAGCCTTTGTCGTCTTTTTCAAATTCCGTTTGGTAATGCCCGATAGGAAGAGTGTCGCCGTCAACGGTTTTTAACTCATACGGAACCCGAAGCACAGGGGTTTCTTTATTAATCCCTTTTATAAGTTCGGTTTCGTTACTTTGTTGATAGCTTTCACCTTTCATTTTTTTCGGTTCTTTAGGCGAAAAAAGCGGTTTGCGTTTTTTTGACTTAACTTTTTCGATTGTTTCGTCAAACTGTTCATCGCTTACAGCGGTTTGTTTGTCGGAGTTATAAAAATTAATATCGCCAAAATTATCCCAAAGTCCGCCGTCGAATTCATCGGCGAAACCCGGAGAAATTGTTATTAAAGCGGTCAAAATTATAATCAACTTTTTCATAATTATAATTTAATACTTTTTTATGAAAAGTAAAACCTGTAAATAGTGTAAATTTATTCAGTCGCCACCCATTTTTTTGCGTCAAATTTCAAGTCGTTCACCGTAATATCAAGGGATTTTGCGTAGGGTTGGAATTTTACCAGCAATTGTGTTTTGTTAAGTAAAAGCTCTTGTGCCACAATCGCGTTTTCGCACGCTATAACCATTACATTCCCCGGCAGCATTGAATAAGGTTTTGAACGGTCGGCAAACTTTTTATTTACTACGTTGCGCCAAAATTTGCACAGGTTTGAACGCGTCATTGCCTTTTTGAATTCTTTCTGTTTCAAAAGTTCTCCGACAAGTTCGTCTACCCCTACAAAATCCGTGTATAAAACTTTTTCCATTTTTCCCCTTGTTTTCTCGTCTGCCTTTGTGGTAAAATACGAGAATGAGTTTCGATAACATTGATTATATCATAAAGAGCGCAAAAAAAATACTCATAATTTCGCATATAAACCCTGATGGTGATACGTTAGGTTCGATGAGCGGGCTATATTCTCTGATTAAAGAGAATTTCAAAAAAGAATGTGATATGTTGTTGGATAATCTTCCTGCAACTTATGAATTTTTACCCGCTATAAAATGTGCAAAATTTTATAATTCTATTGATAAATCACTTGTATATGATTTGGTTATAACTGTTGATGTTGCGGCAATTGATAGGATGAATGAGGCTAAAATCTTCTTTGATAAGGCTGCCGTGACGCTTAATATCGACCACCACGCAACGAACAATTCTTATGCGCAAAATAACATTATAGTGCCCGATGCAAGCTCAACGGGCGAGGTTCTTGCCTCTTTGGCACAGGATTGGGGTTGGAAAATGAATTATGATGCAGCGCTTGCGCTTTACACCGCTATTTTGACCGATACAGGCTCTTTTAAGTTTAGTAACACGTCGCCTAAAACCTTTGAAACAGCGGCAAAACTTCTTGAATACGGTGTTAAGCCGCATGATGTCTACAAGCAGTGCTATGAATCTTATCCGAAAAACTTCTTTTTGTTCCAGAATTATTGTCTGAATAAGGCTGTATTTCTGCACAATGATAAAGTTGCCTATACGGAAATTTATAAGAAAGATGTGGAAAAATTTGCGGTCGGACCTGATTGCACAGAGGGGTTGACCGAAAAATTACGTGCAATTTCTTCAACTGAAATTGCGTTTATAGCAAAAGAAATCGCACCCGGAGTTACAAAATTTTCAATGCGAAGCAAAAATGCGGATGTCTCTGCAATTTGCGCAGAATTTGGCGGCGGAGGGCATAAACTTGCAGCAGGTTGTGTTGTGAAATCCTCTGTGAAAGCCGCAGTAGAGAAGGTTTTAAGTAAAATCGAAAAATTGGAATTATGAAAAGACATTTTATAATAGGTATAAGAAAGTTAATAAAATCGGTTATAAGAAACGATTTCTGCGGTATGGCGGCAGAAATGGGATTTATGATGGTTATCGGAATTTTCCCGTTTATGCTCTTTTTAATGGCTGTTTTTGGCTGGATGGGGCATAAATCTATGATAGAGCCGATTTTGTTGTTCCTGAATAACGTAATGCCGGCGCAGGCAATTAATCTAATCAAGTCGGTTTTGAATGAGGTTATGATTTTCTCAAATGCTGATATTATGGCGGTTATTGGTTTCTGCGTTACGCTTATCCTTTCGACGAACAGTATTGCTGTTGTTTTGAAAGGCTTAAACCGTGCGTATAAAGTTGATGAAACCAGAAATTTTCTATATACCCGTTTGCTTTCGTTGATAATGGTTTTTGTGGATACAATGGTTTTATTCTTGAGTATAAACCTCATCGTCTTTGGGAAACTTATCATTACAACGCTTGTTAACACGCTGCATATATCAATTCCGACCGCAACCGTAATCCTTACTATGCGTTGGCCGGTGGCGTTTATGGCACTTTTCTTAATGGCATTTTTAAGTTATTATGTTCTGCCAAACTTGAAAGGCAACGAAAAGTTCAAGATGAAGAGTGCACTTGCAGGAACTTGGTTCTTCTGTATTTTTTGGCTGCTTGGTTCCTGGGGGTTTTCGATTTACGTAAACAACCTGAACACTTATAACATGGTTTACGGGACAATCGGTGCGTTTGCGGTGTTAATGGTTTGGCTTTACTACACCTCTTTGTTAATCCTTATTGGTGGAGAGATTAATTCACAGGTGTACAACCAGCTTTCTAAAAAAGCTACTGAAATTCAGGCTGATATTGATAATTTAAGAAATAGTAATAAAATTTCTTAATATGTTTGCAAAACATTTTTGCTGATATTATAATAATTTTAGTGGAGGAAATATGCCGCAGCCGGCTTATAGGGATAGTAGTTATTATAGCAGTCAATTGAGCAGACCGCAGCAGCGTTCTGATTATCTGGGCAGAAACAATTATGTTTCACCCGATGAGTTTCGACGCCGTGATATCAGACCTAACCAAAAGAAAATTAACAGAAACCTGTTTATTCATAAGGTAATTTCTCTTGTTTTCTTTACTCTTGTTGCTATTTTTATACTTCCGGCAATGTTTAATAAGTACGTGAGAACACTTCCACACGGCTCTATTTACCCGCATATTACAATGGATTATAACAATTTGGTTCACCCTGTTGAAAATTACCTTGCGAACGATCTTTCGCTTAATATCAGGACTATTCAGGGCGCTAACAAGAAAAGTCCTAAAATGCTCCCGATTAAAGAAAACAGCCAAATGGGTGTATTAAAAAACAGACTTTTAAACTTGCAAAAAGAATACCCGACTATTCATTCATCCATTTATGTTTGGGATTATAACGATAACAACTATGTTGATATAAACGCAGATGAAGTCTTTTCTGCCGCAAGTATTATTAAACTTCCTGTGCTTGTTGCGCTGTTTAAGAATATTGAATACGGGCAAACTTCTATTTATGACGAAATGATTTTAACTGATTATTTCCGTGCAGAGGGGTCCGGCGCGCTTCAATATAAGGCAGAAAACTCTAAGTACTCAATTGACACGCTTGCGCGTGTGATGATTACAAATTCAGACAATTCCGCTACAAATATGCTTATGACAAAAATCGGCGGGATGCCGTCTGTTAACCGTCAAATTAAAGACTGGGGACTGGCAAATACTTATGTAAATAACTGGCTGCCGGATTTAGAGGGAACGAATTATATTACCGCAAGAGATATGGGCAGACTGCTTTATAACCTTGATAACCCTAAGTTCCTTACAGGTTCTTCACGCGAAAAGATTTTCTCTTATATGTCACACGTCAAGAACGACCGTTTAATTCCGGCGGGGCTTGGCGCGGGCGCGGATTTTATGCATAAAACCGGCGATATCGGTAAAATGCTTGGGGACGCGGGGATTGTTTACGCGCCTAACGGACAGAAATATATTGTTGTAATCCTTGCAAACCGTCCTTATAATTCTGTTAAAGGCAAAGAGTTTATCGTGGAAGCCTCTGATATGATTTATAAATATTTGGTTAAAAGCTAATGTTGGAAGATTTGTTAAAAGAGCGTAAATGCTTTAAACTCGTCTGCGGAGCGGGTAATGAAAATGAAGAAGAGGTTTATGACCTCGTAAAACTTTACGCTCAAGCCGGCTGTAAGTTTTTTGATCTTTCGGCAAAACCTGAAATTGTTCTTGCTGCAAAACGCGCACTTTCCTGTGCCGGCGTTGAGGACGCATATCTTTGCGTAAGCGTCGGAATTAAAAATGACCCGCATGTTTCAAAAGCCCAAATTGATTATGAAAAATGCGTTCAGTGCGGCAAATGTCAGGAAATTTGTCCGCAAAAAGCAATTAATTATTTCAAGGTTAAGGCTAAAAATTGTATTGGATGCGGAAAGTGTTATAAAGTCTGCCATAAAGGTGCAATCTCTTTTTATTCGCAGGAGAAGGATTTGGCAGAAGTCCTGCCGCCTATTATTGAGCTTGGCATAGATTGCATAGAATTTCACGCAATGGGGCTTGATGAAACGGAAATCGAAACAAAATGGGCTTATATAAATTCGGTATATCCGGGTATTTTAAGTATTTGTACGAGCCGTGGCAAACTCGGGGATGAACAAATGGTCGCGCGTATCAAAAAAATGCTTGAGGGCAGGGCACCATATACGACAATTGTTCAGGCGGACGGGTTCCCGATGAGCGGAGGCGAGGATGATTATAAAACGACACTTCAAACAGTTGCCACTGCTGAAATCGTTCAGAACGCCAAACTTCCGGTTTATCTTTTATTATCTGGCGGAACAAATTCTAAAACCGCAGAACTTGCAAAGATGTGCGGAATTAACTACAACGGCATTGCAATCGGTTCTTTTGCGCGTAAAATAGTTAAAAATACGCCTGACGCACTTAGCGCGGCGAAAAATCTTATTAATTCTACGCTATGAAAATTTTTACTGAATTAAACAACGAATATAAAAATTTAGCGCTTGCTCTTGGCTTTTTTGACGGGGTTCACAAAGGACATCAAACCGTTATAACCTCTGCGGTGGCTTTCGCGCGAAAAAACGGCAGCCAGGCGGCTGTTGTGACTTTCCAGGAACATCCGCAAGTACTTTTGCGCGGCTGCGCGCCGGCTTATATTTCAACCGAGGCGTTGAGGCGTGAAAAACTTTCAGAGCTTGGTGTAGATATCCTTTTTGAACTGGATTTTAACGCTTTTTCAAATATTTCCGGAGAAGAATATATTAAACTCTTAGTCCAAAATTTTGAACCGATTTCTATTTCTACAGGTTTTAACCACTATTTTGGCGCGCAAAAAAGCGGTACGCCGGAACTTTTAGAAAAATCTGCATTGGATTATAAGTATTTTAAAACCCCGCCGGTTATTATCGAGGGAGAAGTTGCAAGCAGCTCTTTGATAAGAAAACATCTTGCTGCTGGCGATATAAAAAAAGCAAATGCGCTTTTAGGGTATAATTTTGTAATTGAAAGCACTGTTCAAGAGGGTGCGAAACTTGCTTCAAAAATAGGCTTTAAAACCGCGAACCTAAATTATCCGCCTGAACTTATTCAACTTCCGTATGGGGTTTATTGTGTAAGCGCAAACGGGCTCCCTGCGATTGCAAATTTCGGTGTAAAACCTACTTTCACAGGACTTGCGATCGCTCCGGTGCTTGAAGTTCATATTCTGAATTTTAACGAAAATATTTATGGTGAAAAATTACGCGTTGAGTTTATTGATTTTATCCGGCATGAAAAGAAGTTTGGCAGCGCAGCGGAGTTAGTTGCACAGATAAAATCTGATATCCTTGCGTGTAAAGGTTTTTATGGTAACATAGACGTATGAAAGATGTTCAAAAATTTAAAGATACGAGAGATGTCGATATACAAAAAGTAGGGATTAAGAACTTTGAACTTCCGCTGTTAATTCAGCGTAAAGATAGCGACGAACCCCAAATCGTCTGCGCAAAAGCGAAAGTTAATGTTTCGCTGCCGCGTGACTACAAGGGAACGCACATGTCACGTTTCGTTGAAATCCTGACGGAATGGCAGACTAAAAACCTTGCCGGATTTGATATTAAAGTATGTCTTGAAAAAATTATCAAACACCTTGAGGCAGAAAGCGGTGACTTAGAATTTAAGTTCAAATATTTTATCAATAAAAAATCCCCCGTGACGGGAAATGTTGCTGCAATGGCTTATGATTGTTCGTTTGAGGGCAGAATTGATAACGGCGAATTTAAGTTCGTTTTGGGCGTGGTTGTTCCGGTTACAACGCTTTGTCCGTGTTCTAAAGAAATTTCCGATAACGGTGCTCACAACCAGCGTGCGTTGATTTCTGTTAAAGTTTCTTATGACGATGAATCTCAAAGTATTTGGCTGGAAGACCTTATTAGCGCTGTCGAGGCTTGTGCGTCGTGTGAGGTTTATCCGCTATTAAAACGCGAAGACGAAAAATTTGTAACCGAAAAGGCTTGGAATAACCCGAAATTTGTAGAAGATGTTTTGCGTGATGTGGTTGTAGAACTCCGTCAATCTCCGCGTGTTAGAGAATTTGAGGTTGAATGTGAGGCTTTTGAAAGTATTCACAACCATTCGGCGTGGGCTTATCAGAAAGAAAGTAAGGAGAGTTAATCTTGAAAATCGCATTGGGTGCTGATCACGGCGGATTTAATTACAAAAATAAAATTAAAGAATATTTGTCATCAATAGGTGTAGAAGTTGTTGACGCAGGGACTTTTAGTGCTGACTCCTGTGACTACCCTGAAATCGCTCAAAAAGTTGGGAATTTTGTCGTCTCCGGTGAGGTTGAAAAAGGTATTTTGGTGTGCGGAACCGGTATCGGAATGTCTATTGCCGCAAATAAAATTAAAGGCATTCGTGCAGCACTTTGCTCTGATACTTTCTCTGCAAGATTAACCCGCCAACATAACAATTCAAACGTACTTTGTCTCGGCGAACGCGTAACCGGCGAGGGCTTAATGCTTGATATCGTTAAAATTTGGCTTGAAACACCATTCTCAAACGAAGAAAGACATCTTAGAAGAATTAATAGTATAGAATAGGAATTAGTAATGGAAAATTTAGATTCAAAAAAACTGGCATGTATTATCGCAAGAACCCTGGACGACAATCTCGGTAAAAATATTTCTGTACTGAATATCAGTAATGTTTCTTCACTTGCTGATTATTTTGTTATTGTAACCGGTGATTCTACACCGCAAGTCAGGGCACTTACCGAAAATACGGCTTTCCGTATTAAGGAACTTTTTCAACGTTTGCCGCTTAAAACAGAGAATGACGCCAAAAACCGTTGGAATTTAATTGACTACGGCGATGTTGTTGTTCATATTTTGCATAAAGAAGAGCGCGAAGCCTACGCAATCGAAAAATTCTGGAACAATGCTTTCTGCGTATCTGAAGATGAGTGGAAAGAGTTGTCTAAAGAGTATTCTAAATATTAAAATGTTGCAAATCTCCGAAAATAATGTATAATCAGAATACGGTATGGTTATGCCGGAAATAAAAAGGAAGAATTATGAGAGAATTATTGGAAAAAGGTAAAAGAATAACTGTTGTACCGACTGACTTTAGAAACGCTAATAAAGGCACTATTAAAGAGGTTTTACCGGAAGGCTTTATTGTTGAATTGGATTATGAACCAAAAGGTATGCTGAAACGCAACTATTGTGAATTTTTTACGCAAAACCAGTACGGAACACTTTATTTTACTTCTTTCCCACACGAAATTAACGGCAAAACTCTCCGTATTGCGAACCCTGCAAAACACAAATATCTCCAAAGACGTCAATATACACGTGTAAAATACAATTATGACCTTGAACTTAGAAATGGCGATACAATGCATAGAATTTACACATTTGATGTTTCTGCAGGCGGTATGAAATTCAAATGTGCAGAGGCTATCAATATTGATGCGGAATATCGTATTACATTGCCGCTTTCATCTGTTCAAAGCGTTGAATGTATTTTCTACCCTATTCGTATTGAAAAAGGTGCAGAATATACTGTTTCAGGAAGATTTTCTTACCTTTCTGAACGCGACAAAATGGTTTTAACACAGTATTGTGCTAAAAGAAGTATTGAAATTAGAAACAAATGAGCCTGATTAAATTATTTAAACGTAAAAATAAAAAAGTTCTGTTTACGACACCGTCGCATTCACAGAGCTTTTTTATTTTGAACAAATTGAGACAATTTTATAAGTTTGACATTTCAGAAACTGATGCGCACGACCCTGTAACGGCATTGGATAATGCTGAAAAATGGGCGGCGGGGGTTTACGGAGCAAAATATACAAAATTTCTTACAAACGGTTCAACTTCCGGCATTATCGCGGCGGTTTTGGCGTGCGTCAAACCGGGTGAGAAAGTTTTGGTTTGGAAAAATGCCCACCCTTGCCACCTCAATGCCATTAAATTAGCTGGTGCGGAACCGGTTTTTTATGACTTGCCGTTTATTGAAGAGTGGGGAATATATGGACCTTTTGATGTTTCGACACTAAATAGTGACGAAATTTCTGCTGTTATTCTGGCATCGCCAAGTTATGAGGGGATTGTTTCTAATATTTCACTAATTAGTGACGCTTGCCGCGCGAAAAATATTAAATTGATTGTTGATGAGGCACACGGAGCGCTTTATCCGTTTTCGGAGAAATTGCCGCAAACATCAATTGGAATTGCAGATTTTACGGTTCAGTCATTGCATAAAACCGCTGGCGGACTAAATCCGACAGCACTCTTGCACTCCCGGGAAATCGACCCGTCACCGGCGTTAAATATGATTAATACAACATCGCCTTCATACCCGCTTTTAATGACAATTGAGGCAAATATAAAATTCCTTAATTCTACGCGTGGGCGTAAAAAACTGGATGAACTTATTGAAAGCATAAAATTATTGCGCTCGCAGTGTCCAAACATTGAATTTTACGGGGATGATATCACTAAAATTTTGATTAAAAAAGCAGGTTTGACCGGTTATGAGCTTTCAGAACAACTTTTTGGAGAGCATAATATTGAGGACGAAAAAACAAATGCTGTCTCAACAATGTTATTGTGCGGTATTGGAACCTCCAAAAAGAAAATCCAAAAACTAAAAACCGCTCTAAAATAAAAGCGGTTTTTATGGTATGATATTTTTATGAAAACATTAGCGCAATTTATTCAAAAAAAACGTGATAATTTAGGGCTTTCCGCAAAAGGACTTGCCATGGCGGCGAATTTGGATTTGCAACTGATTGAAGATATTGAGGCAGGCAAGGATTTATTTCTCTCTGTTCCTGTACGCCAAAATCTTGCGAAAGTTCTAAGATGTCAGCCGGAAGAAATTAAGGCATTAGAAAAAGATTTTAACCTGCCTGTTACGTCCGTTGAAATAATTGACAGCCTTAAAGAGTTAATCTTAAACGGCGCTGGCGGTTTAAAATGTCCTGTCTGCGGGGCAAATCTTGTGACTAAAGTAGAGAGAATGTATGACCTGGAAGATAACCTCGTTTTACATCCGAAAGCGCACTGTTCAAAATGTGCGTTCCAAATTACGCATTAATCAACCAGAATTTCTTTTTTAGCGCATTCAAACATAGCATTGATTAGGCCGGAATTAGCATAAATGTTCATTCCGTTTACTTCAAGAACTTCTTTCATTCGCTTTTCCCAAAGCGCATAAATGTCTTTCTTGCCTAAATTCAGAGTTTGTCCTATCATATTTAACTCCTGAAAATCAAGCGGAATTGGCATTGCACCTCTTAATACGTCAACAATTTCAAGACGTTTCTTACGTGGAAAGGATTTTAAAAAGTTTACTACAGAAGTTTTTGACTCTTTAAGAACATCTTTGATAAACAAAATGGAATCATCAATAAATCTCGGCTCTTGTGGAATTTTGTATTCCTCAAAGACTTCCGGTTCGATTTCCATAACTGTCGCAATACGCTCTAAAGTTGTTCCTCTGGTTGAAAACGGGATTGACTCGTCTATTAGATTGTAAACATAAGATAGAGTTACGCCAATCATTTCGGCAAAATCTTTCTTATGAAGTGCGTTTTTCTCTAAAAAATCATTGACGATTTTTGCACTTTTTTTCTCTGTTGTTGATTTATTTTTCATGGCTTTCATTCAACTCCTTTGTTCATTATTACTGTATGAATTTTTTTTCTTTTTGTTAAGCGAAAATTTACTAATCTAAACAGGTAATTTATATTTGAGGTAAAATTATATTTATAAAAGGAGCGTTCCCGTGAAATTAATTATAGGGCTTGGAAATGTTGGTGATAAATACGTTTTTACTCGGCACAATGTCGGGTTTATGGTGTTGGACCGACTTGCTGCTCGTGAGAATTTCTCATTTCGCGAGGAGAAAAAACTAAAAAGTTTTATTGCTAAGGTTAGACTGTCTGGCGAGGAATTTTTGCTGGTTAAACCTACTACATTTATGAACCTGTCTGGCGAGGCGTTACGTGCGGTAATTGATTATTACAAGATTGAGGTTAAGGATATTCTTGTAATTTATGATGATTTATCATTGGATTTGGGGCGTATTCGTTTCCGTGCAAACGGTTCTGACGGAGGACATAACGGGATTAAGTCTATTATTCAGCACTTAGGTGGAAATAAATTTGCGCGTTTAAAAGTGGGCATTGGACCGCAGCCGCCGATTCCTGCTGAGAATTTTGTGCTGCAAAACTTTTCGAAAGAACAATTAGAAACTTTGAAAACCGTGCTGGATAAGTCGCTTGACGCGGCGATGTGTTATTTTAGCGAAGGCATTGAGAAAGCGCAGAATAAGTTCAATTAATATTGACATTCTCAAAAACATGGTTTAAACTAAATTTAGAAAGGATAGAGATTATGAACAAGAAAAATGTATTAACATGCACAGGGGGGGGGANNCTCTTAACCGCATTTACTATGGCAGAAATTCTGTTATCGTTAACAATTATTGGTGTAGTTGCTGCTATAACGCTGCCGTCGCTCACAGGCAATATTAACGAACGAACCTGGAACACCCAAAGAAAAGCGCTTTATGCGCGTATGTCACAAGCCATTGCCCTAATGCCGGCGCTAAATGGTTATGGTGATAGCATTGATACCGCCGCGGAAACTTTTGTCACCGGAGGTTTATCGAAAGTTCTCAAAATCAACAACATTTGCGACAATGATCATATTTGGGATTGCGGCTTCGCAAGTAAAATTAATACTATTACCGGCAGTAATATTAATTTGCCATTGAAATTATCAGATCTTAATGCTGGAATCCCTGAGAATGCTGCAGGAAGAAGTATAGCAGATACAAAAGCTGCAGCGTTTGAAACCGTTAATGGTGAATCTATTTTAACGTTTTACAATCCAAATTGCAGCCCTGAAGGTGTGCAGTTTTCTGCAACAAGTGCGGCAGGTTATGCAGGCTTTTATGTAAAACAGCATGTTTGTGCAAATTTTGTCTTCGATCTAAATGGCTCCAAAGGGCCTAATACGATTGGTAAAGACCTTGGGATAATTTCTGTAATATATCCGATAGATTCTGCCGTTGTAATGCCTGTTATTACCAATAGAGAAAGACCTAATGCAGAACAAAAAGCTGCAGGAAAGACCTGTTCTGATTTAGATTCTGAATCAAGATTACCAAATATTGAGGAGTTATTATCACTATATTATAATGCCAACCTTTGGAGTTGGGTAAGTAGCGGCTCATATACGTGGTCATCTACTGTAGCCAATAGTAGCGAAGCCTGGGCGTTTGGAGATTCTATGGGGGTAAAATATTTACGACCAAGAGAAAGCTCGTATCTTGTTCAATGCGTAAAACGCTAAGCTAAAAGCCCGCGAAAGCGGGCTTTTTATAGATAAATTCTTGCGTAGTTCCAGTAGGTTCGGAAAACTTTTTTTACGTAGTTTTTAGTTTCTGTGTACGGGATTTTCTCTACAAATTCGTCAATATCACGATACTCAAGTCCAGCTTTCCAACGATTAATTGAACCTATCCCACCGTTGTATGACGCAACTGAAAGAATATTATTTTGAGAAAGGTTATTCAAAAGGAAACTATAGTAGAAATTCCCGAGTTTCATATTTGTATCAGAATTTTTTAACTCTTCCAACGACTGCATCCCAAGACCTTTTATACGGTTAATTTCTTTGGCTGTCTCGGGCATCAATTGCATTAGACCAACGGCGCCAACATAACTTTGGGCGTTAGGGTTAAAATAACTTTCTTCACGGGTCAATGAGAGCATTAAGACGGCATTATTACCGGCCGCACGGGCGTGTTCACGCATATCTTCATATAGAAATGTCGGATACACAAGACGCCAGCGAAGATCCGTTTTGTCAGGCTTTTGGTCAAGTTTTTGCATCGCATCTCGAGCCATACACATTGCACGCGACTTTTCGCCTTTTTCGTATAAAATCCAGCTTTGCACAAATTTATCCTGCTCATAAATTTGCCCTAAAAGGTCGTAATCGTTGTATTCTACAAGTTTTATGATTGTTGAATTTGTTTTGCCATAGTACGGGAATATCACATCTTTTGGCTCAATTATGGTTGTGATAATTGAATTTTTGATGTCATTAAGTTTCAGATAACTTCTAAATGCGTAGTATGAATCAGGATGATTTAAGATTACGTTTTTGAAATATTCGTTGGCTTCTGCACTGTTGCCCGAATGTTTGTAAATTTTACCCACCCAGTACGTCACTAGTGCCGTGTTTGGACCTTGTGGGAACGCTTCAAGATAGTGAAGCCCTAATTTTTTTGCATTAGAAAACTGATTATTTGTGACGTTTTCCAGGAAAAGTTCTACTAAATCAGGCTCTGAAAAGTTACTTAGTTCGTTATATTTTAAAATATTTGCGTAGCAAATATGGTTTTTCGTTGTCGCATAACGGCATTGGAGCATTTTTATGTAAATGTCGTTTGGTTTTGAGGTCGCTTTAAAGAAATCGTCAACGGATTTTTGTTTGTCTTTTTGGGTTTGTAGAAAACGCGAAATAATTTGGCGTCTGTCGGTTTCTGTGACTTTTGAATTTTTCTGTCTCAAGCCGGTTTCAATTAATGATTTTGCCTTGCCAGGTTCGCCGTTTAAAATTGCAAGTTTTGCTTTTTTCTCCCAGGTGACGTTAAGGTCGGTATTCTCAAGCATTTGTTCGGCGCGCGGGAGAAGATTGTAGGCAAAATAAGTCTCGGCAATAAGGTTTCTGTCTTCTGCGCTTATGTCTGTGTTGAGGCTTTGCCAAAGTTCAGCGCATTTTAAAGCCCATCTGCCGGACGGGGCACCTGTTAGGTAGTCGCGTAAAAGGTTTTCGATTTCCTTTTTATCAACAAATCCAAAGGCTGCAGATTCTGTATATTTTGCGTTAAGTAAGGCGGCAAGCTGGTATTTTGCCCCGAGGGCATAATCCGTTTCCGGATGCTTTTTGATGATTTCTTCAAAGAATTTTTGTGCAAGGTGTGGATTTGTTTCTGCGATGTCAGAAGCGTAAAGATATTTCGCACGCAGGGAAAGTTCGTTCTTTGGATAGACGTTAAAAAGCAGGTAGTATTGCTTATTTTCAGACTTGTAATCGTTCAAAATTCGGGCGCATTCTGCTCTATGGTAGATTGCGTATGGCTTTAAATCCGAGATGTACGAAACTTTGGAAAACTGAAAATATGCGTTTGAGTAATTTTGGGCGTCAAAATCCTTTAGAGCCTGTTGATATATTTCATCGGCTCTAAGCGGGTCTCCGACAAAGTTGAAGAATATTTTTGCACCGATGCCAAAAGCGCACAACAAAATTACTCCGCCTGAAATAAGTGCGTATTTTTTCACCTTCCCTAAATCAATCATTAGCGACCCGGGTTTAAACGTCTTCTTTAATAACGATTAGGTTGTTCATAATTTTCATTGCGCAAGTTGGCAAAACAACGTGTGTTAAACCGTCTGCGATACTGATAATTTTGCCGGCGCCAAGAACTACATCTTCACCTTTGTATTGGAATTTGTAGTCGGTTTTTCTGTCAGATCTGATAGTAACTTTGTCCATTTTTGCTCCTTAGATATTGTTTGTTGAGTACCAGTGATAAGATTTTTTACTGTTAAATTGTTGTTTTTAAGTTCATCTTCGCCGAGAAATATCGCATAATTTGCGCATTTTGAGGCTTTTTCGAGTTGTTTGTTGAATTTTTTGTTGGATAGGTCAAATTCAACGCTTAACCCTTGCGCGCGAAGTTCCTGTGCAAGTTTTAGGGCTTCGGTCATATTGTTTGAAACAATATAAGCATCAAGTTTTTGAGGTTCAATAGCAGGAAGTAATGAGTTCAAACGTTCCATACCCATCGCCCAACCAACAGCCGGTGTGTCATCGCCGCCAAGGTTTTTAACGAGGCTGTCATAGCGTCCGCCGCCACAAACGGCGTTTTGGGAGCCAAGGTTGTTTGATTTGATTTCAAAAACCGTGCGGTTGTAATAGTCCAAACCTCTTACAAGAAGTTTATTTTCTTCGTATTTTACTCCTGCGGTTTGGAGGTAGCCTTTGAGTGTGTTGTAGTGTTCAGCGCACTCGTCGCAGATGAAATCTGATTGGATAACCGCCTTGATTTCAGGACGTTCAAATATTGCCTTACAGGTGTCGACTTTGCAGTCTAACAGACGCAGCGGGTTCTTTTCATAACGCGCTTTGCAATCATCACAAAGATTGTCAAATTCAGGTTTTAAGACTTCTTTAATTCTTTTTTTGTACTCTTCGCGGCATTCAGGACAGCCAAGAGAGTTAATTTCGACGGTTAAGTCGTTTAATCCGAGTGATTTTAAGTACTCTGTGGCAAGTAAAATAGCTTCGGCATCAGCCGTTGGCGCTGCGATACCAAACATTTCAACACCGATTTGGTGGAACTGTCTTTGACGGCCTGCTTGAGGACGCTCGTAGCGGAACATAGGGCCTTTGTACCAAAGTTTAACCGGCATTGGCTGACGGAACATTCCGTTTTCGATGAATGAGCGAACAACACCTGCCGTGTTTTCAGGGCGAAGCGTGATTGAACGGTCGCTTTTTTCAAATGTGTACATTTCTTTGTTAACGATATCTGTTGTATCGCCAACACCGCGTGCGAATAGTTCTGTAGCCTCGAAAATCGGAGTTCTTATTTCTTTATAACCGTAGCTTGTAAAAAGTTTTAACGCTTTTGATTCAAGGTTATGCCAAGACTCAATTTCTTGAGGCAAAATATCTTTTGTCCCTTTTTGTACTTTTATTATTGCCATGTTTTATTTAATCCCATATCTAGAACGGTTTTGTTTGGTTCAATTTTAATCTTAAATCTCTAAATCTTGCGACATCTTCCTGTGTTTTGCCTGAAGATTGGAATACCGCTTGAGAAGACGGGTGAACCATTAACACGTAATCCATATGAATTTCCAAGAAATTATATTTTCTAGGAGGCTGATTCGTGTTGCGAGGATAGATTTCTGCATTGGTAACAGCCAAAAAACGGCGTTCTTTGTCGTTCAGCAAATCTGTTAATTCGCGGTTAGTGTTTGTATATTTAGAAACGTGTACAACTCCCTTAATGTCGTGATCTGACGTTAGAATACTTACTTCTATAGGAACTGTGTCAATATTTTTACTCATGCTTATTATCCTCTTACCATATCTACTATAATAATATATCTTGTTGAAATTGGCAAGGGCTTAATATATAATAACATTATGTTAGAGGGAAAAATCGGACAATTTTTGAGAGAGAGAAAATTAATTCTTTCAACATCAGAATCTTGTACCGGCGGTCTGGTAAGCTCACGGCTTATTGATGTCGCGGGAAGCTCTGATTATATTACGCTGAATTTTGTAACCTACGCAAACGAGGCAAAAGAACGTATTCTTGGCGTTCAGCACGAAACATTGGTAAAGCACGGCGCTGTTAGCGAAGAGTGCGTTATCGAAATGGCAAAAGGTACGTTAAAAGCCGCACGGGCTGATGTTGCGCTATGTACTTCCGGTGTCGCTGGACCCGGAGCAAGCGAAAACAAACCCGCCGGAACATTATGGATTGCTGTTGCCGTAGGCAAGAATATTTATACAAAACGTGTTCAATTTGAATCTTCTATTGAACGTATTGAAATGAAAAAACTTTTTGCGGACGCGGCGTTAGAGTTCTTGTGGGAAATGTTATCTGCGATGTAAGCCGGTTACACATTCCCTGCAATAATTTGCGCCATTACTTCAGGATTTTTCTTCATCAATACTTCCGCAAATTTCTCAACATCCATTTGCGCAATAACCATTGACAAAAGATCTTCCGGAAGTTCCTTAATCATTTCCGTTACATTCTCTTGTTCAAGCACGTTCATAGCTTTCACAACCTCGGATTTATCCTTATAGGTGTGCATCATATTCGTATAAGCGTGCGCGTCAAATAATTGCATATATTCAGGGTGCTCTTTGGAAAGCGAAAGCACTAACTGTTGTTTAGGCGAAGATTGCATATTCATTAGCGAATCCTTAAACTCCAGCGGATTAAACTCGCTTAATGTCTTTATCATATCAAGCTGGTCTGCGTCTTCAACCTCTTCTCCTGTTACGCTTTCTATCATTTGACTCAAGTATTCCGGCGGTATTGATTTTAAGTGCTCTAATAAATTGCCCTTATCCATTTCCGTACTCGTCAAAAGTTTATCAAGCTGTTCTTCCGGCAGCAAACGCATTACTTCCTCTTTTGAAAAGAGTTCAAGTACAACCTTTACTAAATCCTCCGATTCAACCGTCTCTAACATTTTTAACAACTTATCTTGTGTGAAATAGTTTAAGCCAAATACTAAATCCGTTTTTTCCATTTCCGGCAAAAACTTATTTAACTGCTCATCTGTCATTTCACTCATTATCTCAAGCCTGTTTTCCGGGTTCGCAAGTGAAAAAATTTCCATTACAAGGTTGATATTATTCAACAATTCGCTCGCAAGCTCTATTGCCTGCGGGTTACCGCTTGCGGCTTCTTCTTTGATAATCTCGGTTACGCTCTTATTAGCGTATTTCTCCGTGAAAATCTCCGCACTGATTCCCAGCTTGTTCTGTATATATGCTAAATTTGTATCAACCTGTATACTCATAATCTTTTCTCTTTTATTATATACGTTTTATCTAACAATAGCAATCCATTCTTGATTGTGCGCACCAAAGGTGTCTGTCAGGTACTGTCATCCAGGATGCATCCGGATCCTCTTCGTTCATACCCTGTTGAACTGTTCTGATATGTTGACCCAACGCGGAATTACTTGCTCTTGATGTCGTCGAAAGGTCTAAATATGCCAATGTGTTTGGGTTTGAACTTGAAAATAAATCTTTCCAACCGTTAAATCCTGCCGCAATCGCCGCTTGAATATTTGAACGTATTTCCATTAACTCGCTATTAGGTCTTCTATATGGCACGTTCTTTGGGTTTACAACCGGATTTGTTACGCCGGAGCTTTGTATATTTTTTACTGCTGCATCAACCATAATCTCTATTTAACCTCTCTCTTGCTCACTGATACAAAACCATAGACGCCTAATGCTCCCATAAGTTTGTCATTGTTCGCATATTGTTCTTCTCTTGTGTAATGTTTTACTGATTTCTTAAGCGCTTCCTGCTCTTCTTTGCCTTTCGCGCTGTTGTCACGGTCAAAATATTTATCACCGTTTCCGCGTCCGTCTTGTTCGGTCTCCTTGTTATTTTGAGTATAACCCGTCGAAGTAGAACAGTTTTGACTTGGCGGCGGAGTGTTTCCAAGAGAGTTCGCAGCCGCAGCACCAGCTGAAATTGTGTTCTGAACTGCATTTATACCTTGTGAATGATATGCCATGATATAAACCTCTCTAAAAAAATCTCTCTTATATATATATTAAGTATATATAAGAGAGAAAATTGCTTTTTTAAATATATATTTGCTTAACAATTATTTACAATTGTTTTGAGGTATTCTCATCGCATAGAATGAACGGATTACGAAAATCAATGCGATAACGAGAAGCACCCAGCCTGCAATCGGCGCAAATGCCTTGAATGACTCGTTGATAGCGATTTCCATTGCAAGTAAGCCGAATAAAGTTGTGAACTTGATAATCGGGTTCATCGCAACAGAAGAGGTATCTTTGAACGGATCACCTACAGTGTCGCCGACAACGGTTGCATCGTGAAGAGGTGTACCTTTTTCTTTAAGGTCAACTTCAACGATTTTCTTAGCGTTATCCCAACAGCCGCCTGCGTTTGCCATAAATACAGCCTGGAACAGACCAAATACAGCAATTGCAATCAAGTAGCTTACAAAGTATGATACAGGCGTGTTGGTGTTAGCCGTAGGCGCTGACAGGCAGGCAAACGCTAATGCAAACGCAAAAAGCGCGATAAAGATGTTTACCATACCTTTTTGAGCGTATTGGGTACAAATTTTAACAACCTCTTTAGAGTTTGCAACATTTGCGGATTTTTCATCAGCTTCACCGAGTTTGATGTTATTTTTGATGTACTCAACAGCTCTGTATGCACCGGTTGTAACAGCCTGCATAGATGCACCGGAGAACCAGTAAATTACCGCACCACCAGTTAAGAAACCGAGGATTGTGTAAGGGTTCAGAAGGTTCAAAATAGCTTCCGGCTGAACGCCTAATGTGTTTTGGATTACCAAAATCAATGAGAAAATCATTGTTGTCGCACCAACAACAGCCGTACCGATAAGAACCGGTTTAGATGTCGCTTTAAAGGTGTTTCCGGCACCGTCGTTTTCTTCTAAGTATTGTTTTGCAACGTCAAAGTTTGCGTCAAATCCGAAATCATTTTTGATTTCTTCCTTAACGTTCGGAACTTCTTCAATTAAAGAAAGCTCGTAAACTGATTGAGCGTTGTCGGTTACAGGACCGTAACTGTCAACGGCGATTGTAACAGGTCCCATTCCAAGGAAACCAAACGCCACAAGACCAAACGCAAATACTGACGGATAAACCATAAAGTTTTCCGGAATATAAATGCTTGCAACGTAAGATAAGCCCATTAAAAGAACGATTACCATACCAATCCAGAAGCCTGAGAAATTACCAGCAACAATACCAGAAAGGATTGTCAATGAAGAACCGCCTTCACGTGATGCTGTAACAACTTCTTCTGTATGTTTAGCTTTAGGTGATGTAAAGATTTTTGTGAATTCAGGAATCAACGCCGCACCTAATGTACCGCAAGAGATGATTGTAGCTAATACTAACCACAAGTTTTCTGCACCAACATTGTGTAATAAGTAGTAACTTACGCCGTATGTCATTGCAATTGATAAAATTGAAGTCAACCAAACAAGGTTTGTTAAAGGTTGTTCAAAATCGAATTTCGCAGCTTTTTTAGCATAGAAAAGATTGAAAATTCCGTTAATCCAGTATGCAACAACTGAAGTCGCAATCATCAAAAATCTCATAACGAAAATCCAGGTTAAAAGTTGGATTTGGTATTCAGGCATAACGCCAAGAAGAATGAATGAAACAAGCGCAACACCAGTTACACCGTAAGTTTCAAAACCGTCCGCTGTAGGTCCGATAGAATCGCCGGCATTGTCACCTGTACAATCCGCGATAACACCAGGGTTTCTAGGATCGTCTTCTTTAATACCGAATTGAATTTTCATCAAGTCTGAACCGATGTCGGCAATCTTAGTGAAAATACCACCTGCTACACGAAGTGCAGATGCACCAAGAGATTCACCGATAGCAAAACCGATAAAGCAAGCGCCTGCGATTTCGCCAGGGATGAATAACAAAATAATCAACATCATAATCAATTCAACTGAAACGAGTAAAACACCAATGCTCATACCAGCTTTCAACGGAATATTCATAATGTTTAAAGGCTCGCCTTTTAAAGACGCAAAAGCGGTTCTTGAGTTAGCAAGCGTGTTCATTCTGATACCGAACCATGCAACGCCGTATGAACCCAAAATACCGATTACAGACCAGCCTAAAATTGTTAAAACTCCGGCAGCACCCATATGTTGCAAATATCCGAAGTAAAACGCAATACATAAACCGATTAAAATTTCTAATACAATAAGGAATTTACCCTGTTGAATTAAGTAAGTTTTACAAGTTTCAAAAATAGTGTTTCCAACTTCTGCCATAGCGTGATGA
This sequence comes from Candidatus Gastranaerophilus phascolarcticola, assembly GCA_001899335.1. GTDB lineage: Bacteria > Cyanobacteriota > Vampirovibrionia > Gastranaerophilales > Gastranaerophilaceae > Gastranaerophilus > Gastranaerophilus phascolarcticola. The sequence goes on from MOYE01000001.1 coordinate 370,068, forward strand.
ACAGGAAGTTTTTTAATTTTGAGGAACTCAATAAAACCAAAAATAACCCCGATAACTGAAATAACGAGCCCTATTAGGAGATAGTTAAAACTTTCCGGGGACGAGCTGATGTTTGGCACGACCAAATCAGCTTCACCTGCAAATGCAGAACTGCATCCCATAAAAATCATTGCAAAAAATGCAAAAAGGGGAGCGAATAATTTTTTTAACATAGTTTAGACTCCTTCTTCTTAGTTTTAATTGTAGAGATAATTGTCCGGCATGACAAATTTGTGAAGAAAGTTAAACTATTATGAATTTGCTGAACCTGCTTTTAGAATCCTGCGATATGAATTTTCACTAATATTAAGCGCCTCACATATTTCAGACACCGATTTGCCTGACTTTTTCATCTCCAAAATTTGTGCTTTACTAATTTGTGAAATTCGGCTCGTTGATTCTCTTTGAGGGGTTACTAAATTGTATTTTCGGATAAGTGCACTATAATTTGCATGTGTTATCTTAAATTTTGAACAGATTTCGTTAACAGTCATTCCGGAATTAATAGCTTCTTGCATTTCCTCTTTTGAAATCTCTGATATTCTATCAATAGCTTCCCGCAAAACCGTATTAATCTTTGCGACTTTAGCTTTTTCATTATAAGTGTTTTGGGAAATTCCAAGTTCATCTGCAATTTCTTTGGTGGTTCTGCCAGATGTTGAAACCGCTTGAAGACGCTCTACAGGAATAATTATTTCTCCATGATGATGTTGATAGTTGTATTGGATATTTAAGCGTTTTAGCAATTTATAAAAATTCCACTTTCCTATGCCCAAATTTTTACAAATTTCTTCTATTGATAATCCGTTATCTACCAGTTCTTGTAATTCTTTTGCCGTTATTGCGTTAAGTTTTCTTTTTGTTTCTCTTTTTTGTGTTGAAATTCCAAACTTATCCAATAAACGAGAATAGGTTCGTTCTTTGATATCCAGTTCCATACAAATTTCTTTTACAGACTTACCGCTTTCGATTAGTTCCAAAAGTTTTTCTTTTGTAATTGCCGAAATATGCTCTTTTGCCTGTTTCATCGCGGAAACTATTCCGAATTTTGAAATAAGTGTATTATAACCGTCCGGGCTGATTTGAAGCTCTTCTAGAATTTCCTTGTATGACATTCCGGAATCTATTAATCTTTGTAATTGTTCTTTTGTTATTGATGAATTGTGTTTGAAACTAGCTTTTTTGGCTGTTTGAATATTAAATTTGCCAAGCAAATCATAATATATTCCAGGTGTAATCTGTAAAGTTTCACAAATTTGTTTTACGGAAAGTCTGTCAGAAATACATTTTTTAAGCTGTTGTTCAGTAATAGCTGCAGCTCTTTCTGCCAGTGCTTTCTTCGGATGTTTAACGCCTAATCTTTCGGCAAGTTTGTAATATGCGTTTGCCGTAATTTGGAACATTTCGCAAATTTTAGGCACGGTAATTCCATTTTTAAGCAATGTTTCTATTTGTGCTTTTGAAACGCCTGCAGGGTTTTGCGGTTCCTTTTGCATTCTATATGAAATACCTCGTTCTCTTAATAGTTTATAGTATGTATCTGTAGCGATTCCCAGTTCAGCCTTGATTTCTCTAACAGTTTTGCCGCTTTCTATAAGCCTTTTAAGGTCTTCCGTTGTAATATGTGAGGTTTTTCCTCTAAATGTCGGGTAAGTTTGCGTATTAAATAAGATTTTCATATGTTTTATTAAAAGCAGAACAAAAAATAATTTGCTAAATAAAAAGCATCCATTTCAGTGGATGCTTTTTATGGGCTCAGAGGGATTCGAACCCTCGACCAATTGATTAAGAGTCAACTGCTCTACCGACTGAGCTATAAGCCCGTTTAACATGTTAATTCTACTATTAAAAAACTTTTTTTCAATAGCAAATTTTATTTTCACGGTTTTTATACTCAATATGTTTATCACTAATTTTAAACCGATTCTTACGTTTAGAGGCAATGATGCTGAAAAGGTTTCAGCACCTAAACTTCAACAATATCCGCCGGTAAACGCATCAATAACATCCCACGGGGGGNNGGGGGGGGGGGGGACCTCTTCATCAGGCAGCATTCGCTTGATATCTTGGGACTTAAAACATTAGATATTCCTCATCTTAGGCTTATAGACTCAAATTCAGTGCGCGGAATGTCTTTGGCAAATAAACCTATTCAAATCCTGCAAGGGCTTAAAGATGCGGGAATTGAAACTATTATTGATCTTAGAAAAGAGGGTAGTTACGACTCAAAATACGCAAGAAATTGTACAAGTCTTGGGCTTAACTATTTTAACTTTAAAATAAAAGAAAATATGGCAGCTTTTAATATGCCGGGTACAACAAAACTTACCACCAAAGAGTTTACGGATATGATGGAAGGGTTTACAAAACAGCTCGCGTATTTCTTTAAGCTAATGGACGACGGTAAAGTCTATATGGGATGTCTATTGGGGCTTCACAGAACCGATTTGGCTGTTGTTATGAATTATCTTTTAAATCCTAAAGAACCTCAATCACCGCCGATTTTATCCCATATGTTTTATAAAGATGAAACCAATTTTACTAATAAGCGAATCGGCTCTATTAAAAATCTTCTGAGAAATCTTAACCCGCAACATCGTTTAGAACTTCATTTACCGGAGAATATTCAAGATATTATGTCGTCTCGAATCCTTAAACTTCGTATGATGAATTTGGCAAAATAAAAAAAAGAGTCTGAGAACAGACTCTTGGAATTAAGAATAGCTGGAAGTATGAAAAAGATTTAATTATATATAACCAAAATCAAATCTTTTTGCCAATTAGCCAAACAGCCTAATTCCAAGTTGCCCGCCTGTCTATTTTGAGTAAAACTCTTCTTCAAGTTTCAATCCGGTTTTAGTTTTTGCCAGTCCTGCTTGCGAACTTTCTTTTAATGATGGAGACATAAGTTGACCGGTTTGTTCCAGTGTGTCTATTACTTCATCGAGCGGAATTTTTGACTGAATCCCGGCAGAGGCAAGTTCATACGCTGTTACGGCATGGATTCCTAAAAACGGGTTACGCTTAATACAAGGGACTTCTACTAAGCCGCACACAGGGTCACAGGTTAAACCGAGCAGGTTTTTCATTGCAAGTGCGACGGCGGATAAAATGTTATCTATATTTTCACCTCGAAGTTGTGCGAGAGCTCCTGCAGCCATTGCCGATGCAACGCCGCATTCAGCCTGACAACCAGCAACAGCACCGGCTAGCTGAACCTTATTTGATATGATTCTTCCGATTTCACCTGCTGTAATAAGCGCATTAATTTGTTCCTCTTCAGTTGCACCTGTTTCTTCTGAAACCGAAATCAAAACTGACGGAACAATGCCGCAAGAACCTGCTGTCGGACAGGCTACAATTTTACCCATACGCGCATTTTCTTCTGATGTTGCAAGTGCATAAGTCGTAATTTTCTCAAAAATGACACCTAATAGTGACGATTTTTGTGCAAATTTTGCCTGTAATTTTTGGCAATCACCACCGCTCAAGCCGCTGTATGATTTTTCACAAGATTTTAGACCCGTGCGAATTGCTTCTTTCATCGCTTCTAAATTCCGTTTTACAATCTCACGCAGCTCTTGGACAGTAATATCATTTTTCTGTGCGTCATTTTCTTGTGCGGCTTCAAATATTTTTTTATTTGAACTTTCGCAATAATTTTTAAGTTCTTCAAAAGTATTTATGTTCAATTTCCCAGTTTCCTTACATATCTAACCATATCAAGATGATTTATTTCTTTAATTTTATCAATTGCGTTTTTATTAAGGTCGCCGTCAAGGCAAATGCACATTGAAGCTGTTTCGCCTTTCCCGCTTCTGTCACAATGGAGTGACGCAATATTTACGTTTTCGGCTTGAATAATTGTACTAACCTTGGAAATCATGCCGGTTACGTCTTTGTATACAAGAAGTAGAGTGTTGTACTTACCTGTAAATTTTACGGAAAATTCGTTAATCTTACGAATTGCAATTTCGCCTGCGCCAATTGAGTCGCCGGAGATTTGCATTTTATTTTTGCCTTCAAAGATGAAGTCAACAGCGTTTGGGTGGCGGTTAAAATCGTTGTAATATTCAAATTTGTAATCAATACTTTTTGCGATATCGGAATTGAAAATATCGCGAATTCTTACATCATCAACACTTAATCCAAGAACGCCGGCGAGTAGTCCTTTGTCGGTTCCATGTCCTTTGCCGGTTTGGGCGTAAGAGTTGTATAATTTGAATGTAATTTTTTCTATTTCGTTGTCGTAAACATTTTTCGCCAAAAGTCCTAAACGAACGGCACCTGCCGTGTGAGAACTTGACGGACCGACCATTATAGGTGAAATGATATCTAAAAGTGATGATTGTCGCATGCTTTCCCTCTTTTTATATGACATTATAGCATACTAATAACTTTTTATTGCGCTCCACGCACGAATTGTTCCGCGTTCGTATTTGATAAGAAAATAATCACCGTCTTGAATATATTCAATACTTGCTTCCATAAGAATTTTTTCTTCATCTTCTGTCATGCCGGCGGCACGGCGTTTTTTATTAACCTTTTTGCGTTCTTTTTCCTGCTTTTTTTTAATTTTCTGATATTCTTTATCATTTGCTCTATCTTGCTCGGACATGTCTTCCTCGACTTTGAAAACCGGAAAAATAGCAAGCGGTTTTTTTGACTGCATAAGAATAAAGAAATCTCTCATATCCGAAATCGCAAGTTCATAATGCCCAGGGAGAAGAACGTTGCCGTCTTCATCTTTCAATGGATCTGTGAGTATTAAAGTAGGGTAATCAGATTCTTTTAATGAATACTTGTAAATAGAATCGCCGCCAAGTGAAGTAGCAAAATCACTTGATGGTGTTACAGAGTAATATCGTAATGCGTCAAATTTAAACGCGTTATCAACAAATTGCCCTTCTAACATTACAGCCTCTTTAGAAGTTCGGTTACAATGGTTTTTATCTGCGCAAATGGTTTGCCTAGTGCATTTTCGGTTCCGACAAAAATCAGTGACATATAATCTTGTGAGGCATAGAGGTTATTTTCTTTTTGTAAAAGCCTGTAGCTTTCTCTCATAAGTCTGCGGAGCCGGTTGCGTTTAACCGCCCGTTTATGAGTTTTCTTGCTAACAACAAATCCAACTCTTGTGGGCTCGTTGGAATCTTTTTTCTTAATCCCTGCAAACAAAGATACTCCGCCCTTGTGGGTGGAGTTCTTTAGTTTGTAAATTGCATTAAATGCTTTTTTATTTTTTAAACGGTATTGCTTTTTGAGCAATTTAGTGCCTCGCTATTATGCTCTTTCTTTAGCAGTGATAGCTAATTGGTGACGACCTCTTGCACGACGTCTGTTTAATACTTCACGTCCGCCCGGTGTTGCCATTCTTGCTCTAAAACCGCTTACCATTTGTCTTTTTCTTTTAGTTCCTTCTAGTGTACGTTTCATTTTTTTATTTCCTTTGCTAGTTTAATCAGATTTATTTTTATGTTATACCAAAGAAAATAATTAGTCAACTAAACAGAAACGGGAGGTTAAATTTTATGAACAAAAGTGTTTTAAAACTGGGGTTTATAGGTTGCGGTAAAATGGCAAGTGCTATTATCAAAGGAATTTTGGGTTCCTGCAGCGCGAAAAATTTTGAGATTATAGGCTCTGAAGTTAATACAGAGATTGCCCAGCTTGCGTCTGACAGGCTTGGTATAGAGGTGATTTCAGATAATATGGAACTCGCAAAACGCGTTGATGTTTTGCTAATTGCAACTAAACCTATGTATGTTCTAAATGTTTTGGAAGAAATAAAACCTGTTTTCTCGGCTGATAAACTTTTAATTTCAATTGCGGCAGGTGTTTCTACGTCTAAGATAAATTCCGTTTTGCCTCAACACCGTGCGGTCAGGGTAATGCCAAATACTCCGGCTCTTTTGGGACTTGGCATGGCAGGCGTTACAAAGGGACTCTTGGCAACAGATGAGGATGCAGAATTTGTTTTGGATTTGATGTCAACTGTAGGGAAAGCTATTCTTGTTGAAGAGAAACAAATGGATATAATCACGGCGATTTCAGGTTCAGGACCTGCGTTTTTCTATCAGGTTATAGAAGATATGGCGCGTGCAGGCGAAAAATTGGGTTTGGATTACGAGAAATCTCTTCTTCTTGCGACCCAAACCGCGTTAGGTTCTGCCAAAATGGTTGAAAATCGCGGCGAATTAACTGTTCAAAACCTTATTGATAATGTTGCAACAAAAGGCGGCTGCACATTTGTCGGAATTACGACAATGAAAGAAGAAAAATCCGACAAAATGTTTGAAAAAGTTATTGCCGATACGACTAAGAAAGCGTCGGAACTCGGTTAGTTTTTATCAGATAATCGACCAGCGTTTCTTCAAGGTGAATGCCGAAATGCTGGTTGATTTCTCTAATAAAATAGCACGGGCTTGTGACGTTAATTTCTATAATTTGTCCGTCAATTACGTCTAGTCCTACCATTGAAAGCCCCATTTCGTTAAGTTCTTTTGCGACAGGTGCGAAATCGGATTTTTCTTTTTCTGATAATTCTGCGCGTATAATATTTTTGTCACAGTGGTCGTTAAATTTGAAATCGTTTTGTCCCGGGAGCTTTTGGATGCAGTAATCCAAAACCTTTCCGCCAAGGAAAAGTACCCGTTTGTCGCCGAGCTTTGCTTTTTCTATATATTTTTGAACCATAATCATCCGCGTGCCGTTTAATGTCATTGTGTTGATGATTGCGGTTGTGTTCATATCGCCTTTTTTGAGAAGCATTACGCCGGAACCAAAACACGCGTTAAGAGGTTTGAGGACAAGATGTTCATGTTTATCCAAAAATTCTAAAATATCTTCTTTTGAATTTGTAACTAGGTTTTCCGGCATAAGGTGTTTGAATTTAACCGCGTGAAGTTTTTCGTTGAAGTTGCGGATTGCTTTAGGTGAATTAATTACACGGGTTTTGGTCTCGTCCACAAAATCAAAAATATAAGTTGCATTAATGTAATCCAAGTCCACCGGCGGATCCGGTCTGAACATTACGAGATTGTAGCTTTCGATTTCTTTAGCACTAAACTCTTTCTCATAGAAAATGTTTCCGTCCTTGAGATAACTTTTTCTTGCATTTGCGTATGCGATTCCGCCGCGCAGCCCGAGGTTGTCTATCGTTGCAATATCAACTTCTGCACCTTTTTCCAGTAAGCCCTTGATGAACCAAAAATTCGTAACTAAATCGTTGAATTCAAAATACTTCAATTCAACTCTGTCTATGATAAATAAAACTTTCATTATGTCCCTCTTTCAATTTTATAAAAAATCAAAAGTGTGTTTCGCGCAATAGTCCTATTGTTTATTAGGATCTAATGCGAAAAGCATAGAGTTGTTGTTTTGCAAAAGCATTGCAAATCTTTCCAAATCTGCCTGAATTTCAGGGAATGTGTTGAAGTGCATAGGGATAATTCTCTGTGCGCCAATCCATTGTGCTGCAATTGCCGCGTGCTCAATATCCATTGTAAATTTTCCGCCGATAGGAAGCATTGCGATTTGCGGACGGTAAAGCTCTTTAACGGATTTCATTTCCTGGTGAAGACAAGTGTCACCGGCGTGATAAATTCTCACGGTATCAATGTCAAAAAGAATTGCAGCCGCGTGACCTGCATAACGTCCGTCAGGCAAGGAACTTGAATGAAACGCCGGAAGGAAAATCGCACTTCCCCAATCATAAGTAACTCTTCCGCCAAGATTTACCGCGTTAATTTTACAGCCTTGTTCCTGACAATAGCCTGCAAGTTCGGCAACCGCTGTAATCGTAGCGCCTTTTTCTTTGGCGATTTCAATTGCCTGACCTAAATGGTCGTAATGTGCGTGCGTTAATAAAATATCCGTAATATTACGTTCATGCCAGTTATAGTTGTCAATTGTAATATACGGATCTACCAAAATTTGTTTATCATTATGTGTAAATTCAAATGCGCTGTGACCTAAATATCTGATGTCCATTTTACTCTCCTTCTTTGTTGTCATAATATCATTTTTTGTAGTAAAATTCAATTATGCAAAGATATATGAACATTTGTTTAGAGTTGGCTCATAAAGGTATAGGCAAAACTTCTCCAAATCCTCTTGTAGGTTGCGTTGTACTGAATAAAGACGGCGAAATTATTTCTACCGGCTATCATGCAAAGTACGGTGAAAACCATGCAGAGCGTGACGCTTTGACAAAATTGCCGATTGGAGCAGCAGAGGGCGGTACTTTATATGTAAATCTTGAACCGTGTTCGCACTATGGGAAAACCCCGCCGTGCGTGGATTTGATTATTGAACACGGGATTAAAAGAGTCGTAATCGGAATGCGTGACCCTAATCCGAAAGTGGACGGAATTTCTAAACTTCGTGAGGCAGGTATTGAAGTCGTGGAGGGCGTTATGGAAGACGAATGCAAAAATTTAAACGAAATTTTTATTGTTAACCAAGAGGAAAAAAGAACTTTTGTTGCGATAAAAACCGCGACGACGCTTGACGGTAAAATTGCTACGTCAAATGGTTCTTCAAAGTGGATAACGTCTGAAAGAGCGCGAATGGAGGTTCGAAAAATTCGTGAAAAATACGATGCAATCCTCACTTCAAGTGTTACCGTAAACTCTGATAACCCGATAATGCAGCATTCAAAAAAGATTATTTTAGACCGTAATTTAACAACAGACGCAGCGTCAACAATTTATCAACAGGGCGAAATCTTTGTTTTTTATGATGAGAAAAAGACCCCAAAGAGTGCTAAAAACGTAACTTATATTCCAACCCCTGTGGTTGATGGCGCACTGGATGTCGAATTTATCCTGAAAAAACTTTATGAAATCGGGATTATGTCGGTAATAGTTGAAAGCGGCGGGAAATTGAACGGTGCGTTTTTGCCTTATACTGATAAAATTTATAATTTTATAGCACCTAAAATCGTTGGTGATAACAGCGCAAAATCATCCTTTGATTACAGAAAAGTGTTTGATATTAATGAATCTGAAGAGTTTATTTTATCCGATGTGGTTAAATTCCTGCCCGATATTCTATTAATCTTGCACAGGAAATAATTATACTTTTTTCTGATTTACTTGTGATTGCGCAAATTTATAATCAGAATATGTTTACCTTTTCAGTTTCAGATTCTTTCTATCGTTTCAATTGCTCGGAGGAGATGTCACCTAACGGTGACATCCCGGGCGTTGCAAAAGTGTTTATCTTGCCGTATGGAAAAAATAAATTTTGTACTGAAATTATCGGACATGCATATAAAATTCTGGATAAAAGTATAAAAAAAGTCGTTATTTATTCACCTACAAATGATGATATTTCTGAACACCTTGAACTTTTGAAAGATAAGGATGTTTCGGTTTGTCACGATTTTGACGGTATTTTTGCTGAAGATACGGCGTATGTTTTTTTAACTAATTTAAGTCGTGGATTTAATTATAATGATGCGTGTAAAATAGATCTTTTTACGGCATCAAATATAGAAAGTAACAGGATTAATGATGTTACTTTTGAGGAATTTTCGGCATCTCCGATTTTACCTGCTTTGTTGAATTATGCGTCTGATAAAGGATACTCGTTTATTCGTCTCGGGCTTGCTAATTCGGCGGATTTTAATACGAATTTCGCGTCCACTGTCGGTTATGGAGCGTGGATGCTTTACGAAGGCTCCGCTGCGTATTATATAAAAAAATATTATTCTGATATTGTGATTGAGTTTGTAAAATTTAATCTAAGGAACAACGCCCATATCGCTTGTTCTCAATGTTTTAATTTCCCGGAAGTATTTAATCAGGAGTTCAAAATTATGCTTTCTCTTGAAAAAGACGGATATGTCCGCGGAGTGAGCGGTTCATTTAAAACCCCTGAAAAATTATTCAAAGCTCTGGTTAAACGTGCTTTCGGGGTTGCGTTTTCCGATAACAGGTTTGCGCCTGTTCAGCCTGATGAAATAGATTGGCTCAAAATTAATGTCGTAATTCTTGCCGATGATGTTATGAATTCTGTAGTGATTGAGTCTTAACCTTTTTCGTGCTACCCTTACGTCAAGGGGGTATGAGCTTTGCTAATATATTCGGATAAAGTTTTTCAAAATCCTGTTCACGTCGTAAAAGCCTTTGATAACGAGGAATTTAAAAATGCGTTTGCAGAATTGGAAATTTTGAAAGAAAAGTATTATCTTGTTGGGTATGTTAGGTACGAAACTTATAAAATTTTTCAAAATATTGCAATTACTTCTAAAGAGCCGCTCTTATATTTTGAGGCTTATAGAGATTATAGCGCTTTTGAAACAGCTCCACTGGCTCATCACAAAACTTATACGTATCCTAAAGTGAGCAGGGAAGAATATTTTGCTAATATTGACTATATCAAAGAGCAAATTGCGCTTGGAAATACCTATGAGGTAAATTACACTTTCCAAAATGCCGTCTGGACTTCAAATTTCGGAATTGATTTATTTATGTCACTTATAAGTGAACAGAAAACACCTTATAATGCTTATATTAAAAATGATTTTGAGGAGGTTCTTTCATTTTCACCTGAACTGTTTTTTAAAGTTTCTGACGGAAAGATATTTACAAAGCCTATGAAAGGGACTATGGGACGTGGTGCTGATGATACAGAAGATAAGGCAAATAGTGAGTTTTTACAAAATGATGAGAAAAACAGAGCAGAAAATGTTATGATTGTGGACCTTTTACGTAACGACCTTGGCAGAATTGCAAAAACCGGCACGGTAAAAGTTGATAAACTTTTTGAGATTGAAACCCACAAAACACTTCATCAAATGACGTCCGAAATTTCTGCCGAACTTGTCGATGACGTAGGGCTTTATCAAATTTTTGAAGCAATTTATCCTTGCGGTTCGATAACCGGAGCGCCGAAAGTTTCGACAATGAAAATTATTGAGGATGTTGAGCCGGAACCTCGCGGAATTTATTGTGGTGCGATAGGGATTATTCACGGGTCAGAATGTGAGTTTAGCGTTCCCATACGTATTTTACAAAGGAAAACCGATGAGCCTTATTACACTTGCCACACCGGCGGAGCGATTGTTTGGGATTCCACGGCGCAGGAGGAATGGGAAGAAGCACTGTTGAAGTCTTCTTTTTTGAAAACGCAGTTGTTACCTGTTGATACGATGGCTGTAAAAAACGGTAAAATTCTTTTTGAAAAGGAACATCGTGAACGGCTTAACGTTCCGGTGACGCCAAAAGCGTCTGAAGAGATAATAAGAATTGTTGGAAATGAAGTCCAGCATTTGCCTCTGAAACCTTTGACGACTAATATTGTGAAAATTGCAAAAAACTCAATCGACAGTGCAAACCCGCTTCTCAAGGTAAAGACGGATTTCCGTCCGTGGTATGCGGAAACAATGGAAAAAATTCGGCGCGGGGAGGTCTTTGATGAAATTTATTTTAACGAGCGCGGGGAACTCACAGAGGGCGCGCGCAGCAATGTTATTATTGAAAAGAACGGTGAATTCTTCACACCTCCTGTTGAATGCGGGCTTTTGAACGGAATTTACAGACAGTCACTAAATAGTGAAGAAAAAATACTTTATAAGGAAGATTTATTAGAGGCGGATGCAATTTATTGCTGCAATTCCGTGAGAGGATTGGTGAAAGTATGCTTATTATAGATAATTACGATTCTTTTACCTACAATTTGGTGCAATATTTTAAAATCCTCGGTGAAAATCCAATCGTTGTAAAAAATGATGAATCTTTGCCGGCAAAGCCTTTTAGTAGAATAGTTATTTCGCCCGGGCCTGGGAACCCTGACACATCAGGACTCTCTATGGAACTTCTTGAAAAGTATCATAAAACAACGCCGATTTTAGGCGTTTGCCTCGGACACCAGTGCATTGCCCAATTCTTTGGCGCTGAAATTATGCGTGCTAAAGAACCGATGCACGGTAAAGTATCGCAGATTTTTCATAACGCTATGGGGCTTTTTGAAGGCTTGCCGCAAGGGTTTAATGCAACCCGTTACCATTCTCTTGTTGTGGATAATCTTCCTGAAACGCTTGAAGTGACTGCGCATACTGATGATGTGATTATGGGGTTGAAACATCGAGATTTGCCGATTTATGGCGTTCAATTTCATCCCGAAGCTATCCTTACACAGTATGGGTTAGAGTTGCTCCGTAACTTCATCCGTGCTACAATTTAGTAAAATAAGGAGTTTGAGCATGATTAATTTTGATGAGGGTATTGAATTTGATCCCGGTTTTACTATACATTTATCTTTGATTTCACGTGATATTGAATCCTTTTATTATAATCTTTCAATGTATGCGTTTGCACAGAAAAAACAACAGTTTAAGGCATATTCTTCTAAACTTTTGAAACTTGTTGAACGCAATATAGGTTTTTATGCCGCGTGTATTATATGGGCTGATATCGCTATAAATCACCCTGAAAAATTGATTTTAAACAATATTTGTTTTGGCGGCGAGTACAACGAAGAAGAAAATGTCGCGGAAGTTCAGTTTGTGAGAAATTATCTTCAACAATATGCTAAAGATTTGAAATATTATACAGGTCAATCTTGGGTTGTGCCGGAAAGTTATAACACAATTTTGAACGATTATGAAGAGTTTTTAAAACTTAATGAGGGGTTTGTTAAGGTCAGCAAAGCTGGAGATTTAAAACTTCCTGCAAGCGTAAAACCGGTTAATGACGAAAGCACATACCTTGAATTGGTTGAAAATGTCGTTGAAACAGGCAATTTTAAACCTATGCTTGAAACTTATTCTAAGGTGAAATAATGACTACGCTGCGTGAAAAAGTTTATCAGATGTTTATTCTCGGCACAGACGGCGGAGGATATGAGAGCGCTTTAAAATCCGGGCTTGGCGGTATGATATTTTTTACGCACGACATACAAAGCCATGAACAATTCAAAAATGTCACCGAAAAGTGTCGAAAATTGGCGCTTATACCACCGTTTTTATCAATAGACCAGGAGGGCGGACGGGTAGAACGTACCGAAAATATTCATGGCGGGAAAAAATATTTAAGTGCGCGTTATGCTTTTGAGAAAGGCATTCTGGCTTCTCAAACCGCCGAAATTGCGCAGGAACTTCTCGGCTATGGGATAAATTTAAACTTTGCGCCCTGCATTGATGTGAATACAAATCCTGCGAACCCGATTATCGGCGAGCGAGCGTTTTCTCACAAGACAGAAGAGGTTATTGCTGCGGAGAAAATTGTTTCACGTACTTATGAGAAAAATGGTATTATACCGTGTGTAAAACACTTTCCGGGACACGGAGATGCCAGTGTTGATAGTCATTTAGGGCTTCCTAAAATAGATATTCCGCTTGATGAAATGGAACGCCTGCATATTGCACCTTTTAAATCAGCAATTGAGGGCGGTATTAATATGGTTATGGTTGCTCATTTACATTGTACTTGTTTTGATGAAAGTGTTATGCCGACCTCACTTAGCGAAAACGCTTTAAATTATCTGCGCAAGAACCTGAAATTTAAAGGAATTGCGATTTCGGATGACATGATTATGAAAGGTGTTTCAGACAAATTCACACCGCTTGAAGCCTGCCTAAAAGGTATTAGAGCCGGTTTGAACATGTTTATTTACAGAAATTCCACTCCAGAAACAATTGAAACAATTGAAGAAATCATTCGTGTCGCTGAAAATGATTCAGAATTGCGCGAAAATATTAACAAATCCTTTGAATTAATAATAAATTTTAAAAGCACTACAGTACAACACAATTAGTATTGTGTTGTACTAATATAAAAACAATATTCACAGTGGAATTGCCTTGTCGCTTTAAATTTATTAAGTTTTATTAAGCTGTGAACCCGTTTATAAGACTATGCTTGCAACACAATACTAATTTTGGTGTATGCGAGCGTATAAAAAACAGGAGGGTATATTATGACGGATTACACAGTTATTAAAGGAGACACGCTTTATAATATTGCGAAGCGTAACAACACTACAGTAGAGAATTTGGTTAAGTTGAATAATATCAAAGATCCTGACTTAATCTTAATTGGTCAAAAACTTTCTTTGGGAGAAATTAAACCGCAACAGGAGAAAGAACCTGAAAAAGCTCCGGTAAAAGTAGAACCGGAAAATAAAGAGATTTCATATTGGTCAGAGGGCAGCAGCTCAATTGCCAAAGGACTTTCATTTTATGCAGACGGAATCGGTGAGGCTGTTGACGATGCTGCTGTTGTCGCAAAAAAAGTCGGGAAAGGCGCCTGGGGCGGTGTAAAAGGATTCTTTAGCGGCTTGTTCGCACCTTTTTTTTCTGCGTACCGCGGAGCTAAAGAAGGTTATAATACATAGAAAAAAGCGGGGTTTTAACCCCGCTTTTAATGAACCGACTTGACTGCCGGTTATGCTTTAGCAAAAGATTCAAGTTTTCTTTCCTTGATTTCTTCCGTAACTTTTTCGATAAAGTCGTCAACTTTGAATGTTCCGACTTGACCGATTCCGCGTGCACGAACTGCAACAGAATTTGTTTCGATTTCTTTATCGCCGATTACGCACACGTATGGAACCTTTTTATCCTGCAAACTTTCGCGGATTTTGTAGTTCATACTTTCTGAACGGTCGTCAAGTTTTGCACGGATTCCCGCAGCACGCATTTTTTTGTAAACTTCTTCGGCAAAATCGGTGTGTTTGTCGTTTGAGATAGGTACAATAGCAACTTGTGTAGGTGCAAGCCAAGTTGGGAATGCCCCTGCAAAGTGCTCGATTAAGATACCATGGAAACGTTCCATTGAACCAAATACTACGCGGTGAAGCATAATAGGAGTTTTCATTGAACCGTCTTTGTCTTGGTATTTGATACCAAATCTTTCAGGAAGATTGAAATCAAGTTGGATTGTTCCGCATTGCCATGTTCTGCCGATTGCATCCTTAATTTTGAAATCAATTTTCGGACCGTAAAATGCTCCGTCGCCTTCGTTGATTTCATATTTCATACCGCGGCGATCCATAGCCTCTTTTAAACCTGCCTCTGCTCTGTTCCAAGTTTCAATTTCACCGACATAGCTTTCCGGACGTGTTGAAAGCTCAACTTCAAATGTCAAATTGAACAATGACATTGCATCTGCTACGAAGTCGATAATGTTATTGATTTCGTCAACAAGTTGTTCCGGAGTACAGAAGATGTGCGCATCGTCTTGAGTGAAACCTTGAACACGGGTTAAGCCTGAAAGCGCACCTGATTTTTCTTTTCTGTATACAGTACCAAGTTCTGCCATACGTAATGGTAATGAACGATATGAATGTCTGTTTGATTGGTAAATTAAAATGTGGAACGGACAGTTCATAGGTTTTACAATGTATTGTTCCTCTGAATCATCTTCCTTTTGAATGAAGAACATGTTTTCTTTGTAGTGGTCAATGTGACCTGAAAGTTCCCATAATCTTGATTTCGCAATTTGTGGTGAGTGAACAATTACATAATCACGTTTTCTGTGTTCACTTCTCCAGTAGTTTTCGATTTCTTCCCTTACAATCGCAAGGTTTGGATGCCAAAGAACTAAACCACCGCCGATTTCTTCTCTTACAGAGAAGAGGTCAAGTTGGTTACCGAGTTTTCTGTGGTCACGTTTTTCAGCTTCTTCAAGGAATGTTAGATAGCTTTGTAAATCTTCTTTGTTCCAGTATGCTGTCGCGTAAATTCTTTGGAGCATTTTGTTCTTTTCGTTACCACGCCAGTAAGCGCCTGCAACTTTTAAAAGTTTAAATGCGTTTGGTTTAATATATGTTGTGTTTGGAATATGCGGACCTGCGCAAAGGTCGTTAAACAAAACGTTTCCATCCTTGTCCTTTGTTAAATAAAGGGTCGGATTGTCGTTTCTGTGTTCTTCCAATAATTCAGCTTTGTAAATTTCGCCCTCTTTCTTAAATTCGGCGATTTTTGCATCAACATCTTTAACTTCGTATTTTTCAAATGTAAGATTTTGTTTAACGATGTTTTTCATTTCTTCTTCAATTTTAACGAGGTCATCTGCCGTGAAAGCGTGTCCGTCCGTTAAATCAAAATCGTAATAAAAACCGTCTGCTGTAGCCGGTCCGATTGCCAACTTTGCATTCGGGAACAGCTTTTGAACGGCTTGTGCCATGATGTGTGATGTTGAGTGTCTCAACACGTGTAATGTTGAATTGTCTTTTTCCATAATTTTTTCCTTCCTCCTCAAGCAACAACATTTGCAAGAGGTAATATCTACGTTAAAAATTATATCACAAACACAGGGGTTGCAATTTAATTTTCAGCGTTTTATATTAATAGTGTAGTAGATAAAGGAAAAAGATTTAATGTTTACTCCAAGCGTAAAACGACATCATCATAACCATCATCATTGCCATTAAGGCTTGGTTATAATGTGTTTTGCGCAAATGTTATGCCCCATAACCCAAAAATTCAATTTCACATTATAACCTTTTAGATAGGTAGTTTTAAATGTGAGATTGGAGAAAATAACAAATGACTATAACAAATATAATTTCAGCAATAGGCAATAATAACAGCGTTTACCCGTTACTTGTCCGCGACTGCGGTATAGAAGTACCGACAAAAGTTGCTCTGACATATCAACAAAACAAAGAAGATAAGGAAGTTGCCTGGCTTGCGACACGAGAACGTTTGGTGGACGAATACACTGTTTCCGCGGTGTGGCTCGGCGGAATCCCCCTCTTGGAAAGAATTAATGCTAGAATTCTTAAAAATAGAGGCTTTAATCCGGCAATAAGCACCAAGTTGATGAAAGAAGAGGCAGAACAGGGACTCGATTTTAATATCAAAAAATTTAAAGATTTGGCGCCGGAAGCGGTTAAAGATTTGGAATTTTTAAAGGCTAATCAGGCTAAATACAAAAAACTTATTGGTGGTAAAATTCTCGCTGAAACCGCAATACCAATTGCATTAATGGGCTTTATTATTCCAAAACTTGTTTTTGCCTGGACCGCTAATACTAAAAAAGAACTAGCAAAAAAGAAAGCACTTAATAATGATACATTCACCCCGCAGCAGAAAAATATGTCTGACTTTGCTAAAAATCTGTCGTTTAAAGGCGGAATAATGTCGGGACTTGCAAACTTTTCTACTGTTCAAAAAATGGCATTGACAGACGGTGGCTATGCCGTAGGACGTGTTGCTACCGCACGCAAAAAAAATGAAGCATACGATATTGGGTTTAAAATGGCTGGCATGATGTTTTTAAACTTTGTGTTCCCGAAATATTTGGCGTCTTTCTTAGATAAAACTACAGGCAAAGCAATTAATACAAACCTCAATTTAGATATCAAAATGCTTGATGACAAAGATTTTATAGACGCGATAAAATCTAAGAAGTTCACGCTGCCTGATGCGAAAAGCGGTAAGGAACTTTTGGATTTTGTAGATAAAAACCCTGACAGCCTTTTTGTAAAATATGCAAATAAGTATAAAAAAGTTACGATGCTGGAAAACGGTGTCAGAGACCCGCGCAAATACGTTGATTTGAATGCTTTGAAAGGCTTCCGCGATGACATAGCAGAAATTTCACAAAATGCACTAAAATCAGGTGACGTTGCAAAATTTATGAAAAAAGCGAAAGGTCTTAAAGCTGTTAATATTTTGGCAAACGTCGGCATAAGCAGTTTCTTGCTTGCTTACGGGCTTCCAAAGGCACAGTTTGCTTTCCGTAAAATTATAACTGGCTCTGAACTTGAACCGGGTATTATTGATTAGTTCGTAATAATCTGTTACAAAATAGCACTTTTTTTACGCAGAAATACTTTGTTTAATTATGAGAGAGAAAAAAGTGCTAAATTCATATCTAAATCAGCGTGATATTCAAGACAGTAACCCAGGAGTTCAAACAGAAACCCTTGCACCTGCTACTGTTAAAATTGCCAGCAGCTTAACCACGTTTACAAATCCGTATTCAATTCTTACTAACGAATATGTAGAAGCTAAAACTGTTGCGGTTAGCTATGTCATTAACCCCGCAGAACTTGCGAAGAATGAGGTTAAACTTCCTAAGGTTACGGAAACTGTCTCCTCCACTGTGGTTGAAAAGGTTAAAGAAAAAGTTAAGGAAAAAGAATATCCGTTACCGGAAGTTCCTGTTGCACAGGCGCCTCCTCAAATGAGCGATATGGAAATTCTTAATCGTTTATCACAATATCAAGATACACCGGTTCAAAAGCCGGAAATAAAATTTGATGTTCCGAAAGATGCTGAAATCTTCAATACACCGAAAGAGGAAAATAATTCAAATGATTTAGAAATTCTCAATGAGTTGCAAGCTGATGAGACCGAGGCTAAGAAATCTTCTACAACAAAAGAACAAATGAACACAGCTATGAACGGTCTTGAGGGCTTACTTGCAGAACTTTCGGATGAAGACGGCTCAAACACTTTGGGTATGGGATAACCTGTTAACCGCCCGTAAAAATGTGGCATAATTTATTTATGAAATGTGCATTTATCTTATGTAAAGTTATGTAACAAATCTCCTTATTATTGAATTTAGGCGAAATTTAAATACTTTATTAATTTGTATAGCAATAACAAGAGAGAGTAATCATGGGCGGCGGCGTAACAACAGGTTCATTATTAAACCAACGAGTTTTCAAACGTGACGGTGGCTCCGGATCTTCTAACAAAGGAGGCGGAGTTCAAAGACACGAGCTTTTGAACGCCAAAATTGCTCTTGCAGACCGTAATAATGGCACAGGTAAAGCAACATATACCGGATTAAGTAATTCAATAAACGGACGTAAAGAAGTTATCTACGTTGGCGGCGGTTCAAAATGTTGCGGTAAAGCTGAAATGACAACAGCTGATAAAATTGCAATGTGGAATAATCTCGCACAAAGCGGTTTTTCTTTTGTAAAAGGTGCTGTCGATTTTGTTGGCTCATTTAAAACAGATAAAGCCGGCGGTTCTAATCCTAAACAAACCGTTTCAGGAAATAATCCGGAAGTACTTGTTAACAATAATACTAAAGTTGCAGGAAATGACCTCGCGTCAACTTTAGAAACTTTAGGGTTTAATGATATTGATTTAACTAATATTGATTACACAGAAACAGCTAAAGACCTTACAAGTAAAATGGATAAAGCTAAAAATTCACAAGATTTATACCAAGCACTTCAAGGAGCCAAAGCATATAAACAACAAATGGATTCAAGAATGTCTCGTATTAACATTAAAGATTTGAATGATCAATTAATTCAATTAGAGGGTGATGCAAAAGATTCTATTAAAGACGCTAAGGGTAAGGTTGATACCGCTGATAAAGGCGTTAAAGATGCAGAAAGCAATGTTAAACAAGGTCAAAGACAAGTTGATAGTGCACGTGAAAGTTATGATGCCGCAAGAGGCAGCATAAAAACTGACAACAAGGCTTATAATGATGCATCAAAACTTGTAGATACAAGAACCAAAGAATACGATCAAGCTGGTAAGGCATTAGATACAGCGAAGAAAAAATATAGCACAGCACAGGCTGCAACCAGAGAATGTACTCAAGCATGGGAAACCGCAAAAACAAATACAGCTCAAGCATTATCTAACCTTAATGCTCTTAAATCACAACAAGGCTTTGGTACTGACGGCGCGGCATTGCAGGCTCAAATCGCTGATGCACAGGCTAAGTATGATGCCGCTGTTGCTGCAGAAGGCAAAGCTGAAGAAGCTAAGACGAATGCAGAGAAGGCAGAGGCACAAGCAAAAGATGCACTTGGAGATGACAGTAAAGGTGCTGTTCAAGCATTTAATAACGCCAAATCAGGATTGGCAGAGGCTAGAGACGGCTTAAAACAAGCTGCAGAACAGTTGAAAAACAGCAAAGAAATAACACAAGAACAATATGATTTGTTAAAAAATAGACAAGAATCAGCTAGAAAAGCTGAAGATAATTTGGCAACACAAAATGATAATTTATCTAAAGCAAAAGTAGAACAAGAAAAAGCTCAAAGTGTTTTAGATGGCTTGAATGCTAAGAAAGAAGAACTTGAAGTACAAATTCACGATTACAAAGAAATGCAGCAAGCCTCTGAAAAATTAGGCGATTTAAGCAAATATGAAACTAAGTTAGAAAATATGATGAAGAAAGAGGGTACAGACCGCGAAGAATTAACTAAGAAATTGAATGAAAAAGATAATACTTCTAATGATACAAAGGATGTCAACGCAAAAGGCAGAAGAAAAGCAGAAAAGAAAGAAGCAAAAATAACTGACAAGTTAGCTGAATTAAATGCCGGCGATGCGACAGATGATATTGCTAGAGATAAAAATATTCAAATCAGTAACAGGCTGGATCAAATGGCAAAAATGAACGATTTTGCGGGTACTCAAGACTTTGGTTCATTTGGCTCTTCTAATAAAACAACCATAAACGGTCATACAGTTGAGTACAAACAAGGTAAATATTTTGTTGATGGCAGTACAACAGGTATGGATAGAATGGGCGCAGAAATGCTTATAAAAACACAAGCATTCACAGTACCTAAAAAACCTACATTTTCATAAATAAAAAAGCCGGTATTTAAACCGGCTTTTTTTAGTTATTCGTTTACAGCTTCATAGCATTCTGAACAAATTGTCTCGAAACCGGCATGTTCGCCAAGTTTACGGTACTTCCAGCAGCGTTCACATTTTTCGCCCTCTGCCTTTGTTACCCAAACGGTAAATCCGTCCTCGGTGTGTTCATTCAACACATTTGCAGGTGCACTTTCTGCAACATACGCCTGTGATGTGATGAAAATATTGCAAAGTTCACTTTCATTCGCTTTTAGAACTGAATTGTCTTCCGCTTTTATCCATACAGCTACCTCTAAGGAACTTCCGACTTTTTTATCGGCTCTTAAAGGTTCGATTGCGCGGGTTACAACTTCACGTGCCTTCAAGATTTTTGTGAAATCTTCTTCAAGCTGAGAGTTTGTCCATTGTGGGTTCACTTCTACCCAGTCTGAAAGAAGTATACTTTCTAAACCATTCTTCTGATTTTCCGGAACGCTCATCCACATGTCTTCTGCCTGGTGAGGCATTACAGGTGTTAGCATTCTGATTAGGCTTTGTGAAATTTCGTACATTACAGTCTGGCATGCACGACGGGAAAGTGATTTCTTGCCTGCTGTGTAAAGTCTGTCTTTTACAATATCAAGATAAAATGCGCTTAAATCCACTGCAGCAAAGTTTTGAAGAGTTTGGAAGTATTTGTAAAACTCGTAGTTTTCAAAACTTTCGCTTACGTCTGCAACAACTTTGTTGAGTTTGTGAAGTGCAAATTTGTCGATATTTTTCAAATTTTCGTATTTAACATAATCTGTTGCCGGGTCGAAATCGTAGATATTTCCCAGTAAAAATCTTACGGTGTTACGAGTCTTTTTGAAGATTTCTACAAGCTGTTTTACAATATTGTCGCCGATTTTGGTATCGTTTCTATAGTCAACAGATGCTGCCCAAAGTCTTAAAATATCAGCTCCGTAATTTTTGATGATATCATCCGGTCTGATGTAGTTGCCTAAAGACTTAGACATTTTTCTTCCATCTTCACCGAATACAAAACCGTGTGTAAGAACCGTTTTATACGGCGCTTTGCCTTCTGTTGCCATAGCGGTAAGAAGTGAAGATTGGAACCAGCCGCGGTGTTGGTCAGAACCCTCAAGGTACATTTCAACAGGAGTGTGACCGAGTTCTTCGCTGCGTTTTTCGACGACAGCTCTCCAGCTGATACCTGAATCAAACCAAACGTCCATAATATCTTTTTCTTTTGTTAAGTGCACGCTGCCGCATTTAGGGCATTTGAAACCTTGTGGAAGAAGTTCGGCGGTTGAGCGTTTTACCCACGCGTCAGAACTTTCTTTTTCAAAGATTTGTGCAACATGGTTGATTGTTTCGTCTGTAACAATAACTTCGCCGCAATCTTCGCAATAGAATACCGGAATTGGAACACCCCAGGCACGTTGACGTGAAATACACCAGTCTGTACGGTTTTCGACCATGTTTGAAATACGAGCCTGACCGCTTGCCGGAATCCATTTTACGCCTTTAATTGCATCTAATGTTTCTGAACGGAATTTATCAACTTTAACGAACCATTGTGGTGTCGCACGGTAAATTACAGGGTTTTTACATCTCCAGCAGTGCGGGTAGCTGTGTTGAATATCTTGTTGTGCAAGAAGAGCTCCGCAATTTTGAAGTTTTTCGATTACAATAGCGTTGCCTTTGTAGTACGGAACGCCAACGAGGTCAGCATCTTGAACGCTTTCTGTCCAAACGCCGCGGCTATCGAGAGGTGAAAATACTTCAATGCCGTATTTGCAGCCAACTTCGTAGTCTTCAAGACCGTGACCAGGAGCTGTGTGAACAGCACCGGTTCCGGCGTCTAACGTTACGTGTTCTCCGAGAATAATAGGTGATTTTCTGTCAACAAGCGGGTGTTTTGTGTTTAAAAGTTCTAAGTCAGCACCTGTGCAAGAACCGATTACGTTGATGTCACTTTCTTCCCACTGAACATCTGCGAGGAACGCCCCGAGCAAGCCTTGTGCTATTACATAAACATCGCCGCCCTTTTCAAAGAATGTGTATTCAAATTTAGGGTGCATAGAAATTGCCATATTTGACGGAATAGTCCAAGGAGTTGTTGTCCAAATTACTGAATATATTGAGCTGTTAGAGGTTCCGATTAAGTTTTGGATTTTCTTGGTAGACTCATCGTCAAACTTAAATCTTACATAAATTGAGGTTGAAGTGTGGTCTGCGTATTCAACTTCTGCTTCTGCAAGAGCTGTTTCACAAGATGCACACCAGTAAACAGGTTTCAAGCCTTTTTCTATGTAACCTTTTTTATACATTTCGCCGAAAACTCTAACCTGTTCAGCCTCGTATTCAGGCGCAATTGTCAAATAAGGGTGTTCCCAATCGCCCCATACGCCTAAACGTTTGAACTCGCTTTCTTGCCCTTTGAGGTTTTTGTGAGCAAATTCGCGGCATTTTTCTCTTAATTCTGCCGGAGTAAGTGCATTTCTGCCGCCTTTGATGTTTTTTACAACGGCGTTTTCAATCGGAAGACCGTGACCGTCATAACCAGGAACATAAGGCGCATAGAACCCTTTTTGGGCTTTATATTTTGTCAAAATGTCTTTAAGAATTTTGTTTAGAGCAGTACCAACGTGAATTTTTTCAGAGCTTAAATAAGGCGGGCCATCATGTAAAATGAATTTGTTAGCCTTATCTTTGCTTGCAATATTTTTTTCATAAATTTTGTTTTCTTCCCAAAATTTTTGAATTTCCAACTCTCTAACAGTAGCGTTTGCACGCATTGCCAAGGTGGTTTGCGGAAGGTTTAACGATTCTTTGTAATCTGTTTTTGTTGCTTCATTGCTCATATTTATTCCCTCTACTCTGTTTTTTGTTGTTCTATATAATTTCTCATTTTATCATAATCAAATTGATTTTCCCAGCGTGCAATAACAACTGTTGCAATGCAGTTGCCAACGAGGTTTACTGTGGTTCTGCCCATATCAAGAATTTGGTCGATACCTAGAAGTATTGCGACGCCGATAATAGGGATGTCAAAACTTGCTAATGTTCCTGCAAGTACTATCAGCGAAACACGCGGAACCCCCGCAATTCCTTTGCTTGTAAGCATTAAGGCTATCATGATTATGATTTGTTGTTCTATACTTAAATGAATCCCGGCGATTTGTGCGGAAAACATTACGCCGATTGCAAGATATAATGTGCTTCCGTCAAGGTTAAATGTGTAGCCTGTCGGCATGACGAAACCTACAATATTTTTCGGAACGCCGAAATCTTCCATAATTTCAATTGCTTTTGGAAATGCGGCTTCGGAGCTGGCTGTTGAAAACGCCAGCAATGCAGGTTCTTCAAGTGTTCTGATTAGCGCACGGAAAGAGATTTTAGCGATTTTGCACGCGATTATTAAAACCAGTACTACAAAAATCGCTAACGCTGCGTAAAGGCTGAAAATTACCTTAAAATATCCGGTTAAAACTTTTATTCCGTTGGTACCGATTGTGTAAGATATTGCACCAAAAATACCTATTGGCGCGAAATACATTACGTATTCGGTAAATTTAAACATTATTTTGCTAAGAGATTTCAGTATATCCAAAACCGGTTCTGCGGCTTTGCCGACCGTACAGATTGCAAGCGCAAAGACAATTGAAAATACAACAATTTGTAGTAAGTTTCCGGTTGCCATAGCGTCAACAATGCTTGTAGGGAAAATGTTTATAATCATTTCGTGTATTGAAGTATGGGCATCTGTTGCCGCCATTAAACCTGCAGCTTTAAGGTTCCCGGCAGTTGCATCAAGGTTAAACCCGATGCCCGGCTTGAAGATATTACCGGCTACCAAGCCTATAAAAAGTGCCAGGGTTGTTACAACTTCAAAATATATGATTGTTTTAATCCCTATTTTACTAAGCTGTTTTACATCTCCGTGACCTGCAATTCCGACAACGAGTGTCGCAAACAATAACGGAGCGATAATCATTTTGACCATTCTAAGGAAAATCGTTGCAAAAGGCTGCATTTTTACCGCCCAATCAGGCGCTACGCAACCAAAAATTATCCCCAGAATTAAAGCTATAAAGATTAATAGAGTTAATTTACTGTGTTTCAAACTTGTGCACCTCAAAATTATTATATTATAAACATGGTTCAATACAATAAAATGAGTGTGTTTGTTACATTTTTTATAATTTTTGTGCCAGCTTAAAACTTATAATTTTATTTAAAATTCCTTGCGGCAGATGCGAGATAATTTCTGCGGCTTTTGCGTCAATGCCTACAGTGTAGTTGGGACGAGGGTTACTTATCCTGTCGGCTTTTGCGATAATTTTTACGACTTTTTCAACCCCTAGCCCTTTGATGCCGTTGGATTTCGCGTTTTTGACCATAAAGTTTATTTCTCTGTCGTATTCACGGCAGGATGAAAATGCGCTTTCGTTTTCTTTTATTGATTTTTCCCATAATGGCGTTGCGATTACGCCGGGTTTGACTGAAATGACTTTAATATTCTTTTTCATTTCAAGCGCCATGGCGTTAAACATGATATCCAATGCTCGTTTTGATGCTGCGTAAGGCGCGATAAACGGGAAAATTCCAAAACTTGACATAGAGCTTATGTTAATAATCCGTCCGCCGTCTAAAAGCTCAAGAAGCCTTTGTGAAAGGTCGATATGCGCAAAAACATTGACTTCAAACTGGCGTCGGAGTTCGTCAGGTGAAATATGTTCCATTGCGCCGGCTACAACACAGCCTGAAACGTTTATTAGCGTATCAATTTTGTCTGTTTTTGACTTGATAAATTCTGCAGCCTTGGCTATTGACGCCGGTTCCGTTGAATTTATATAAAAAGGAATTACACCTTTTGGAAGTTCATTTATCTTCTTTTCGTTTCTATAGCCTGCAAAAACTGTATTTTCTGCGGCAAAATATTCTGTTAGAGCCTTGCCTATTCCCGATGTAGCGCCTGTTATTACATAAATCTTTTTCATATTAATCCTTTCATAAGAAGAACGGGAACAACTGTTCCCGTTTAAGTATAGCACATAGAAAGGATAATTAATTAATATGTTTCGCACTCTTCAAAAAAGTAACCTTGCGGATGCGAGCAAACCGGACATTTCATCGGTGCAGTTCTCGTTTTGCAAGTATAACCACATTTTTTACATTCCCAAATGACTTCAGAACCCTTATCAAAACATTCTTTGTTAATGATATCGCCAAGATAAGATTCAAATCTTCTTTGGTGCATACCCTCAACCTCTGCAACACGTCTGAAGTGTTCTGCGATTTCTGTAAAACCTTCTTCTTGAGCTTCGCGGGCAAATGTAGGATACATTGTTACATGCTCATAAGTTTCATTTTCGATACAGTCTTTAAGGTTGGTGATTGTGTCCGAAATATCTCCGTCGTGAAGATGTTTGAACCAAATTTTAGCGTGTTCTTTTTCGTTGTCTGCCGTTTCTTTATAGACTTCTGCAAGTTGAATATAACCGGCTTTTTTAGCCTCTTTTGCGTAAAAAGTGTATTTGTTTCTGGCATGTGATTCGCCTGTAAATGCTGTTAATAAATTCTTTTCTGTTTTTGAACCGTGAAATTCCATATTGCTCCTCCTTGTGTTTAGAATTATAAAAATCATTCAGGCTTTTTACATAAGTAAACAAAGTTAATCGTGTGGAGCAATTTTTTGTTGATTATTGTTTTAATTAAGATATGGCAGTAGTGTGTAATGATTCGGTAAATAGTCACATGAAAAATCCAACATTGAATGTTGGTGTCTTAAATGTGCCTAATTCTCATCCTAAAGTTGTTCTGTATTCTGCGCGCCAGGCGGAGAGGGATTTTCGTCAAATGGATCTTGATATATACCAAAGCCAGTCTAAATATTCCTATCTTGATAGCAAAAAAACGCCAAAATCTTTATGGTTTTTCTTAGGATTAGGCGGAAGTTTCGGGCTTTATAAACTTGTAAAATTTTTGATGAAAAAATAGTTCTGCATGCTTTATATTTGTGATAAAGTATATACTATAAGAGTTAATATTTTGGGAGCCGATGAAATTTGAGGTATGATTTTTCGTACCCGGTTTTTATCGGCTTGTTTTTTACTTTTGAATATGTTAAAATATAATTGCTCAGTGCGGGTGTTAATTTTGTTCCTACATTTTTTATAAACGGGAGAATTGACTCTGACGGGATTTGAAGTATACCCACCGATTGAAAAATCGCCAGTGGGAAACGGATTTTCCGAGGCGTTCACCCACCTGCGAGACTAGCAGGTAACAAAATCGCACTCGCACCCGAGCTTTTAATAGGGAATTTGTGTGAGGTTTAACTTGGGTTTAGCTGAAAGGTTTAGTGAGAATACTTTTACTATTTTTGAAGCAAAAATGCCTGTGATAACACCGGCAAAAACTCCTGCACCAAAATTTGACCGCCTGAAAGACGAACTTTTTGAAAAAATCGTTACTGTGCCGTGTTGGTTTGAATACGATGCTAAAACCCAATATGACTTAATAATTAAGTACTTAAATTCAAAAAATATTAAAACTCCGGAGGTTTTTGCTGGCATTTTGCAACATTCAATTTTGGGGTTTGGTGTTTTTGATGAATACCTCTTGAAAAAAGATGTGAGCGCCATTTTTTATGAGGAAGGTGAACCGCTTTTATACACTGAAAACGACAGAAACCTGGTGGATACTGTGATATTACCGTCAGCAAAAGTGCATTTGGCTGTGAAAAATATTATAAATATGTCACAATATACTGACAAAAACGGAATTTATGATTTCAGAATCCGTGACTTTTGGGTTCAGTTGAGGGCTATCCCGCACACAAAAATTAAACTTTCTGTCACCAGAGTTACGGATGAATTTCTTGCAGAAGAGATTGATAAAACTAATCTTACCCTTTTACTTTCGGATTTTTAATAATATGAAAAAACTTTTTAAGATAAATTCTAAATATTCTCCTGCGGGTGATCAGCCAAAAGCGATTAATCAGCTTGTAGACGGCTTGAATGCCGGAATGGATTCGCAAACTCTGCTTGGGATTACGGGTTCCGGTAAAACTTTTACGATTGCAAATGTAATTGAGAAAATTCAAAAGCCTACATTAATTATTGCGCATAACAAAACCCTTGCGGCACAGCTTTATAATGAGTTTAAGGAACTTTTTCCAGATAACGCAGTGGAATATTTTATCAGTTATTACGATTATTACCAGCCGGAGGCTTATATTCCGCGAACTGATACTTATATTGAAAAATCTGCGTCTATTAACGAGGAGATTGACCGCCTGCGCCACAATACAACACGGAGCCTTTATGAACGGGATGACGTAATTATTGTTGCGTCTGTGAGCTGTATTTATGGTTTGGGCTTGCCGGAAAATTATTTTAAAGGTTCTGTAGAAATCAAACTTGGCGATTGCATTGACAGAGATGATTTGATTAAACACCTTGTCTCAATTCAGTACTCAAGAAACGATTTGGTGCTTGAGCGCGCGACATTCCGGGCACGCGGGGATGTCGTTGAAATCATGCCGGCTTACGAAAAAGTTGTTACGCGTATTCAATTCTTTGGAGATGAGATAGAAAAAATAGTCAGAATTGATAACGTCACAGGCGAAATCCTTGAAATTTGCGATAGTGTTGTAATATATCCGGCAGTGCACTATCTTTCTTATGATGAGGATGTGGACGAAACCATAAAACTTATCCGTATGGAGCTGAAAAACCGGCTTGCGGAACTTGAAAGCGAGAATAAACTTGTTGAGGCACAGCGTCTTGAGCAACGCGTTCGCTACGACATGGAAATGATTAAAGAAATGGGTTATTGTTCGGGCATTGAAAATTATTCAAGAATTATTGAACGTCGTCCGCCGGGTTCTGCGCCTGCAACGCTTTTGGACTATTTCCAAGGTGATTTCCTAACTGTTGTGGACGAAAGCCACGTTACCCTGCCGCAATTAAAAGGGATGTCCCACGGGGACGCAGCAAGGAAAGAAGTGCTTGTTAATTACGGGTTCAGGCTGCCTTGTGCAAAAGACAACAGACCGCTGACAAACGAGGAATTTTTTAACAAAGTTGGGCAAAAAATTTATATTTCCGCAACCCCGGGGGATTTTGAGAAATCGACTTCCTCACAGTCTGTTGAACAGATTATTCGCCCAACCGGACTTGTCGATCCAAAAATCCATATTCGTCCGATTGCTACTCAAATTAATGATTTAAAATCTGAGATTTTGAAACGTGCGGAAAAAGATGAGCGCGTTTTGATTACAACGCTTACGAAACGAATGGCAGAAGACTTGACGGACTTCTTTATTCAGGAGGGTATCCGTGTAAGATATCTGCATAGTGAAATTCAATCTCTTGAACGTGTTGAAATCCTGCGTGATTTGCGGCTTGGTGAATTTGATGTTTTAATCGGCGTTAACCTTTTGCGTGAGGGGCTGGATATTCCTGAAGTTTCGCTTGTTGCAATTATGGATGCTGATAAAGAGGGATTTTTGCGTTCAGAAACCAGCTTAATTCAAACAATCGGGCGTGCGGCGCGTAACGCTTGCGGTGAAGTTATTATGTACGCGGATAAAATAACCGACTCTATGCAAAAAGCAATTGATGAGACCGAGCGCAGACGTGAAATTCAGCTTGCTCACAATAAAAAATACGGAATTATCCCGCAAACTATCAAAAAACCAATTGAAAACAACCTGCTTTCACTTGTTGCAAGCTATCGTGAGCTTGAAGACGTGGTTGCAGAAGAAATGGTTGAAATGGGTATTGATGTAAAAGATTTGCCAAAACTTATTGATAAACTTGAGAAAGATATGCATAAATCCGCTAAAATTCTTGATTTTGAACGTGCGGCAGAAATCCGTGACCAGCTCAAAAAGCTGCGTGAAATGGTTAAAAAATAAGCGGACTTTTAAAGCCCGCTTATTAATAGTGATTATCTTTCTACGCAAAATACTCCATTAGTACTGCTTTTTGGTCTGGAATATTTATTACCATAGCTAAAGCCCATAACATAAGCATTGCTGGAATCAACGGATGTCCCGCTCCAAACATATCCATTGGAGCCAAAGGCTTGTGTAGAGTAAATTAATCTGTTGTAATAAACCGCGACAGCTTCTTCAATATTTGGCAGCCTGTATTGACCACCGTCTAATTCTCGGCAGGCATTTGATGCGTCAGCCTGACTTTTTGTTCCGGAAACTGCTCTTGGATACATTGGCATTACAACCGCAGGGTCAGATGAGTAAAATACTGTGAGGGTTCCTATGTCTTTTCCTACAGTGTTAGGACCTTTTGTACCGTTTAAATCATAAACAAAATTCGCGCATACCTGTTGTTTTACGGTTTCACCTGCCCAGTTACCAGGTGATGCGGTACCGTCGTTATTGTATGCTGTTGAAAACACATCTTTTGTCGTACAATCCGGATTGTAGAACGTTAAAATTGATTCCCCGTTAGCGGTTTCAAAGGCTGCAGCTTTTGTATTTTTGATATTTCTTATACCGTTGTTAATAATACCTGCGTTTAAGCTGCTTACTTGTTTTGGCAGGTTTTGTTGGCTTCCTCCGCCATCCGTATACTTACTTGCAAAACCGCAGTCACTAAGTTTGTCATTAGAGCAAATGTTGTTAATTTTCAGAACTTTTGATAAGCCCGCCGTAATGAATGTTTCCGCTGCAGTGTCGGTTGTATCGTCAAAAGTTCCGTAACCGTTAAGAGCCGGCATAAGGGCTATGGCCTGCGACATACGCGCAAAAAGTGCTTTCCTTTGCGTATTCCAGGTCCTTTCATTAATATTACCGGTCAAAGAAGGTAAAGTAATCGCCGCAACTACGCCAATTATAGTAAGAGAAAGTAAAATCTCTGCCATTGTAAAGGCAGAAACATACTANNCCCCCCCCCCGTCTCAAAAGGCCCTTACGACAAGAGTTTTCAGCTTCTAAATTTTTCATAACTTCTATCCTTTCATATCTGTGTACAAAATTATTTTAAACTATGTTTTAATTTTAGTCAATCCTTATTCTGAAAAGGGCTCCTTTGTCCTCCTCGCTTTCAAGTTCTATTTTCCAGCCGTGCAAATCACAGAATTTTTTGACTATTGCCAGCCCCAAACCGGTTGAACTTTCTTTTGTTGTGTTGTTTGCAGCCTGTGTAAACTCTTTGAATATTTTCTTTTGGCTTTTTTTAGGGATACCTATTCCGTGGTCTTTCACTTCAATAATTCTCAAACCGTCACTATTTAGTGAAGAAAGTTCTATTTTGTCACCTATTAGTGAAAACTTTATTGCATTTGAAAGCAGGTTTATCAAAATTTGTGATGTTTTTCTATAGTCGCCTTTGATTGTAAAATTTTGGATTGATTGCTTTAATGTTAACTCTTTTTTCTTTATAAGCGGCGCAATAGTGTTCGAAACCTCAAAAAACAGCCTTTCAACATCAAATTCTGTTAAATTGAGCGTGTTCATGCCCGAATTGATTTTTGAAAAATCAAGAATGTCGTTAATCATATTCAAAAGATTTAGACCAGATGTTTGAATATCAAGAAGATATTCTTTTTGCTTTTCTGTTACGCTGCCGCCAAATCCCTGGGAAAGAAGTTCCGAATAGCCGATTATTGAATTCAAAGGCGTTCGTAGTTCGTGAGTAACGCTTGCAAAAAAGTTACTTTTAGCTTTATTTTTGTTTTCGTGCGTTAAAATTCCCTCTTGTAAGGCGTTAATCTGCTGTGACATAATCTGTTTGAACTCGTAATTTTTGATTTTGTCGGCAATAATTTCGCTTACAAGGATGAAAAATTCGTTTTTTTCTGCATTTTTTAGCACGAGATAACCAAACGTCACCCCCTGAATTTTCAATGCAAATTTAGGATCAGCGTTAGGTTCTTTTTCAAAAATTTCAGCTTCAACCCCGCAATCCTCTTTCAGAATTGCGAAAATTTCATCAAGATTATCAGTATTTACGATTTTAGATAATGTGGTCAGCATAAGCAATATATGGAAGATTTCTATAATATCCGTCGTAGTCAAGCCCGTAGCCAACTACGAACTTATCATCTATGTCAAAACAGTAGTAATCAGGTGATACATCCGTTTTTCTTGTAATTTTTTTGTCTAAAAGCGAGCAAAAAACTGTGCTTTTTGTGTGGAAATTCAAATTTATAAAATCAATAAGAAATTTTGCGGTCAAGCCGGAATCAACAATGTCTTCAATGATAAGTACATTTTTGTTGTTCAAATCCGGTAGTGAGATGTCAACAGCGTTAACCTTACCGCTTGTTGTGGTCGCGCTTCCGTAGCTTGAAAGCCTGATAAATTCCATTTTTACCGGCATTGTTAGTTTTTTTACCAAATCCACGGCAAACATAACAGCACCTTTTAAAACACAGATAGCATAAACTTCTTCGC
Organism: Candidatus Gastranaerophilus phascolarcticola; assembly: GCA_001899335.1. Taxonomy (GTDB): domain Bacteria; phylum Cyanobacteriota; class Vampirovibrionia; order Gastranaerophilales; family Gastranaerophilaceae; genus Gastranaerophilus; species Gastranaerophilus phascolarcticola. The sequence goes on from MOYE01000001.1 coordinate 402,068, forward strand.
CTTTATAAAGGTCGTTGAGTTTGCCTGCCAGTTCGGTGATTTTTGCCTGAATTTCTTCTTCTGATATCAAAATCTTTAAATCTTTAGTGTTCATGTACTCTCTCCAATCTTAAGATGTGTGTCGGGTTGCCATTTACTTTTATTTTTTCGCTGATTCCGCATAACGGTGCCCATAAAACTTCTTTGTCCTGACAGAGAAACAGCATATCATCGCGTTTGTCTTTTGGAATACCCTTATAATTAAGGTATTTTTTTAGTTTTTGCGAGCCTGAAGCGCCAAGCGGATGAATGGTGTCGCCGTCTTCCCTGTGCCGAATGGTATAATTTTCGGTGCCTGAAAGGTCAACGTATGCAATTCCCTCGCTATCCGGCGGGAATTTTTCAGGCTTTTCTGCGCATTCCTCTATTCTTATGCTGTAAACAGGACGTTCTTTTACCAGACGTATTTCTTTTTCGCTGGCAAAGAGCAGCGTTTCGCCGGTGATAGAACGCGTTTTGCCATTTTTAGAACAAGCATTTTCGTTGATAAATTTAACGATTTCTTCCACATGTTTTTTGTCGTATTCAAAATTATTTTCGCATAAAAGGTTATAAACAATGCGGTTTTGCAACGCGGCAGAATACTTAATGAAATTTTGAGTATTAAACTTATCTTGTAACGACGTTAGGTATTCGTTGACAAGTTCTGCGTCATTTCGGGCATTTTCGCTCAATGTGTTGAGCGCAGATTTCGCTTCGGGGTTAATTTTTTCGAGTTCCGGCAGAATATTTTTTCTGATTAAATTGCGTTTGTACTTTGTATTCTCGTTAGAACTGTCACTATTAGGTGTCAGATTGTGTTTTTTGCAATAATCCTCAATTTCAGTGCGATAAGTTGTTAAAAGGGGGCGGTAATAAATTCCGCGAACAGGTGAAATGCCTTTTAGACCCTCGATTCCTGTGCCTTTTGCTATTCTGTAAAGAATAGTTTCAGCGTTATCGTCTGCATTGTGCGCGGTAAGAACTATTTTGGAATTAAATTTCTGTGCGCAGCGCTCAAAAAAGTCATAGCGCGCTTCGCGCGCCTCTGTTTCAGTTGCTTTGACTCCGGCTGGTAACGTTTCAGAATAAAATTCAAGCCCATGAGTGTGGCAAAATTTACGACAATTCTCTTCTTCCTGACGACTCTCTTCTCCCCGCCAGTTGTGGTTAAGATGAATTGCAATCGGATGTAAATTTAGCTCTAAAAGTACGTTCAGCAGGCACATAGAATCATAACCGCCGGAAAATGCGACTAGGACGGTTTTAGAAATTGAATGTTTTTTTAAAAATGCTTCTACTTTATTTTTGAGCATTTGAAAACTTTTTTACACCTTCTCTTATTTCAACAGAATCGACTCCCAACTGCTCAAGCGCTTTCATGGCAAGGCTTGTCGGCTCGGTTGTTATCGCTAAAAGCATGTGTGAAGATTCGATTTTGGTCTTATTTTCTTTTTTAGCTATGTGCCAAGCTGTCTCAAGAACACGTTTTGCGCGTTCGGTGAATGAAATTTCTTTATAGTAATATTCGTTGCCAAAGCCAACAAGGTTTTCCACCACATCGCGCGCCTCTTTAATGTTAATTTCAAGCTCTTTCAGAACTCTTGCGCCAATACCTGTTGCCTCTCCGATGATTCCGAGAAGAAACATTTCGGTACCCACAGTATTTCTGCCGATGCGGCGAGCCTCTTCTTTTGCAAGCCTTAAAATCGTTAGCGTTTCAGGCATTTGTTTTTCGATTGGCTTGATGATTGCGTGTGCAAGATCATCGTCAGATATATGAAATTCTTTGATAATATCGTAAGCAACGCCTTTTTTAGCTTTTAAAATCCCCAGGATTATGTGTTCCGGAAGAACTACAGAGGAGCCCAGTTCTTTTGCTGTTTGAAGAGCGAGGTTCATTGTTTTGAATGCGTTTGGCGTGAAGATAATTTGTCTTCCCTCGTATTCGGATTTTCTTGATTGTACATTCTTTAACTTCGTATCAAATTCTTCGCTTGTAATGCCAAAATTCTCTAAAATGTTGTAAAGATTGGTATTTTTATCTTCCAGTATTGAAGAGAGAATTTGTTCTGTGCCGAGAATTTCGTAATTTGAAGTTGATAGTTTTGCTACAGCGCGTTCAAAAACTTTTGCAGATTCTTCGCTGTCGAAAATTGCATCAGTGTCATCTGTTTTGTTTTCTGCATCGTGGTGTTCATCGGTTTCAGGGTGCAAAATCCTTTTGATTTTTTTCTGAACAAGTTTTTGTAATAATGCTTTTGTTTCGCTGATATTAAGACCTAAATCTTCCAAAACAGCCAATTTATCGAAATTTTTAGTGTTTAGAACGGCAAGGAAAAGGTGTTCGTACAGGATTGTGCTGTTTCCTGAAACATTTGCGATATCAAGTGATTTCTTCAATATTTCCTTGTAATCATCGCCAAAGTGCAGCGTTCTGTTGTCAGCCTGCGAGTTTTCCAAATTCGGGTAGAATTTTTCAAGCAAAAGGTCGTAGGTAATATTTTTGTTCTTGAAAATCCTTAGTGAAACCCCCTTAGCCTCAGCAACAAGTGCAAGCAAAAGGTGTTCCGGCAGGATTACGTTGAAACCGCATTCTCTTGCAATTTCCTGTGATTTGCTGACTACATTTATAGCCTTTTCCGTAAATCGTTCAAACAAAGTTCTACTCCTCGTCTTCTAAATTTTCAATATATTCTGACACACGCTCAAATTCTTCGTCGTCTTCAATTGTTTCAAACGAGTATTCTTCGCCGTCAATGATGATTTGCATAAGAATTAATTCCTGCTCTTCTTCTCCAAGCGGGAGTAAGAGTGCGTAATCTTTGCCTTCAAATTCTACTATGTTGTAAAGCTCAAATCTGACAGGATTGCCTTCTTCATCAATGGTTTCAATAATTTTGTTTTCTTCCATGGTTAACCTTTCTTTAGTTATTTCTTGATAGATATTGTTCTAAAATTATGCCTGCGCTTTCCATATCTACAAGCCCTTTTTCTTTGCGAAAATTAATTTTGCGTTCCCGAAGGTTTTCTTCTGCGGTTTCCGAGGTTAATCTTTCGTCTTCATAGACTATTTCAAACCCCTGAATACCGCTTGCGAAGTCGATACAATCCTGAGCTTGTGACCCTTGGGTTCCATCCATATTATATGGTACACCAATAATAATTTTTTTTACATTGTTTTCCCTCGCAATGTTTACAATTGTCTTTACAGAATTTACATCACGCGCTATGTATGAATGGCGGTTTGCGATTATGTGCAGGTAATCGCTTATTGCAATGCCTATACGTTTTGTTCCGACATCCAGTGCCATTATTTTATACATAGAACCCCCATAACTGTTCCAAATAGGCAAGATTATCTTCTAATTCTTTTTCCTTGTATTTGAGAAATATTTTTTCTGTAAGCATATTCAGGAAGTACTGAAAAATACTTTGTTTAAGGATAAATTCAAAGAGTTCTGTGGTTGCCTGTGGGTCTTGGGCGATTTTGTACAGAACGCAGGCGGTTTTATCGTCACCCGCGCTGAATTTCCCGTAAGCTGTCAGTAAAAGTCTATGCTGCCAGTTCTCTTTTTCCTGCGGGTAAAAAACTTCATTCAGGTGCTTGTTCATAAACGCTTCAAAATCCACGTTTTCAATTGAATTTTCTTTTATAAGAAAATCCAATTCATCGAATAAGTTTTCGGTTTCATCCCCGAATGTTCTGTTATAAAACCAAGGCACTGTAAAGTCCGCGTTTAGAACTTCGGTGATATCAGCTGTGGTAACACTTTTATCTTCAAAATGTTCTTTCAAAATCTCTTCAATTGGCTGTGTTTCAGGTTTAATATCCAGGAAGATTTTCTTCCAGCAATTGTATTCATACGGCGGTGCTGATTTTTTGTAGTTTAACTTTTCAGCCTCATTCAAAAGCATTTTGAAAACTTCCGGCTTAATTGTTGTTTTAAAATCCGTTCCTGAAAGTTTTTCCATAAGAAAAGATGCTTCAAATTCGGAAATCGAGCTAAATCCAAGGCATTCTCTAACCCCGGTGTAATCATCTATAACCATACCAATAAGCATAATGGTTTTTCCGTCTTCGTTAGGTCTTTGATAAAGAAGACTAAAATTTCCCTCGCCGTCAGGTGGAATCATAAAAAACATTGCGCCATCGTGGTTGTTTGGCTCTAATCCGTTTGCCGCGCCTGATAATTTCAATTCGCTAAGGCATTTACGTACATTTTTATCGTCTAGAATCTCGTTGACCTGTGACAAAGCCTCATAAGCAAAAGGCGACTTCGTATTACTAAGAAGTTTTAATGCGTGTAAACCTATTTCATCCTGCGGGAAACTTAAGAATATCGGCACAAGAATATTCGCAAAGTCGGTTCCCTGCTGGTCTTCCTTGAGTGAGTCCAATAACATTAACTGGTCTTTTTTAGGAATGGCACTGAAGAAATCAAGAAAATCAAGCTGGATTTCAGGGTTATCCTTAGAATTTTCCAAAAGCTCTTTTGTTTCCTGTTGAACAAGTTCTTCATCGTATTCCAGGTATGAATCGTAATTCTCATCATGCCAGTCTGGTTTGAATGTACTTATAAGCTCAATGGCATGAAGTTTTATATTATTCGGATTTCTAGGGTTTTTAATTATAGTTTCAAGCTCTGCAAGAAGTTCTTCCATATCAGAGTATCGTAAAAGCAGAAGTTTAATTACGGGCATGGAATCTTCATTACAAAGATGAAATTCTTTCATAAGAATTTTTACAACACCTGTCTTGTCTTCCTGTGCATCAAGAGTTCTAAATTCTGATGTGTCAACCAAAATCGTAGAGTTTTCAAGCGCTTTTATAAGTCTTGCTATTTCGCGCTTAATCTCAAACGCGTTTAACTGTTTAGGTGCGTCTTTCATCATTTTCTGGTAATTCCCCAGAGCGCGTCAATTACTTTTTGAACTTCGGCAGATGGCGCCTGTTCGCTCATAATTAAATACTGAACTGCAATAAGTGTGCATTCGGAACAAATGTTAACGCCGGGTCCGAGAACCATTCTTAACACCTGGTGGTTTGGTCTTCCACAAAAACTACAATATTCAACCTTTTCATTGCTTTGGGTAGTTTCTTCTTTATGTTCCTTTTTATGGTTACGTTTATCTCCTAAACTTACAATTTTTTCTTCTGACATGTATTTCTCCTGTTTTTTCGTATTGTAACTTAATTTATAAAATTTGCCAAATTAGTTAAGTTATTTTATAATCAATCCTGTTATAAGCATGTTAAAAAGAGGGTTTTATATATATGAAAAGAGTTTTACTTGTTGCAGGTGTGTTGTTCATCTCGGTTGTGTCAACGGCATGTATAAACAATTTCGCTGTACAGGAACTTAATACTAAGGCAAAAGAATTTATTGAAAACGGAGATTACACAAGTGCGGTTGAACGCCTTAAATCCAGTATTGATTTAGATTCTTCAGCGTATGAATCATATTATAATTTAGCTGTTGCTTATACTAAATTGGATGACTATAGTAATGCTGTTGACAACTATAAAAAAGTTATTCAGATAAAACCTGATTTTGCAGATGCTTATTATTCGCTTGCGGTTTGTGAAGAAAATGTAATTACTGATATTGAAGAGGGATATTTGTTTGTTGATGAAGAAGGCAAACTTGCTAAATTTGAAAATCCCGATAAGAAGAAACGAAAACTTAGCGATGCTGATAACGCGCGTATTGCCGAATTAGTTCAGGATGCTGTACAAAACTACGAAAAATATCTTTCTTTGAGTCCTGAAGCTACTGACAGAGATGCGGTTCAGGAAAGAATTAACGAACTTAATACGAAAGTGCAATAGCTATGATTTTGGTTTCGCCCGGCTCTGAAGCATTTCAAATCTTTGGGCTTAGCGTGTATTGGTACGGAATAATTATGGCTTTCGCCATACTTATCGGAACTTTTGTCGCGGATTGGGCGTATAAAAAACGTGGCGGCGGTGAGTTAATCCTGGATTTAATGCCGTGGCTTGTACTGGTTGGGTTTGTCGGCGCAAGAATTTATTATTGCATTTTGAACTGGCATTATTATATTTCACGGCCGCTTTCGGTGCTGAACGTTAGAGAGGGCGGGCTTTCAATCCACGGGACTCTGCTGGCATGCATGATTTTTTTGATTTTCTATGCAAGAAAAAAAGATATAAAACTTTTCGACTTGACTGCCCCTATGACGCTGGGGCTTGCGCTTGCCCAAAGTATAGGACGTTGGGGAAATTTCTTTAATTCGGAAGCATTTGGTAAACCAATTGAGACCGGCATGATAAAACTTTTTATCCCGAAAGCCTTGCGTCCGCTGCAATATAAAAGCTCTGAATATTTTCATCCGGCGTTTTTGTATGAAAGCGTTCTCGATTTCGGAATTTTCCTTATTCTGCTTTGGGCGTTTAGAAAAAATAGAAATTCACTTTTTATTACTTCTCTATATTTTGCGCTTTATGCAATCGCAAGAATTTTGGTCGAAACAATAAGAATAGACAGTATTTTTAACATTGCGGGTATACCTGTTGCGATTTGGGTCTCTGTTTTAATCCTTATCGCAGCGCTTTGGGGCGTTTTTAAATCCCGCGCTTGATTAAATAAGAAAATTCCGTTAAAATAAGATTATGTTTAGAAAGTTATTGGTATTTTTAGCTATATTTTCAGTACTTCTGACCGGCTGCGGTAAAAAAGAAGAGCCCTTGCCGGATGATTTGCAAACAATAAAGTCACGTGATAAGTTAATTGTCGGCGTTCGTGACGATACCAAACCGTTTGGTTACCGCGATAAAGACGGAAATCTTATCGGTTTTGATATTGAACTTTCAAAAATGATTGCAGAACACCTGTTGGGTGACCCATCAAAAGTAGATTTTGTAGTGGTTCAGGCTGACGATAGAATTAGCAAACTTAATACCAAAGAAGTCGATATTCTTGTCGCAACAATGACAATAACACAGCAGCGCTTGCGTGTAGTTGATTTTTCGGAATCCTATTTCGTTGCGGGGCAGGCTGTTATGGTTCCGGCTAAGTCAAAATATACAACATTTAATGAACTCGCAGATAAACGCTTAATCGTAGTTTTCGGCACAACAGGCGAAAAATCGCTCCGTGACGTTTATCCGAGTGCCAAAATCTTTGCCTACAAAACCTACACCGAAGCCTTTGCAGCGCTTAAACGTGGTGAAGCTGATGCAATTGTTGCCGACGACACCGTTCTTTTAGGCTATGCTCTTGATGATAAATCCGTAAAACTTCTTTCTAAACGTTATTCTAGAGAGCCTTATGCAATCGCATTCAGGCAGGGAGAAGAGTCTAAAACTTTGCAAATGGATATAAACGAATACATTAACTACCTGCTTTCCACTGGAAAGTTAAAACGCCTTGCTGAACGCTATAATCTTTTGTAAATTTTTGTAATAATTCTGCGGGATTTGGGCAAAATTTTCCTTGAGGTGGTTTAATTTCTGTATGATTACCCCGATATTCAATAATTTACCCAACAGAAATTTAAATTTTGGAAACTCAAAAATGAATGTTGTTTATATGAACGACATGCACGGCAGCCTTTCATTTGTTGATTCCTTTATAACAGCGCGTGATGAGTTTTACAAAGAAAACACCGAGGGGACAAACTGGACCTTGAGCGGTGGCGATATGTTTATGAAAGGTTCGGATAACAACCCTGTTGTCGCGAAGTTTATTGAAAAATACGTTGATGTCGTTGGTATAGGTAATCACGATATCGCGAATGCCAAAAATCTTTGTCATTTGATTGATAAGATTAATATTGCACACAAATTCCTTAGCGCAAACCTTGAAATTGATCCTGAATTTGAGAGCCCTGCTGCAAAAGAGATTGCTAAATCTACAATTATTGAGGACGACGGGGAACGAGTTGGCTTTATAGGTGTTTCACCGCTAGACTTTAATAAAACAGTTTCCCGCAATTCTGATAATAATTTTGTCTCCGTAAAAGGCTTGAAAGACACTGTTAAATCAATTAAACAGGAAGTCCGCAAACTTGAAAATGAGGGTGTGGATAAGATTGTACTTCTTGCCCACACCGGTGAATACTCAAACGATGACAAAGGTGTTAATTATTATAAGGTCTTTGCAAAAATCGGCGGTATTGACCTTATTGTCGGCGGTCACGATCATTTAATGGTTGATAAATGGGAAAAATCCTCCAGAAGACGCGTTGATAATCCGGATGAATTTGAACCGGTAAGGGTTGTTTCAACCGGGTCAAGCAAAAAACATTACTTTGCCGAAAACCTTAATATGTTTGGTACAATGAATCTGACATTTGACGATGACGGTGTGCTTATTCCTGAAGAATGTACAAATAAAATTCATTATACACACGATTATCCTAAAACGAATTTTGTGGGTCAGTTTATTGATGCAAAAGCAAAAGAAATCTTGAAAGTAATAGATATGCCGATTGTACCGACAAAAAATCCGTTGAGAAACGAAAATAAAGTGGCAAATTTCGTTGCAGATTCTGATTTTTGGTATGTAACAAAACATTCTTCTCCGGATGAAAAACCTGATTTTGCATTTGTGAATCCGGGTACAATAAGGGATTCATTCTCACACGTTGAAATCAGCAGAAACCAAATAAAACAAGTTTTACCGTTCAAGGAATCAATTGTTAAAGCAGAGTTAACCAAAAAGCAGATTTATGAGGCTTTAAGTATTTCTGCGGAATCCGCAACCTTTAAAAAAGCAACACCGGGCTTAATGCAAGTTTCTCACATGAGTTATACAGTAAACCCTGATTTTTCAATTTCTGACGTCAAAATTTTAGACGATGACGGCAATGTAAGATTTAACTTAGATGATATGGAAGACGACGACACATTCACTTGCGTATACGACTCTTTCCTAGCCTCTGGTCCGAACCTCCTTGGCTGCCTGAAGTCCGATGATGCTGAAGATTTTAACATTACCAGAGCCGAGGCAATGGAAGAATATCTCACATCCGGTGCGCCAATCCCGGATTTTTGCAGTGACCGTATACGTATAATACATTAAGATTTGTAAATTTTGACCGTTCATTGTAACAATTTTTTACATTAATAAAACTTTATATATGTAAGGGAATTTTAAAACCATGAGGCTTGGGAAAAATGAGTTTCGATGTTAATGTTTTATCTTCAAAACCTGTCATCAAACCGGCATCACAAATGCAAAACGATGGCGGTGGCGGAAATCTTGGGTATATGTATCAAGGAAGACGCCAAAAACAGGATGAAAACAAAAATATTTTCGCTATGGGTAATGAGGTTGATTCTTTTGGAGCAACACCTAATTATGAGATTGAAGATTTTAAATTCTCATTTATTGATTTTATTTTTGAAATTTGGGATACTATAAAATCTTTCTTTAATCGTAAATAAACTTAATATTGTTGACTATAGCTGCCATAAAGCGTATTATTTTATTACGTATTTTAGTATTGGCAGGTATGAAAATGAAAAAAATTCTTATTGTTGACGATGAACAGGATATTGTTGAGAGTTTGAAATTTGTTTTGGAAATAGCAAATTATACCTGTTATTGTGCATATAACGGTGAGGACGGGCTGCGTTTAGCCAAAGAAATTGTCCCTGATTTAATTATTTTAGACGTTATGATGCCTAAGATTAACGGGTTTAAAATCAGTCGTTTATTAAAGTTTGACAGTAAATACAAAGATATTCCTATTTTAATGCTTACTGCGCGTTCTCAAGCGGAGGATAAACTTATTGGTGAGGAAACCGGTGTCAACGAGTACATCACAAAGCCTTTTGACCTTGACGAGGTCGTTAGTAAAGTAGAACAGTATTTGGGTGCGAATAGTGCAAGCTGTAACAAATAAAACTTTAGAAAAATTAAAATATGACCTTGTGCGTGAGGGGCTTGTAGAATTTGATGTTGTTAATCAGGCAACGCAAATTGCGCAGTCGCAAAATACTAATATCGGTCAAGTTCTGATTAATTCCGGTGTGATAACGGAAGATGCTATTTTAAAGTTTTTAGAGGAAAAACTTCATATCCCGTTTGTGAATTTGAACGACTATTCACTTGATAAAAATACTCTAAAGTATATTTCTTACAATGATGCAAAAAAATATAAAATTCTGCCGCTGTTTAAGATTGAAAATGTTTTGACAGTTGCAATGGCTGACCCAATGGATTTGTTTGCGATTGATAAAATTGTCGAAACCGCAGAATGCTCTATTGAAGCGGTTATTGCGTCTGAAAAAGTGGTTTTGGAAAAAATTGACGAATATTACAACGAGGAATCCGGAACCGATAAAATTATGGCAACATTTGCAAATGTTGACTATGATTGGCGTGAAGAGCTTCATAACGATGATTTGAGTGATGCGCATATCCATAAGATTATCAGTTCAATTTTACGCCAGGCTGTTATTGAAAATGTTCACGAAATTATTTTCAGGCTTGAAACCGAGGGCTTTGAGGTAACTTTCAAAACAAACAACGAAGTCTTAAATAAAGGTACAATTCCAACGGTTCTTATGGAGTCCTTTATTGCGAAATTGAAGAACCTTGCACAGCTTGATTCTACTGTCAGCGAAGTTCCGCAGCTCGGTAAACTGGACTTTTTAATGGGAGATTTGTCACTGGTGGCAAGCGTTTCTACTTTCCCGACAATTATGGGTGAGAGAATTTATATCAAACTTTATAAACCGCCGACATCTTTGAGAACTCTGTTAAATTCTACTCATAACTACAATTTACTTATCGACTCTGTTAAAGAACCCGGTGTAATTTTTGTATGCGGTTCTCAATTGAGCGGCAAAACCCACCTGATTTATTCACTTTTGAATGAAATCTCTTCGCCTGATAAAAATATTATGACGATTGAGAGTATTACAAAATACAATCTTCCGAATGTAAATCAGTGCGAGTTAAACGAGAACGTGGGCTTTAATATGGATAAAGCCTCAAGATTTATTGAGTTCCAATCTCCGGATATAATCTATCTTGAGGGGATGAAAAATAAAGAAACTTTTGATTATTTCTCCGAACTCGTTTTTAACGACAAAGTTATTATAATGGAATTTCTTGCAAATAATATGGAAGATTTGCGCAACAAAATTTCTTATTCTGATTTTGAAACCTTAAAATCTTTGATTTCCTGTATGGTCTTTATCCATTCAGAAGACAGCATTGAAGTCTTTGACAAAGAAACTGCGCAAAAATATTTAGCATAGCTGGAATTTTTTAGGCTGTTGCGCATTAATTTGTTTCAACTCGCGGATTGCGTTGCCGTATGCGTCTGCGGATGCGTTTGTCGAAAGAACTTTACGGAAACATCTTGATGCATAAGCCTTTTTACCTAACTTTTTATAGCAATTCCCAAGTCTTTCGTAGGCAATAGAGTTATTTGGGTTGATTTTAATCATTTGGTTTAAAAGCGGAATTGCGTCACTATAGTGTGACAGTTTGATAAAAAGTTCAGCTTTTTTCTCATACGCTTTGACAAACCCCGGAGTGGTTTCGATAAGACGCTCGTAAATCATAAACGCCATGTCAGGTTCTTCGCAATACTCGTGTGAAATTCCAAGATAAAGTACGGCGTAAGGGTTTGTAGGGTTAGATTGGATAGCTTTAATAAAACTATTTACCGCAACACAGGTTTTGTTGATTTTCAGCCCGCAAAGACCCATTTGATAAAATGCACTAAAAGATTCCTGATTAAGCAATACAGCTTTTTCAAAATAGCTGATAGCCTTGTTAATTTTGTTTGTTTTTTTGTAGCAAAAGCCCAAAAGTGTGTAAATTCTATCGTTATTTCTATCCTTTAAAGCTCTGTTTAATAATTCTTTTATAGCATTTTTATAAATACAGCTAAAATCAGTTGGTCTCTCTTCCCGAGCTATTAATAAATCTTTGTTCACATTAACCTCTCTACATTGTAAGTGTAAGCTATTTTGGTCGTTGTGAGAACAATCATTTGGTGTAGAAAAAATCAATCAATGGATTTATAAAACTGTCTGTGGTACAATCTTGTTATGAAAAGAGTAGCTTTATTGTTAAGTATGATAATGGTGGCGCAGACGGCTTACTGTGAGGAATTGGCACTGCCGGCAGGCTCTGTCTCAAAACAAGGAATTGAGATTCCTAAAGTTACGGTTAATTCAAAAGAATCGCTGCTCATGTCTGATGAAGAATACATGAAAGAAATTATTGATTTGCAGCGTGAAAAGGATTTGGAAGATATCGAAAGCCTTTGGGAAGGAACCGTTAACAACAATCAGGTAATTTCTTTTGCGCTTAAAAAACTGGCAACGCCTGAAAGCCAGCGCAGAATCCATTCATCTTTGCTTTCTAAAACGCTTTCTGCAATGGTTGCCGGTGCGTCTTTTGCGCCTATGTTTATGGGGCAAAATTATATGCTCCAGTCAGGTTCTTTTGCGGCTGGCAGACTCGCGCAAAATTTGATTAATAAAAAGAATGTTCCGCAGGAAATTCCGCTTACTGATACGGAAATGATTGAACTTGCTGGATTAATCGAAAACTTGCAGGATAAAATTATCAATAATTATTACAGTTATAAAAATTCTCTTAATCAGTTAAAGGATACGCGTACAAAACTTCTTCTGTACAGTAAAAATTACTCAAATGCTTTGGAAAGAGAAGATTTACTTGAAATCACAATTTCGTCAGCACTTTATGAGGGGTTACAGGTTGATGAATTTTATCATCTTGAAAACGCTAAAAAATATCATTTAGCCCTGCAGCGTATGGCTGGTAAAAAGGTTGTAGAGAATTTGAATTTGGTTCAGGTCAATAATGTCCTGCTGGATAAATCGTCAGGAGGCCGTAAATGAAGAGGGTAAGGGTAAATGTATTGTGTAAATGGCTTGCTGTGGCGATTGCTTTAGGTATAATGCCGGCGTTTGCTTTGGATTTATCTGAAATCACGGCGCAGAAACCCTTGATGTACCGTGTGGGCTTGACTGACGACCCGGAGGTTAAATATTCGCCGCAAGAAAATAAAATTTATGCAAATGTTTCAGTCTCTGATAAAAAAGTTGACTATTCTCTTGATAAAATTGCTCCCGGGAATGTTGATACGTGCGATTTAAGTAAAGTCACTTATGCGGATTTAAGTATCAAGAGACTTTCAAAAGATATTGAGAAAGAGCTTGAGGCTGATGAACGTGAAATGATGGCGGATTTATCCCTGCTTTGGCATGGCGCTGCAACACAAAGTGATACCATAAACTTTGCGTTATATAAACTTTCCAATCCGGAAGAGGATAAACCGGACGGCAAGTCGATTAAAAGCGTTTTGGGTAACATCGCAAGCATGTCTACTCTTGCAGGTGCGACTATGGGTAACCCGATGATTGCTGCCGGTTCTTTATTGGGTGGTAATTTATTGAGCATTTTTTCTCAAGACACTAAAGCTCTGAATTATAAATATTCAAAAGTTAATGATGCAGATATGATTATTCTTGTTCGCAAGGTAGAGGAATTACAGCAAAAGACTGTTGACCTTTATTACGACTATATGACTTCGCGCAAGAAAATGTTAATGCTTGAAAAAATGGCAAATAATCGCAAAAAAAATTACGATTTATCACAAAATTCTTCAAGGGAAATCGTTCTGATTTCGGACGCTTATTATCGTAATGCAGTTGATGCGTTAGCAAAAGCTACAGCAGAATTTTATACAACCCGTGCAACATTAGAGCAGTTTGTCGGTCACGATATTTTCTTGCAATTTGAAGATGATGTGACTTCCCGTGAGAAAAAGTAACTGTCACTTATATGTGACGGTTTGTTGTGTCAAATAACATTCCTGCAAGTTTGTCTGCGCCCTCAAATCCGTGTGAACGAATTATATCTGCAGCAATTTCCCGTTCATAATCAACGAAATGATGTTCTATGGTGAATTGTCCGTTTTCAATTTCGAGAATTGCATAGCAAGGCATTGCATCAGGTGTCATGGAACGTCCGACGCTGCCGACATTTACTACTGTTTTCTTGCTGTTCAACTGATACCCGCAAGGAATATGCGTATGACCGCAAAGAATTAAATCGGCGTCACTATCTAGTGTCATTTCTTCTACTGTTTCTGGTCTTAAATCAGGATAGATATTCTCGTTATTTCTGCGAGGAGAACCGTGTACAAGATGAATTTTTACCCCATCTATTTCGATAATTTTTTCGGCAGGGAGAGAGGCTAGAAAATCAATATATTTCTGCGGAAGAACGCTCATATCATACTTTAACGCTTCTGCCATGACCGGAAATGCAGCTTTTGCGTCAGTGTAAGTTTTTTCACTGTATGTCGCAATCATTTTGTCGGTGTTGCCCTGAATCATTTCCCACGGTTGAGTAAGAATGAATTTCAGTGTTTCCACCGGTTGCGGACCCGCCATTGCGTAATCACCGAGTGCAAAAACTTTATTTACCCCGCGTCTTTCAAAATCATTTATAACGGCGGTCAGCGCGTGTAAATTCGCGTGAATATCTGATATAACAGCGATTTTCATAATTATTGTGTTTCTCCTTTTATATGATACGATAATATTATGATTACGAGAAGAAAGTCAATAGGATTTAATATTGGAAATGTTGCTGTCGGTGCGGGGGCGCCTATTTCGGTTCAGTCTATGTGTAACACTGATACGCGGGATGTAAAAGCAACTTTAAGACAGATTGAAGAACTTGCCGATGCGGGTTGTGAAATTATCAGGCTTGCGGTTTTGGATATGGAGGCGGCGCTTGCTTTGCGTGAAATCGTTGAAAAATCGCCAATCCCTGTTATTTCAGACATTCATTTTGATTACAAGTTGGCAATTCAGTCGATTAATTCAGGTGTCAGTGCTCTTCGTTTAAACCCGGGGAATATCGGCAAGCGTGAAAATGTCGAAAAAGTTGTAAAACTTGCAAAACAGCAGCAAATTCCTATCCGAATAGGCGTTAATGCTGGCTCATTAGAAAGAAATTTGATTGACAATAAAGAACTTACGCTTGCTCAAAAGCTCGTTGAAAGCGCAATGGGGCATATAAAAATTCTTGAGGATTTGGATTTTGGGCTTATAAAAGTTTCGCTTAAATCTTCGGATGTTTTGACCACAATTGATGCCTATAAACTTATTGCGGATAAAATTCCTTACCCGCTGCATTTGGGTGTTACCGAGGCAGGAACCCTAAAAGCCGGACTGGTTAAGTCCTCTGTAGGCTTAGGAATATTGCTTGCTCAAGGAATTGGTGACACAATCAGGGTTTCACTCACTGAAAATCCTGTCGAAGAAGTTTATGCCGGCTTTGAAATTTTGAAATCACTTGGACTTCGTCAAAAAGGTGTTAATTTTGTTTCCTGTCCTACCTGCGGCAGAACCCAAATAGATCTTATTTCACTGGCAAAACAAGTAGAAGAACGGTTTAAAAATCTGGATAAGCCGATAACTATTGCTGTTATGGGCTGTGCTGTAAACGGTCCCGGTGAAGCCCGCGGTGCGGATTTCGGTATCGCTGGCGGTGTCGGCGAAGGGCTTGTCTTTAAAAAAGGCGAAATCATCGCTAAAGTTCCCGAAGAGCAACTCCTTGATAAGCTCGAAGAAATTATTAAAATATCATCTGTTTAATACATGACACCTCTTTATTAAGTTTTTATAATAAAGTTGTACTATTTTAAAATTAAGATATACTTTTTTTAGATAAGATTTAGGAGCTCTAACATGAAAAACAAAATTTTATTCACCGTATTAGCTTTGTCAGTAGCAGTACCGTCATTCGCATATATTACAAGAAGTGACACCTATTCAAGTGACTTCCTGAAAATGAACGGATATTCCGATACTTCTATTCAAATGGTGAACCATGAAAGAAACAAAGCGGCTGGTATTCCTAACGAACCAACCCATAAAAAACTTATTAAAAACAAGTTTTTAAGAGTGCTTTATCGCTCATATACATATACTGATCCGGCTGCCGAAGGCGATACATTCTTAAATCACAATATTAATATTGAGCCAAGCGCAAGCGATTTGTAATATGCCTTTAAAAAAAATATTTTTATCAGTTACAATTTTATGTTTAATCTCATCACCGGCTTTCTCTGCAAAGTCCGGTGGTGTTGAGTATCATGATTACTTGTTCGACTACTCGCATTTAGAACCCGAACCGTTAAGATTAGAGGCGGACTCTTTGCTTTCTCAAGCATTAGGTGAAAAAAATGATGAAACAAAGGCTGATTTACTCCATCAGGCAATGAAAAATTATTATATTCTGTTGAAAATTACTCCTGATAACGTAGAAGTGCTTAATAAAAGAGCATTGATTTATGATATACAGGACAGGAATATTTTGGCGAAATCATTTTTTTCAAGATCGCTTAATATCGACAAAAGTAATCCCGAAACTAACTATCTTGTAGGTGATTATTTTTATAAAAGGCGTGATTTTAAAAGAGCTTTAAGATATTTTTCGGCTGCTTACGAGAACGGTTACAGCGATTTTGATATCAATTACAAACTCGCTGTAGTTTACGAAAAGCTGGGCGATTTGTGTAAGGCAAAACGGTTCTATCAAGAGGCTTACGCTTTTGATGAAACAAAATCCGAAATTTTAGATAAAATTGAAAGTATTCCGGAGGAAAATAAGGAGTATCACGGTACGATTAGGAGTTAGGATGAAACGTGTATTATTAATTATTTTAAGTTTTATATTAGGGATAATCGGTATAGAGGCATTTGGGGAAGAGTCAACTTCAATACAGGCGCCTAATGGAACTGTAATTGAGGGATATTTACCGTATGTTGCCAAAAAAGACGAAGTTATTTATTCAAGTTCGCACTATAAAATCAGTAAGTTTGACCCTACGGTCAAAACAAATATTGAGGGCGTAAACAGTCCCGGTGCGCGTGGTACAAACCAGCTTGTTGTTTATACGCCAAACTGTGGTGAAAGTACCGGCACAAATGAATACGGATATGAGGCAATTGTTGTCGGTAATACTGTGGTAGAACTTTCAGGCGCAAATTCTCCAATACCTCCTGACGGTTTTGTAATCAGCGGTCACGGCAAGGCTAAAACCTGGATTAATAATGCCGTAAAAATGGGTACTAAGGTTTATGTTGATTTGGAAGATATGACAATCTATACATACGTTACAAGCGAAAGTTATCTGTTCCTTGCTTCCAAAAAACTTGAAGATACTGAACAGATGATTCAGTTCTATTCTCAAAATAATCCTAATTTTAATCCGAGATTTTCAAATATGTACCTTGAGGATGCAAAAAAATACATCAAAAAAGCAAAGAAAAATCCTCAAGCTGTTAAAAAGAACGTATCTCTTTCAATAGAGGCGTCAAATGATGCTTTAAAAAGTATTATTCCACATAAACCCAAGGAATTAAAAGGTGTTTGGATTCGTCCGGTGGAAAAAAGTGCTTTTGAAATCCGAAATACCGTAAGAAGGCTTAAAAAACTTGGCGTTAATACTGTGTTTTTGGAAACTTTCTATCACGGGAAAACAATTTATCCAAGTAAATTAATGGCTAAATACGGTTTTGTTCCGCAAAATGAGCTTTTTGTCGGTTTTGACCCGTTAGCGGTTTGGGCGGAAGAATGCAAAAAGGAAAAGATTAAGCTGCATATTTGGTTTGAAACATTTTATATAGGAAATGATACTGTTAATTCAAATCCGCAGGCTATTCTGGTGCTTAACCCGGCGTGGGGCAACAAAACTAAAAAAGATTATGCGTCTATTAATCCGTCAAAAGTTGCAACTGAACATAATGGTTACTTCTTAGATCCGGTTAACCCTGACGTTAGAAAGTTCCTACTTGAACTTATGGAAGAAATTATTGTTACCTACAAGCCGAGCGGGATTAATCTCGACTATATCCGGTATCCGCAGGCGGTATCTGAATCAAATGCCTGGGGCTATACGCAATGCGCAAGAGAACTTTTCCAATCTCAATACGGTGTAGATCCTGTCGATATCTCTTCCAACGAAATGATGCTTAATTGGGCTAATTTCAGAAGAAGTTATGTTACTCAAATGGTAAAATCAACCAATGCTTTGTGTAAAAAATATAATGTTTATCTATCTGCCGTTATATTCCCTGACAGGCTTGCTGCGCTGCTATATAAACTACAGGATTGGAAAGAATGGTCGCTTAATAATTATATCGACGGTGTAACACCTCTGTTTCTGACCTGCGATGCTAAAACTGCCAGCAAGGCTATTAAAAAGGTAGCGGAATGTATAAGCTCGAAAACGGACTTATTTGCCGGACTTTTTGTAACATTTATCGGAGGCAGCCCGGATGATTTAATCAGGCAAATTCATGAGTCCCGTAAGCTCAATGTCAGCGGCGTTATACTATTTGACTATGCGCACATAACTAATCGTTACACAGAGGCTCTCTCAATGTTCTTCTGCGCAAAAGAAATTCTGGCGCAAAACCCGATTGCACCTGAACCGCAAAAAACTGACGAGAAAAAAACGAAAAGAAACAGAAAATTAAATTGGATTTTTAGTTTTGATTAGAAAGCAGGGCGCGCCGCAGGCGCGCCCTGCCCCTAACCTTAATTACCGGTATTTGAACTTGCCAGCTTTAGGAAGTTCAGCATATTTGAGTATAGGTTTTGGTTTACTGAAGACAACTGATCTAAATAATTGTATCTGTTATTCATTTCAGTTTCGTAGAGTTCAGATTGTTTTGCCAAAATATTTTGTGTCAAATTTTCGATAGCATTTGTTCTATTTTTCTCAATTTCATTAAGGTTATCGAGAAAAACAGAGTTATCAAGATTTCCGAACCTTGAAGCAATATCAGATTTCAGTTCTCTAAACATAGGTGTATAAGTGTCATTAATTGTTCTTATACCCTGTTGAGTGTACGCGTCAACCTGATTTTGAATACTTTTTTGTACTTCATCGGAAAATACGTTAATATTTTCCAAACCTGTCAGAAGGTTTTTGTTTGTGTAATCCAAAAGGTTCTGTTCGTCATCTGACATATTGTAATTTGTTGAAATTTTGTGACCTTTTACATTTGCGCTTGCAACTTCATTACCGTTAATTGACAAGCTGGTATTGTAAGGTTTTTTTGAGCCCATACTTCCTAAGAAAGAGCCTAATAATGAACTGCCTGCGGATGCTAATCCTGCGGCTGCTGTAGCTTTTGCCATAAAAATAATCCTCTATTGTTAAACAATAAGGACAAAATTAATAAAACAAGTACGACTACTATAGCATATTTTGCCGTTTTTGTCCAGTATCAAAAAATAAAATTCACAAATTGTAAACTGTGCTTTACAGAATAAAGTGTTTTGTATTAAAATGTTATTGAGGGCAATTGTATGAATAATTATGAAAACTTTGATAATATGGAAACCAACTCCAGAAAATCCGCGTTAATTCAGGAACGTGTGAACTTAGTGTCCTCACATATGTATAAACAGTTTTTGGATTACAGCCATGCAACTGTTAATACTAACAAAATTTTTGCAAGTATGAACGATAATTTGATTGCGATTGTGGAAACTTTAAAAGAGGGCTTTTCATCCCGCGGTGTTACAACGCAAAACATTTATGTTGACACTGACCCGCAAAAATCTGTTATTATCGTTAATATTTTGTGGCATAAAATGAGCTTTACAACTAGATGTAACTTCCAGCCGCAGGCTTTGTACCGTGAAGTTGGACCACATATCTTTTCCGGCCGTATAATGGCTATTAAAGGCAATTATAACGATATTATGAAAGGTGTAACGGATCACGATGAGGAAATGGCAAGACTTTTGGAAAACGAAATCGCGTCATTATTCATCCCGGCAGAAGTTAATCAAAATGCTATTATGAAAATCAGACATTTATCCAGCAGGGATTTCTTATTAAATATGGTTGACGCTCCTCGTGAGTTTGCACTAAAAGTTGTCGAAACCATCTGTGGCGGTGGTTTATATCACGAAGAAGGCGCCAGAAAAAGTTTTAACCTATAATTTTGACTATTCAAAATTTATCACTAAAATATTATTAGAAGGTTGTTTTATATGAGATTATTAGAAAAATTAAGGGAATTTGAAAATCAATATGTGTTTGTAAAATGGGCATTAGGGGCAGAATACGGAAAGCTGCTTTCTGTTGGCGATGATTTTATAGAACTTGCGATTATCGATGTTGATACAATGGAATACCGTGAGACTTTGATGATTGTTTCATCTTTGCTGCTTGAAATTTCTATAGGCGGATCCGACGTAGCACGAATTGTTGCGGAAGTTTCTTCCCGTATGAGTCTGCACGATTAATACACATTGTTAATATTTATTGTAATTTCGGCACTTTTCTCTTGTATTTAAAATTTGAGTATATATAATTTATTTGTAACGTAATTAATTAAGAAAGAGAAAGGGTTATCTGAAATATGATTACATTAAATTACAAAAATGCAGATGCAATGGTAATCGGTTCTGCGAACGGTTTAAATATCGAACAAGAATTTTCAAACTATAGAGATTCTATTGCAAACATTATTACAAACCTTAACCAGAGAAAAGATAAACCGGGTCAATGGCTTCAATGGATGAACCTCGGCTATAACGAAGAAACAATCTGGTATGTTAAAGAATTTGCATCACAAGTTAAAGACAAATTCGAAAACATCCTTGTTTTAGGTATTGGCGGCTCTGCTTTGGGCGGTATCGCAGTTACTGAAGCATTATTGAAACCTTTTTGGAACCTTTTAACTCCGGAACAAAGAAATAATTACCCTAGAATTTTCTTCCTTGATAATATTGATCCTGATACTATCAATGGTTTGTTACAAGTATTGGATTTGAAAAAAACTTTAGTTAACGTTATTACTAAATCTGGCTCAACAGCTGAAACAATGTCTCAATTTATGATTGTTAAAAACATTCTTGAACAAGAGTTGGGTACGGATTACAGAAACAATATCGTTGCTACAACTGACAAGAAAACAGGTATTTTAAGACAAATCTCTGAACAAGAAGGCTACAAAACTTTTGTTGTTCCAGATGATGTAGGCGGACGTTTTTCAGTATTTTCTGCAGTTGGCTTGCTGCCATTTGCAATGTTGGGACTTGATATCGACGCTATGGTTAACGGTATCAAAGATATGGATTTGGCGTTGAAAAATACTAACATTAATGAAAACATCGCAGCTCAAAATGCTTTGATTCATTTCTTAATGGATACGCAGAAAGGTAAAAATCTTTCAGTTATGATGCCTTATTCAAGCAGATTGAAATACGTTTCAGACTGGTATGTTCAACTTTGGGCAGAATCTTTGGGTAAAAACAAAGACAACAACGGTAACGATGTTAATATCGGACCTACCCCTATTAAAGCTCTTGGTGCAACAGACCAACACTCTCAAATTCAACTTTACAATGAAGGTCCTAACGATAAAGTTATCAACTTTATCCGTGTTAAAGAATTTGATACAACTCTTGAAATCCCTAGTATTTTCGAATACACAGGAATTGGTTACTTGGGCGGAAAAACTATTAACCAATTGATTAACGCAGAAGCAGATTCAACAAGAGTAGCGCTTTCAGATTACTCAAGACCAACAATTACAATCACTCTTGATAAAGTTGACGCTTACAACGTAGCACAATTGCTTTATATGTTGGAAGTTCAAACAGCAATCGCAGGCGAACTCTACAACATCAACACATTTAACCAACCGGGTGTTGAACAAGCTAAAAACTACACATACGCTCTTATGGGTCGTGCAGGTTACGAAGACTCTGCAAAAGCTCTTCAAGACAAAATGGCAACAGTTTAGTTGTTTAACCTATAATTTCAAAGGCAATAAGATAATCATCTTATTGCCTTTTTGTATTTTATTCATTAAAATATTCTTATGAGATTGCTTTTATTATTTATATTATCATTTGTATTATGCTTTGTAGCTCCTGTGGTTAATGCTGATGAGGGGCTTGTTCTGAAAAGCGGAATATCGTTAGATGAAATGGTTCCTGATAAATTCTTCGGAACCTGGAGAATACAGTCAAAACTACTTGAGACTAATTCAAAAGGTGTTTTCAAAAATGATAATATAGATTTGTGGAACATTTCCAAATCAAATTCCGTCATAACATTAGACAACCCGTTTTCAGGGGCAAAGGCTTCAATATCAATCAGAGAAGTTGAGGATAATAAGATTGTTTTTGAAAAAGAAGGGCGTTATGACAATAAGATTTTGAGTGATACGGTAGAATTATATCTTGAGGGGGATTCGTTTAGGGGTTATAATTATTTGAAATTGAATACAGTATCTGAAATCGATGGAAGATTAATGGGAACCCAAACGGCTAAATATTCACTATATGGTGAAAAAATCTCCGGATATAATGTGATGATTGAGGAGTAAAATATGAATATGAGTTTTGATACAGTTATATTAGGCGGCGGCCCTGCCGGAATGTCTGCTGCGATTTATTCGTGTCGCGGGGCATGTAGTACGGCGATTGTTGATACTTGTATTTTGGGCGGTCAGCCTTCTAACTACTTAGAGTTGGAAAATTATCCCGGCTTTTCACGTATTGGTGGACTTGAGTTAATGGAAAAATTTGAAGAGCACGCCAAAATGTTTGGAGTTCAGCAGCTAATTATGCAGGAGATTGAGTTTATTGATTTAAAATCTACGCCTAAGATTATTAAAACCAAAGAGCATACAATTGAGGCTAAAACGGTTATTATTGCGACTGGTGCAAAACCTACGAAACTCGGGATCCCCGGTGAAAAAGAATTTCTCGGCCGCGGTGTTAGTTACTGTGCTGTTTGCGACGGCGGATTTTATAAAGATAAGGTAATTTCTGTTGTAGGCGGCGGTAATTCTGCGCTTGAAGAGGCTAACTATTTGACAAAATTTGCTAAAAAAGTATATCTTATACACCGTCGG
This sequence comes from Candidatus Gastranaerophilus phascolarcticola, assembly GCA_001899335.1. GTDB lineage: Bacteria > Cyanobacteriota > Vampirovibrionia > Gastranaerophilales > Gastranaerophilaceae > Gastranaerophilus > Gastranaerophilus phascolarcticola. The sequence goes on from MOYE01000001.1 coordinate 425,013, forward strand.
GATTCATTCAGAGCCGATAAAATTGTTCAGGAAAGAGTGTTAAAAAATCCAAAAATCGAACTAATTAGTGACACTATAGTGGAGAAAATTATGGGACAAGAGCTTGTAAACGCGTTGGTCTTAAAGAATGTTAAGACTGGTGCAAGTTCTGTTTTGCCTGTTGAGGGTATTTTCCCTTATATTGGGATAACCCCTAACGTGGAATTTATTTCCGGTCAGCTTAATCAGGATGCAGGCGGGTTTATTCTGACTGACGAAACGATGCAAACATCACTACCGGGTGTTTTTGCCGTAGGTGATGTGCGAAAAACGCCATTAAGACAAGTAATTACAGCCGCTGCAGATGGAGCTGTGGGAGCAGTTTATGCTACAAAATACTTGGAAACTCTTGCACAGGTGCCGGTCTAGTTTTTCTTCCTTAAAACAATTTCATAGTTAAGAACCTCTGCGATTTCTTCAAGTTCGCTTACTCTAAGCGTTTTTCTGTTGAATTTATTGTAGAGGTTTCTTACTCCGTCGACTTTGTTAAAAATTGCGTTAATTGAATATTTTAGCAAAGTCATGTTTATACCTTCAGCCTTGGCAACCTGTTTTATTTGTTTTAATAAATTTTTCGTATCCAGTAAAATCTCGTTTTCCATAGCCTAAATTTAGCATAATGATTATTATTTGTCAATAAATGTCATTATATGGTGAATATTAATATTTGTAAATAATTTTGAAACAGTATATTCTTATAGTATGATTGAAAAATGAAAAAGATAGCATTGGTGAACCATGGGTGTCCTAAGAATCTTGTTGATTCAGAGTGGATTCTGGGAATTTTAGTTAAAAACGGATATGAGATAACATTAGATGAACGCGAGGCTGATTTTGTTATAGTGAATACGTGTTCATTTATTCATGACGCGGAAAAAGAGTCTGTGCAGTCAATTTTGGGGCTAATTGAAGCCGGCAAAAAGGTTATTGTTGCGGGATGTCTGCCGCAAAAACATAAAGAAGAGTTAAAGAAAGCAATACCTGAAATTGCCGGAATGATTGGTATTTCGGATATTGATAAAATTGATGAAGTTATTCGAAGTATTGTAGAGCGTGACGAATATGTTCAGTGTGTAGCCAACACGCCGAAATACTCTTTCCCAAAAGGTGTTGAACGCCAGCAGGTCACAATGGGCGCAAGTTCGTATTTGAAAATCTCGGAGGGCTGTAACTGTTCCTGCGGATATTGCATAATCCCGAAACTTCGTGGAAAACAGGTGTCAAGAACAGTTGAAGATATTCTTGAAGAGGCAAAATCCTTAATTGCAAAGGGTGTAACTGAAATTATTTTAATTGCTCAGGATACAACTTCTTACGGTATAGACTTATATGGTGAATATAAACTCCCGTATTTGTTGCATGAACTCAATAAATTAGAGGGTTTAGGCTGGATTAGAATTATGTATGCCTATCCGTCATTTGTCACTGATGAGTTACTGTTTGCTATTCGTGACTGTGAAAAAGTTGTAAAATATTTAGATTTACCGTTGCAGCATTATGATAAAGATGTTTTGGTTTCTATGAAACGTCCTGCAATGGATTATGATGAATTGATTGCTAAAATACGCTCTATTGTTCCAGGGATTGCTCTTAGAACAACATTTATCGTTGGCTATCCGGGCGAAACTGATGAACAATTTAACGCATTGCATGAATTTGTAAAAAGAACGAAATTTGATAGGTTAGGTGTATTTGAATATTGTCGTGAAAAAGGAACGTATTCTTATTCTCTAAAACCTCAAATCGCTAAAAAAGTTAAGCACCAACGCTTTAAGGCTATTATGCAGACTCAAAAAGATATTTCGTTACAGCAAAATATGTCACGCATTGGTGACGTTTATCCGTGTATAGTTGAGGCTATAACGGATGATGATGTTTTGATTATGCGCTCCCCTTACGATGCGCCGGAGATTGACGGGTTGGTTTATGCAAATACAGCATCTGTATGTTGTCCGGGCGATATTGAAATGGTAAAAATAACTAATGCGGATGAGTATGACTTGTTCGGAGAGATTGTGGAAAGTGAAAGTTAATGGAAGAAGTTAAAGCTATAAGGGCTGATGTTGAACAGTTTCAGGTAAAAGAGATTTTTAAGGATGTTTTTAAATACGCACCTTCTAAAATCTGTGGCATGCTTGGAAATGCTCTGATTGTACCGGTTTATACCAGCTTGCTTTCTCCGGAAGAGTATGGGTTATATTCTTTATCTATAGCTTTACTTTCATTTTTATGTATTTTGTTTTCTGATTGGGTTGGTCTATCAGGGTTGCGCTTTTTTAGGCAGAATCAGTTAACTCATAATATCCCAAAATACTTGACAACACTGGTTATAATGCTCACTTGTAACCTTTTTATAATGCTTTGTATTGCGTGTCTTTTTAGAGAACAATTTTATAATTTCTTTCACATTCAAACTAAATATTTTATATCAATTTTACTTTTGATAATCCCGGTTGCCATTAGGGCGTTGTTATTCCAGTTGTTAAGGGCACAATTGAAATCAATTGCGTTTACTTTTTCAACGATTTTGAACCAAATCATGACAATTGGATTATCCGTATTTTTTGTAAAAGTTTATCATCTGGGCGCTCTGTCATTGCTTTTAGGTATGGCAATTTCAATTACTCTGACAGATATTTTATTGATATTTCAAAGTGATATTACCAAACACTTTAAGCTGCAAAAAATTGAGTGGAATTCTGTATTACCTATTGTAAAATATGGTATTCCTATTGCTGCAACATCTTTAAGCGCTTGGATTATCAACCAAAGTAATAAGTTCATTATGAACAGTATAAATGGTTTCAGTGATGTTGGTATTGTTGGTGTGGCTTATGGCTTAACGCTCCCGTTGTTGATGACAATTTTTTCAACGATTACGGTTGCAGCAATACCTCGCATTATCAACCTTTATGAGGAAAATTATGATGTAACCCCGATTGTATCAAAATTTGTTGGGTATTATATTTTAATTGCTCTCCCGTTGGTCATGACAATGTCAATTTATTCGCTGGATTACGTGCATATTTTCTCTGCAAATCCTAATTTTTATGTTGCATATAAGATAATTCCTTATTTTGCTTTTGGAACATTTTTCTTGGCGTTAACGGATTATACTACGCTGCAGTATCACCTTGCGAATAAAACCCAGATTGACTTTGTTCTTAAGCTGTTATCAGGCATTTTAGGCATAATTCTTAATATCGTATTGATTCCAAAATATTCACTCATCGGTGTCGGAATTGCAACTTTTTCTGCGAATTTATTCTATTTGCTTTTAAGTTTGATTATCATAATCCCTGAGCTTCGGATTAAGTATCCAAAAGAGATTTTAAATCCAGTGTTGCTTTCCTTAATTCCTTACGGATTATGTGTATTTTTTGTGTTGGATAAATTGATTTTGTTACCTGCGTTGAAAATGATATTTCTGTTAATAATTTTCCACGCGTCATACTGGATTTTAGCGCGTTTCAGCCGGGTAAAAGATAATTAAGAATTGTAAAAAATTTGTAAATTTTTAAAGTTTTGCTAGCAATTTCCGATATTCATATTACTTAGTATAGAAGGTATACTATTTCTATGCGCATGCGTATGCAAATTTGTCGTTAAATTTCGTAACAAATGCTAGAAAAGAGTATAAAGAAGTGATATTATTGCAATACTTATATAAAAGAGATATATGTCGAAAGGAAGTCCTTATGAACATTACGAAGAAGTGCAGACAAGCGAGAAAATTGTTTTCAGCAGTTGTTATTGCGTCATTCCTCACTCATCAAATGTTGTTAATTCCGGCCTTAGCTGTCAGTGACATTTCAAATGTAACGGGCAAAGACGGGGTATTTAACATTGACCCTACCGGTAAAAATGGTGATGTCGGTTTTAGAAAATATAACCAATTCAGATTAGACGAAGGCGATATAGCCAATTTCATAATGAATTATGACGGTTCTGATATTTCTAAGTTCGTCAACTTAGTCAATAACAGAATTGATATTAATGGTATTGTTAATACCTTGAGAGCAGACGGAAATTTCTCAAACGGCGGCTTAGTATTTATTTCGCCTGAAGGGATGGTTGTTGGTGCCAGCGGTGTTTTAAACGTTGGTTCTTTACAGGTCTTAACTCCAACCCAAACCGATTACGAAAAGTTCAAAGGAAGTATACAATCAACTCCGACATTATATAGCGACTTGAGAACATTAACAGATTCTAAAGGAACCGGCATTGTTACCATTGCCGGTAAAGTCATTTCTAGAGATACTGTTGATATCAATGCAGCCGGCGTTAACTTATTAGAAGGCGGCGGTATTATTGCAGGTGTTGATCACAACGGTAAGATTGACTCTTTAACTATGGCTGATGCATTGTTTGCTCAATTAGTAAACATTGATGGACTCGGTACAGCTGGCAATTCTCTTAGAAACAATAACGGCGTTATCTCTATTACTTCATACGGACCTAACGAAGGAATGGCTCTTGACGGTCTTATGAAAAACGTTGCTGACAGGACAGGTTCTATTACCTTGACAAACGAAGGTTCTAAAGGTATGACACTTTCCGGTGAAATTGATAACAATGTTGGAACAGTTACTGCAATAAATAATTCAGGTGCTTTAACTGTATCCGGTGATTTAGTTAACAGAGGAAGTTTTACTACTCTTACCAATAACGGTACAAACTTAACAATTTCCGGCGACATTAATAACTCTAAAGATATGGCAATTACAAACTCCGGTACCGGAGCATTGTTAGTATCAGGCAATATCTACAACGGACGCGATGCCGCTATAACAAACAACGGTTCTAGAATGGAAATTAGCGGAGCTGTTGATAACGGTCGTAACTTAACCTTAACTAATAATGGTGCAGGCGGTTTAAAAACAACTGTCGGAAGCAATATTAAGAATGCTGGTATTTTAAAAGTTGATAATAAAGCCGGCGTTTTAAATATGGCTGGCACAGCAACTAACACTGGTTCTTCAACTCAAATTGATAACAGTGGAACTTCTGCTACTTTATCAGGTACTATTAACAACACTAATAAATTAGTTATTAATAACGCATCTGGTAGTTTGAATGTTGGCGGAACAGTTAATAACGGTCAAGATGCAATTATTACAAATAATGGCACCGACCTAAACGTTTCTGCAGTAATTGATAATGGCAATGATTTAACTATTACAAACAATGGAACCGGTGCAATGTCTGTATCCGGTAATATTACTAATGACAGAAATGCTACTTTAACAAACGCAGGTTCTGGTTTATCAGTAAGCGGAACTATTAATAACGCTAATAATTTAAATATTACAAATACTAAAGGCACAAATGGTTTGAAAATTACCGATAGCGCTGTAATTACTAACGGCGGAATTTTTGATATTGATAACCAAGCTGGTGCTTTGAGTGTTGGCGGCAAAATTACCAATACAGGTTCACGTACAAAAATTGATAACAGCGGAACTTCTGCGACGATTTCCGGTGTAATTGATAATGCTAGAAACTTATATGTTAAAAATGATGGTACCGGCGCATTATTAATCTCTGGTACAATCAAAAACGGTAACGATGCAAGCATTACTAACAATGGTAGCAAATATACCCAAACCGGTTCTATAGAAAACGGTAATTATTTATATATTGAAAACAATGGTGTTAACGGCGCATCTTTCGAAAATACAAGTTCAATTGTTAACGAAGGCACACTTAACATCAAAAATAATTCCGGTATTCTAAATATGGCTGGTACTGTAACCAATAGAGGCAACGAAGCTAGAATTGCAAATTCTGGCACTTCTGCTAATATTGGCGGTATTATCAATAACGCAAAATATTTAGAAATTAAAAATACCGGTTCTCAAGGTATGAACGTTACGGCTGATATCACAAATGGCGGCAACACAGTTATATATAATACAAATGCAGCTTTAAATGTTAAAGGTGATATAACAAACGTTGGAAATACTACTATCACGAATTATGGAAGTGACTTAACGTTAGGCGGTGAGGTAGTAAATGGCGGCAATTTATT
>MOYE01000002.1:0-133028 GCA_001899335.1 Candidatus Gastranaerophilus phascolarcticola
TTATTATAATTTTTTGTTTCCTTTATTTTTAAGGGGCGTTATTTTACACGCCCCTTTTTATTGTATTAGGTCTTGACTAACTATAAAACATGGTTTAAACTATGAAAAGAAAGGATAGAAACTATGAACAAGAAAAACGTATTACCACATGCAGGGGGGGGTNNGGGGGGGGGAGCCGCTTAACCGCATTTACTATGGCGGAAATCCTGTTATCCCTCACAATTATTGGCGTAGTTGCCGCGATAACGCTGCCGTCGCTCACGGGGAACATTAACGAGCGAACCTGGAACACTCAACGAAAAGCTCTTTATGCACGGTTTAGCCAGGCAATTGCGCTTATGCCATCTTTAAACGGTTATGGAACTTTAACACAGGAAAGTTCTTCCGGGGCTGGTGACGCTGTTGATACTGCGGCTGAAACATTTATTACCAGTGGACTTTCTAAAGTTATAAAAATTAACAACATTTGTGATTCAGATCATTTACCGGATTGCGGAATCCCTGAAAAAATTGTTTCTTTAAACGGTTCTACTATTGATACGCCTACTAAGATGTCGGAACTTAATGAACGAATTATTAACAATTCCTGGACGGGCTCTTACTCATACTCACAGCTAGATACGAAGGCTGCGGCGTTTGAGACGGCAAATGGTGAAAGTATTATTGTTTTTTACAATCCAAACTGTGTTCCATATATGAATGAGACTAATGAGTATATTACGCAGCCTAAAATGTGTGCGAATTTTATATATGACATGAATGGAAATAAGGGTCCTAATACTGCAGGAAAAGACATAGGATTTATGACGGTATTTTATCCGTCAGATAGTGTCGTTGTAGCGCCGAATGTTCCGGTTCAGCAGGCATCAGCGACTGCAACACAACAAGAAGCTACCGGTATTTGTAAAAATCAGGATTCGGAGTATAGAATTCCTAGTCTTAATGAGTTGGCGTCTATGTTTGTAAACCAACGATTAATTTATGGGCAAATCGAAACCGTTGGTACGAACTATTGGTCTTCTACATTAGTTGATAGTACGCACGGTTGGGTTCAGGGCTGGACTACCGGCGGACATTTAATACGTGATCGTTCTCAAAGGAACAAAGTTCACTGTGTAAAAAGAGATTAGGGGGGGGCAAAAGCCCCCTCTTTTTGGCTTGTACTTGTTTATATTTGCCCTTGTGCTATACTTGTGGTATGAAGCATAACATTGTTGATGACAGTATTAGAAGAGGTTTAGAGGAGCGTGAAATACAAACGCTTAGTGAATTTGCGACAAAAAGCCGTTATACTCGCGGACGGGTTCGTGAAGAAGTTGCGTGTCCGTTTAGAACTAATTTTCAACGTGACAGAGATAGAATACTTCACTCAAAAGCGTTTCGCAGATTGAAGCACAAAACGCAGGTCTTTCTTTCGCCCTATGACGATCATTTCAGAACCCGTTTGACGCATACGTTAGAGGTATCGCAAATCGCGCGGACAATTTCGCGTGCGCTTAATCTTAATGAAGATTTGACGGAAGCTATTGCTTTAGGACACGATTTGGGGCATACTCCTTTTGGACATTGCGGTGAGGCTGTTTTGAACCGTTTATTAAAGGATGGATTTAAGCATAATGTTCAAAGTGTTCGTGTGGTAGAAACGTTAGAGGATTTGAATCTTTGCCAGGAGACAGTTGACGGAATTTTGACACACTCTTGGGGTTATAAGCCTGAAACACCAGAGGCGCAAGTTGTTCAGTTCGCCGATAAAATCGCGTATATTAACCATGATATTCAGGATTCTATAAGAGCGGGCGTTATAAACGAAAAAGATTTGCCAAAAGATTGTATAAGATATTATTCTTCAACACCTTCTAAACGTTTAAATCGTATGGTTTCTGATATTGTTTTCAGTTCTATCGGTAAGCCAAAAATCACTATGAGCGAAGAGGGGTGGAGTTATACAACACGTCTTCGTGAATGGATGTTTGAAAATGTTTATGTTGGTTCGCCTGCAAAAATGGAAGAGAAAAAGGCATCCCGTTGTGTTGAAGAGTTATTTAATTATTACAAAATGATGTTAAAACACGAATTGCCGGAGGACAAACTGGAAATCGTTATTTCTGACTATATTTCCGGAATGACTGACCGCTATGCAATAGAACGCTTTTCAGAAATCTTTATTCCAAAGGGGTTGGAGACAAATAAGGGTGATGATTTCTTATATAAATTGATAAAAAATCTTAAATAAAGGTTTACCAAACAGGGAAAATGCTATATAATAATTATATGGAACGCAAGACAGAGAGATTACAGGATTTAGAAATAGACACATTCGGCTTTGAGGAGGCTTTGGAATACGGGTTTCAAAAACGGGGGCAGGTAGTGACTCTTAATCCTGAAATGGTTATGAATTCCAAGAATAATGCGGAGTTAAAAACTATTATTAACAACGCGGAATTAGTTATTCCTGACGGCGTTGGTGTTGAAATCGGGTTGAAAATCCTTGGTAAAAAGGTTCATAGAATTGCCGGTATTGAGTTCGCGAAGGCTATGATTAGAAAATACCGGGAGAATAATCTTCCGATTGCACTAGTTGGTGCAAAACAAGAGGTGCTTGAGCTTGCTGTTGCAAATTTGAAAAAAGAGTTTGCTGATATTAAAATTGTTTATGCGCATAACGGTTATTTTGATAATGATGATTTGATTGCGGACAGTTTGAAAAAATCCGGCGCGAAACTCGCGCTTATTGCACTTGGATCGCCTAAGCAAGAGCAATTTAGTTATAATTTGAAAAAAGAAATGCCCGAAACTCTTTTTATCGGAGTTGGCGGAAGTTTTGATGTTTGGTCTAACAAGGTTGAGAGAGCTCCGGAATTTTTCCAAAAAGCCGGGCTGGAATGGTTGTATAGGACGGTTAAAGAGCCTGCTAGGTTTAAGAGAATTTTCCCGACTCTTCCGTTGTTCGTATTGAGAGTAATTAAAGAAAGGATTTGTAAATGCTGACTTCTACTGATGTTAAATTATTAAAGGATTTATGTCTTGAATCCAGAAAAGATATCCTTTCTATGGTTTATAATGCGCAATCAGGACACATTGGCGGCGCGTTTTCTGCTGTCGAAATTCTGACGGTACTCTTTCATAAGTGTATGAAAACTTCTCCGTTGTGGAAGCAAGATGTTAATTATGAAAATCGTGACAGATTTGTTCTTTCTAAAGGTCATGCGTCTTCTATTTTGTATTCGGTGCTTGCACAGCTTGCGTATTTAGATAAAAATGAATTGATGACATTTAGAAAGCTCGGAACCCGTCTTCAGGGACACCCTACAAAATTATGCCCGGGTGTCGAAGTCCCTACCGGTTCTCTGGGTCAAGGACTTTCAATGGCGTGCGGAATTGCATTGGCGCTCAAACTTGACAAAAAACCGCAAAATGTATTTGTTCTTATGGGTGACGGTGAACTTCAGGAAGGCAGCGTTTGGGAAGCATTTATGCATATCGCTCATCGGAAATTAGATAATATTATCGCAATAATTGATAGAAACTGTCTTCAAATTGACGGCGGAACAGAGTGTATCAAAGGACTTGATAATTTGGCGGATAAAATTAAAGCGTTTAACTGGGAAGTTCTTGAAATCGACGGACACGATATAGAAGCGATTTATGAGGCTATTGAAAAGGCAAAAACTATAGACAAACCGGTCGCAATTATTGCAAATACTGTTAAAGGAAAAGGTGTTTCGTTTATGGAAAACAATGCCGGCTGGCACGGCAAAGCGCCAAATAAAGAAGATTTTGAAAAAGCAATGGCGGAACTGAACAGAAACTAAAAGGAGCAGCTATGAAAAAACAAAACGCATTTACTTTAGCAGAGATTTTTATTGCGATGGTTATTCTGTCGGTTTTAGTTTCTGTTTGTATAACCTTTTTTGTTAAAAGGCACGATTATGAACGTGAATATTTTTCATATACGGCATATAGGAATATCGTAAATGTTGTCGATGCAGCCCTTATGAATGAACAATATCTGCTTGGAACATCTGCAAAGACTGAAAATACTACCTGCGGAACGGCTGCAAACTTGAAAAATTGTCGTGCGTTCAAGACTGGTACAAGTATTTGCGAAATTTTTAAAGATTATTTTAATACAGTTTCTGATAGTTGTGGAACAGTTACGACCAATCCTGCAACATCGACTACTCCTGCATTAAAACTTCCAAATGGTATGGAATTCTTTTTTGCAGATGCAACGACTTCTCCATTTACCAGTGCAGATACCAACTCAAAAACACTTTTTGCTGCCGGCATGGCTGATCCGGAAAACAGCGGTACTCATTTTTGGGTTGACATAAACGGACACGGTCAAGGCGAAGATAAATTAAATTATGATATATTTGAATATTACTTAACCAGATCCGGCAAAGTTGTTCCGGTTTACGGAAGTGTTTCAGGTATTCGCGGCTATGAATATATCCCTGCTGATATGGACGGCGGTGCTAATAGAGATTTAATGGTGTTTGATGTGATTTACAACCCGCAGGAGGACGGTGTTTCGCCTAAAAATCATTACCTTGTTATTGACGATGCACACCGTTCTGTCCCATTCCCTATCGCAGCCTGCGCATCAGGTTTTATCCCTGATACTTCAGGTTTTTGTCAAAAATTTAAATATAATTGTAATGCTAGCGGAACCTCTTGCACAGAGGGTGTGACAAAAGCTGCTGTTTGTACAAATGATTACGCAGATTGCAAACCAAGACTTGTTAAAAAATTGAGAAGGCTTAAATAATGATTTTTGATACCATTAAAAATATAAAGAATTACGCAGAAATTGACGAAAAAATTGCTGATTTTATTCTAACCTTGACAGATGCCCAAGCCTGCGGCAAAGTTTTTTTGAGTAATGATAATCTTACTTTCGCAAATGTTGAAGAATATACTACTAAAACGCTTGAAAATTGTAAACTTGAGGCACACAAAAAATATATTGATATCCAATTACTGCTCTCCGGTGTAGAGGAATTGGACTATACTGCGATTGAAGGGTTGACAGTTAGTGAACCCTATGATGAAACACGTGATATTATGTTTTTTGCGTCAACGGACAGAGTTTTAAACAAAGTGGTTTTAGAGCCTGGTAATTTTGTATTACTTTACCCCCACGAGGCGCACCAACCACAAATGGCTTATAAGAATTTGCCAGCTCAAGTTAAAAAAGTTGTTGTTAAAATTCCGTATATTGCGCTAACTAAAAGATAAAACAACGGGTTAAGTTTTTTGCGCAAACTTAGAATGATTAGGAATGTCAAAAATGCAATGTTGTATAAATTGATACTCTCACTCAAAAAGTCATTTATAAATAAATTTACCCCAACAGCAGCTAAAAGCCCGCAACCAAGCGGTTTTAGCACGTAAATTATTGATTTAACGTAAATGTTTTCGCGAAATTTCCTAAGTGCTTTTGAAATCAAAACGATAAAAACGAGTGAAGGCAGGACAATTGATGTTGTTGCGATAAGTGAGCCCAGCACTCCGGCGGTCTTAAAACCCGCAAATGTTGCCATATTAATCCCGATTGGTCCCGGAGTAATTGATGAAATAGCTATCATATTGCTTAAATCATCAAAACTATACCAGTTGTAGGCTTCGGAGATATGGTACAAGAACGGCAATGTAGCGTATCCGCCGCCAAACGAGAAAACACCAATATTGAAGAAATTCCAAAAAAGTTCCCACAAAATCATGGTTTCCTGCCTTTCAGGTAACCTAAAACGATGCCCAAAATTATTCCGGAGATTACAATATAAATAGGGAAAACTTTGAATACTAAAAGCGCACTGAAAGACGCCAAAAAGATTAAAAAAGCACCTTTATCAGTAATACTTTTCTTCCACATTTCACCTACAGCTTGAAAAAGTAACGCTAAAACGCCAATCCCGACACCTGCAAAAAGACTTTGTACGAACGGAACATGTACAATTTGAGTTAAAAGGTTTGCAAGAAGAATAATGCTCAAAAACGCAGGCGTAACCATTCCGGAAATCGCAGCAAGTGCTCCCTTTGTCCGTGCAAGCCTGTAACCTACAAAAACTGCCGTGTTAACTGCGATTACGCCCGGTAAACTTTGTGAAAGTGCGTAATATTCGCACACATCGTCATCCGTTATGCAATCGTATTTTTCTGCAATTTCAGATTGTAAAAGCGGCAGAATTACGTATCCGCCGCCTAAAAGTAATGTTCCGATTCTGAAAAATCGTATATAAATGTCTTTTAAACTAATTTTTGTCATTTCGTCATAGAAGCCTTTAAACGTGCAAGTGCTCTTGCTTTTGCAGCCTCTGCGCGTTTTGCATCGGCTTCTGCTTTTGCATCCGCAAGACGTTCTTCCGCCCGTGCTAAAGCATTTCTTGCACGGTTGCAATCAATTTCATCACTACATTCTGCAATGTCAGTTAAAATTAACGCCTCATTGTTCTTAAATTGTAAAACTCCACCCATTACTGTAAAAAGTTTTACTTCGCCTTTGTTTATTACTTTGGCAACACAAATATCAAGCACTTTCATACAAGGAACATGGTTTTCTAAAATACCAAATTCACCCTCTGTGCTTTTAGCAATGATTTCATCAGCCTCGCCGTCAAATACAACTTTTTCGTGAGTTATAATTTTTATTTTCATCTTATGCCTCTAAAGTTTTTGCCTTTTCGATAGCTTCTTCAATCGTACCTACCATATAGAACGCTTGTTCCGGCAGGTCATCGTGTTTGCCTTCAACGATTTCTTTAAAGCCTTTGATTGTATCAGCAAGTTTTACGTATTTACCAGGTATTCCGGAGAACTGTTCCGCAACAAAGAACGGTTGTGACAAGAAACGTTGAATTTTTCTTGCGCGGTTAACTGTTTCTTTATCTTCTTCAGAAAGTTCATCCATACCAAGAATTGCGATGATATCCTGAAGTTCTTTGTATTTTTGAAGAATTTCAAGAACTTTAGTTGTAACTTCGTAGTGCTCTGTACCGATAATGTTCGGATCAAGTACGCGTGAAGAAGATTCAAGCGGGTCAACGGCAGGATAGATACCCAATGATGCGATTTGTCTTGAAAGAACGGTTGAGGCATCAAGGTGAGAGAATGTTGTTGCCGGAGCCGGGTCGGTCAAGTCATCGGCTGGAACGTAAATCGCTTGAACAGAAGTGATTGAACCGTCTTTGGTTGAGGTGATACGTTCTTGTAATTCACCCATTTCGTTAGCCAGTGTTGGCTGATAACCAACGGCTGACGGCATACGACCCAAAAGTGCTGAAACTTCGGAACCTGCTTGAGTAAATCTGAAAATGTTATCGATGAATAACAATACATCTTGTTTTGAGAAATCACGGAAGTATTCTGCCGCAGTCAGTGCAGAAAGTCCGACTCTCATTCTGGCTCCAGGCGGTTCGTTCATTTGACCGTAAATCAATGCAACTTTGTCGATAACGCCTGATTCTTTCATTTCGTTCCAAAGGTCGTTACCTTCACGGGTTCTTTCTCCAACACCGCCGAAAACTGATACACCGGAGTGTTCAGATGCAATGTTGTGGATAAGTTCCATAATCAAAACTGTTTTACCAACGCCGGCACCTCCAAAAAGACCGATTTTACCACCTTTTTGGTAAGGCTGAATAAGGTCAATTGCTTTGATACCTGTTTCAAGAATTTCAATATTTGTGTTTTGGTCTGTCAAAGCCGGTGCTTCACGGTGGATTGGAAGATAAGTTTCTGTCTCAATGTTTCCCATTTCATCAACAGGTTCGCCGATAACGTTTAAAATTCTACCCAAAATCGGTTTGCCAACAGGAATTTTGATTGGTTCATTGGTGTTAATAACTTTCATGCCGCGTTTAAGTCCGTCGGTTGACGACATTGCAACTGTTCTTACACGGTTAGAACCCAACATTTGTTGAACCTCTGTTACGATTTTTGCACCGCCGTTTTCAGGATAAATCTCAAGTGCAGTATAGATTTCCGGCACTTCGCCCGGTTGAAATTCTACGTCAATAACTGGTCCGATAATTTTTGTTATAATCCCTTCGTTTTTATTCAATGTTTCCATAAAACGTCTCCCTTATCTTGCCTTAATTATACCACTAAAAAATTTTTTAGTGTACAATATAATTATGAATTTTATACAGAGAGTAGTTTATACATTGTTGTCGCTAAAAGAGCGTGGGTTAAGGCTGCGTCTTGACAAACACTTGCGCACTTCGGCGACCAATTCGACTTCTAAGACTGTAATTGCCGGTAATTGTTCGCTCACTTTGAACACACAGACTAACAAAAATATTGAACTTGTTAAGCAAAATATGTTTGATATTGTTAAAAATTCAAATTTTACATCGGATTTTTTGCTTGATTTGATAAAAAAACGCGGCGTCAAAGTTATTTATTTAAAAGATGCTTATAAGTTTTTAGCGCTAATGAGCGAGGAAGAGGGGCTTATATTTGAGCGTAAAGGCTTTACTGCGCTTATGCTCAATCTGCTTGCTGGAAACGGATTTTCGCTTAAATCAAAGCCGCTTTTTATACTTGAAAAAGGTAATAATGATTTTTATTTTCTGCTGTTTCACTTATATAAATTGCACGGATATTTTCAAAAATTACCAGGATTTGATTTTAAAGCGCAAGAACTTTTTAAACTTTATTCTAGGAATCCTGAAAAATGCGATCTTTCGCAACTGGGTTTTGAGGACATGACAGCGTTAAAAGAGGCGATTGCTCGTGATAATGAGGCAAGCGGGTTTGTTATAGAGGTTTCAAAGAGCCGCGAGGGCGCGAAAAACGCCCTCTCAAAACTCAAAGATGGCGGTGCAAACCTATAGAAAAATCTATGTTGTTGCGAACCCGAATTCTTCTTTCCAGGTTTTGAAGCCACCCTCTAAATGCATACACGGATAACCGTAGTCTGCAAGTTTAAGGCATGCTTTTGCGCCCAAGTGGCATTGCTGGTTATAACAGCACACAACGGTTGTTTCATCCTTGGAAAGTTTTTCAACATTATCACTTATGCTTTCGTAAGGCATGGAAATCGCACCCGGGATATGCGAAATCTCATAATCTGCAGCACCCCTGACGTCAATTACTTTAACTTTGCCCTCTTCCATCAAGTCTTTCAACTCAACAGGTCCAAGGGTATACGCTAAACACTTCATAAAGTATTTTTTGGCTTTTTCCGTGTCGTTACGAAGTTCTTTGATTTCTAAATTGGTCATAACAATCTCCTTTCGCTAAAGTTATAACTTGTTTATAGAAAAATGAAATCCGTCGTGTGTCTGTGGTGGCACGATTAACGTTTTACGCAGTGTACTGACCAAGTAGTAGTATTGGTGTTATAACACCAGACCGCAGCGCTTTCCATTCCCATACCCCAGGCATGCTTATTGGGAGCGAGGTTTGAAGACCAGTATGCCGTAGATGCAGTGTAGGTAGAACCATATAATAAATTTTGGTTAACAAAAATCGCGACAAGTTCATCAATGTTTGGTAATCTTAATTCTCCATCCTGATTTTTGCAAATACTAACAGCCTCCTGTTGTTTGACTTTAGCGTTAGTTCCTGCAGCCATTTGAGTAGGTAATTGTGGAGCTACTATGATACTATCACTTGAATAAAGCGCAGTCATAAAGCCAATATCTTTACCAACAGTGTTCGGACCTTTATTTCCGTTTAAATCAAACACAAAATTTGCACAGATTTTAGGATAAATAAAATAGTAGTAACCGTGATAAACTGTAGAACGTTCATTCATATCCATTTGGCAATTAGGGTTGTAAAATATTGCAATACTTTCTCCATTTACAGTTTCAAATGCGGCAGCTTTGGTATCTATGGCTGAAAATCCTCCAAAGACGCTTACAGAAGTTAATAGAGGATTTAACTCGGACATTTTTTCGGGGAACGTAATGATAGAACCATTCAATGTTGTGATTTTTTTATTAAGTCCGCAATCTTCAAGATGTTCGTTATTGCAAATATTATTTATCTTTAGAACTTTTGATAACCCTTCTGTGACAAAGGTCTCTGCGCCAGTATCAACAGCAGAAGTTGAATTGTTACCCTCTATAAGGGTACCATAACCGTTTAAAGATGGCATAAGTGCAATTGCCTGGCTAAACCGTGCATAAAGCGCTTTTCGCTGCGTGTTCCAGGTTCGCTCGTTAATGTTACCTGTCAAACTAGGTAAAGTAATTGCAGCAACTACACCAATAATTGTCAGAGAGAGTAAAATCTCTGCCATCGTAAATGCTCGGAACGTCGTCCATACGCTCGGGGCGCAATGTATGGTTCTCGACTCAGTCGAGCCCCCCCCCCCCTTGGTGGAATGCCCATAAAATGCGGGTTTTCAGACTTTGTTTTTTCATTGTTCTATCCTTTCTTTTTTGTAAAAGTTCTTTTCTTTCATTATGCAATATTTTTATACATTAGTCAATATACAAATTACGGGGCAACACCGGGCGACGCAGTCGGCTCACTAGCAAAAAAAAATTACCTGATAGTTTCGGGGTAATCCTACTACAAGGTAATATCGGGTAAATGTATAGTTTATGTTTGTTATGCTAAACTAATATTTGGATTGTTTATTTGTTTTTATTTTATTGGGGTTTGTATTGTAATACGTTAGAGTAAATGTATATACTAAGTCTAATCTACATTTTTTTACTTCCAGTTATTTCGTTAATATCGAGAGTCTGTTAATACACAATGTATATCTTAGTCTTAAAAAGTGTTTAAGCAACACTTCAATTTAGTGTATCCACTATAACTCAACTAAAAATAAAAGTCAAGCAAAATTTTTCAAAAATTTTTATAAAATTTAACACTAATAATTCGGTGCTGTTATTAATAATTTGTTTGAGCTAAAATGTAGTAAAAGGGGGAATAATTATGTGGGATTATTCAGAAAAAGTTATTGAACACTACAGAAATCCCCGCAATGTTGGGAAACTTGATGATGCCGATGCTATCGGTATTGCCGGTTCTCTGGCATGCGGTGACCAATTGAAAATATATTTAAAAATTAAAAATAATATAGTTGTTGACGCAAAATTCCAAACTTTTGGCTGCGGTTCTGCGGTCGCTAGTTCAAGCATTTTAACCGAAATGATTATTGGTAAGAGCCTTGATGAGGTTAAAAAAATTACTAACAAAGATATTGCGGATCAACTTGGCGGATTGCCGCCGGAAAAAATGCACTGTTCGGTCATGGGCTATGAAGCATTGGAAGATGCGCTTAAAAACTATGATGATTACGTGGATTTGGATGATTTGAGAGAAGAACCGGTCAAAGAAAAAATTATTTGCCAATGTTTTGGAGTTACTGAAAACCAAATTTGGGATGCTATTAAGCACAACGGTTTGAAAACTGTTGAAGAAGTAACAAACTTTACCAAAGCGGGAGGAGCCTGTGGCCGCTGTAAAGACGCAATAAAAGATATTATTGATACCTACTATAAAAAACAGGAAAAAGAAGAAAATACATCACTTTCTCCTGCACAAAAAATTCTTAAAATTAGCAAGGTTATAGAAACTCAAATCGCCGCTGAACTCCAAAAAGACGGCGGAGATATAACCCTTGTTGATATTGACGGTTCAAAGGTTTATGTGAAACTTCGCGGTAAGTGTTCCGGTTGTAAAAATGCAATGATGACGCTTAAAGGCTTTGTTGAGAATACTCTTAAAGAAGCTGTTGATAAAAATATTGAAGTAATAGAGGTTGAATAATGAATTTAATATATTTAGATAATAATGCGACAACAAAGGTCGATGATGCTGTTTTGAGCGCAATGATGCCGTATTTTTCAGAACAATACGGGAACGCCTCTTCTATTTATGAGTTTGCGCGTTCTGCGTCACGTGCGGTACAAAATGCCCGCGGTCAAATGAAGGACTTTTTTAATGCCGAAAATGAAAAAGATATAATCTTTACTTCCGGCGGTTCAGAAAGTGCTAATTTGGCTATTCGGGGCGTTTTAAACATGAATAAAAATAAACGCCATATTATAACTTCAAAGGTTGAACATCCGTGTGTTTTAAACCTTTATAACCAGCTTGAAAAAGAGGGTTATAGGGTTGACTACATCGGAGTTAACTCTAACGGTGAATTGGACTTGGAAGAGCTTAACGAAAAAGTTAATTTCGATACCGCACTCGTTTCTATAATGTTTGCGAACAACGAAACGGGTATAATCTATCCTATTCAAAAGGTTGTTGAAATCGTTAAGTCCAAAAATAAAGAAACAAAAGTTTTTGTTGACGGTGTTCAAGCTGCTGGTAAGATTAATATTGATGTGCAAGAACTCGGTGTCGATTTACTTGGAGTTTCAGGACATAAATTCCATGCGCCAAAAGGCATAGGGGCACTCTATGTTAATCCTAAAACACTTATTACACCGCTTATAATCGGCGGTCATCAGGAACGCGGTAAACGTGCCGGAACTGAAAATGTTCCATATATTGTAGGCATGGGCGTGGCTGCAGGACTTGCAAAAGACGGACTTCAATATGAGGCAACTGAAGTTAAGCGCCTACGTGACAAACTTGAAACTAATTTGTTGAAAAATATTTATAATGCGCGGCTTAATACGGGCGTTGTAAACCGTGTTCCGAACACAACAAATATAGGGTTTGAATACATTGAGGGCGAATTAATACTTCTGCACCTTAGCGATATAGGTGTTTGTGCAAGTTCCGGAAGTGCCTGCACGTCCGGAGCATTGGAGCCAAGCCATGTTCTTAGGGCAATGAATGTTCCGTTTACATCAATTCACGGAAGTATTCGTTTCTCATTAAGTAAATACACAACAGAAAAAGAAATAGATTATGTCATCGAAAATATGCCGCCAATAATAGAAAAACTTATTGGGATTTCGCCATATCAGGATGAACTTGCCGCAATTAAGAAATTAAAAGCATAATAAAAAAGCGATTGCCAAAGGCAATCGCTTTTTTTCTAACTGTATAGTTAAGAAAACTATTTCAATTCTACAGATGCGCCAGCAGCTTCAAGTTGTTTTTTGATAGCTTCAGCTTCGTCTTTTTTAACGTTTTCTTTAACTGGTTTTGGAGCGCCATCAACTAAGTCTTTAGCTTCTTTCAAGCCTAAGCCAGTGATAGCACGAACTTCTTTCAATACAGCGATTTTGTTAGCACCAGCTGATGCAAGAACTACAGTTACTTCATCAGAACCAGTTTCTTCTGCTGCTGCTGGAGCTGCTGCTACTGCTGCTACTGCTACAGGAGCTGCTGCAGATACGCCGAATTTTTCTTCCATAGCTTTTACTAATTCAGCTGCTTCTAATAATGTTAATGATGAAATTTCTTCTAAAATTGTTTCTACTTTACTCATTTTTAAATTCTCCTTTATAATTGTTGTATACTAAGCTGTTTTTTGGTCACGTACAGCTGCCATAGCACGTGTAAGTTGTGACATAACTGCTGAAAGTGAGTTTGCAATGCCAGATGCTGGTGAGTTGATTGAGCCAAGAATTTTTGCATAAAGTTCTTCTTTTGAAGGAAGTTTTGCCAATTCTTCTGCGTCTTTCGCGCTCAAGAGTTTTCCATCTAATGCACCGCCTAATAATGCACCTTTTTTGCTGTCTTTAACGAATTTTGCAACTACTTTTGCTGGTGCAACTTGGTCGTCAAAACCAAATGCAATTGCTGTAGCGCCGGTCATTAATTCTGATAATACTTCAAATTCAGTACCTTTCAGAGCTAATTTTGCTAAAGTGTTTTTAGTTACCATGTAGTCGCCGCCTTCTTTTTGAAGTTCGCGTCTTAATTTGGTAATTTCTTCTACACTGTAGCCTTTGTATTCAGTCAAAATAGCAACTTGTGCTTTTGCAATCTTAGCTTTCATAGCTTCGATTTTTTCTGATTTAAATGCTTTTGTTGACATTTTTCGGCTCCTTTATTGAATATATATTTTCGACCTTTTAATCATTAAAAAAGACTTTACAGTCTATAAACCGCAAAATCTTATACTTAGTCTTTAAATTTTAGTTTTAAAGCCTCGATTGGCGCTTGCGCATTAAAGAATTTCTACCAATTGTCTACGGTTTACTTATTCATATTAGCATGAAAATAATAAAACGCAAGCTGTAGTGTTAATTTTTGTTAACAAGTTCGTATATTGTGTCTTCGCTTTCGGTGTATTCACCGTTGCTGATTGCTTTGAAGTTGTTCTCTTGTACTAAATTCAAACATTCTGAAACAATCTGATAACACAAAATTTTTCTGTTGGCTTTCATATCTATTAATTTTTTTGCTTCCATTAGGGCGCTTTCGCTGGAATCCGTTGCCAAATAGGTCGTTACTGCTATGTAGTAACCTAAACCGTTTTTAATATATTTTTCTACCTGGCAAACGCTTTGGATAAAGTATAATATCCTATTCAAACTTTCGGCATCATTGATTAACAGTGTAAGCATTTCCGGGTTTGAACGAATTTGGCATTTTACACTCATTGTAATCATTGAGAAAACTTCTTTGCACATTTTTTGTGCTTGAAGTTTGAGTGCTTGCTCCATTTTTTCATCTTTAAATGCTTGCGTTTCGTGCAGAGGGTTTACTACGTTGAGTTTAAACATTACGACGAAACGCATTGAGGTTTTAAGGTGCATTTTATATTTTTTCTGAATTTGTTGGTTAATTCGGTCATTTTCCTCGGCAAGTGCCTCTTCTTTGTTCTTTTCGTACATCTTTAAAATATCGCTGAGGATATCGGTGATTGTTTCAAAGATTAAAAGGAAGAAGACTATCGCTATCGCCATGTACATTAACGCGTTGAAACTTTCGTCATCATTTTTTGTTGGCGTGTAGAAAATGTAGCTTATATTTGTGAAAAAGTCATTTAAACTATCATAAAAAGGTACGTATGATTCCATTTCTGATACTGAAATGAACCAGGTGAATATAATTATTGCCAAAAATATGCACAGTAAAATTTTGAATAAAGCCATTAAGTTATTTAAAAATTTTGACAGTTGTGCTTTCTTGTCGCTTACCATAAAACCTCTCCACACTTAATCTTTTAACGAAATATTGTCTATTAACCTAACATCACCAATTTTTACCGCAATAAATGCGATTGTTCTATCATCTATTATACTCTTTTCTTCAAGATTTTCCTCATCTCTAAAGTCGAGATATTCAAGATTGTGGTGTGAATTTAAATAGTTAAAAGCGGTCTCTTTAAGTGCAGAGGCGTCAGTTAATCCTTGTTTATAGCATTTTTTTATGTTGAAAAGAAGTTTACTTAGCGCCAATGCGTCTTCTTTTTGTTCTGGTGTAAGGTAGGAATTTCTTGAACTTAGCGCAAGTCCGGACTCTTCTCTAACAATTGGGCAGCCGACGATTTCGATAGGGATATTCAAATCTTTAACCATTTTCCTGATAATTATCAGCTGTTGACGGTCTTTTTCGCCGAAGAAAGCAAAATCCGGCTGTACAATGTTGAAAAATTTATTTACGACTGTGCACACACCGTCGAAGTGACCAACACGGGATTTACCGCAAAGTTTATCCATATAGAAATACGGCGGAATTACGTAGGTTAGATAGTCGTTTGAAAGCCTAAATCCTTCGCCATACATTTCTGCAGGTGTCGGGGCAAAAATAAGATCTGCCTCTTTTGCGACTTCGCAATCAGCGTCAAGTGTACGCGGATATTTGTCTAAATCCTCACTTGGACCAAATTGAATTGGGTTTACAAAAATTGAAACAACTGTTCTATCGCATTTCTCAACTGACTTTTTGATAAGGCTCAAGTGACCGGCATGAAGCGCTCCCATTGTCGGTACAAAACCAACGCTCAAACCTTGTCTTTTCCATTCCCTTACCTGCTCTCTTACTTCATTAATTTTATGTACTAATCTCATATTTTCTTAGTTCCTCTTCTTCAATGTGGAAAACCTCGTCCTCTGACGGGAAATTCCCTGATTTGACGTCTTTATCATACTGTGTTGCACAGTCAAAAATTAGTTTGCGCATATCGCCGTAACGTCTTGCAAATTTTGGTTTAAAGTTGCTGTATTTACCAAAAACGTCATCGCTGACAAGAACCTGTCCGTCGCAATAGCGTCCGGCACCACACGAAATCGTTGATATTGAAAGATTTTCGCTAATGTATTTCGCGCTTTCTTCCGGCACCATTTCCAAAACGATTGCGAATGCCCCAGCCTCTTGAAGTTTTTTAGCTTGTTCAAGAAGTTCCAGAGTCGCATCGTAGGTTTTTCCCTGAATATAGTGACCGCCAATAGCGTTTATTGCCTGCGGTGTAAAGCCTATATGTCCGATAACAGGAATCCCAAAATCCGTACAACGTTTTACAAGTGAGTAAATATACTCTCCGCTGCCCTCAATTTTAACGGCATTCGCACCGGATTTAATCGCTTCTCCGATATTTGTGATTGCAGTTGCGATGTCGCTGTGATAGCTCATAAACGGCATGTCGCATACAACCATTGCACGTGTTACACCTTTTGCCACCGCTTTTGTGAAAATTTTCATTTCGTCAATAGAAATATTATTGGTGTTTTCATAGCCTAATGCTACCATTGCGAGGCTGTCGCCAACTAAAATTATATCTATACCCGCCTCGTCAAGCACTCTTGCTGTAGAGTAATCGTAGGCTGTAAGGGCTGAAAACTTTTTATTTTCGCGTTTAAGTTCGCTGATAAATTTTGTGTTCACTTTTTTCATTATTGCTACCTAATTGTTTAGCACCACGCATTTGTCTCTTAAACCAGTAGTTAACCGCGCGTGCAACACGGGTTGAACTGTGACGGACAAGTCCGTCTTTATTATCCTCAATTAATTTTTTGGTGAAGAGTTTAACGCCTAAACGTTCAATATTTTCAACGTCAATAACCACCGGGAATGAACCTGCTTGCTGATATTTTTGAGCGAGGTTTGACGGAATAAAATCGTTCATTATAACAGTATCAACAATTTTATCGCTGCCGGCATGGTTGAATAACGCCTGAAGGTGGTCAGAAACCGCATAGCCGTCGGTTTCACCAGGCTGGGTCATGATGTTGCAGACATAGACTTTTTTAGCTGAAGAACGGATAATTTCTTGTGAGATTCCTTCGATTAAAAGGTTCGGAATTACACTTGTGTAAAGACTTCCTGGCCCAAGTATGATTAAATCTGCCTCGCGGATTGCATGGAGGACTTCCGGCAACGCGTTGCATTTTTGAGGGTTAGTATAAATTTTTCTGATTTTACCGTGTGCTTCGGGGATGTTTGATTCGCCATAGATTACGCGTCCGTCTTCCATTGTTGCGATAAGTTTCATATCATCAAGCGTTGAAGGTAAAACAACACCACGGATTGAAAGTACATTAGAAGATTCTTTTACCGCACGAACCATATCGCCTGTAATCGCACAGAGCGCAGATAAGAAAAGGTTCCCGAAACTGTGCCCTTCTAAGCCTTCGCCATTTTTAAAACGATATTGGAAAAGTTTAGTAACCAAATCTTCATCTTTAGCTAAAGCGGCGATACAGTTTCTGATGTCTCCCGGGGGCAATACGCCAAGTTCACTTCTCAATCGTCCTGAACTTCCGCCGTCATCACCAACGGTTACAACAGCAGTAATATTATTTGTTATATTTTTTATGCCCTTTAATAACATAGAAAGCCCGGTTCCGCCGCCTATTGCAACGATTTTCGGACCGTTATTCAGCTTGCGTCTGCGGTAAAGTGATTCTAAAATATCGTATTTTTCCGGATTTTTGGCATCAAGTATTGACATATTGGTTTTTAACCAAGCAATAAAAAATAATCCTGCACCTACAGTTACCATAGATAAAGCAAGCCAGTTAGTCGGAACAACATCCGCAATATACTTGATGAATTCCATAATATAATATACAGGTTTGAATCCACAGATTATCAAAAATCCTAATATAATCAGCGTTGCGCTGAATAGATACAGCAAGAGCCAACGCTTTACCTGTAAGCCGGGTATCAGCCATCTTGCTTTTTCTGCTAATTTAACTTCTTTATCTCTAATATTCATTAATACATATATCCCTAATTTGTTAATTTTATTCGACCCAACCAGACTGGCAGACGTTTTTGTAATTAATCGGCAGAGGAGTTATTACATTTCTTGCTTCACGCAAAACTTCTACAGAGTTAGGAGCTCCGCTTGAAAAATGAATTGTATCAGCCTCTACATAAGTTTTGCCGCCCTCATTGTTGTAAACTTGAGATGCCGCAAGTAATTGTTTCAATCGGGAGATTGAGGTTTCAGTGTTTACGATATCTTTCGCGTTATAGTCGATTGAACTGTCAACGTTGTAGATTTTGTTTAAGAAAACTTCTTTTGCGACTTTTACATTTAGTTTTGATTCAACGCGTGCAATGTTTTCGCCGGTTGCACCGTAATAAACAAGCCATTGAGAACATTTTTTAACGGCTTTTGCAATCGCCGCAGAAAATTCGAAATCTTCTGCCGCCATTTTGTACATAGCACCGTGAGGACGAACATGTTCGATTTCCATTTTAAAACTTTTTGCAAACGACATAATCGCACCGACCTGATAAAGAACAACCGCTTCAATTTCTTCAGCAGAAAGTTTAACCGGACGGTTTCCAAATCCTTGAATATCGTTAAATCCAATATGAGCTCCGACAACAACATTATGTTCTTTGGCAAGTGTAAGCGCATTCTTGATTGCAACGGGGTCGCCGGCATGGAAGCCGCAAGATATGTTTACAGAGCTGACATAGTTTAAAAGTTCTGTTTCAGAATCGTTTCTGTACACGCCGAACATTTGTGCTAAATCGCAGTTAAAATCAATATTTTTAATAACTTTTCTATCAAGTGTTTGCATATAAAATTTACCTTAAAACTGTACTCACTAAAAAATTATACACCTAACATGGAAGAAAGGCTACATCTTTATATAATTTTAAGGTGATGAGTTATTCCGTTAGGAGCCTTTTTTGATATAATCATCAAATCTTTTTATATTAACTTTATACCCGCAGCCGTCGTGAAGTTTTCCGGGATAACCTATCCAGCGTGCAGGATATTTTCGGCACATTCGCGGACGCTTTTTATATACTGAACACTTCCCGTCTGGTGTTACTAGTTTGCACGCAAATATTAAATTCCCTGCCTCGTCTTTGCCTTTAATATAAAATCTTCGGTAGGTCGGGAAGAAAAATTGCATTATTTTGAACTCTTTTTCGGTATATGTGTCGTAACTGTACATATAATTACAGCATTTACCGCACATTTTACATTTCCCCGTTATTTCGTAGCGCATTTTTTCGGGCACAAACCACGAACGTATTTCGTTAATCAATGAGGTGATTTTGTCTAAAATATTTGCCATATTAAATATTTTATAATAAAATAGCCTAAAGAGGTATGGTGTATGGCAAGAAAAAAATATAATTCTATGAATAGTAAGAAAGAACCAAATGGATTTATTAAGGCTCTCGGTGCAGCTAAATTCATTATAATTCTCACCGCAGCCGGTGTTTTGGCGGGATATACAGCCCTTACGGTTTGTCTTTCTTCGCAGCCGCCTATTCCTAATCTTGATAATTACGAACCTAATATCGTCACGCAGTTTTATTCTTCTGACGGGCAGATAATTAAAACTTTCGCTGCTTATTCTTACAAAAAAGTAGGTATCAAAGAGGTTCCGAAAGATTTTATTAACGCACTTCTTGCAACGGAAGATAAAAATTTCTACAAACACCACGGTTATGACCTTTGGGGTATGGGACGTGCTATGGTTAGTAATATTCTTTCCAGACGGTTAGGACAAGGCGCAAGTACGATTACACAACAGCTTGCCAGATTGTTATTCCTCTCTAATGAAAAATCGTTAGACAGAAAAATTAAAGAACTTTTCACCGCTGCAAGTATTGAAAACAGTATTTCTAAAGACAAAATCCTTGAGCTTTATGTAAATAATATTTACCTAGGCTCTGGCGCATACGGGATTCAAGCTGCAGCGCAAACATATTTTAACAAGCCTTTAAAAGAGCTATCTTTGCCGGAACTCGCGCTAATCGCCGGACTTCCGCAGGCTCCGTCAGTGTATTCGCCATATAATAACCCGGATTTGGCAAAGAAACGCCGCAATCAGGTTCTTTGGCGTATGTATAAAATGCACTACATTAATAAAAAACAGTTTGATGCTGCTAAAAAGTCCGAAATCGTTCTTGGTACTATGCCGAAAAACATGACGACCAATAAAGCGCCTTATTTCTGTGATTATGTTTTAAGAGAACTTGAAAAATTAGGATATTCTGAAGAGGAAATTACAAAAGGCGGTTATAAAGTTACGACTACTTTGAACTACCAAATGCAGCAAGCTGCGGCAGAGGCAATTCCAAAACGAATGAAAGAATTTGGACTTGTAGGGGCTAAATATCAGGCTGCATTCTTTGCGTATGACCATTCAAACGGAAAAATTCTTTCTTATGTCGGCGGTAAGAATTATGTTCAAAGCCAATATGACCGTGTAACACAAGCTATTCGTCCGCCGGGATCTGCGTTTAAACCGTTTGTCTTTGCGGTAGCTTTAGAACACGGATATTCGCCAAACGATATGCTTTTGGATATGCCTGTTACAATTGGAGACTGGTCGCCAAGAAATTACGGGAACAAGTACCGTGGTGAAATTCCGTTCTATACAGCGTTAATGGTTTCATCTAACGTATGCGCCGCAAGACTTATTGCAGATGTTGGCGTGCGTTCTGTTATCCAGCTTATACGTTCACTCGGTATTGAAACCCCGATTGCGTACGACCATACAATTGCACTTGGGTCTAACGGCGTGAAACTTTTTGAGTTTACTCGTGCTTATAGCGCATTTGCAAACGGTGGTTTTGTAACGCAGCCTTATGCTGTTGAAAAAATTGAGTCTCCGAGAGGAAAAATTTTATACGAAGCGCCAAAAGCAAGGATGTATAGAGAGTTAAATTACAGAACTGCCGCTCAAATGACTGCGATTATGAAAACGGTTATTACAAGCGGAACAGGTCGTGCCGCAAATATTGGCGCACCGGCTGCAGGTAAAACCGGTACAACTAACAGCAACAAAGACGCATACTTTGTAGGCTATACACCTAACGTAGTCGCGTCTGTCTGGGTCGGAAACGATGATAACTCTGCGTCTTCCCGTGGCGTTGTCGGCGGTACGGTTCCGGCAAGAATCTGGCATGATGCTATGTTACCGGCTGTTCAAATTTATGGTAAAGAGGACTTTTCATATCCTCCGGTTTCATTGATGTCATTTAGCCTGCCAAAAGGCGCCGTAATCATTAACAGCGGGGAACCGGAACTTAAAGGTGAAGAAGTCGATGATACTCCAACGACGGGTAATGCGGCACCGGAAGAAGTTAAAAAACCGGCGATGTTTGACCCTAAAACTTTTGCATCACCGTTAGATATTTTCAAAAATAATCAAAAGAATAATGAATTGGAAAAACTTAAAGAACAAATTAAACAGCAACAGCAGCAAATAGAGGTTCAAGAACGTCAGGAGCGCGAGCGCCAAGAGGCAGCAAAGATTACGCCTGCGCCGCAACCGTCAGGAACACAAACTTTGCCAAGCGGAATTGCTACACCTCAAACACCAATTCCAACACCAACTGTACAATAAATTAAAGCCCCGTATCAACGGGGCTTTTTAATGTTCATTATATTATCGCATCAGTAAGCGTGTATCCGAATAATGAATTTTGTGCTGTTTGAATTATTACAACCACTAAATCTTTATTTGAGGTGTTCTTTATTAAACGAACCCCTTGCGGCTTGATGTTCATAACACTTCCCTCTTTAATAGTGACTTCTTCGCCGTCAACTTCAATTACCCCCTCACCTTTGAGAATAATATGCAATTCTTCATTATTTTTGTGTGAATGCTTAAACGGTGCCTCGTAGCCTGCTGGGAACGTATTGATAGAAACTTCCGTACCTGTAAGGTTTAGTAAAGAATGTAGAAAAATCTTACCCTCACTTTTTATTCCAAGTTCTTTGTTCTCCATCGCATAAGCGCCTAAATCATTGATATTCCCTAAATCAGCCTTAATAAAATTTTTGCCTTCCTGAATATTTTGAGGCTGCTTTCCGTCTTGTGAAAATTCGAATTGTTTGTCCATAGTGTTTCTCCTTTTATTGTTAGATGTCGAACTATCTGGGTAAAAATTTTTTACCCTAGGTTTTGGTTTATTTTTTTTAGTAGTGCGTTGAAACTTTTGGCTTCTTCCGTACTGAAATTTGTATAAATTTTGGTATAAAGATTTTGAGATATCTCTTCAAAAACAGGTTTGAACGCCTGGCCTTTTTTTGTAAGCCGAATGTATGTAATACGGCTATCTTTATCTGTTTTTTCTCGTGTGACCAGCTCAAGTTTTTCCAATTTATCAACAAGTACTGTAAGCGTTGCTTTTGTTCTGTGGATTTTTTGAGCGAGTTCTTTCATTGTGCATTTTTCAAATTCAAATAAAACCGCAAGTATGTCACCGTGAGAGGGCACAATGCCTGAAATCCCTTGTTTTTCAAGTTCACTGACAATAAACTTGTTAGCTTTTTCGTGTATTCTGGATATAAGCGAAATTGAATTACTCATATAGTTATTATAGTTTGATATCTAACTTTTGTCAATATCCCCTTGATTTTTTATAACACATGGTTTAAACTAAAATCAGAAAGGAAGGGTAAATATATGAATCAGATTAAAAATGTATCGATGTTGACAGGGGGGGGGNNGGGAGCCTCTTAACCGCATTTACTATGGCAGAAATATTATTGTCTTTGACAATAATAGGCGTGGTAGCCGCGATAACGTTACCAAGTTTAACCGGCAATATTAACGAACGAACCTGGAACACGCAGCGAAAAGCGCTTTTTGCCCGTATGAGTCAGGCAGTTTCTCTTATGCCGGCGCTTAACGGTTACGGAACTCGTAACGAAACAACTGAAAATGTCGCAGAAACTTTTGTTACAGCTGGCTTGTCTAAAGTACTTAAAATTAACAACATTTGCGACAATGAACACCTATCGGATTGTGGGCTCCCTAAGAAATTAACGACTCTAACCGGTAGTGTGATAGACCAATTCCCTAAAACTTTTTTAGAATTATGTCCGAAATTTAATTTTGAACCTGAAAATAATGTAAATACTTATAAATTTGAGGATACTAAGGCAAGCGGTTTTGAAACTGTAAATGGTGAAAGTATTGCGCTTTATTATAATCCGGCTTGTAATTATGAAAAATTATTTGCTCAAACCTGGGGATTTGTTAATTCCCAGCCATCTGTATGCGCAAATTTAATATATGATTTGAACGGCAATAAGGGACCAAATACTGTTGGTAAAGACATTGGAGTAATGACAGTTTTATTTGCATCTGATAGTATGGTCGTTGCGCCTACGGATTTTAAGGCGGCGTCTAGTACTAATAGTGCTCCTAATTGTAAACAATTTGGAGAAGAATATTTTTTTGCTGATGCCTATAATTTAATCGCTTATTTTGTTAATTCGCGGTTGTTGTTGAATGAAGAACAGGCAAGTGCGCACGTTTGGGCTTCAACAAAAAGTTTGTGGCAAGGACAGTTAACCCCTGTTTATTTAATATTCAACTCTGGAACTTTTGGTGTTGATAACTCGAGTGCCAGACGTACGGTATTTTGTATGAAACGTTTATAAAAAAAGCTCCCGTTCGGGAGCTTTTTTTATTCTTCTAAAGCACTTGCCTTGGCGCGGCTTTTACGTTTAGCCGCTTTCTCAAAAGCGATTTTATCATCAACAAGAGTCATTCTGATTGTATCGCCGGCGGAGTATTTACCCGAAAGAATTTCTTCTGCAAGCATATCTTCAATCTTACGTTGAATTAATCTTCTCAACGGTCTCGCACCGTATGCCTCTGAATATCCGTCTTTTGCAAGATGATCTTTTACCTCGTCCGTTACTTCAACAGAAAGCTCTCTTTCTGCTAAGCGTTTGAAGAGGTCTTTCAACATTAAGTCTACGATTTGTCTGATTTCTTCTTTAGAAAGATGTGCAAATACGATTGTTTCATCAATACGGTTCAAAAATTCCGGTCTGAATGCTTTTTTCATTTCTTCAGAAACAGTTTCTTTAAGTTTTTCGTATTTATCTTTTGATTCATCGCTTGATGTTGAAAATCCAAGACGTGATGTGGTTGTAATCATACTTGCACCAACGTTTGATGTCATAATGATTACAGTGTTTTTAAAGTTGATATAGCGTCCTTTTGCATCTGTCAAACGACCGTCATCGAGAATTTGCAGCATAATGTTGAATACATCAGGGTGCGCTTTTTCGATTTCGTCAAAGAGGATTACTGAATAAGGTTTTTTACGAACCAATTCAGTCAAGTGACCGCCGTCATCGTAACCTACGTAGCCCGGAGGTGAACCGATGAGTTTTGCGGTTGAATGTTTTTCCATAAATTCGGACATATCAACACGAATCATATTGTCTTCAGAACCGAAAATCGCCTCTGCAAGAGCTTTGGCAAGTTCAGTTTTACCAACCCCTGTAGGACCGCAGAAGATGAAACTTCCGATTGGTCTGTTAGGGCTTTTTAAACCAACACGTGCGCGGCGGATAGCTTTTGAAATCGCAACAACCGCATCGTTTTGACCGATAACTCTGTCGTGAAGTGTTTTTTCAAGGTTGAGAAGTCTTTCGCTTTCGCCCTCGGTAAGTTTTGTAACCGGAACACCTGTCATTGTTGCAATAACTGTTGCAACATCTTCTTCTGTTACGGTCGGTTTATTTGCTTCGTGTTCTTCTTTGTATTGTTGCGCCATTTCGCGGATACGTTCTTTCATATCAGCTTCTTCATCACGAAGTTGAGATGCTTTTTCAAATTCCTGATTGCGAATAGCGTTTTCTTTTTCTTTGATTAAGTCTTTAAGTTCTTTTTCAAGCTCTTTGCCTTCTGGTGAGAGTGTTGAAACTTTAAGACGAACTTTAGAGCTTGCCTCGTCGATTACGTCGATTGCTTTATCCGGCAAAAATCTGTCTGTAATATATTTGCTTGAAAGTTTAACTGCAGCTTCAATTGCCGGGTCAGAAATAATTAGGTTGTGGTGTTCTTCATATTTAGGTTTCAAGCCTTTAATGATTTGAATAGATTCATCAACAGACGGCTCTTCGATTATTACGGTTTGGAAACGTCTTTCAAGAGCGGAGTCTTTTTCAACGTATTTTCTGTATTCATCGAGAGTTGTTGCGCCGATAACCTGAATTTCGCCTCTTGAAAGAGCCGGTTTAAGGATGTTTGCAGCGTCAATTGCACCTTCTGCCGCACCGGCACCGATGAGGGTGTGCATTTCGTCGATAACGAGGATTACGTTACCTGCCTGACGGATTTCATCCATAATTTTTTTCAAGCGTTCTTCAAATTCACCACGGTATTTTGTGCCGGCAACGAGAAGACCCATATCTAACTGGATAACTTTTTTGCCGTCTAAAATATCAGGGACTTCTGCGTTAACAATTCTGCTTGCAAGACCTTCTGCAACAGCGGTTTTACCAACGCCCGGTTCACCGATGAGAACAGGGTTGTTTTTGGTTCTTCTGGCAAGAATTTGGATAACGCGTTCAATTTCTTTTTCACGTCCTACAACCGGATCAAGTCTAAGCTCTTGAGCTGCAAGAGTTAAGTCGCGACCGAACTCGTCAAGACTAGGGGTTTTTGCTTTGCTTGTTGAAGAGCTTGAAGATGAGCTTGATGTTGAAGTTGAGCCGGAGCCTGATGTTGTAGTTTTTGTTTCACCAAGCATTTTTACAACGTTTGTTCTAACCTTGTTTAGGTCAACGCTAAGGTTTTCAAGAACTCTTGCAGCAACGCCTTCACCCTCTCTTATTAAACCGAGTAAAAGGTGTTCTGTTCCGATATAGTTGTGACCGAGTTGTCTTGCTTCATCCCAGGAAAGCTCAAGAACTCTTTTAGCTCTTGGGGTGAACGGGATTTCAACTGCAACGAAACCTGAACCTCTGCCGATAATCTTTTCAACTTCAGCTCTGGCATCTTTAAGGTTGACACCCATTGATTTAAGTGCTTTTGCAGCAACGCCCGTACCCTCACCGATTAAGCCTAATAAAACTTGTTCGGTGCCGACAAAATTATGTCCTAAACGACGAGCTTCTTCCTGCGCGAGCATTATTACTTTTATTGCTTTTTCCGTAAAACGTTCAAACATAGTTTGCTCCTATTCTCTCCTTATTTTACATCTATCATACTAGGAAAATAAAAAAGTTTCAAGTAGTATATATGTATATACAGCAAAAAGCGGATGTCGAGACATCCGCTTTTTCTTTTATTAATTTTTTCCGTAGCTGCCCGGGTGTAATTCATTGAGGAACCGTTTTGAATTAATAAATTGAAGATTATCAATTTTTTGTTGCCAGGTTTCGCCGTTTGTCAGATTGTTATAATCTTGAACGTGTCCGTGTTCATCCCTCTTGAGGTAACCTTGTTGCTTGAAGTTGCCATATTCGTCCTGAACATATTTGATTACACGATTGTTTGCTTTATCCGGTACAAAGGCTACTCTTTTTGCTTTATTGATATTCCATCCGCCAGGATTCATTGCAGAGTACGTTAGCGTTTTGCTACCCTCATTTGGCGGAATAATATCATAAACCGCTGCAGCTTGACCGTTAATAAGGGTTTTGCCTACTTTCATTTGTTTGACATATGTTGTCGGATTATGATCGTCCTCAAAATCTACAACGTGCATACCGTAGACCTGTTGTCTTTCGCTTGTGCTTCTGCCGTCAAGTCTGGCTTCAATCGCGTGTTGTTCAAACATTTTGATACCTTTCATAAGAACGGTAGTACCGTCTGTGTCTTCGCCCGGGGTTAAAATGTCGGTGATGTCATCCAGAACCGGTTCGACTTCTCCTTTGAATTCAGGGTTTGTCGGAACTTCAATTGTTTCACCCGGAAGTTTGACATAAACTGTGTCGGTTTTAACTTTGTCTACGTAAACAGTATCTGTTTTTGTTATATATTCCGGTACCTTAATTGTATCGTGCTTTTCAATAATTTTATCTTGCCATATAGTGTCGGTTTTGTTGATGTATACAGGAACTTGGATTGTATCATGTTTTTCGATAATTTTATCCTGCCATATCGTATCGGTTTTATTAATGTATTCCGGAACCCTGATAGTATCATACTTGGTTACAATTACATCTTTTGTTGGGATGTCGCGTTTTTCTAAATTCAAATCAACTGTATGTTTTCCGGTCAAATCATTATAATAATCATCATCGCTGCAGGATACAAGTGCTGCACCTAAGCCTAATGTGCCAATTGTACCAAATGTCGCCGCGCGCATTCTGCTTGCACTACTAAAATTTATTGTTGGTTTGAAATTTTTTGTTGTTCTTGCTAAAGTACCATTTTGAAATAATTGTTTGCCTGCTTTCAAAACTTTGGTTAATGCTTTTAATCCCATAATCATATCCCCTTTATTTTAATATCCCTTACATTCTTATAAAGTTTGCGGGGGGNNGGGGGGGGGGATTGCTTAACAGGTCGCTTATGTTAACAAATATAAAATTCGTGCATAATTTTTATTGAAACATTATATACGCTATACATAACCATAGACGGATTTTGTTCTGTATAAAAAGCTGCCGGTAATGGCTAATGTTAATATTTCTGAAATTCCTATTGCTGACCAGATGCCATTTATTCCGAAAAATGCAGGAAGAATTAATATGCAAAGGACTTGGAATACACAAGTTCTGGAGAATGATATTATCGCCGAGATTACGCCGTTATTCAGGGCTGTATAGAATGCAGAGCCGAATATGTTAAAGCCCATTATTAAAAAGGCAAGTGAGTATAAACGGAAGCCATAAGTTGTCATTTCGTGTAATGAGCTGCTATAGCCGACAAAAATTCCTGATAGCGGGTATGCGAAAATTTCGGCGATAGCTGTAAGAGTTGTTTGCAAAATAATTAGTATGATAAGGCTTTTTTTGAACAGATTTTTTAGTTCATTAGAATTTCCCGCGCCGTAATTGTATGAAATAATTGGAGAACTTCCGGTTGAATAGCCTAAGAAAATACCTGAAAAAATAAATTCTAAATACATAATTACACCGAAAGCCGCAACACCGGATTGACCGGTTAGCCTTAATAATTGCCACATATAAAGCATATTTATAAGCGACATTGAAATTTGGGTAACCATTTCAGAGGAACCGTTTATGCAGGTTTTTAAAAGTATTTTGAAATCAAAGTTGGTTTTAGTAAGGCGCAGCAGGCTGGAATTTGGTTTTGCAAAGTATAGAATTGGTAGAATCCCGCCTATAAATTGACCTATAATGGTCGCGTAGGCAGCGCCTTGTAAGCCAAAATGCATTTTGCCTATAAAGATATAATCGAGGAACATATTAGTAAAGCCTGCAATTAGTGTTACGCACAAGCCTAAAGTAGGTTTGCCCGCGGTAATAAATAATGTTTGGAACATAAATTGCAGAATAAATGCGGGTAACGACAGAATAAGTAGTTTCCCGTATATTACAGAATTTATAAGTAACTCTCCGTCAGCGCCGAATTTTTGAAGCACTGGGTTTATTAAGAACCAGCCTAAAATACTTATTGCAACGGCAAGTATTAACGCGCTGTATACAATCATTGAGAAATAGGAGTTTGCTTTAGCCGGCTGGTTTTCGCCAAGTGTTTTTGCAACCAGTGCACTTCCGCCGGTTCCGAACATAAAACCGATTACGCCAAGTATCATTATAAAAGGGAAAACCAAATTTATTGCTGCAAATGCGGGTTCGCCCACATAATTGGATACAAAAAATCCGTCAACAATACTGTATAATGACGTAAAAACAAGCATTGCTATTGTCGGAAGTGTGAATATGATAAGTTTTGGAAATGAAAAATGGTCTGATATTTGGATTTTCATACTTTTACCACTCGTGGGAACCGTATTTCTCGTAATTGTTAATGTAATTATCTATTGATGCAATAAGTTTGTTGAGCATAAGTCGTTTGTGCTCTGAACAATCTTTTAGCAATTCTTGTTGATAAGATGTTTTTTCTTTTTTCAATGCGCGGACTTTTTGAACGATTTTGGCTTTTTCGTTTTCAATCCATTCCGTGAAACCGCAGCCAGGAGGCATTATAACAAAAGCTGTTGACGGACAGTGCCGGCAAAGGTCTTTTCGTGTGTCATAGCGGGAACATAAATTATTCTTTTGAAGAAAACGGCATTTATAAAAAGTAGTATTTTCATCGTAGCCGATATGTTCGACTTGCTCACGGTCAACAAGAAGCGCATCTTCGACTGTTTCATAAGGTTCAAAAAGCTCAAGAAAGTCCAGTGCACCCTTATCGCCCTCTGATGCAAGTTTTTGGAGTTCTTCATAACTTTTAGGGGTGGTAACTATTCTACAACATTTCCCGCACTTTTTGCATAAGGATTGCGGGCGTCTTTCCCATAAAAAACCTTCATTTTCTGTCATTCCTTTATTCTAGTGGATTAGGCACGCTTAGTCAAGTTTATTAATACAAGGGGGAATGTTTTTAGGCTTTGTCGAATTTATAACTTGGGTATGGAAATTTGTGTAAACAAACTTTTAAAAGCGTTTGGAGAAAATACAAAATTACAACAGGATGAGTTCTGTAAATATATTGCATTTCACGGTATGGGTGATGCGTATTCAAAACGCTGGCTTGCCAATATTGTGCCTGCGGATTTGTTAAAATTAAACATAAAACAGGCGGTAAATATTATTGCAACCCTTTGCGAAAGCGGTTATTTTTATGAAAACTTCCCGGATTATATTGAAACGCCTAATTACGGGGATAATTGGGGAAGACTTGCAAATTATATTGAAATTAATAATCGTTCAATCGGGTATATGGATTACGGATGCAGCTGCCGCGGGATTGAGGGCGCTATAAAATTACTTCCGGCAATCCCGCCATCTGCTAAAAGTTGGGCTAATTGCGTGATTTTATCACAGATTTGGCAAAATATTTTTGGCGACGCATACGAAAAAGGTCCGTGTGAGGAAAATTCTATATACGGAATCAGGCTTAATACTACCTATAGCGACAACGTTATTAATTATTCGATTATTGATAAAATTTCACCCGAAGAACAACTAAGAGCGTTTAATGACTTAGCGCATTTTCGCGGAATTAAAACCGGCTTCCGGCATGTTATATCGGAAGACCAGATTAAAATCGGAACCCCAAACGGAGATATTGCGTTTCACTGGAACAACCACGAACATCAGGAATTATACATTGAAGAGTGTGTAAAGTTGATGAACCTTGGGTTTGAATGTATGTTTATTGATTCGGCAAAACACATTGGCGGATACGATATGCCGAATTATACGGGTATCGGAGCTCTCCCTGATTACGGTCAGATGCAATATATTCTATATGAAATACGACGCCGTTCTGGTAAAGCAAATATTGCTTTTGTCGGAGAAAAAAGTTCCTGCGATTTTGAACGCTACAGGCTTATGGGGCTTAATGCCGGAACTGATTACATTACCGGTGATGATTTTTATGCTGTAAGACAGCTTTCTGAACAGCTTAAATATAATCGGGTTTATGCACCAGGTGTTGAAGTCTCAAATGACAACAACGAGGGCGGTATGTCCTATGAACAGCGATTAAACCGAATTAATACCGCATTATTCGGTTTCTATCTCGCAAGTGATAAACTTCCGAGTTTTATGCAGATGAACGACCTTTTCCCGCTGCGTTATGATACAAACACTCACCACCTTATGATGACTAACCCGTCCTATTCTACTGACGGTACGTCTCTAAGCCATTGGGAAAACTTGTTCGCGAAAGATGACGGGCGTTACTACAATTTTAAAGCCGGGGAACTTTTTGCCCACGCGCTTAACTTATAAAGGAGATTATTATGACATTTAATCCATTGAAAGAAAAAGGCGTGCCTTTGGAAAAACAGCTTAGAAGCTGGCACGACATCGTTAAAAGACCATTCGATAAACACTCAGTCGATTGCTATTCGAGAACAAGACAAATTCTTATGAACGGTATTGAAGTTGAGGCGTGGAATTTTAAACACAATTTGGCAAGAATTTGCCCGGACAGAGAAGTAAGAAATATTCTCGCAATGTCCCGCCGTATTGAAGATATGCATCAAACAACAGTTAACTGGCTTACACCGGCATGTCAATCTGTTCTTGAAACAACATTGGGCTACGAACAAGTCGCTGTTGACTTGACCTCCTGGCTTGCCCAAAACGAACCGGATGATTACGTCAGAGAAACTTTTAACTTCGGTCTCTTGGAAGACTTTGACCACCTTTACAGATACAGCCAATGGGCTTATATGATTCACGGTATCAGCCCGGATGATATTTTGCAGGGAATGACCGATGTAGTTGTAGGACGTCCGACCCAAAACCACCACAACTGTAACGTTGCACGCTTGAGAAAGCACTATGATAAAAATACAGCTGCACCGCAGACAAAAGTTAATATTTTAACACTTGTTTCAGGCGAACAGCAAACTCACAACTACTACGCCGAACACGGTATGATGTATGGCAATGATGATTTAAGAAGAATGTACGGCGAAATCTGTGACGTTGAAGAAGAACACGTTACGATGTACGAATCCTTAATCGACCCGACTGAAAGCGTTTGGGAAAAACTTCTTCTTCACGAATTTACAGAAGTTTGTACATATTATAATTGCTACAAAGATGAAATCGATGAAAAACTAAAAGCTGTATGGGAAGAATTTCTTGCCCACGAAATCGGACACCTTCACGTTGCCGCAGAACTCTTTAAAACAAAAGAAGACCGTGACCCTGAAGAAGTTATTGGTAGCGAAGTTGTTCTTCCTTGTCATTTTGAAGCTCAAAAAACTTATGTAACAGACATCCTCTTGAATGAAGTGGATAAACGTCTTGACGGAAGTGATGATATGGGTTACACAACTATAGACAAACTTCCTGAAGATTGGGCTTCCTACAGGATTCAGCGCGCAGTGAATGCTGATGGCGCACCAACGGAACAAGCAATCCGCTTAATTTCAACCTCAATAGGTCGAGACCTGGTTGTCGCCGATAAGAAACTTATCAACAAAGAACCGGATCTTATCAAAAGAGGTCTTCAACCGGAAGCTCAAGCTCCAAATACTGTAACTTCCGATGAATACGAAATGATGTCAAAAGTTAAACCTGCAGAACTGTAACGATAAAAAGGGTTGATTTATTAAAATCAACCCTTTTCTCTTTAAATTTTGTTACAAAGGCGCAATTTATTTTTTTACCATGTTTAATTATTAAAAAGGAGACCCCATGGTAAAATTTGTTGATGCAGTAAAAAGTGTTTCTATAAACGGACGTAGACGCAAACTAACCGGACGCCCTAAGGAACAGGTCGTGAGACGCGCTCTATACAAACATGTACCATTATCTCCTGTTAATCAGATGAAAACAGAACTTCAGG
Source organism: Candidatus Gastranaerophilus phascolarcticola (assembly GCA_001899335.1). GTDB lineage: Bacteria > Cyanobacteriota > Vampirovibrionia > Gastranaerophilales > Gastranaerophilaceae > Gastranaerophilus > Gastranaerophilus phascolarcticola. Next base: position 32,514 of record MOYE01000002.1, read on the forward strand.
TGAATAACCCCGTAATTAATAACATTAAAAATACTATTTTAGAAATGAAAACGAAATTGGATTTTTGCGGTGAATGGGCGCCTTGGAGTAAAATCGGGCAGCAGTTGAGTAAAAAGTAGTTTTGTATGAAAAATTTTATATCTAGTATTGGTCTTAGCCTAAGAGCTTTGTTTAGAGAAAAGATTAACTTGGTAATCTTTTTGGAAGCGCTTATTATAATCCTTTTATTACTAATGTTTTGGCTGGTTATCTATGTTTATCTTGAAATAGGCGATAATCAATACCATTTCTATATGAATAATAAAAAATCTCTTGAATTAATTCATAACGTCAAAATTGATAAATATGACGGATCTTTTGTTCGCGAACTGACAACAGAAGAAGAATTAATAAGAAAGCAATATGAAAGATTTCACCTTAGAAATCTTTTTAAATAAGGTTATTTCGTTTAGCTTTCTGCAAAACTTCAAGAATTTTCAACTCATCCGGGCTAAGCAGGCTGCCTGTAGCGCTGTTGCCGTCGACCAGCGAATCTATTGTAACTTTAAAATAAGCCTTTAACTTCTGCAATATCTTTAAATCCGGTTCCGCCTTGCCCAAACCGAGCTTCTCAATCAGGCTTTCTGAAACCCCAAGATCTTTCGCAAGTTTATCAACCGTAAGATTATTTTCTGCCATAAGATAATTTAATCGTTCAGAAAAAGTCTTAAAACCCGCTAATGTGCTATCGCAATTCGCAAGCTCGTCCATTTTGACAAAAATTTTCACCCCAAAATAATCCTGAACTTTCAAAAGTTCACTAACCGAAACTTCACTATTATTAATAAATTTTTGACTGATATTCGATTTTGACGTATTTAGAGCGTTGGCAATATCAATCTGTCGTACTTTTCTATCCTTTATTAAGTTTTGTAAATCGTTAAGTAGTTCGTAAAAATCCATTTTAACCCGTTTGTTTAGAATTTCTAAACAAAAAGTTTAGAAAAACTTGACAATATAAATTCATTGTGTTATTGTAAATTTGAAGGACAATCCGACATTTTTACAACATTACAGCTGCACAGGCGGTAACGTTTGTTAAAGCTAGATTTTAAGTTTGAGCAAGCGTAAGCCTGAAACAAACAAAAACTTGGAAACTTCAACAAAGTATACAACTTTACAACGATGAAGAGTTCTAGAGCATGTCTATTGGTATATAAAGCTCTTTAAATTACTTCATCACAATATTATCATGAATTAATAGAGGGTGCAAGCGTACAGGCGGGTATTATTCTATTATTTTTGGAGTAGCTTTTAGCGTTTTAAAGAGGAATAATATTGATTGTTTTATTATGCCAATAGATGAAACTTCAATGTTAATATCAAGACGGGGCGTTGAAAACGAACTACCCTCCCCGTTTTTTCTTAACACACATACATTTTAACGAGGCTCCACCAGCCTCGTTTTTATTAATCTTTAATTGCCTCTAAAAACGCCAGTATAAGTTTATATAATGCTTGGCTTTTATTATCATCAAGTGTCCTGATTAGTTGTAAAAGTAATAATTTTATGCCATCTTGATTTATTTTTTCGGGTAGATTATTGCTGTCAATATCAACTAATTGTGCAGGAGTGATCATTAGGGCTTCACATAATTTTTCAAATGTTTCGGCAGTTAGAAAACCTTTACCATTTTCTATTTTGCTCAAATTTTGATAGTTAATATCAATTTTTTCTGCTAATTTTTCTAATGTTAAATCTCTCGCTTTTCTATATTTCTTGAGATTGTTGCCGATTATTTGTTCTAGGTACGCCATAATATAACCTTAATTGGTAGGGGCTAATTTTTCTATCTTTTTAAATATATAATTAAGTATTAAAGTTGCAAAATAAAATATTTAACATATAATAATTTTGTTATTTATAACGAAATTATTATATGTGTGGAGCAGCTTATGTTAAAAAATTTTTTAGTTATTAACTTATGTTTGATTACGATTTTACAATTTTCTAATTTAAAAACTTTTGCAATGAAATGTTCTGATATGTTAGAAAACAACGAAGATATTAATAGCATATATAATGTAGAATTAGCTAAAGTAAAAAGAGTCTCTGATGGTGATACTATTGTTATTAATACTGGTGGACAAAATATTAAAGCTCGATTACTTGGAATTGATTGTATGGAGACAAATAAAATACATAGAGCTTATAGGCAAGCATATGAAAATAATTTAACTATTGAGGAAGTTCTTACGCAGGGTAAAAATGCTACATTAGAATTAAAAAATTTAATAAAAATGAATAATAATCTTGTTTATTTTAAAACTATGGGAATAGATTATTATGGAAGATTATTAGTTATTTTGTATGATAAAAATTTTAATAATATTAATGACTTGATGCAACAAACAGGTTATTGTCCTGCATATGTTTTTGCAAAATCCAAAAGATAATGTTAACAGTCTTTTTCTTGTATACCTTGTAACATTTTTAAAATCAGTCTTTGTTCTTCTTTATTCAACTGTTTAAAGATATTTATTAATTTGGTTTCATTTTCATTATCTATTTGTGGCGAATAGAAATTAAATAGATATACTAAAGGCATGTTTAAAGCTGTTGATAATTTAAAAAGATTCTTAGAGGACGGAAAACTGTAACCGGTTTCTATCCCAGAAATTGTTTGCCACGAGCAACCTACTTTTTCGGCTAATTGTTCTTGAGTTAGTGCTGCTAATTTGCGGTATTCTCTAACTTTTATACCGAATCGTTTTTTTATTTCTTTAAAGTCTCTAATCATTATTTTAGAATAGATAATTAATACTCTTCTCGCCATAGCTTTTTATCGTAGGTGATATAGAGAAACTTCGTAATCCAGAGTGGCATTATATCCTTGATGGTGGCGCCTCGCGATGAACGCCACCGCGTTTCTCGAACGAAACATCAATACCATAAAGGAGATAACAAGTGTTATCTCCTTTATGGTGGGCGATACGTGACTCGAACACGTGACCCCCACAATGTCGATGTGATGCGCTACCAACTGCGCTAATCGCCCTTATCTGTTAATCGGGAAACTCTCGTTTCCCTCGGATGCGCTACCCCTCTCCTCGAACGATACTCAATCGTTCTCGTCGGCAGAGTGCTAATCGCCCCTATTTAACAAAAATGGAAAACTTGCGTTTTCCTATTTGTTTATTATTTTAAAAAGGCGACACCCAGATTCGAACTGGGGGTAAAAGCTTTGCAGGCTTCTGCCTTACCACTTGGCCATGTCGCCTTAATTCGCTATTCCATAATACGTGAACCATAAACGAAAGTCAAGACTATTTATTAATATTTAATGTGTCGCTTAGGTAATTTTAATTCCAATATTTGGCTATTACCTGACTGGATTTGACTTAGTTTCCCGTTATGCGCACTGATTATTTCATCTACCAAGCGCAATTCCAAGTTTGTTCCTACCGAATTATAACTTTCTTGACCAATATAAATTTGTTGGTTACCTGTATATGTAAATCCGCAATTGCTGCTTGTAACAATTTCACCAATCTTGATAATTATATTTTGCTGTTCCTCGCTTTCTAAGGTTTCTATGCTTATCGTTGATCCCCTGTTACTTCTTTTTAAAACATATTTTATTAGCTTATAAAGCGCTTCTGATAATTTTTCTTCATCTGCGTTAATAACCATTTCAGGCATTGCAGTGTCAAATTTTATATGATTTTCGTTTTCTGTAATAGTTTTTTTCAAACTTCTTAAATTTGTTTTCAGAAGTTCGATGATATTGAAATTGCTGCATATAAGTTGAACTTCCTGTTTTTTATATTTAAGGGTGTTGATTAAATTATTAATGATGTCGTATTGTTCATGGCATGATTCTAATGTCATAAGCAGCAAGTCTTTTTGATCCGGCTCCAGTTTCCCGTGTGATTCTGACAAAAGATGTTCCAGCGCACGTATCTGCGCAAGCGCAGGGGTTTTTATGTCATGGTTTAGTGCTGATATATATTTATCTAATTGTCTGTCTAATTCTTGTTTTAAATTGTGTTTTAGCAAATAAACTTCATAGCTGTTGTTAATATCTAATTGAGAAAATAACTCCTGTGTTGAAACAGGAATTTGGGTTAATAATCCGTCTTCCATCATTACTCCGCATATTGTCAATATTTATGTATTTGAAATCGTGGATTAAATATCGTGTAATTAAGCACAAATCGGGGGTGCGATATTTAAATCCGTTTTCTAATGTATGCATTATCTTATCAACTTATCGCTAAAATGAATATTACCCACCTGTCTTATTTTCGAAAAAATGAATAGGAAACTTGTCTAATTGCGGCAAAAGTGTCTTTTACGTTTAATATAATTAAATCTTTTTCATACTTCCAGCTATTCTTAATTCCAAGCTCCGCGTTGCGGAGCTTTTCTTTTTATATAATAAAAAAGCCCCGCGTTTAGCGAGGCATTATTTTTTTGCTTTTTCAACGCGTTTTAAGCGTTGTTCTATTTGTCTATACCATTTAAGATGCTGTTTAAATAAGCATTTATAATTGTCTAAATTTCCTGTAGAAATATTTTCTTCCTGATTAATGCAGGTGATTTCCAGTGCGCGTTCAAGCTGGTGGGTTAACTCTTTTCTATCTTGTTTATTGTCAGTAAGAGTTATGACTTCACCCATTGAAACGATAACTTCAGGGCGGTTGTCGCGTAAGAAAGTATAATCAACAGCGATTGGCACAAGGTTTACTTTGCCGTATTTTTTTACGGCGCTTTGAGCCATGTAAGCAAGACCTGTTTGAAACTCGATTGGTCTGTAGTGTGGCGGTCTAATTATGCCTTGCGGAAAAATTGCAAGAATATTAGAGAGTTTTCCAATTTCTTCTACAGCATATTTAAGTGCTTTCATGGACGCTTGCGGTGATTTTTTATTAACCGAGAACGCCCCGCCGTGTCTTAAAAGCGGGAAACGATTGAGTTCTTCTACCATAAGGCGGATTTCGCGACCAAGAATTTTGTTTGAAATGTGGTACATAACAATACCATCCCACCAGTTGCAATGTTGGGAGAATATTATTGTAGGGGTTTCAGGACCATTTGCCTTGTAATAGTTTTCAGTACCGGAATAGCGGAAAGTGCAAAACCTGTTTCTAAGCATGTTGCAGAAAAACATGTCAGCAACCCAAAGCCAAAACTTAGATGTTTTAGCTTCTTTAAATTTTTCCTCCTTACCCCTGACCATTGTTGGAGGAAGATCCGGATACAACTTTTCCTCGACTTTTTCCATATACATAATAGTAGCTTGCTAACGACTTTTTGTGAATAGTTCTCGGGGATAGTTTTAATAAAATTTTACATGCAGCATTGAGCTTGACAAGTTTAGAAACATGCTACATAATGGCAATAGAAAGGATAGAGAATATGAACAAGAAAAACGTATTAACATGCGCAGGGGGGGGGGGGGCGCCGGCTGAGCCGGATCTCTAACTTAGAGCCGGGCGCCTGGACCACGAACCGGGCATTTACAATGGCGGAGATACTTTTATCTCTAACAATAATAGGTGTAGTTGCCGCAATAACGTTACCAAGTTTGACGGGCAACATTAACGAACGAACCTGGAACACGCAAAGGAAAGCCCTTTATGCGCGTATATCGCAAGCTATTGCCCTAATGCCGGCATTAAATGGCTATGGTACACTTGACGATACAACTGATACTGCCGCAGAAACTTTTGTTACCGCGGGTTTATCTAAAGTCCTTAAAATTAATAATATTTGTGACAATGAACATTTGGGAGACTGCGGTATGGTCTCTTCTTATACAAATTTAGCTGCATCCGGTAAATCTTTACCTCAAACACTCTTTCAATTAAATAGTTGTTTCGAGAGCGCTCCTGCATCTACGGTTGGCGAGTCGTGGGAGGGACTTGATACAAAGGCGGCAGCTTTTGAAACACAAAATGGGGAAAGCATTGCTCTATACTATAATCCTAATTGTGTTGGGAATATGCAGGAAAAAGTTTCACATTGGACACAGCCTAAAATGTGTGCAAATTTTATTTATGATTTGAATGGCAATAAGGGACCAAATACAGTTGGTAAAGATATTGGGTTTATTACGGTCTTTTACCCTACGGATTCCATTGTTGTAGCACCATTACCTCTTACTCATAATGCAAGTTCTTCAATACAATATAACGATATAAATAAATATTGTTTAAATCAGGATTCAGAAAGTCGTGTGCCTAATATTAATGAACTAACTTCGCTTTTTTATAATCAGGATTTAGTTGGAATTTATAGTGGAGATTATTGGTCAAGTTCAGTAATTTCTGCAACAGAGGTTTGGAGTCAACGTTTTTATCTGGGCAGCAGGTATAATGCGCCAAGAACTCATAGCGGACTCAATCTTCGTTGTGTAAAACGTTAAAATTACTTACCGATTTCGACGGCGCGCATTGCCATTGCTTTTGAAATGTTGACAACCGCAAGGTTTGCTTCGTAAGCACGTTGGGCAATTACGGCGTCTGCGATATCTACCATAGGGTTTACGTTGGAGGCTCTTATGTAGCCTTCAGCGTCTGCGTCCGGGTGACCGGGACGATAAATTTTGTCACCAAGTGTTGGGTCTTCCATTGTGCCGGAATACGTTACACCTCCTTGAAGATATGGAAGTGTTCCTACACCGAAAACATCTTCTTTCATTGAGTTCATAAGCCCGTGAAATGACATATCTTCCGTTGCGTTCAGCACGGGAATCTTTCTCACATAATTCGGAGTATCTACGTTCGCAATGTTCTTTGCGTGGATATCCAAACGTGTTCCGTGAACTTGTAAGGCTTTTGCGCCTATATTCATTGATTCTAATATGCCCATGAAATATTACCTCTATTTACCTACGTTTATAACGGTTTTCATTTCCGTTATAATTGAAGACATTCTTCTTGTTGCCATTGTGTATAACAATGAATTCTGTTGCATTTCGTTTAATTCATTTGCAATTTCAATTTTTTCGTTTTCGCGTTCTTCAATAACGCCTGACGGTCCGAGCATTGCGGAAAGTTTTGTTTCCAGCGGACTGTTCATAGTGCCAAGGTATGTTTGAAAATCTATGTCTTTTCTTACATAGTTTGGCGTGTCAACGTTTGCTATGTTTGAACCTAACGCTCTTTGGCGTTGTGCAATCAAATCAAGCATAAGTCCAATTTTTTGTGTGCTGTCAACCGGTGTATACATCTAAATTACTCCCGTATGTTTATTGCTTTGTTGTACATATCATCAACGACTTTCATCATACGCATTCCGGCAATCATTGAGGCGTTAAGCCTTAACATATCACTGACGCCGCTATAGATATTTGCGTTTGAGTTTTCTAGGTTGTTTTGCGCGAAACAGTCGTGATCTTTTACGAGCATTGCCTCGCCGGATTCTTCGGTGGCTTGAAGTTTATTCATTCCGATAGATTTAAGGTTCTCTTGGCTCGCAAATCTAACGAGTGGAATTGTTCCGAGTTTTTTGCCGGAGATGCTTTCGTTTGTATCGTATGCGTAAACTTCACCGTTTGGCTTAATCTCAAATTTGAAACAGTTTGCCGGAATTTTTATCCCTTCGCCTACAATCCAGTCGTCTTCTGTCACCAAATAGCCGTTTTTACCTTGTTTAAACGCGCCGTCACGGGTGTAGGCTACTTCTCCGTCTTCGGAAACTACCGGAATAAAACCTGTTCCGTTGATAGCTACATCGTAAGGGTGGCTTGTAATCATAATTGAGCCTTGCGCGTAATCGGAACGGATTGCGCCCGTAAGATAACCGTCTTCGGTTAGCATTTGCTCAAAGTTTACTGACTTGTAACCTTTTGTATTATAGTTTGCAAGGTTGTTGCCAACGTAGCCCAATTTTTCAAATTGGTGTGTTACGTTGCTGACATTTCTTCTTATTATTGCTTGAAAACTATACATTATTTACACCTCTAGCTTGCTGAACCTAATTGGTTTATTACTTTTTGTAAGTTTTGGTTTTGGATAAGAAACATTTGGCGGTTTGCCTCAAAGTTTCTTATTGTCGGCATCATTGTTAAAAATTCGTTTTGCAATGATACGTTTGACCATTCGTTGAATTTTTGTTTAATATCAGGGCGTGCAACTAGCCTGCCTTCGGTATCGACAACGCCGATTGTTCCTGCAAATTCTTGTTTCATTGTTTTGGCGTTAAAAACTCTTATTTCGCCTTTTGAATTGATTTTAATATCTTCGAGTTTTTCAGGTACAAATGGTAATTGGATAGGCATTCCGGCGTTGGAGAGAACCTGTGCGTCCTGAAGTGTCAACAGGTTGCCTTGGTTGTCGATTTTGAAACGTCCGTCGCGGGTAATCTTAATTCCGTCCTTATCCATGGTTTGGAAATAACCTTTTACGGCTATTGCGCAGTCAAGAGGATTGTCGGAAACCATAATTCTGCCTACCTGATCGTCAGTTGCTTTAGAAAGTCCGTGAACACCTATAAATTCAGTAAAAGATGATACAACAGGATCTTGGCGTTGATAACCGATTTTATCAAAGCCGGTGATATTTTCGTTGTTGATAGCAATAATTTCGCTCTGCAAATGCATCGCCATCAAAGACGCCGTCATACCTTTATCTACGTAATTTATACCGCCGCGAATAATCATTTTACTACCTCTAACTATACATTACGACTCTTTATTAGTATAAATGTAATTTCTTTCTAATAAATCATCTAAATGAATGGCACTTGATAGCTTTTTAATGATTATTTCAAAATAGTCAACATTTTTTCAAAGGGTTCAATTAACTTTTTCTGTGGGATTTCTTCGTCCATTTCAATTGTTATAATCGGAATTTGGCGCTCAACACCTGCCCAGGTTCCAAAACTTCCGGGCGTCGGGTAGCCGATACTCTCTTCTACAGGGTAATTAAAGATTTTACCGATTTTTTCACTTATTTCACGTGCCTCGCCGTCAAAATTTACAATCTTAAAAGGTGTGTGAAGTGTTATAAGCAGTTTTGGCGCGTATTTTTCGACAACATTTATAACAAAACGAGTTTCAATTTCGCTTGCAGGTTCCTCGCCGCCAAAATAACGGTTACGTTCACCAAGCTCCCAGTTTTCTGTCGGGAAATTTCTGTTTATATCGACTTCGTTTGCGTTTGTGCGGGTTTCAAGTTCCTGACCGTCAGGGTTGAGGCTCGGAATAAATAAAAGGTTTTGCGGCAGTGTCGCAACCTTGTTTAAATAATTATTTATTAAAAATTCCCCCTGCGGCTCGTCGCCGTGAACTACGCCAATAATGAGAATACAATCGCCTTTTGGCGTGTTGGGTGAGCCGATAAGTTGGATTTCTTTGTTGAGTTTGGTCGTTGCGGTTTCTTTAATCATTTAATAAAGCCTCTACAAAATCTTGCGGATTGAATGCTCGTAAATCTTCCATTTTTTCGCCGACGCCGATTAATTTAACAGGTAATCCCATTGTTTTGGCGATTGCAAGAACAATGGCACCTTTTGCGGAACCGTCAAGTTTTGTGAGCGCAACACAGGTGATGGCGGTGCTTTCTTTGAAAACTTTTGCCTGTTGTAAACCGTTTTGACCTGTGTTGGCGTCTATTACCAGAATACTTTCGCGAAGGGCGTCAGGGGCATTTTTGTCTATGACGGCTTTAATTTTTGAGAGTTCTTCCATAAGGTTGAATTTATTTTGAAGTCTGCCTGCCGTGTCGACTAGAATTACATCGTAGTTTTCAGCTTTTGCCTTTTGGATAGCCTCGTAAACAACCGCTGCAGGGTCGATTTTGTCTTTACGAACGATGTCGGCGCCTGCGCGTTTTGACCAGATATCAAGCTGTTCTTCGGCTGCGGCGCGGAAGGTGTCGCCTGCCGCGATTAGAACCTTTTTGCCGTCCTGTTTGAATTTATACGCAAGTTTTCCGATTAAAGTCGTCTTACCTGCGCCGTTTACACCTGTAATAAAGTAAATATTCAGTTCATTTTCTTTGTAATTTAATTCTGTGGAGCCTGCGTCTGCAAGTGTTTTGAGAAATTCAGTGCGCAAAAATTCTCTGACTTGTGCGGGTTTAATTTTGTTTTGACCGCGAAGTTTGTCGATTAACTCTGCAGAATAAGAAACACCCAAATCAGCACTGATTAGGGTGTCTTCCATATCTTCTAATACAAACTCTGAAAATTCTTCTTCCTTTTCAACATCTACAATACCGCCGAGTGTGTCCGCGGTGTTTTTCAATGCGTTTTTAAGGTTTTCAAAGAATTTAAACATTACTCTATACCATAGTCGACAACAACTTTAGCTAAAATACCGTTGATGAAAGTTGTGCTTTCGTCTGTTGAATACTTTTTCGCGAGTTCCAACGCTTCATCAATAACGACTTTCAACGGTGTTGCTTTGATGTATAAAAGTTCGATTAAAGCGATGCGCAAAATATTTTTGTCCATTGTCACAAGTCTTTGGAAATCCCAGTTTTTCGCATATTTTTGGATAATTTCATCGAGTTCTGCGCTGTGTTGTTTGTATTGTTCCGCGATTTCGATTGCGAACGCCTGAACATCGCTTTGTGAATCAAGTGTTGTAAATTCAGCGATTTCAAGTGCTAAAAGTGATTTTTCCGCAACATCTATCATTTCCCCGATTTTTTCTGAAAGGTCGGAGGATAAAATCATTGGAACAGGAACATTCGTAACGCCAATCGGACGGTCTAAATTCGTTTCGTGGTTAGCCTCGTAATCATCAACCTGCGCTTTAAATTCCATTAATGAACTTAATGCTAGTTGAAGTTCGTCTGTTGCGTTGCTTTTTAAAGTTCTTACTGATTTCAACACAATGTTTGAAAAATCAGCTTTTGAATACTTATTTATATCTTTATCAATCTGTGAGAATAGAATAAACGCTAATTCTCTTGCAGCTCTGCGTGCTTGCATATCATACCTCTTTTTTATATTTTGTCGTAACGCTTAAATCTTAACACAAACAAAATTAAAATAAAAGAGGCGCGCCGTGTGCGGCGCGCCTTACGATTAAATTGAGTTTTCGTAGATTTCTCTAACGACATCTTTGGAGTTTCCGCTCGGACCGATGTCGATAAGTCCTGCAAGCGATGGCGTTGTAAACACAAGGTTCGTAAGTTTTTCAACATCGTCTTTTGTGAATCCTTCATCACTTAATTTTTCAGGAACACCGACTGATTTAAGCCATTCGTAAACTTCATTGCCGGCTTTTTCAGCGTCAGCGGCTTCCGGTTTCAAGCCCGGTGCGATTGGCTCTAAAATGTAGGCAAGAGTGTTTGCTCTGTCTTTATAAATTGTTTTAATAACGGCCGGTAAAAGCATCGCTAAACCTAAACCGTGTGAAAGTTCGTGTTTTACTGCGCTTAATGGGTGCTCAAGTGCGTGGGTGTAGTGGAGCAATCCGTTATCAAAGCATACGCCGCCCATCATTGCCGCGTAAGCTAAGAAATATCTTGCCTCTAAATCGTCAGGATTAGCGATTGCTTTTGGAAGATATTTTGCAACGAGTGTGATAACTTCTCTTGCAAGAGTTATGGTGTAAGGTGACGCAACTGTTGATGTCGCAGCTTCTACAACGTGGTTAACTGCGTCGATTGAAACAAATCTTGTTTGTTTTGGTGAAAGTTTTGTCATTAATTCCGGGTCATCAATTGCGAACATCGGATAAATACAATCGTATGCAATTGCCGGTTTGAAATCTTTTTCAGGAACTGTTACAACCGCAAAACGGTTTGTTTCTGTACCTGTTCCGTGAGTTAAGTTGATAGAAACTATAGGTGCAGCTTTTGTAGGTTCAAATTTAAATTCCATAAGGTCGTTAGCGGTTTTGTCAGGGTATTCCATAAGGATAGCTGTAGCTTTACCTGCGTCAGTCGGAGAACCTCCGCCGATAGCGATAACAGCTTGTGCTCCGAAATCTTTAGCCATTTTAACAGCATCGTTTACGTGATGAGTTGTAGGGTTCGGTGTAACCTGGTCGTAATTTACGTAGCCGATTTCTTTATCTTTTAACGCTTTTTCAACGTAATCCCAGGCGCCTGTCGCTTTGTAAGCGTTGCGTCCTGACATAACAATAACTTTGTTGATGCCTTTTTCTTTTAAAACTTTAGCAATGTCGTTAATCTTTCTAATTGCGCCAACACCAAAATAAACGGATGTACGAGTGCGAATTTCTCTAACTTCATTGATTTTCATGTCATTTTCCCACATAATAACCTCCTATGTTTACCGTTGAAGTTCTTACCAAGAACGACGAAAGTGTGGTAAAAACCTCCTTTATCAAAACGACATGGAGATTATAGCACAAAAAGCATTACTTTTTAAACTTAGTAAGTAAATTATTTTCTGCGGAAACCGGTGTTGAAGTTTCGACCGGTGCGGTGTTTTCTGTTGGGATTACGTTTGCATAATAGCGGTGGTCTTGAAGATCATCCATTGCGGATTTTACACCCAATCTGCCTGCGCGAAGTTGGATTTCTGCAAGCCAAGACTCAATTACGTAGGTCATTACGGCTGTGAATGCTATCCAGCTTATGCCGGCAATTTGAAGTGCCTTTTTGATTTGCGGTGTTGCAAACATTTGCATAATCTTACCTGATTTGAACGCCTCAACAAATTTATCAGGATTTTCGTTGAATTGTTTAATCATTGCTGACATTATGCGTTTTGATTCTTCTTTCGGAATATTATCCCAAACTTTTGACATATTATTCAGAATTTTAACGACGCTTTCTTTTTCCCAGCCGCCGATTGGTGAACCGCTGACGAGTTTTATGTATGCCTCATTATCCATATCTTTGATTGAATTTGCGAGGGAGGAGAGACCTTTTTTAGGGTCGGCGATTAGGTCAAGACTGAATACTGTGTCACCCAGACCTTTTTTGCCGGCAAGTTGTGCTGCTGAATTTACACCTTTTGCTACATCTGCTATTTTTTCAAGGTAGCCAGGAACATTTTTCAATTGAAGCGGAATCGTTTGTCCGTTTACGTATTTTGAAATGTCTGTCGTATCAACGAATTGCATATATTTGTCTTTGGAAACTTTTTCGACTCCTGTTAGGATAGTCTGCAATGCGTTTTGTACGGTTTGTTTATCTGCGAGTTTGCCGGAGAGTTCATTTAATTCCGGTACTAATTCTTGTGCTACGCCGAGTTTTTTATTACCAAGAACTTTTTGGACAAATTTATCTTGAAGTTCCAGAATTGCTTCGCTCAATTTTTCGGTTTTTACGTTGCCTTCCCAGTCTTTGAGCGAATCAAGAAGTGCTTGTTTTGCTTTGTCAAAACGCTCTGCCGGCATTGCGTTTAGAGACTCTTTGTTAAGCGTTAAAATGTCAAGAATATCGGCACGGGTTTCGGTGTTTTTGATTTGTCTTATGTTGTACAAAATATCGTCGGAAGATGTCCATTCGCCGGAATTTTTGCGTATCATCGAGCCAATTTTGTAGAGTTCGTCAATTTGTTCCTGATCGGACATCGCACGGAAACTTTCGGAGAAATGTTTTCTTGCGTTATGTACGCCTTTTGAAATTATTTCGCCGATAGGGGTTTCAAGGATGTCGATATCTTTTAACGCTGCTGTGAGAGTCGTTTTTGTTGTATCTGTGTTGTTAACTACGTGTGCAACATTCTTTTCTACGCCGCCAAGGTATTTTTTGAAAAGTTTTGATTTAAGAATACCTGTAGATGTTGCGATAACATTAGTAATCTTTTCTGTAATTTTTGCCGGAGTATATTTGCCGCGGGCGGTTTGAATACCAAAGTAAATCAACGGCGAAATCATTGCTAAAGCACCTGCACCGTAAACCAGCGGCTGCATTGTTTCTATTGCGGCTTCGGTTGCTTCTGAATAAGCCTGAGATTTGTCGTCAACTTTATCAAATGTGTTGAAAACTTTTGCCTGTAAGTTTTTAGCATCGCGGAGTTGTTCATCCGTTACGTCAAGTTTTTTCAATTCGGCATTTAACGCCTGTTTACGTTTGAAATCATTATTTCTGTACTGGTTGTATTTCCACCAGTCACGTAAAATCCGCGGAATAAAGAGGGCGTATTCTTTAATTTTTGATTCTTTTTTATCAGTATTTTTAACGTCTTTTACTTCATCGAGTTCGGAGTCTGCGTAGCCAATGAAGTTTGTCGGGTCTTTTTCCAGTTCGCGTTTTGCGGTGAAACGACCTGCACGTGATGCGTCTTTTTGAAGTTTTAACGCGATAATTGCACTAGGGAACGCTGCAAGAACACCTGCTGCCATACCCATAATCCATTTTGCCTTACCGCTGTGCGCCATTTGACCGGCTAGTAAAGTTTTACCTTTCTTAACGGCTGCGTCAAAATTGGAAAGTTTTTTAACTTCTTTGTCTAAATTTTCGTGGCTTTTATTTCTAAAATATTTATCCCATTGCTTTCTTGTTTGCGGGATTCCGGTTAATTCACCGTAAAATTCTTTCCAAGCTGATTTATATTTAGGGTCTTTTTTGTCTAAATCTTTGAATGCTGCCCAAGTAGTTTTGGCATCTTCGGAACCGTTCTTTTCAACAAAATTGCCGACCCATTTTTTGATTAAGCCTGTTTTTTCTAAACCTAATTGCAAGCCAAGACCGATTGCACCCCCAACGATTGGGAATGTGTTCATAATTACGCTTGCGGTTGTTTCCATCTGTTCAGAATATTTTTCAGCTCTGTTATTAAGATGTTTTATTGTGCGTTGGATAACTTCCTGGTCTTTTTTAGCCTGAAGAATTTCAGCATCGGTTAGCGGTCGTTCTACGATTGATTGCTGTTTATCACGGAGTTTTTTCGTTCTGTTGTAGTTGTCACGGTCGCGTAAAAGCTCACGTATACTTGTAAACAACCCTTTTTTAAGTTTATCTTTTCTGTCTTTTTTAAGTTTTTCCGGGTGTTTGTCAAGTTCTGCTTTTGCCTTGGCGATTTGTTCCGGGGTGTAATTTACGAAAGATTTAGGGTCTTTAAGCTCTCTGCGTGCCTGAAAACGTGCAATACGGGAGCTGTCTACCTGTAATTTTGTTTCGTAAACATTACCTAAGAACCAGCTTACAAGCCCGACTACAGGTACTGCAATCCAGGCGTATTTTGCTTTTTTTGTAATTTGTTTGCTGGTATTTTTCCAGGTTTTATTCATCTCAAGGGCTTCGGCTTGAAGAGTTTTGTCAGTAATAGATTCTAAAAATCTCTTGCCGCCGCGCAAATCGTGTGGGTCAAAACGCATATTTTTGATTACTTCGCCGTTTGGTTTTCTTATTTCTGCGCTTTTATTAAGTTTTTCTATAAGCTCTTGAGTCTTTTTGTCTTTATCAAAGGTTTCACGTGCAGCTTTAAGCTGTTTGTTCGCTTTTACACCCAAATTCCAAGCCATATAGGCGGTAGCACCACCGCCGGCAAGCATTGTAAGTGTTGAAATTCCGGCAGTTGCGGTTTCGACGTTTTCGGCAACGCTTTCGGAGTGGTCGTCCATTACGTCAATTACATTAATAAGGGTTTCGCCTAGTTCCTTTGCCCTTTCTATCTCATCAGGAGTCGGAGCGTGTTTCGCCTGATACGCCTTTCTTTGGGCGTCTTTATCACGCTGCTGCTGTTCCCAACGGTCTAATTGGCTGCTATTTTTTCGTACTTCGTTTAGTGATCTGAAAAAATCCATAGTTTTCCCTAGTTTCCCTTATATATATTAAAGGATATGCATAGGATTTTTTGCGTTTACCGGTGAGAAATGTTAAAAATTGTTACGTCTGTTGCAGCGTCTAGTGACAGATTGAACCCCTGTTCTTCTAATGATTTTTTGGTAAGCATAAGTCCCAAACCGGAACCGTTTTCTTTTGTTGTGAAACCGTCTGTAAAAATCTTTTCCCGAATTTCTGCCGGAATTGGTTCGCCGTTGTTTTCGATTAAAATATCGTTGCCGCGGGGGTAAATTTTTACTTCTGTTGCACCGGCTTCAATTGCGTTTTTGATTATGTTTACAAGCGCAGAGGTGAATTTATTTTTGTCGGCGCGGATAACTGTCGCAGCTGGAATTTCGTCCACAAACGTAATATCTTTATAAGCCTTGCAAATTTCAATTGCCCCGGCAATTAAGTTTGCAAGGCTTAATTCCTGCAGACGAACTTCGCGTAATGAGCTTGCGCAATCCGCAATCAATGATAACGAATTTTTGATATTATCAATCGCGCGCGTCAGAGTTTCGTCCTCAATACCTTTTTTATTGAGAATCTTACGAATAATTTCCGTGTACAAATCGCACACGGAAATTTGATTCTTTATTTCATGAAATACACTTTTTTCTTTCATTATGCGGAGATTTTAACTCTCTTTTTGTTGCCGAAACCGTTTTTCAATGCGTATAGAACCGCTTGAGTTCTGTCGTTTACCTGCAATTTTTGGAAAATGCTGTTAACGTGGGTTTTAACTGTTGTTTCGGAGATGAATAATTTTGTTGCTACGCTTTTGTAGTTTTCACCCTCTGTAAGAAGTTCCAAAACCTCTTCTTCTCTGTTGGTAAGGTTTGAGAGAAGGTTTTCGCCGCAAGCCGGTGAGGTTTCCATTTTGTGTGATTTTTGGAAGTATTCAAAGAATCTTGCTGAAAGTGTTGACGGTAAGAAGATTTTACCTGCAAGAACTTCTTCGATAGCTCTGATTAACTGGGTTGATGCCATAGTTTTTAAGATGTAACCTTTAGCACCTAATTTCATTGCTCTGAAGATTAAATCTGAATCATCATATCCGCTTAATGAGATGATTTTAACGCCCAAACCAAGTTTGTCAATTTCCTGAATTGCTTGTAAACCGTCTTTTTCAGGCATATTGATGTCCATTAAAATTACATCCGGTCTGTATTTTTTAACCATTGTAATCCCAACGTTTGCACTTGTCGTTGTCGCAACAACGTCAAAAGTTCCTTCGATTTCGATTAATTCTTTTACGCCTCTCAAGTGATTTGCGTTGTCGTCAATCAATAAAACTTTTGCGTTTCTTTTAAACTCTCTCATTATTTTAGCTCCCTTTTTTCTTCCCTCTACGTTTTTAATACTACATTTTTTGCAGGGTATTTACATCCATGGACTGGTCGATATTAACGAGATTTCGGTAGGATAAATAAATCTAAATCTAAAGATTGAGAAAACCCCTCAATCATGCTCTACACCATGCTTTCGACCATGACCTAAATCTTTTATGGTATAATTTTTGTGTCAAGGAGTGTAGTATGAATATTGTAATTTTTTTAATCGGTTTTATATTAGGGGTTGGATTAGCGTTTGGGCTCCAGTTTGTGCTCTCTAAAAACGCTAAAGCACGTGAAGAAGAACTTTATAAGCGTATGCAGACAGAGTTTGAAAATACGGCGTTGAAAATTTTTAATAATTCCTCCGATTCAATTACATCAAAGAACGCAGAGTCGCTTGACCGTATCTTGAAACAGTTTAAGGAACGGATTGAGGATTTTGAAAAACATAATAATGAAAACGCACGCCTTGAACGTGATAAACTTGTTGCTTTTGATAATAATATTCAGACTTTTATTAAAGCCGGAAACCAAATTTCGCAGGATGCTGCGTCCTTGGTAAAAGTTATGAAAGCTGACAACAGAACAAGCGGACGCTGGGGTGAGCTGGTTTTAGAACGTGTTTTTGAAACCTCCGGTTTGCGAAAAGGAGAAGAATACGACGTGCAGACGGTTGTTACGGAGGGCAGACCTGACGCGGTTGTTTATCTGCCTGAAAATAAAAAAGTTTTTGTTGACGCGAAAACCTCTTTTGCGTCCTGGGATAATTATCTTAACGCGCAGTCGGATGAGGAGCGTGCGTTGTATTTGCGTGAGTTTAAGCATTCCTTGAAAACCCATATCAGCGGGCTTTCAAAACGTGAATATGCTGATGAAAATTCGTTCCCGTATGTAATGATGTTTATTCCGATTGAAAGCTGTTATTCCCTCGTATTCTGCGATGACTGTGAATTATGGAAATTTGCCTGGGACAAGAAAGTTATGCCGGTTTCTCCGTCAACGCTTCTTGCGTCTTTGAAAATTGTTAATTCTTTTATGGCTCTTGACAGGCAGAACAAAAATGCGCAAGAAATTGTCAAACTTTGCACCGGAATGCTTGATAAATTTGCGGCACTTCTTGCGGATTTGAAAAAGACCCGTGACGGACTAAACGCTGCGATTACAAAACTTGACGGACGCGGAAATATGATTGGCCAAATTGAACGCCTTGAAAAACTCGGCGTTAAATCAACAAAAGAAATTCAGATGGTTGAAATAGAGTAAAATCATGATAGGATAGGTTTATGAAACATATATTTGAACAAAAAGTTTTTTACGCAGACACTGACGCTTACGGCGTTGTATGGCACGGTTCATACCTTCGCTGGCTCGAAATGGGGCGTGTTTACTGGTGTGAGGCAAACGGACACCGTTTGCAAGAACTTGAGGCGCAAAATGTAGTACTTCCGGTGACAAACCTCAACATTCGCTACAAACGCTCTGCACGCTTGGATGACCAGCTTTCAATTCATACGTGGGTTTCTGCTTTTAACGGAACATCTGTAACCTTTACGCAAGAAATTTACGCAAATGGTTCCAATAAACCTTATATTATTGCAGATGTTGAAGTCGTTGCAATTACGGCGGATGAGGGCAAACTTTACCGCAAAATGCCGGAAGTTCTTGCAACTGTCTTTGAAAAGGAGCTGTTATGTCAGGTGTAAGATTAAATAAGTATATTGCGTCTTCAGGGCTTTGTTCGCGTCGTAAAGCTGATGAACTCATCGAAAGCGGCGTTGTTCAGGTTAACGGCAAAACCGTCAGAGAACTCGGGTTCCTTGTGCAGGAAAAAGACAAGGTTTTTGTTGATAAAAAAATGGTTCGCCCTGTAAAACACGAATACTATAAATTTTTTAAACCTGCCGGCTACATTACAACCGCAGACGACGAAAAAGGGCGCAAAACAATTTATGACCTTTTACCTGAAAACTTATACCATCTTAAACCGGTCGGGCGCTTGGATAAAGATTCAACCGGGCTTTTGATTTTAACAAACGACGGTGAACTTATAAATCAGCTTACGCATCCGTCTGTTAAGGTTCCGAAAGTTTATCTTGTGTCTGTAAACGCGCGTGTTCACAAGCACGAACTTGAACAAATGGCGCTCGGTATTGAAATCGAAAAAGGCAAAATGGCTTACGCCGATATCACGGTTCTTGAACAGGACAACAGCTCAACTACAATGAAAATTACTCTTTTCCAGGGCTTGAACAGACAAATTCGTAAGATGTTTGAACACTTTGGCTATGAAGTTAAGAGTTTGAAACGAGTTCAGCACGCAACCGTATCAATTGAGGGGTTGAAACGCGGTGAGTTTAAACCAATTAAACCGCAGGCGATAAAAGAATTGAAGAACTTCTTGAACAGGATTGGGGCGGATGATTAAAATTGCGATTGCAGGAAATATTGCGTCAGGCAAGACCGCTGTTGAGGGCTTTTTCAGAGAAAAAGGCTACGATGTTATCGACACCGACAAAATAGGTCACGAAATTTTAAATTCGCACGCGGACGAGATTATCGACGCGTTTGAGGGTGAAGATATCTCGACAAACGGCAAAATTGACCGCCAAAAACTTGGTGCCGTTGTGTTTGCAAGTTATCACGCACGCAAAAAGCTCGAAAATATTGTTCATCCGGTTATCCGTCGTCGTTTGGAAGAATATTTCATGGCGCAGAGGGGTGAAAAAGTTATTCTTGTTGCAATTCCGCTTGTGTTTGAAGCGAAAATGGAGGATTTATTCGACAAAATCATTTTTGTTTTCGCAGACGATGAAACCCGTCTAGAACGTTTGATGGCGCGTAATAACCTTTCGCAGGAAGACGCGATGCGCCGGATAAATTCGCAGATGTCTCAGTTTATGAAACTTGAAGAAAGCGATTATGTGTTCCACAACAACGGAACTTTGGAAAATTTAAAAAATCAGGTGGATGATTTTTGCCGCCGGATACTGGAGGTTCAATGATAGAAAGATATTCACGCGAAGAGATGAAGAAAATTTGGGAACTCGATTCAAAATTCGCCTATTACCTCAAGGTCGAACTTGCTGTTTGTGACGCGTATGCGCAAAACGGTGATTTCCCGATTGGCGATATTGAAGAACTCAAAAAGCGCGCAGCGTTTTCGGTTGAACGAATCGACGAAATTGAACGCGAAGTCCGGCATGATGTCATTGCGTTTTTGACCTGCGTTAACGAGAATTTGGGTGAATATGCCCGCTATATGCATGTCGGAATGACAAGTTCAGACGTTATTGACACAGCTTTTGCACTCCAAATCGCTGACAGCGCTGAAATTATCCTGAAAGATTTTGAAGGGCTTTTGGACGCGCTTTATTCGCTGAAAAACGCGCACAAAAATACCGTTTGTATCGGGCGTTCCCACGGAATCCACGCGGAAGTTATGACGTTTGGCGTGAAAATTTGTTCGTGGATTGATATTTTAGAGCGCCAGCGTGAGAATTTTAAACACGCTCTTGAAGGGATTAAAGTAGGTCAAATCTCCGGCCCTGTCGGGACTTATTCAAACATTGACCCGGTGATTGAAGAAATTACATGCGAGCATTTGGGCTTGAAACCGGCGCGGATTTCAACGCAAATCATTGCGCGCGACCGTCATGCGTATTTTATGCAATCGTTGGCACTAATCGCAAGCGTTATTGAGCAGTTTGCAACAGAAATCCGTCACCTGCAGCGTACAGAAGTTTTAGAGGTGGAAGAAGGCTTTGCCAAAGGTCAAAAAGGTTCTTCTGCAATGCCGCACAAGAAAAACCCTGTGTTGAGCGAAAACCTCTGCGGGCTTGCGCGTGTGGTTCGTGCAAACTCACTTGCCGCAATGGAAAACATTAACCTCTGGCATGAACGTGATATTTCGCACAGTTCGGCAGAACGCATAATCTTCCCTGACAGTTTGATTTTAGTGGATTTTATGCTCAACCGTTTTGAAAATGTCGTGCGCAATTTAGTCGTTCACGAAAAAAATATGCTCAAAAATACCGAAAAGTTCGGCGGAATAATTTTCTCTCAAAAAGTCCTATTACGCCTGATTGAAACGGGTTTGACCCGCGAAGAAAGCTACAAAATTGTTCAGCGTAACGCCCTGGGCGCCTTTGAAAACGACGGCGATTTTAAAGCAAATCTTCTCGCTGACCCGGACGTTACAAGCCGTTTGAGCGCAGAGGAAATAGAAAAACTTTTTTCTAAAGATGATTTTTTGAAAAATATTGATAAGATTTATAACAAATTTTAGAGTGTGACTTGCAAAAAAGAATTTTCATTGTATGATATTGTTATACGACTAGCTAGAAAAGGAATATTATTATGTCAAAAAAATGTGAAATATGCGGAAAAGAAAGTTTAAAAGCTGCAAGCAGATCTTTCTCAAATAAACAAAACGTTAAACACCAACAACCTAACTTGCAAACAGTTAGAGCTGAAATTAACGGTCAAGTAAAATCTGTTAAAGTCTGCACATCTTGCCTTAAAAAAGGTTTAGTTAAAAAAGCAGTTTAATTAAAACTTTTTAAATTGAATTAAAAAAGGCGCTCATCCGAGCGCCTTTTTTGTTTGTTTTATATTCTGTCAAATCCTGTATATTTTTGGAGTACTTCCGGAATAAGAATTGTTCCGTCTGCTTGTTGGAAGTTTTCCACAATCGCTGCAAATGTTCTGCCAACCGCAAGACCTGAACCGTTAATCGTATGTACGAAATTAACTTTTCCTGTTTCTTTATCGCGGTAACGGATGTTTGCACGGCGTGCCTGGTAATCGCCGAAGTTTGAACAGCTTGAAATTTCTTTATAATTATTATATGAAGGCATCCAAACTTCTAAATCCCAGCATTTATTTGCTGAAAATCCGATGTCTGCAGAGCAAAGTGCGACTCTTCTATATGGAAGTTCCAAAAGTTGAAGCATTTTTTCTGCATCTTCTGTTAGTTTTTCGTGTTCCATAGGGCTTGTTTCAGGTTTGCAAAGTTTAACAAGTTCTACTTTATTAAACTGGTGTACACGAATAAGTCCGCGGGTATCTTTACCTGCAGAGCCGGCTTCGCGGCGGAAACAAGGTGTGTAGGCGGTCATATATTTTGGCAGGTCTTCTTCTGCTAAAATTTCTCCCTGATAAATGTTTGTTACCGGAACTTCGGCGGTCGGAATTAAGTACAAATCTTCGTTTTCGCATTTGTACATATCTTCTTTGAATTTAGGAAGTTGTCCTGTGCCGGTCATTGTTTGAGCGTTTGCCATAAACGGAGGTAAAATTTCTTCATAGCCTTGTTCACCAGTGTGGTAATCAAGGAAGAAGTTAATAATTGCGCGTTCTAATCTTGCACCTTTGCCACGGTATAATGTAAATCTTGATTGAGAAAGTTTTACGCCGCGTTCAAAATCTACAAGATTTTTTTCTTCGCATAAATCCCAGTGAGCTTTTGCGTCAAAGTCAAATTTGGTAGGCTCGCCCCAGGTTGAAACCACTACGTTATCATCTTCTGATTTACCAACAGGGGTTGTTTCATCTGGTGTGTTAGGTGTGTGAAGAAGTAAATCGCGTTGTTTTTCGTCAAGTCTCGATTCTTCCTCTTCTAAAGCCTTGATTTCATCGCCTAAAAGTTTAACTTCTGCTTGAACAGCGTCGGTATTTTCACCTTTTTTCTTCAATTCACCAATCATTTGAGAATCTTTTTTGCGTTTTGCTCTAAGTTCATCCGCTTGGGACTGAACTTTACGACGCTGAACGTCAATTTCCATAATTTCATCTATTGATAAATCAGGGTTTCTGCGTTTTAATAATTCATTTATTTTTTCAGGATTCTCTCTAATTAGTTTAATATCAAGCATGGCTAACCTCTTTTCTTACTTTCTCTATGCAAAATAAGTGTAAAACAAAGGCAGATGTTTGTCTAGCTATTTATCAAATTCGGTTATACATATCCTGATATCTTATAATGTCGCTTTCAAGCAGAATTGAACCTTTTTGAACTTCAATGATTTTTAAGTCTGTTTCATAAGGGTTTTGCAAAGAATGAATAGCTTTTACCGGAATATCAATGCTTTTGCCGGCTTCAAGGGTATGTGTTACATCGTCAAGGATTACGCAAGCCGTGCCCTCCAGGACAACCCAGTGTTCTGAACGGTGGTTGTGGGATTGTATTGAAAGTTTTTGTCCCGGATGTACACAAATCATTTTTGTTTGATAGCCGTCACCTCTGTTCAAACACGTATAATAACCCCAAGGACGGAAAACTGTTTTGTGAAGTTCTACTGTTTCGCTCGCTTTTTCTTTTAATTTATCGTGGAGAACTTTTACATCCTGTGCACGGTCCTTGCGGCAAGCCATTATGGCATCTTCTGTTTCGACTAAAATTATGTTTTCTAAACCTGAAACAGCAATAAGTTCTTTTGAACTATATATTAGCGAGTTTTTAACGTCATTTGTGATTACGTTTCCTGTGATAACGTTATTGTTTTCGTCTTTTGCGTTTACGCTGTAAAGGGATTGCCAGGAGCCGACATCCACCCAGTCGGATTTCAATTCGATTAGTGCAATATTGTCGGATTTTTCAAGAACCGCATAGTCGAATGAAATTTCTTCGTCAATTTGCGGTGCGTGTTTTTGAAACTCGTTTTTGAATGTTGAAAGTTTACCCATGAAAATTCCGCTGTTCCAATAAAAATCAGGTGTTCTCACAAATTCTGCGGCAGTTTTTTCAGACGGTTTTTCAACAAAGCGTTTTACTTTGTAACCGTTTTCGCATTTTTCTCCGGTTTGAATGTATCCGTAGCCGGTTTCAGCATAAGACGGTTTAACGCCAAATGTTACAATAAATCCGGCATTAGCAAGCCTTTGTGCGGCTTGCATTGAGTATGTGAAATCTGCAATATTTTTAATTAAATGGTCGCACGGCAAGATGAGAATTATTTCGTCATCATTGGTATTTTCATCAAGAGTTTTTAATGCTGTCGCAATGGCAGGAGCCGTGTTTTTACTAATCTGTTCAGATATAACCAGGCTGCCGCTTTTAATTGCGTTTAGCTGTAATTTAACATCGCCGGCTTGCTCTATATTGGTTATAGAAATAATATTTTCAGCAGGTACCAGCTCCAGTGCACGGCTGAAGGTTGATTGCAGAAGGCTCATATCACCCTCAATTTTTAACAATTGTTTTGGATACTGTTTGCGTGACAGAGGCCAAAGTCTGGTTCCGGATCCGCCGGCAAGAATTATTGCTTTCATTAAAAACTCTCCTTAATATACCTATTTTACAATAAACAGGCAGAACTTGTTTGTATTTTAACGTTTTTTTACATTATGGCGTATCCGCTTACAAATCAACTATTTAGATGACCTTTATTTGTTGACATCACCAGGGCAATTTGTTAAACTTAAATTGTATTGGTATATTTGATTATACAGAAGAGGGAACGATAATGAAAAAAGATAAAATTTTAACAGCGTTGTTAATGACATCCTGCTTGCTTAGTGTCAGTATGATGACTTCTGCACCGGCACTGGCAGCTTACACTATGGATCAGGAGGCCGAAATCTCACTCTGGACCGATTATATTAAAGATTATGCAAATGATGCTTTTGGATATCTGAACAGAGCGAATATTAATTATGATGCCGGCGAATACGCTAAAGCTGTTGCTGATTACGATGCTGTGTTGAAAATTGATCAATATAATACTGATGCTTATGTTAAACGTGCCAATGCAAAATATGTTTTAAATGATTTGGAAGGTGCATTAAAAGATTACGCTATTGCGCTTGAAATTAATCCGTCATTGCCGGAAGCACGTTTCAATATCGGAAGAATTTACTACAGAACCCAAGACTTCCCTAAATCTGTTGAAAATATGCGTGCCGCTATAAAACTTGATGCCGAAAAACCGGAATATCACTTTGAACTCGCACGCTCCGAATATAAGGCTGGTTTATACGCCGAAGCACAAGAGGATTTCTCAAAAGCTATTTCGTTAAAAGAAAATTTCCTGGATGCCTACTACGGAAAAGGTTTGGCATCTATCAATCTTGCTAAATATGAAGATGCTATAAGCTGCTTCGATACTATTATCAAATCCGGTCAAAAATATGAAAATGCATACTATTACAAAGGTTTAGCTGAATATCAAGTCGGAAAATACGATTTAGCTATTGCGGATTTTGATTCAGCATTGAAAGAAACCCCGCAAGACGGAGTTCTTTACAACTATCGCGGAAAAGCTAACGAATTGTTAGGTAATAAATCTGCTGCAAAAAAAGATTACAAAATGGCAAAAGGTCTTGGCGTAACAACAGTAGGTCTTTCAGCAGCAGAAAAATCTGCGGATAAAGTCGCGAAAGAACCGGAAAAAACAGCTGCTCAACCTGCGGTGGAAGCTCCTAAAGCAGAAAATATTCCAGCTCCGGTAGCTGAAAATACCCAAGTCGCAGTAGCGCCAATTACACCTCAAGAAAAAGCTATTCTTGATGAAGAAGTTAACAGACGTCTCGCCAATGAAAAAATTGCAGAAGGTGATGTATACAGTGCCGTTGCAATGTATGACACTATCGTTGGTGTTGACCCGACAAATGCTGTAAATTATCTTGACCGTGCCGGTCTTAAACTTAAAGTCAATGATTTTGACGGCGTTCTAAGAGATACCGAAATGGCTTTAAAAATGGATTGCGATAGAGCTGTTGCGTACTTCTACCAAGGAAAAGCATTTGAAGGAAAAAAGAATAATCCATTATCTTACAGAGCTTACGCTCTTGCACTAAGAGAGGCTCCTGAAAATCCTGAATACAGATATCATTTTGCAAATATGGCTTATAATGTAGGCAGATTTGCAGAGGCAGAAGAAATCTTCTCTTTGGTTATTGATAATAATGCAGCTGACTATCCGGATGCTTATTTGACAAGAGCTAAAACAAGATATCAAATGGGTGAATTTTATTCTTCTATTGCAGATGTAAAAAAATATATTGCAAACCACCCAAAATCTGCAGAAGCATATTTCTACAGCGCTATCTCTAAAACAGCATTGAAAAATTACGAAGATGCCGTAAAAGATTATACAATGGCAATCAAATATGATAAAGATAACACTAATTACTATCTATTCAGAGCAAAAGCAAACCTTGCATTAGAAGATTACAAAAAAGTAGCGAGTGATTATAAGAAAATTGTTGATATCAAAAAAGAAAATGCAACGACCGAAGACCATTTGAGAGTCGCGCAAGCAGAAGTTCTTAACGATAACGACAGTGAAGCTCTGTTATATTATGATATTATTATTGCCAACGATAAGCTAAATGATAATGTTTACCTTGATAGAGCAAGATTATTTGAAAAAATGGGCAGACATTACGATTCAATTAATGATTATACAACTGTTTTAAGATTGAATCCTGACCAAAAAGTTGTATATAAAGAACGTGGACTTCTTTTGGTTGATACAAAAGCATATAGAAAAGGTATTCTTGACCTGAATGAGGCACTGAAATTTGAACCAAATAACGGGAAATTATATTACTACCGTGCGTTGGCGAAACAAGCGACGGGAGATAAAGACGGCGCCTTGAGCGACTTTGATATGGCAAAAAGATTTGAACATCTTTAAAAAATAAAAAAGCCTCATTAGAGGCTTTTTTTATTGCATTTCTATAGAACAGATTTCAGGGTCCTGAAGATATTTACTCCAATTCGACACAATTGTTGAACTTTGAACTTGCGAAAAATCATTTAAATCAATATTTTTATTGCTTTCATCTTTTTCAAAGTCTTCCATCGTCTTTACTAAATCTGCAATGTTTTCTTTTGATAAAAGACAGTTTACAGTGTATTTTGCATCTTTTGTTGAAACCGCCTCTTTGTAAGAACACTTACCGTCAACCCATCCTTGAATTTGGCGGGTTGTTGTTAGTTTTATATCTTGCAGGTCAATGGTTTGTGAACCATAGTATTCCCTACAATCCTTGAGGTTTTCAGTAAAACTTGTAGTGTCATTTGCCTGCACTAAAGCCACTCTTGTAAGGCAAACCAAAGCCATTGCAATAAAAATAATTCTAAACTTCATCATTCCCTCTTTTGTTACATTTTTTTTACATAATAACTAAAAAGTTAAAGTTTGTCATCACTCAAGACGATAAATAACATATCACAAAGGAGTTGATTATGGCAAATACATCTTACCTTAAGGAAAAAAAGTTTGTACCCCTGGATTGCACAAAAGCAGCATTTGAGGAATTTTCATTGCAGGCAGCTATGGAAGGTATTAAAGAAATTAACGTCAAAGAGTTCAAAGATAAAATTGAAATTAATGAAGTTGAGACGCTTGATGTTTTAGAAAATCTTTTGGACGATTTTTCTTGTGTTGATTTAAAGAAAGAGGTTATTGACTTACGCAATTATGTAAGGAAACCTCATAAGAAAAAAGTTTTCAAAGACAGAGTAATGAATTTATTGAACACGGATGTTTCGACCCCGTTATGTGATATTTTGAATACGGATGTATCAGCGCCGTTGCAGGAATTAATGTCAGCGGACATAACGACACCGTTACAAGAGGCTTTCGACAATATCATTACAATGATATCACTAAATAAGCAGGAATAAATCCTGCGAGAGAGGTTTTACTTACATAAACTCCACATTACACACTTCCTTTATGACACATTTCCTCCGATTAGATTCTACTACTCGGAGTTTTTTTATATCAGCGTTTAATGCAACGTATATTTTGTACTCCCTCTCGAGGAAATAAAACTTTTTGACCGGTGCTACTTCTTAAACACCAACCATTACTGACATCTTCGACAGAACTCGACCAATAAGTTTTTCCTTCTAGGTCTATCAGTTTTTGGTTATAGTACATAGACGACAGTTCTTCTAAATTAGGCATTCTACTTTCGTTATCCTGTTCCAGACAGGTTTTACCTGAAATTTTCTGACTTGGCGTTGTGCTCGCATTAGTGTTTAGAGGAATCGGTGCTACAACTATTGAGTCAGAGGGATAGAGTGCGCTAATAAAGCCGATGTCTTTACCAACTGTATTTGGTCCCTTATTACCATTTAAATCATATATGAAATTTGCACACATTTTAGGTTGCATGAATGAGTAACTATTATCGTTTAAAAGTCCTGTGCAATTAGGATTATAATACACAACGATACTTTCGCCGTTTTGCGTTTCAAATGCGGCTGCTTTTGTATTGATTTGTGAGTAATAGTGTATGCCTCCTATAACATCGGATAATGTACCATTAAATTTATCATTAAGTTCAAATAATGTTGTCGGGAAAGGCGTTATAGAGGAGCCGGCTAAAGTTGTAATTGAATTAGTAATACCGCAATCACTTAAATGTTCGTTGTCACAAATATTGTTAATTTTAAGGACTTTAGTAAGCCCTGCAGTGATAAAAGTTTCGGCCGCATTGTCTTGTGCAGATGTTGAGTCCTCACCCTCAATAAGCGTTCCATATCCATTAAGTGCAGGCATAAGTGAAATCGCTTGAGACATACGCGCATAAAGTGCTTTCCTTTGTGTATTCCAAGTCCGTTCGTTAATGTTACCGGTGAGAGACGGTAGCGTTATCGCAGCAACTACACCAATAATTGTTAATGACAAAAGTATTTCTGCCATGGTAAAGGCGTAATCATACCCCCCCCCCCCGTCTGAACAGGGGCTTACTACAAGGGTTTTCAGCTTTTAAGTTTTTCATAAATCCTATCCTTTCTATTCCCATTTTACAATATTTCACGGGCACTGTCAAGGGGCGGGCTTATGCCCGCCCCTATGCGTTAATGCAATTATTCAAAAATTCAATCGTATTCATTTTTTCTTCATACAGATATTTTATGAATTTCAGATATGCGTCGTCAAAGGACGTTACTACTATGTTTATTTCAAATCCCTCGGTACAGAAAGGTTCGTAATCATAGACAACATAACTGTTATATTTGCTTTTCCATTCTTTACGCTCGATGCGTCCGTTGTTTTCGTCAATAATATCTTCAAGCCAATAAACAATATCTTTGTCGACGTTTTTTAGTTCAATTCTATTATATCTGTTGCAATCGTGACTCATTAACATAAGATACTCCAAATAAGATGCTGACATAACTTATATACTATTATTCTAATTGATACGGGCGTGAAAAAGATTACCTTTTAGTCGTAAAAACTCTAGGTATTTTCGGTAATCTTGCGCGGGCAAACTTACGGCTATTTATGGGAGACCATATTGTTCAGTATGTTTTTGGCAGTTGCAAGCTGGACGTCGTTTTGATTTTTTAAGTCATTTATCGTAAATTCAACTTTATAATCGGGTTCAATCCCTTTTTGATTAATGTCGCTGCCTTTTGGGGTAAGGTATTTTGCTATGGTTAAGTTTAGACCGGTTTCGTTTTGAAGCGGAATGATTTTTTGAACCATGCCTTTGCCGTAAGTTTTGGTTCCTAAGAGAACCGCTTTTTTGTAATCTTTCAGGGCACCTGAAAGAATTTCACTTGCGCTGGCTGAATTTCCGTCAACCAGAATTACAAGCGGCTTGTTGATTTTGAAATCCAGATTTTGAGCTGCAATGTCGAACTTGTACCCGTCACGACCGACGATACTTACGATATTGCCTTCCGGAATGAAAAGGTTTGCGATAAACACGGCGTTTGGTAATAGACCGCCGGTGTTGCCGCGAAGGTCTATGATTAAACCATCGGTATCTTGTGTTTTTTCAAGCGCGTCCAAAAAGTCATTCGGTGTTGTTACGCTTACGAATGTTGATATTTGGATGTAACCGATGTTTTTATCGATAGAAGTTTTAACAGTTTTTATTTTAATTTCTTTTCTGGTAATTTTTTTATTAAATTTTTCGTTGTTTCTAAGCACGGTGAGATCAACAACGGAATTTTCTTTGCCTTTAACGAGGTTGGCGACTTCGGCGATAGGCATACCGCTGATTTCCTTGCCGTCAACAGCGTAAATTATGTCGTTAGCCTGAAGGTTAGCTGCCTGCGCAGGAGAACCGTCCATTACGTTTATAATGGTAATTTTCCCTGAAACGGACGCTATATTTACCCCTATTCCGACTATTTTTGAGGCTATAGAGGAATTTTGTTCGGAATATTCTTCTTTATCCATATATTTGGAGTAAGGGTCGTTAAGGCTCGCAAGCATTGTATCTATTGCAACTTTTGCGTCGGCTTCTGTTTTAATTTTGCCCCTGTAATGCTCTTTCCAACGATACCAAATTTGTTTGTTAAGGCTCGCATCATAGTAGTTATCTTTGATTTCGGACCAGGTGTGGTCGAAAAGTTTTTGGTAGGATACGTGATCGTGATTTTGTTCAAGTTCTTCTACTAAATGGGCGTTATTGTTTGTGTATTCAATGAAGAGAACATTTAATACTACTAATATAAATAATGTAATTGCGAATAACCATTTTTTCATAACAACATCATTTAACATCAATGGCGATTTTTAATCAATATACTTTTAGAGTAACGCCCTGAATTATTAAACTATCTGTTCAAATCTAAAAAAGCGTCTTCTACTACTTTGTTTATGTCGGGATTTCCGGTGCTTTCATCTCGTGTGGAAAGCCAAACAAGGTATTCAATATTACCTGACGGACCTTTGATAGAGGAGTAGGTAAGCCCGTTAATGAAGTAGCCCAAGTTTTTTGCAAAGTCTAAGACATTTGTAATTACTTCTTGGTGAACGGTTTTGCTTCTAACCACACCGCCTTTTTCTATTTTTTCTTTGCCCGCTTCAAACTGGGGCTTGATTAGGCAAATCATTTCGTGAAAGTCCGGAGAGAGGAGCTTTTTAAGGTTTTCAAGAACTTTTGTGAGCGAAATGAACGAAAGGTCGCTGACCAGCAGGTCTGCAACGGGTTCGTCCTCGGAATAGATTTCTTCAAAAGGCGCGATTTTGAGGTTTGTCCGCTCAATTGTTTTTACTCGTTTGTCGGAACGAATTTTCCAGTCAAGCTGCCCATAGCCGACATCTACCGCATAGACAAATTCGGCACCGCGTTGTAAAAGACAGTCTGTGAACCCGCCGGTTGAGGCGCCGGCATCAAAACAAATTCTTCCTTGCGGGTTTACGGGGAATGTTTTTAATGCTTTTTGGAGTTTAAACCCGCCGCGTGAAACAAACGGCATTTGTTTTACAACTATGTCGTGCTCTTTTTCAATGTTAATCTGAAACCCGGCTTTGGTGATGTATTCATCGTTAATTTTGACGTCTCCGGCAAGAATTGCGGCAGAGGCTTTGCTTTTTGTTTCAAAAAATCCGAGGTCTACTAAGTATTTGTCTAAACGTTCTTTTTTCACTATATTTCCCCCAGATTGTAAATTTCGTGTGCATTGCGGGTGGTTTGGCTTGCAACTTCTTCAACGCTTATTGCTCGCAGGTTTGCGATTTCTTCTGCAACAAGCCGCGTGTAGGACGGCTGATTTTCTTTGCCGCGGAACGGAACCGGCGTTAAATATGGTGCGTCTGTTTCCAGAAGTAGTTTCTCTAACGGAACTTCACGGGCAACCTCTTTTGATTTTACGGCGTTTTTAAATGTTACAACACCCCCGAGTGCAATATAAAGCCCCGCGTTCAGACATTCCCGCATAAATTCTACGCTGCCTGAAAAACAGTGCATAACGACTTTTGAACCGTGGTTATGTTCTTTTAAAATATTTAAAGTGTCAAGGTGTGCCTCGCGGTCGTGTACGCAAATCGGCAGATTTAACTCGTTTGCCAGCCGAATTTGCTTGATAAAAACTTCTTGCTGGATGTCGTTGAACGACTTATCCCAGTAATAATCCAATCCGATTTCACCTATCCCGACAATTTTTTTGTTCTCTGCAGCGAGGACGCGAATTTTATCATATAAATCATCTGTCCAGTCGCGAGCTTCTGACGGGTGAACGCCAAGAAGTCCATAAAATTCTTTATATTTCAGCGTAAACTCGTTAATTTTTTCGATGTCACGCGGATAGGCGCAAGGCAATATAATGTTGTTAACGCCGGCGTCGTGTGCGTTTTGAATAACTTCTTCGGTTGTAATCCCCTCAATCATATCAACGTGAGAGTGTGTATCTACGATGTTCATAAAATTATTATATCTCAAAGGTTAAAAAGGTGATGTATTTATCGGAATATTTTTTCTGTTTCAAAATTCTCCAGCCGGTAAAATCAACCTCCACAACGTGTTCCAGTATTACAATTCCGCCGAGGTGTTTCACAGCATTAAGGCTTTCCTCATATACACCTGAAAAATACGGGGGGTCAATATAAATTACATCGTAGCGCGGTTCCAGTGTTTTAGCTATTTTCAAGCTGTCGCCGGTGAAAAGTTTAATATCACGTGCAGCGGTGAATTTTTTATAATTACTTTTCAAAATCCCAGCAACTTTATTGTTCTTTTCGCACGCCGTTAGATGTGAGAATCCCCGTGAAAGAGCCTCAAGCCCCATAATTCCGGAGCCGGCAAACATATCAAAAAAACTTTTGTCCTCAAAGTCTGTTAACGCTTGCAGCGTGTTAAAAACTGCCATACGAACTTTTGAAAGTGTCGGGCGGGTAATTTTCTCGTCCGGCGCAATGATTTTTTGTCCTTTGAATTCTCCAGCTGTTATAATCATATTCCTATTTTACAATGAATATAATTTATTGTATAATTGATTTTAAAAGAGGTTATTATGGAAACAACAGATGTTATTGTAGTAGGCGGTGGACCGGCGGGAATTTCAGCGGCGATAACTATTGCCAGAGCTGGTTTAAGAGTAATTTTGATTGAGCGTGGAAGATTTTCAGGTGCTAAAAATGTCTTTGGCGGCGCTATTTATACCCAGCCGACAAAGGAGATTTTTCCGAATTTTGAAACCGAAGCACCGCTTGAGAGAAAAAATATTGAACACAAGTATGCGATTTTAGGCGAAGAAGATTCTACTGTTGTTTCGTATAAAAATAAAGATGCCGAGTTCTCAAGCTATACTGTAATCCGTGCAAAATTTGACCGCTGGATGGCTGAAGAGGCTAAAAAAGCAGGTGTTATTGTCGTAGAAGAAACTGTTGTTAAAGAACTTGTAGTCGAAGATGATTTTGTCGTTGGGGTTAAAACCGAACTTGAAGAAATTCACTCTAAGCTGGTTATTCTCGCGGACGGCGTAAACTCACTTCTCGCAAAACAAATCGGGTTGCGCGAAGACATTGAAACAAAAGATGTTGCGCTTAGTATCAAAGAAGTTATTAAACTGGATAAAGAAAAAATCAATGACCGTTTCCACGTTGACGACAAAGAGGGCTGTGTTTATCAAATTTTCGGCTCTGCAATGCTTGGAAAGCTCGGGTTGGGTTTCCTCTACACAAACGAAAATTCTATTAGTATAGGCTTGGGAATTACTTTAAACGAGCTTGTGGAAAATAAATTAACACCTTATGAGCTATTGGAAACCGTCAAAAAACATCCGACAATTGCTCCGTTGATTAAAGGCGGCGAACTGTTGGAATATTCAGCGCATTTGATTCCGGAGGGCGGCTACAAAAAAGTTCCGCAGCTTTACGCAAACGGGGTTATGATTGCAGGCGATGCCGGCATGCTTGTGAATAATCTTCACTGGGAAGGTACAAACCTCGCCATGATTAGCGGCAAACTCGCAGGTGAAACCGCAATCCTTGCTATTCAAAAAGAAGATTTCAGCGAAGAACTTCTAATCCGTTATCAGGAAAAACTCGAAGAATCTTTCGTGCTGAAAGACCTTAAATCCTATCGCTATTTAATGGACGTTGCGCACGACAGACGCCAATCTTTCTTTGATTATTATTTTAGAAAAATTAATGAATTTTTTGAAATGTTTGTGTCAGTAGACAGTATTCCTAAACGTACAAAATATTGGAATTTTATTAAAGGATTCTTTACAGGACGTAATGTTTTGGAACTGTTTAAGGACATTTGGGGCTTTATGCGACTACTTTGGGGGATGATTCGATGAGCGAAAATATTGATATAGATAAAAAACTTTCAACAGTAAAATATGTTACCGATGATAAATCGCATCTTCACCCGTGCCAGGAAGATTGCCGTATTTGCGAAAGTAAATGCTGCACATTTGTCTGCCCTGCAAAAGTTTATGAATGGTCAGAAGAGCGTCAGGAGCTTTGTGTGAATTACGAAAACTGTCTTGAATGCGGTGCCTGCAAAATCGCCTGTGAAAAGAAGTCTTTGGGCTGGGAATACCCGAAAGGAACTAAAGGTGTTTTATTCAAACAGGGATAAAAATTTAGCCATGTGGCTAATAGACAGTCTGTGTAATTTATAAGATAATCTTAACGTTTGGGTGTAGAAATTGTATAAAATACACTAAAACCCAACGGTATTTGGATTGTAAAGGAGAGCTTGGATGATAAATAGTTTGACTCCTCGCGAGTTACAGGTAGTGCGCTTGATAGTTATAGGCTATTCGAACACACAAATTGCAGAATCGTTATGCGTAGTTTTCAACGGCGAAAGCGCATGTTCAATCAATTTTAGGAAAGTTCGGGGTAAAGAACAGAGTACAAGCGGCAGTTGTAGCCGCTTATTTATTGGGGATTCAGCCGGAAGAGATAATCGAGGCTGCCAAGACCTTTGACGCAGCTGAAGAAGATAGCTAATTAAAAACTCCCTGTTAATTTCTACAGGGAGTTTCATTATCTATGCGAGACCGTCAGCTTTACCTCAAAATATGAGGGGCGGTTGACCCCGCCTATACGTTAGCAACGGCTTTAGGACCAGCGTTAACGATTTCAGCCGGCATGTTTGGATATTTGCTTGCAAAGTTATCTGCAAACATTTGAGCCAATTTGTTAGCTGATGCGTCATAAGCTGATTTATCAGCCCACATTCCGCGTGCGTCAAGCATTTCTGCCGGAACGCCCGGGCAAGATGTAGGATAATCAACGTTGAATACATCGTGGTGTTTGAATTCGATTGAATCGAATGAGCCGTTCAATGCTGCTGTTACCATTGCACGAGTGTATGCAAGTTTCATACGTTTTGCACCCATTGATGCGCTGCCGCCTGCCCAACCGGTGTTTACTAAGTAAACTTTTGTTCCGTATTGGTCAAGTTTGTCTCCTAACATTTTTGCGTAAACTGATGCATCCATTGGCATGAATGGTTCGCCGAACAATGTTGAGAATGTTGGTTGTGGTTCTGTAACGCCACGTTCTGTACCAGCTAATTTTGATGTGAAACCTGTTACAAAGTGGTACATTGCTGCGTTTTTGTCCAATCTTGAGATTGGAGGAAGTACGCCGAATGCGTCAGCTGTCAAGAATACTACAACTTTCGGGATTCCGCCTTTTGAAGGAATTTGAGCGTTGTCGATGTATTCGATTGGGTAACCTACACGAGTGTTTTCTGTTAATGAACCGTCGTTGAAATCAAATTCTCTTGTTTCTGGGTCCATAACAACGTTTTCAACCAATGAACCAAATCTGATTGCGTTGAAGATTTCAGGTTCGTGTTCTTTTGAAAGGTTGATACATTTTGCATAGCAGCCGCCTTCAAAGTTGAATACGCCGTCTGGTGACCAACCGTGTTCATCGTCACCGATTAATTTACGGTTAGGATCTGCTGATAATGTTGTTTTACCTGTTCCTGAAAGACCAAAGAATACCGCTGTTTCACCGGTTGCAGGGTCCATGTTTGCTGAACAGTGCATTGGCAATACGTTTTTCTTAGTCATTACGTAGTTCATTGTAGCGAATACTGATTTTTTGATTTCGCCAGAGTATTGAGAACCGCAGATGATGATTTCGTGTGCTTCGTAGTCGATTGCGATGCATGCTTCTGAATTTACGCCGTCAACTTCCGGATCGCATTTGAAACCTGGTGCGCAAAGGATTGTGTAATCTGCTTCACCGTAGTTAGCCAATTCTTCTGCTGTTGGTCTGATTAAGAGTTGGTGAATGAAAAGGTTTTGGCTAGCCATTTCATTGATAACTCTGAATTTTTGTGTATATGTTTTGTCTGCGCCTGCATAACCGTCGAAGATAAATACTTCTCTGTTTTGTAAGTAAGCAGCAATTTTACCTTTGATTGAGTTGAATTTTTCTCTGCTGATAGGGCGGTTTACTTTACCCCAAGCGATGTCGTTGTGAATAGTTTCTGTATCAACGATGAATTTGTCTTTAGGTGAACGACCTGTGTATTTTCCTGTTGTTACAACAAGAGCACCTGTGTTAGATAATGTGCCTTCGCCTAAACGTAATGCAGCTTCTGTCAATTGAGCAGGAGTCAAATTGCGATAAACTGCTTTTGGTCCGATAATACCAAATTTTTCGATACCGTATGTTTCCATTATGGTTTTCCTCCTTTTTAAGTAACGGTTTATATACATATTAAGCGTACTACAAACACCCATAAAAATCAACTTTGTAAATTAATATTTTTAACGTATAATGAAACTATGAAAAACCTTAATATTATCGACAATTCGGGGAAACTTTTTTATGTCGGCGGGGTGGTTCGCGATGAACTTTTGAGCCGTGAAAGTTTTGATGTGGACATTGTTTATGAGGGAAATGCTATTGAACATTGTTCATGCCTTGGTGAGGTCGTGAGGGTTAACCCGGATTTCGGAACGGTCAGGGTTAAAATCGGCGACGAAGAGGTCGATTTTGCCTCAACGCGGAGTGAAATTTATCCGCGTCCGGGACATCTTCCTGTTGTCGAAAAGATTGGATGTTCTCTGAAAGAGGATGTTTTACGCCGTGATTTTACGGTTAATTCGCTCGCTAAATCGCTTAAAACCGGGGAAATCGTTGATTATACCGGGGGCTTAGAGGACTTGAAAGCGGGTGTGCTGCGAGTTTTACACGATAAAAGTTTTATTGACGATCCGACCAGAATAATCCGTGCGCTGAAGTTTTCCGTACGGTTTGGTTTTAGGCTTGAGGAAAATACGCGAAGACTTCAGGAGGAATACCTCGCAAATATTAATTACGATGTCTGCTATAAACGTATAAAAAAAGAGGTCATGGAAACTCTTAATCTTAATTCGCAAGAGGCGTTTGAGCGCTTTTACGATGAGGGGATTTATAAACTGGTATCGCCTGTAGAGGTTCGACGCCCGAGGGTAGACGCGGTGGCAATTGTGGAGGCTCTCGGTGTGAATATGCCGTGGCTTGTTTACGCCGGCGGGCTTGACCTGTCACGGTTGGAACTTACAAAAGTTGAACAGCGGATTTTGAAAGATTTTATGGAAATTCGCGGCCGCTCTTTGAAAACGGATTTTGAAATTTATAAAGCGTTTTCACCTGTCGCGCTGGAAACCATTGCTCTGTATGGCGTTTGGGTTTCGAAAGAGCCTGTTGAGCGTTATCTGAAAATTAAAGATATAAAGATTTCTGTAACCGGTGATGATTTATTGGCGCTTGGAATTAAACCGTCAAAGCAATACGTGGAAATTTTTGATGCGGTTTTGAAAGAAAAATTAAAAAATCCTCAAATGACAAAAGATGAGGAAATAAAGTTTTTACTTACCCTTTAGTGCGTTTTCGAGTGCTTTTTCAAGCGTTTGAATTTTAGCCTCAAGGACTTTTACTTTTGCTTGGCTTTCAGTTGAACTTATTGCGTCTTTTTCCTGTTTGCGCTCTATTGCCGAAATCTTTCCGGCTTGGCTTTTGAGATTATTTGCGACAAGGGCAATTCCCCAAACTACGCCGGTAAAACATGCTGCTGCGCCGTACAAAATGTGTGCGGTGCCGTTTTGATAGTAGTACCAGCCCCAACATGCGACAAGCGCTGCTGCTAAAATTTGTATTAATGTTAAAAATATTTTCATTTATTTACCCTTATTTTTTAAGTAATTTAATACTTTTGTAATCTTCTCATCCGGCGGAATTTCTAATTCTATTATCTCATTAGAAAACGGTTTTGTAAACTTTAGGTAATAGGATTGCAAAACTTGCTCTTCGGTTGCGGCTTTGCCTGTTCCTCCGTAAAGTGTGTCGTTGTAAACCGGGTGTTTTTTGTGTGACAGGTGAACGCGGATTTGGTGAGTGCGTCCTGTGATGAGCGTAAGCTCAAGATATGTCGCGTCTTTAAACCGTTCCAAAACCTTTACGACGGTACGGCTTTCTTTTCCGTCCGGTACGACCGCCATTTTGTGAGTGACTTTCGGGTGGCGCCCGATTGGAAGATTAATTTCTTCAAAATCCTCTTTGTAATTGCCGTTTACGATAGCACGGTATTTTTTTGTAAGCGTGTGGTTTTTAATCTCTTGTGCAAGAAATTCGTGCGCAGCATTATTTTTTGCAATCATTAAAAGTCCGGATGTGTTGCGGTCAAGGCGGTGTAAAATTCCGCGGCGGAGTTCGCCGTTGAGGTCGGAAAGATTATCGCCGAATTTGTACAAAAGAGCGTTGACAAGTGTGCCGCTGCGCTCCTGTGTCGTCGGGTGGGTAAGCATTCCGGAAGGCTTATTTACAACAAGCATGTTTTCGTCCTCCCAAACCACTTCCAACGGAATATTTTCCGGTTCAATTTTAATCTCTTCTATTTCCGGCATGGTCATTTCAATTTTGTCATCTTCACGCAGAATGTATGACGCTTTCTTTTCGCTGCCGTTAATTTTAACCGCGCCGGACTTTATTAACGCTTGAATTTTTGAGCGCGAAAGATTTTCGGATACTTCTGCAAGGAAAGTATCAAGTCGTTTGCCCTCTGAATTTTCATCAACCGAAATCGTAAACATTTACTTAACCTTTTTGAACAGAATTATTATGACCAGCACGATTACACTGACGTTAATCATAATATCCGAAATGTTAAACACCGGGAAGTTAACGAAAGTTAGTTCAAAAAAGTCACGAACACAGCCGATTGCGATACGTTCGTGCATATTACCGAAAGTTCCTGCACAAAGCATTGCAATCCAAAAGAGGGTTGATGCGCTCAAACGTCCGAGGTTTTTAAAAACATAGACAAAAAGCAGCGTAATTGCGCTGCAGGAAAAAATTATAAGTGCCTCGCGGGCGTTTCGAAGAATATTAAACGCTGCACCGGTGTTTTCAAGATAATGAAGTTTCAATATTGGTGTTGAAAAATTTAGTCCGTGCGCCATACTTTGCACAAGTAAATTCGACAAAAATAAATCTACGATAATCAAAAATACAAAAAGGCTTATAAAATAAAGTGTTTTTGTTGTATTATTCATCGGAGTCTTTTACCTCGCAATATTTGTTTTCAGGTATTACATTAACCCTCGTCATCATAAACGCTAAACCGCTCATATAAAGTTTCACGCCCCCGTCAGGGATTGGATGACCGCGGGTTATGCCGATTGACGCAATGATATATTCGTTAATATTTTTCTTGTTGGCAATGAAAATGCGTTCTAATTCTAAGTCTTCAAGAACCCTGAAAACTTCATCCTCTTCTTTTAGCGGGAAAACCGCAGGAGATTGCATTATTGAACCCATTAACAAGGCGTTTCTCGGAAGATTATTTATCTCAAGCGTAGAGGAATAGCTTTCACCTGCACCGATTATCATTGGTGCGGTAAGTTTTAAATCAAGATACTGTGCCTCGCCAAAAATTATAGAGTTGTGCTCTTCAATAGCCTGTTCCGCTGTTATAAGCCACTTGCCGTCAATTTTCTCAAGGTAATAAACTGTGTGTGCGAAAGCCTCTAAATTCCCCTTGAGTTCTAAATCCTCGCGTTGGATATTCTTGGCTTGTGCGTATTCGTAAACATCCACTGTCGCAAAATTATCGTTTACATCCAGCATATTGATTTTTGTTGCCATTTTCAAATCAGGATAGAGTTCGTAATTCTCTTTGATGATTTTGAATGTCATATTTTTGTCGAACGCGTCGGAATTTCTGTATTTTTCAGCATAAAAATCTTTTAATTTTTCGTAATCGTGCGCATTAGAATACTTTGTTTGGAGCGCGAATAGAGATTTAATTTCTTTTTCTGTATTTTTAACTTCTTTCCAGGACGAAACCATTCCCGCGTGTGCCGTCTGAACGCTAAGAGCTAAACCTATTATAAGTACTAATAAAAACTTTTTCATCATGATTGAATTATAGAATAAAAACTTAGTCTACGTCAATAGTGACAGCGTCTTCGATATCTTTGTTTGCGATGTAAAGCAAGTGAAACATTATGTATAAGTTGCTTTGAATTTCGCATAGAGCGTCAAAAAGACTTCCCATACTTTCTAACGATGCTTCAAGCCTGTGATTAATTCTTTTTGCCAATTCTTTTCTTGTTTTGTTGTCCATAGTTTCTCCGTATTATGTTGCGTTGCTTCCGTATTATAGCACGGTAAAAACGTATGTCAATATGGTACAATATTCACAATGGAAAAATATTACAAACAACTTGCAGATAATTTAAGAGTTGAGAGAGCGAAACGAAAACTCTCTCAACAAAAACTTGCAATTCTATCTAATGTTTCTATTGAAACAATTGGGGCAATTGAACGTGAAATAGCCAATCCTACACTTGATACACTGATTTCCATAGCCCTTGCACTGGACGTTGATTTAAACACACTTTTATCGTTGAAAAAATAATTTACGCAACCCACTTGAAATATTTATCAAGATAGTTTATAATAAAAACATAGGGAGCCGGTCAGGCTCGTACCAGTCTAACCGACTTTATCACACCCTATATGATTTCAGAAATAATTGTTAAAAAAAGTCCTATTAGCCGTAGGACTTTTTTAATTACTTCCCTCATATGAGCCTCCTTATCTGCCCCTTATTATCACATTACAAGGGTGTGTGGCTTTCGGAGGTTCGGGGCGTTACCCTATGTTTAAATTTCAAGGTTCTGGTTTATGCTAGAAAGCGTCAGTCTTAATCGGGTTTTTGAATTTCGTAATATTTCCTTGGAAGAGAAGTTTTACGCTGCCAACAGGGCCGTTTCTGTGTTTTGCAATAATGATTTCGGATTCGCCGTTAGCAGATTTTGCCGCAGCCTCTTCGCCCTCTTCTTCGACTTTTTTATAATAATCGTCACGGTAAATAAACATTACAATGTCGGCGTCCTGCTCGATTGCGCCGGATTCACGAAGGTCTGACAGCATCGGACGTTTATCGGTTCTGCTTTCAACGGCACGGGATAATTGCGAAAGTGCGATGACAGGCACGTCAAGTTCTCTTGCAAGGACTTTCAGACCGCGCGAAATCGCTGAAATTTGCTGCATACGGTCTTCTCTTCCTGAACCCTCCATCAACTGCAAGTAGTCGATTACGATAAGTCCGAGATTTTTCTCTTTCATTTTTAAACGGCGGCATTTCGCACGCAAATCCGTAATCGTACAACCGCTTGTATCGTCAATATATATAGGTGCTTGAGAAAATTCGTTCATTGCATTTGCAAGTTTTTCCCAGTCTTTGCTTTGCATATTGCCTGTTTTCAGACGCTGTGTGTCAACTTCTGCTTCTGAACAAAGCATACGTTGCATTAACTGTTGTTTTGACATCTCAAGCGAGAATATTGCAACCGGAACTTTTGATTGAATGGCGACGTTTTGTGCAATGTTTAGAACAAACGCGGTTTTACCCATTGCAGGACGCGCTGCAATGATGATTAAGTCTGATTTATGGAGTCCGTTTGTCATTGCGTCAAGTTCGTAGAACTTCGTTGCAACGCCTGTAAGTTCGCCTTTGTGTTCGTAATTGTATTCAATTCTTTGGTAGGTATCAAGAACTATGTCTTTAACGTGAACAAGGTCTGAAGTAGATTTTTTTGACGCGATGTCAAAGATTAATCTTTCTGCGCTGTCGAGAGCCTCGTCAACGGTCATTTGTTTTTCGTAGCCGCTTGCAACGATTTCGGAACCCGCGCTGATGAGCGAACGTTTAATCGCGTTTTCCATAATGATTTTTGCGTAATACTTAACGTTTGCGGTTGTAACCGTGTTGGCAAGCAGGTCGTTAATATACGCACGTCCGCCGACGCTTTCAAGTTTTGAACTGTAGTTAAGAGTTTCGGAAACCGATACGATGTCGATGTTTTCGTTTGAATCGTAAAGGTGTTTCATTGCCTCGTAAATGTGGCGGTGTGCAGGCATGTAAAAGGATTCCGGACGAAGCATTTCGACAACCTTATTTAAAACATTCGGCTGTTTTAGTATCGCTCCAAGTACCGCCTCTTCTGCCTCAACACTCTGTGGCGGTAGTGTATCCGGGTTTACGTTGTTAAATTCTTTTTTATCTTTTACAAATGCCATGATTTTCTCCCTTATAATAATGTAGTTGAAAAAATTTTCTTTTCCAACTTTGTTTTACGAATTGTTAAAAATTTGCCTTAAATACTAGCCTAAATTTTTATATTGTCCTATGATGAAGAAAAACGGGAGAAGTTTTTATGATGGATGAAATTTTGGAAGATAGAACAGGGTTGGATTTAACCAAACGCAGTGCGTTTTCGTATGCTGATGATGTTTTTACATCTCGTTCATTTTCTGCTTTAATCGCAAAAAATAATATTCCGCTCTCTCATAAAAAACTTGCTGATAATTATGTTATTATCAAACGTGTTTTCAGGTTTCAGGCTGTTAGCGGCAGAATTACAAAAACCGAAAAAGCGCTTTTGGATAAATATGATTTTAATACGTTGGAATTTACGACTGTTAAGCAGATGTTTGAAGAGCTTGCTCTGTTGCAAAAATGGTCTGCAAGTCCTGATGCTAAACTTCGCGCTGATGCAGATGAAATTTTGGAAATCAGAACTAAAGAATTGAAATTCCTTTCTGCTAACCATTATGTAAACCTTTCAAACGAAATTTACCGCGGCTATGTGGCGCTTGAAAATTATTTCGTTGAAATTAGTAAGTATAAATACTGATAAAT
Source organism: Candidatus Gastranaerophilus phascolarcticola (assembly GCA_001899335.1). Classification (GTDB taxonomy): domain Bacteria; phylum Cyanobacteriota; class Vampirovibrionia; order Gastranaerophilales; family Gastranaerophilaceae; genus Gastranaerophilus; species Gastranaerophilus phascolarcticola. The sequence continues at coordinate 75,413 of MOYE01000002.1, forward strand.
TTTCTACGTTTGGTATTGAACGTGTAAGTCTTAATCGTTTTGCCGTCAGTGGAAATTTTAACCGCGTTGTCGTAGTCTGTGCGGAAAACTTTTACGCCTTTTTGTGCAAGATTTTCTAATGTTTGTTTTGACGGGTGCCCGAAACGATTTTGTCCTGTCGAGATTATTGCAATCTTAGGGTTTATCGCCTGAAGCATTTCCGGACTTGTAACATTCTTTGCGCCGTGGTGCCCGACTTTTAAAACTTCTATATCAGTTGGCAGAAATTCTTTTATTTTCTCGAAACCTTTAATACCTGCATCGCCTGTGAAAAGAATGTCAAAATCCTTATAACTCATAAGCGTTTGGATAGAATTTTCGTTGTCGCTTTCTTTGATACCGGAGCGTAAAAGTTTTATGCGAAAATCGTTTTTCTCTTCAATTGTTTCATTGTTTTGCGCAATTTCAAAAGGTGTGCCGCTCAAATCCAAAGCGTTATAAATAGATGTTGCGGTTACGGTTTTGCGGTCTGTTGAGTTCAGGTAAACTTTTGCTATTTTGAAATTCTCGATAAAGTAAGCGCCGCCGCCGGCATGGTCGTTATCAAAGTGGGTGATAATTAAACCTTTAATTTTTCTTATGCCGTGGTCTTTCATATATTTCCCGATTGTCATTGAGGCTTGAGGGTTTGAGCTTCTGTAGGAAAATTTGCCGGTGTCGATGACATAGTATTCGTTAGCAGGAGTTTTGACCAAGAACGCGTCTGCGTTTTGAACGTCAAAGGAAATAACTTCAAAGTTGTGGTTCGGAAAATGTATCAGCGTTGCGCCGAATATTACTAAAAGCGCGCTGCCGGTGACTAAAATCTTTTTATCAAGCCCGAATTTTATCAAAAGTGTTATTATGCCCAGCAGAATATAGTACAAAAACATTTGTAAAACCGTAGGTTTTGCGGTTGTTATGAGCGAATAATCAATTGCGGAGAAAAAGTTGGAGATATTTACAATCGCGGAAATAAAGAAATTTATGACAAAATCCATTGCAAGGCAGAGGTATTTTGTGAGCGGATAGAAAATTGCGAGGATTGAGCTTATAAACCCTCCGAAACTTATCACGCACAGGAACGGGACGATTGCGATGTTTGCGAAAACCGAATAGGGTGCAAAAGTGTTGAAATAAAACATTTGTGTCGGCGCGACCCAGGCTTGTGCAACAACCGGGATTGTCACGTCACCCTTGACAGCTTCGGGAAGTTTTATGTCTTTAAGCCGCTGATGGAGGGTTTGTCCTGTTGTCAAAATCCCGAGTGTTGCAAGAAATGACATTTGAAATCCGATGTCGTTAAGATACGCGGGGTTATATAATAGCATTAAGAGTGCTACAAACGAAAGAAGTGAAACGCTGTGAGCGTCACGGTCAAAGAGTTTACCGACAAGGACGAAAGTCAGCATCAACGCAGCCCGTACGACCGATGCGCCAAGACCTGTCATTAGCGTGTAAAGAATTACAAGAAAAATCCCTGAAATGAGCGTTATCCTGTACGGAACACGTAATTTACTCATAAAGAAAAACCAAAAACCGTAAATAAACGCTACATTCATACCCGATGCCGCGAGTATGTGCAAAAGCCCTGAATTTATAAATGAGTTTTTAATGTGTTCCGGCGGTGCCACCGCGTCGTCACCAAAGACAACGCCGCCAAGGATTTCGAGGTTCGGGGATTTCAAATATTGCCGGTGAATTTTCAGAATTTTACCCCGCAGCTCGTTTAAATTTTGCATAAAAACCCATTTTGGCGTAAGTTTTGCCGGGATTTTGGTACAATTTTCACTATTTGCGTATAAAACCGAATAAGCTCCGTGGTTTTGTAAAAATCTGGCGTAGTTAAATTGTGACGGGTTCCCGACTTTACCAGGACGGCGGAGATTTCCTTTAATTTCAAGATGATTTCCGACTTTGATATCCTCAAAATTTCGCTGTTTGTCGTTTACCCAAACCAGAACTTTCCCACCTTTGGTTTGCATATAGAATTTATTCGTTGTGCCAGTCTGTTCCGGTACGCTTACAATTTGACCTTGTAAGGTTACTGTCGCCGGTGCCTGTAGTGAAACCTCATCAAAATCCTTAATCCTAAGGCTTGAATTGAAAAAGCCCAAATAAAACATCACAATCATCAAAATTGCAAATTTTACCGGAACCAGTCCGAAAAACAAAAGCAAAATTGCACAAAAAGTCACGCCGACAGCCATTTGTATTTCAATTCCGTTGTAAAACGAGATTACGCCGAGAATGAATGCAAACGTGACTGCGAACATTACCAGGTTTTTGTTCTGCAGCAAAGTGCTTGTACTATTTCTTAATTCCATTAATCTTAAGTTACAACAAACAATTTTAACTTCAAAAATATTTACAAAAAAATCGTTACAAATGAAAACAAATCGGTAACAGTGGATTTGTTTTGTTGTAAGATTGTATCTATGAGTTTTGGTTTTTCAATAACAAACAAAGTTGATTATATGGGAAGTGTGGATTTCGTGAAGTTGTGGGCGGAAGCATCAGCGCTTTTGCGCAATGTAATTCCGGATAACGTTTACTATTCTTGGCTTACGGCAGTTGCGGCAAACAGTTTTGAACACAATAAATTCTATCTTGTAACACCGCATCAGTTTGCTGTTGCAATTTTAAATTCCCATAAAAAAGATATTAAAGAAGCGCTTTGTAAAGTCTGTGGTAAAGATGTTGATTTTGAACTTAATTATGACGCGGATTACGGGCAAAAATACAATGATATGAAGAAAAAAGAGGCGGCAAAACAACGCCCGTCACTTGAAGACCCTGTAAAAAAAGAACAAGCACTCGCAGAAGGTTCCGTGCAGCTTCGTCCGGAAGTTAATCTTAATTTAAAATATAAGTTTGAAAATTTCGTTGTAGGTGAAAATTCCCGTATGGCTTACGCTGTTGCAATGGCTGTGGCTGAAAAACCTGCGCAAAAATATAACCCGCTTTTTATCTACGGTGCGTCAGGGCTTGGAAAAACACACCTTATGCAGGCAATCGGGCATCACATACTTTTTCACAAGCCTAAACTTCGCGTGAAGTATGTCAAAACTGAAGAATATATCAACGAAGTCATCTCAAGTATTCAAAAAGGCGGCGACAGAGTTTCAAGAATGGATAAATTCCGTCAGAAATTCCGTAATGTTGACGTGCTTTTGATTGATGATATTCAGTTTATCGAGTCAAAAGAGCGTACAATGGAAGAAATTTTCCACACGTTTGAATCGTTACACAACAACGGAAAACAAATTGTAATTACGTCTGACCGTCTTCCAAAAGACATTCCGACACTTCCGGATCGTCTTAGAACCCGTTTTGAAATGGGGATTATGGTCGAACTGACACCGCCGGAATTTGAAACCAGAATTGCAATTTTGCGTAACCTTGCCGAAAAAGACGGGTTAAATATTCCGTGTGACGTTTACGATTTAATTGCAAAAAATTATAAAAATAACGTTCGTGAACTTGAGGGCGCGTACAACAGAATCAGTGCATTTGCAGAAATCGACGGTGCAGAACTCTCTGTTGAATACGTTAAAAAAGTTCTCAATTGTTCTGAAGAGTCTGAAGAACTTACAATGGAATCTATCGCGCAAACTATCGCTGAATACTACGGCGTAACGGTTGAGGATTTCCTTAGCCCTGCAAGAAGTCAAAAGATTTCTGCACCGCGTCATATCGTAGTTTATTTAATCCGTGAACTACTTGGTGCGAGCTTTGAATCAATCGCGGATTTCTTGCACAAAAAACACACAACAATGCTCTATTCCCACGAAAAAGTCAGGGATGAAATGAAAACGAACCGTGATTTGAAACGCGGGGTTGAAGAGCTGATTGCGACAATTAAAGGATAAAATAAATGTACGACTATATTAAGGGAAATATTACTTCTAAAACAGCGATTCCGCGCGGATTTTTTGTGACGGTTGAGGCTTTCGGGCTTGGTTATCTGCTGGAAGTTACAGGAAGAGATTACAATAAAATCGAAAACGGCGAAGCTAAAATTTACACCGTTTTAATCCATAAAGAAGATAAAATGTCACTTTGCGGTTTTGTTAGAAAAGAAGACCGTGATATTTTTAATGTATTGACTTCTGTTTCAGGCGTCGGAACAAAAATGGCACTTACGCTTTTAGATAAATTTTCTGCCTCTGAACTCATCGGTTTGGTTATAGAGGGGCAATACAAAGAATTGACGCTTGCAAAAGGTGTAGGTCCAAAATTAGCGCAAAAAATTATACTTGAACTTAAAGATAAGTTAATTAACTATCAAAAAGACTGGTCAGCGCCGAATTTTGTAGAGAAAATCAGAGAAGAAAATTCTAATCTTGTAGACGCGCAATCTGTATTGCTTTCACTTGGCTATGAAAAAAATGAGATAAAGACTACATTTGCCAAACTTGCGCCGGAACTTGGCGAAAGTGCAAGTGCAGAAGAAATTTTGCAATCTGCGCTGCGTTTACTTTCAGTTTAAGCTGCGAACGGGAAAAATATCATTACAAATCCTGCAATAACCAGAGCCGGTCCGAAAGGTACGGCAAGACCCTCGGTTTTTGAACCCAAAACTTTGCCGAACAACTGACGGCAAACATATATTGCTGTGCCTATTAATGCAATCGTATAACCAAGCAGGTAAAGAGCGTTTTCTTCAAATAATCCTGCTTTGTTTGAGAGCCAATAGCCGAGTGCAAGTATGGCAACCGCTAAAATTCCGCCAAAAAGTTTATAATTTTTTTCTTGAAAAAGTCTGTATTCAAAGATGACACCAGTTATCAACGCTTGGATTAAAAATCCCATAATAATGATTATCCAAATCTTTTCCCAGCCAAAACAAGCACCAAGTGCCATTGCAATGTAAATATCGCCGTCGCCCATTGCCATTCTGCCGCCAGCCATTACATAAGAAACGCCAAAATAAACGAGCATTATCAAGCCGCCTAAAAGAACGCCCAAAATAGAATTTGACAGCGGATTTTGCAGCCATGTCATTTCGGTTCCGTTCAATGCCATAATCCCTGTTGCTCCGGCATGGTAGATTAATCCGATTAGCCCGAAAATCAAACAGTGCATTAAAAATACAACGTGTTCTTTTATATCTGTTACGGCAAGCACTAGCGACATAAAAATTACCGCCCAAATAAATATTAAATACATGCTCATTCCGATTTTTAAGAACGCAAGCAGGAACAATATTGCAGTAATAGCCTCAACCAGCGGGTATTGCCAGCTTATATGCGTCTTGCAAAAGTAGCATTTGCCCCTCAACAAAATGTATGAAAGCAACGGAATGTTATGCCACCAGTAAAGCGGTTTTTGACAGACCGGGCATTTTGACGCCGGATAAGAAATAGATTCTCCGCTGAAAGCTCTTAATACGACTACGTTTAAAAAACTTCCGAAACAAAGCCCTACCAGTAATATAAAAAATGATACCGTAATCATATATGTGTCCATTTTATTCCTCTCCGGTTGAGTTTACCAGTTCATACAATTTGCTTAACGCTTTTTTTATTTTTCGCGAAACTTGCATTGGGGATAAACCAAGTTTTTCCGAAATTTGTTTTTGATTTAAATCCTCAAAATAATTCAAGATAAGAATTTGTTTCATATCCTGCGGGAGTTTTGCCAGTGCAGAGTTAAGCATAAGTCTGTTTTCAGAGTTCGAAAGAAAATCTTTATAATCACCGTCAGGAATTTTATCCATTAAACTTATATCGTCCTCATCATTATTTGTATTTTGGTCAAGAGAAAGAATTTCCTGACCTATATCAAGCGAGAGAACATCTTCAATCTTCTTTTCCGGCAAGCCTAAGTGTTCTGCGATAAGTGCGGTTGACGTTCCGTCTTTTCCCTCTTCATTGAGTTCACGTGATGCAACGCTGATTTTATACGAAAGCTCCTGAATTTCACGCGGCGGCTTGATAAAACTTGCCTTGTCGCGCAAGTAATGTTTGATTTCACCTTTAATAAAATATGTCGCGTAGGTTTTGAATTTCGTGTTTTTACTCAAATCAAAAAAATCAATAGCTTTCATCAACCCTATTGAGCCGACCTGGAATAAATCTTCCTGCAAATTGTAGTTTTTATACGCCGGACCGGAAACTATTTTTTTGACATAAATAAGCGCCAATTCTACAATTCGAATATGTAGAATTTTTTTCTTCTTTGCATCAGTGCAGTTTTTGTATTGTAAGAGTAAATCGTTTAGTTCATCTTCCAAATGTATCACAATAACCTCTCGAACCTACTCTATATTACCATAAAATATGCTTAATAACAAATTGTAAATAATCATTTAAAATTTGGTTTGTTTGTTGTAAGCTAAGACAATGGAAGTTAAGAAAAGGATATTTACTCTTATACTAAGTTTTATGCTTTTAGGCTCGTTTATACCCGCTCGTGCCGATATTATAGGTTTAACCTTGGATGAAGCTATTGATATGGCACTTACCTATAATCTTGATTTGCAAGCAAAAAGAAAAGAACTTGGTGTCGCAAAGGAAGATATTAAAATAGCTAACAGACTTCAAAACCCGCGTGTTGTCGGAAACTTCCTTATTGGTCAGGTTAGACTCGGAAACTCAAGCCAGGTTGGTTTGGATGTTCCGGTTGAGTTTATGAAACGCGGACCGCGTAAAAAAGTTGCTAAAGCAAAGTATTCAATTGCGCAAAATAAAATTCGCGAATACGAACACGACTTGAAAATTGATATTATGAAAGCCTATTTTGACGTGCTTTACTTAAAATCAATCGTTTCCATTATGGAAGACCGTAAAAATCTTTTCGAAGAAATGGCGAATGTTGCTAAAAATAAACCGGTTAAATCTGATAACTATAATATAGAACTTCTTCAATCTGACATCCGATATAAACGTATGATGATTGAACTTAACCAGGCTAAAGCAAATTTATTGAGTGCGCAATTCCACCTTAATAAAGTTATAAATATGGAAAAAACTGAAAATATGTACGATGCTTTGGAAACCTCTTTGTTCTCTGAAGATTTATCAATCTTGTCAATTTCGCTTTTACCGTATGAAATTATCGAAAAAATTGCGATGAAATACAGTTATTCCTTGAGAATTGCTGAATACGACATCAAACGTGCGGAAGCCGAAGTTTCTGTTGCCAAAAGCCAGCGTATTCCAAATTTCAGCGTAGCTGGCGGTTATGCTTGGCAAGCAACATTCCGTGGCGACGGAAACAATTGGCCTGGTGCATTCTGGGGCGCAAGCATGGATATTCCGATGCTTTATTTTTACGGACCGGATGTAAGAAAAGCCGGGTTAATACTTGAAAAATCAAAAATGGATAAAGCGTCATTTGAAAACAAACTGAAAATTGCGCTTAAACAGGATTATAATAACTTTAAATACGCAAAGGAAAATATGGAATATTACCGCGAAATCATGCAGGAATCGCGAGATATTCTTGAGATGTCAAAACAACGTTACAGTCAGGGAAAAACAACATTTTTGAACCTGTTAATCGTGGAAAATACACACCAGCAAACCCTGCAGGAATATTTGAAAGCAATGGGTTTGTATTATTCAGCATATTTGAACCTGATGCATAATACCGGTCACGATGTTTTGTTGCAAGAAGAAATTTTCTAGGCGGGGTCAACCGCCTTTTATAATTGGACCCGTGCTTCGGTCTTGACTTATTAAGAAACATGCTACATAATGATAAAAGAAAGGATAGAAATTATGAACAAGAAAAAAGTATTAACATGCGCAGGGGGGGGGGGGGGCGTGCTCAACAGGCCTTTACTATGGCGGAAATCCTGTTGTCCCTCACAATTATAGGCGTAGTAGCCGCGATTACTTTACCAAGTTTAACAGGCAACATTAACGAGCGAACCTGGAATACTCAACGCAAAGCGCTGTATGCAAGATTTAGCCAAGCGATAGCTTTGATGCCGGCGTTGAATGGCTACGGAACTATATCAGAGGATGAAGCCGGTAGTATTACAGAAGATACCGTCGCAGAAACATTTGTTACTTCCGGGCTTTCAAAAGTTTTGAAAATTAATAACATTTGCGACGGCGAGCATTTAGATGACTGCGGAATCCCTACGCAATTGACAACACTTGACGGCTCCAAAATAGATTTCCCTGCAACATTTAGAGACTTAAATCCGGCGAATGTCTCATACAACGGTGTAGAGGGTTTAGATAATACCAGCGTGTCGTATTCTGCTATAAATTCTCAAGCCGCTGCGTTTGAAACCGCAAACGGAGAAAGTATTGCTATTTATTACAACCCGAATTGTTCTCCACTAATGGCTGAAGCGTTTTATATTTATATGCAAAAGAAGATTTGTGCCAATTTTATTTATGATTTGAACGGCTCTAAAGGTCCGAATACAGTGGGAAAAGATATTGGAGTAATGTCTGTATTTTATCCTACGGATAGTGTTGTCGTAGCTCCAATGCCAAACCTGCATGATGCCGCAACTTCTGCTGTTCCTGATAATGAAATTAGTAGTGCTTGTACGGCGCAGGATGCGGATTATCGTTTGCCGTCGCTGGAAGAAATCTCATCTATTACAATTAATAAATCTATTATGGGAACATTACCGGCAGAACGCTACTGGACATCTACATACAATACATCAGGTAAACGCCTGTATTTACACTATACCTTTATGAGAACTGCAGCTTGGGAAAATGTTGACAGTGCTCGTGTTCGTTGTGTAAAACGTTAAAAAGTGCGGGGGTGAATTCACCCCCGCAGCTTTAGCGTTTAATGCACCTGATTGCGTGTTCCTGATCTCTTGCAACACGATTAAGTGCAAATTGTCCCAATCTTACCGTTATGTTTTTAGAAAGGTCTTGCTCATCCCTTGAGGAGGTCCAAAAATCTGTAATGTCCTCGCTATCAATATTGATAAATTTATTGTTAAACATAATAGACGACATTTCATAGGCATTAGGAAGCCTTGTTTCGTCATCAACCTTACGACATCTATCCGAAACCTCATCTAAAGTCGCCCTCCACCGGATATTACTTGTTGCCGGCAGAGGCGCCACTACAACAGGGTCAATAGAGTTAAAGACTGTTATCCAACCCATATCTTTACCGATAGTGTTTGGTCCTTTGGAACCATTTAAGTCATAAATAAAATTTACGCACATTTTTTTCGCAATACAATCTACAGCGCCGTGTTCATGGAAAAAACTTTTTATTGCTATACAATCCGGATTATAAAATGCGGCAATGCTCTCTCCGTTTGCGGTTTTAAAACCTGCTGCCACCGTATTATGTAGTGAGTATGACAATGTTTCACCCCAATAAAATCCTGAAAAGTTAGCATTAAGTGAATATAAATCAAGTGGGAACTCAATTGCTGATCCTGCCCCTTGAGGATTAATTTTTGCCGGCAAACCACAGTCTTCTAAATGTTCATTATCACAAATATTGTTAATTTTTAAAACTTTTGACAAGCCATTTGTAATAAAAGTTTCTGCGGTTGTGTCAGTATTGTCGTTAATAGTACCATATCCTGCTAAAGATGGCATTAGAGCCATAGCCTGACTAAATCTTGCATAAAGTGCTTTTCGTTGAGTATTCCAGGTCCGTTCGTTAATGTTGCCGGTTAAACTTGGTAACGTTATCGCAGCAACTACGCCGATAATTGTTAGAGATAAAAGTATCTCTGCCATTGTGAAGGCAATCTTACCCCCCCCCCCCTGAACAGAATGCCCATATTACAAGGCTTTTTAGGTTTGTTGTTCTCATAAAGCTATCCTTTCTTTTTTGAAAAGGCAGAGGGGAACCCCCTGCCTTTAGTAGTAATAAATTATAATGCACAAGCTGCACAGTTGCAAGAAAGAGCTTTTTTAGCTTCTTCTAAACGAACTTTAATACGTCCGTCTACTGCAATACCTTCGCCTGTTTTTTCTGAAATTAACAATGGGTTAATATCAAGTTCGTCAATGAATTTGAAGTCGTTAACCAATTGTGATAAACGAAGTAATGTTTCTTCGATTTGTTCCATTTGTGCAGGAGTTGTTCCGCGTGCACCTTGGAGAAGTTTGTATGCTTTAACAGATTTAATCATGTCTTTAGCATCCAAATCAGTCAACGGAGCAATTCTGAATGTTACGTCTTTCAACGCTTCAACGAATACACCGCCCAAACCGAACATCATCATTGGACCATATTGAGGGTCTGTTGCAATACCGCAAACCATTTCACGGTTGCCTTTAACCATTTCTTGAATGATTACACCTTCAAGACCTTCAATTAAACCTTTTTCAGTTAATTTTTGGATAAGGTCTTTGTATTCAGCGCGAAGTTGTGCTTCTGATTGAATGTTTACTCTTACACCGCCTACATCGGTTTTGTGAGATGTTGTTTTTGAAGTCATTTTCATTACAACAGGGTAGCCGATTGAGTTACCAAGTGTTGCAACTTCTTCTTCGTTTGTTGCCAAACCGTATTTGCAAGCGCGGATTCCGTATGCTTGGAGAACGTCGATTGATTCTAAAGTTGTCAATTGGTCACGACCTTCTGCAATTGAAGATTTGATGATTTTTTCAACTTTTTCTCTGTCAACATCGTAGCAAGGAATTTTACCGGCAGGTTGAGCCATCCATTGACGTTGTTGGTCAAGTCTTGCGAATGCTTCTGCACCTTCTTCTGCGTACATATAGAATGGCATGTTAACATCCATATTTGAAATTTCTGTGAAGAAATTGCTTGTTGTCATAAATACGCCAACGATTGGTTTTGAAGGGTTTTTAGCTTTGATTTCCATTAATGCTTTTGCAACATCAATGTCTTTCAAACCTAAGAATGGCAAGTAAATTACCATAACCATATCAACATTTTCGTCTTTAAGAACTGTTTCTAAAGTTTGTTTGTAGTGTTCGATAGGTGCAGAGGCAATCATATCAATTGGGTTTTTAACAGATGCTGCTGACGGAAGGAAACTTCTCAATTCAGCTTTTGTTGCGTCTGTAATTTGAGCCATTTGCATACCGCTTTCGCAGATAGCATCAGTTGCCATAATACCAGGACCGCCTGAGTTTGTAACGATTGCTACGCGGTTGCCTTGCGGGATAGGGCAGTTTGAGAATGCTTTTGCGTTAGCAAAAAGGTTTTTCAAAGAAAATTCTCTGATTACGCCTGATTGTTTTAACAATGCTGCTGCTGCTTTGTCTGCGCCTGCAAGTGAACCTGTGTGTGAAGATGCTGCGCTTGCACCTGCTGCTGAACGACCTGCTTTAAGTGCTAAGATAGGTTTTTTCTTAGTAATTCTTGAAGCTAATTTACGGAAGTTAGCAGGGTTTTGGATTGATTCCATATATAACAAAATTTGTTTAACGTCATCATCGTTTTCCCAGTATTCAAGCATAGTTTCAGCGTTAACGTCAGCTTGGTTACCGATTGAAACGAATTGAGCGAAACCTAAGTTAAGGTCTTTAAGAATGTTCAAAATACCGCCGCCTAAAGCACCTGATTGAGAAACGAAACCGATGTCGCCTCTGATAGGTAAACTTTCAGCGAAAGTTGCGTCCATAGAAACTTCAGGGTTAGTGTTCAAAACGCCTAAGCAGTTAGGACCAACACATCTCATACCGTATTCGCGAACTTTAGCAAGTAATTGTTTTTCAACTTCAGCACCTTCGTGACCGGTTTCTTTAAAACCTGCTGTGATGATGCATAAGCCTTTAATTCCTTTTGCGTGGCATTGGTCAATTGTATCTAAAACGAATTTAGCGTTAACAACGATAACGGCTAAATCAACTTCACCAGGGATTTCTGCGATAGAAGTGTATGCTTGGAAACCTTCGATTTCGCCGCCTTTAGGGTTAACCGGATAAATTTTTCCGTTGAATTTGTAATCTCTTAATCTTTGCATGATTTCAGAACCAATGGTTTTAGGTTTTGTTGACGCACCTACAACCGCGATTGATTTTGGTTTCATGATTTTGTCTAAAACGTTCATTTTTTCGCCTTTCTTTGTTGTTATTTAATTTGTTTTTAACTGTTGAGTAAATCTAGTATCCAGCCGGAATCCATTCGCGCACACGGAATTTAGCGCCAAGGTCGGTTGCTATTTTTTCGCAGGCTTCAAGGTCAAGGTGTCTGCCCTTGTAATTCTCTACAACGCTTGCGGTTGTTGAAATCCCAGCCTCTGTGCAGGATTTAATAAAATCCTTTACGGCATCGTATGCGCCTTGAATATTAGGCTGAGAAAGCTCGTTGTATTCTTCTTCTGTAGATGCGTTAAGGCTGATTGAAATATCATCTATTAAAGGTTTTAATTCCGGAGCTACGTTGCGTTTGTAAATAGCATTAGCATGTCCGTTTGAATTCACACGGATTTTTGTTGACGGATATTTATTTCTAATATATGTTGCAACTTCTTTTAATAAATCAAGTTTCAATAACGGTTCACCGTAGCCGCAAAATATAATTTCGTTCAATGAATGTGCTTTCCCTGCATCAAGTTGTTTTTTTATAATGTTTTCAAGCTGTTCAATTACATCTTTTGCGGTAAAAATTTCAGTATCTAACCACATTTCCTGACCGCAAACATCGCCTTTATCCTGACGCAAACAAAAAATACATCTGTTTGTGCAATTGTTTGTCAAATTAATATAAATTTTATCGTCTAGTAAGTAAACTAAAGTATTTGACATTTGGACTTTCTCCTAACATAATTATGTACCGCTGAAAGACTACGGTCAAGCAAAACTTTTATAATCGTTTGTTAACATTTCTTAATATTCAAAAACAAAAAAGGCAATTCTCGAAAATCGAAATACTTTATATAAGTGTAGAAAGTTACAAAAGGTTAGTTTAAAAAGTTATTGGTAGGTGATTGTTATGTGTCTGTTCTTGATACTGACGAGAAAGTTCCAACTCATACGCTTAAAGTATGATGTGAACACGAAAATCATGAATATAACAAGAAAGATTGGTGATCTTCAAAGATACGCGTCAAACATCGCAGACGGCAAAATCTCAATGAAAGAAATGACGGATGTTCCGTCAAAACTTTTCGGTCGACAATCAATCTTCCAACAATACGCTCATAACAGGTCGCTTCAAATGGCGAATATGCAGATGGGTATGATGGCGCCTATGATGGCTATGCAAATGCAGGCTATGAATCCGCAATATCAGGCTATGTATCAGCAAAATATGTTTATGAATTTATATAAAGAGGCTCGGCAAGAGGCTGCAAAAGAAGAACAAAAACTTCTTAATGAACAGGAAAAAGAACTTGTTCTTGAGAAAGAAAAACTTCAAGCACTCGCACAAGAGTACGATGTAGAACTTAAAGGTCTTAAAGAGGCTGAACCTCGAGCGTACGAAATTGTGAAACCGACTTTAGCGTAGGTAGTGTGTAATTAAAACGTGAAGTGTGTGTAGTTTGCTTAGTGTGTTTATTTTTAAGAAAAAATCTTATCCTATCCTTAACTAACCATTTTTGGTGCCGGAAAATATATTTTCCGGCTTTTTATTTTTAACATTCAAAAAGGGGAAGATCCCATAACGGGCTTCCCCTTCTATATGGCTGCATAACCCGGAGACGTACCGGCTCCGTACAGCCCCTCTCCCACATAAACTGCCGCGGAATTTGTACGACCCACACTATCTGGGTTTAATCCGGCCTAGTTTATTGAGAGTTTCTTAGGCTTGCTTTCCTTAATTGCTTGCTTCGGAACTGTTATCATTAGAATCCCGTCTTTGTATTCGGCACGGCTGTCTTCTATTTTTACTGGTTCGTCAAACGAAATTGTTCTTTGATATCTGCCGTAACGAAATTCGCTTGTATGATAACGTTCGTTTTTTTCGTCTTCTTGTTTTTGTTCTTTTTCTTCCTGTATTTCAGCTGTTATTGTCATAAAATCATTGTCTAATTCTACTTCAATATCATCTTTTTTTACGCCCGGAAGCTGAACTTTTACTTTATAATTTTTGTCGGTTTGTTTAACCTCTATTGCCGGACGCCAGGTCGCCATTTTTCTTATATTTAATGGATTCCCTATTGCGTGCGTTAAAAACGTGTCGCGTAGAAAGTTATTTAATTCCTGGTGGATACTGTCAAAATATAGTTCCGGTTCGCGGACTATTAAATCGTTTTTCACGGTGTGTCTCCTTTCGCTTGTATTCTCAGAATATAAGTTTTTCGGCTGCCCTTCATTGTCGGAGCGGCTAATCTTTTTGTTCTCAATTATTAGACTTTTGCCCAATGTATTTTCTTTTTGTTCAATAAATATTTTGGTTAAAAGGAGTTTTACACTTATGGCTATTGATATGTTAATGTTTGATTTTAGAGAACCGGAGAAAAAATATTTTGAGGATAATAATTTTGATTGTTTTAATATAAAGTTCTTTGAAGGAAGTTTAAATGAGGCTGCGTTAGAAATTCTTCCGCCGGAAGTGTTTGATAATGTCACCGTTATAAGTGTGTTTATAAGCTCCGATGTTAATGAAAATGTTATAAAAAGATTTAAAAATTTACGTGTAATCGCGACTCGTTCAACAGGGGTTGATCATATTGATATTGAATATTGCAGAAAAAATCATATTGCCGTTACAAATGTAGTCAATTATGGTGCAACATCGGTTGCGCAGTATACTTTTGGGCTGATACTTTCTCTTGTGCGGAAGATTATACCTGCAAATCTTTATATGAGGGATTATAGTAAGAGTAATAATAGTTTTTTAGGAAGAACACTGGATGGAATTACTTTGGGTGTTGTCGGAACAGGGGCTATCGGTGGAAGCGTTTGTCATATAGCGCATTGCTTTGATATGAAAGTTTTGGCTTATGATGTGCACCCAAAAGCAGAATTGATTGAAAAATGCGGTACTAATTATGTTGAGTTTGAGGAATTACTTAGAAATTCCGATGTCATTACTCTTCATTTGCCGTATACAAAAGATAATTATAATATGCTTGCAAAACCGCAGTTTGAAAAAATGGAGAAAAAACCTTTTATCATAAACACTTCACGCGGCGAATTGATTAACTTAGCTGATTTAAAAAATGCTTTATCAAGGGGGCTTATTTCGGGAGCCGGATTGGATGTTCTAAGCTGTGAATCATTAACTTTCCGTTGTGAAGAATACTGCCCGTCGTTGGGGATTTCACATGCGGAATGTATTGATGAACTCAAAATCGTTAAGGAAATTATAAATTGGGATAATGTAATCATAACTCCGCACATTGCTTACGAAACACAGGAATCTGTTGATTATATACTTCACACTTCTATGATTTCAATTATGGACTTTTTCAAGGGCGCTAACACCGACCGCGTTGTTTAGTATATAATATTTCCTATGAGAATAGGATTTGTACCAATAGATAACCGACCGGTATGTTATACTCTGCCAAAACTTATTGCGGAGATTGACAGCGATATTGAACTCTTTATGCCTGAACGTTCGTATTTGGGCGATTTGGTTAAGTATGCCGATACGGAGGCGATTTTGGCATGGCTTGAAACCCTGAAGGAAATGGATGCGTTCGTTATTTCGCTTGACACTCTTGCTTATGGCGGTTTGATTTCATCCAGAAGAAGTCCGGATACTTATGAAGAAATTTTAAACCGGATTGAAAGGCTCAAAAATATTCTTAAAGGCAAAAAGGTATATGCTTTTTCAAGCATAATGCGGATTTCTAACAATAATATTAATCAGGAAGAAAAGCCGTATTGGGATAAGTGGGGAAAAAAGATTTTTGAATATTCTTGGAATTTTCACAAAAATAATTCCGCGGTTAGCGATGTTCCGGCTGAAATCCTTGAGGACTATCTGCAAACCAGAAAACGAAATTTTGAGATTAATAAGGTTTATCTTGAATGGCAAAAAGAGGGGATTTTTGACACTCTGATTTTTTCGAAAGATGATTGTGCGGAATTCGGGTTGAATGTTCAGGAAGCCAATGCTTTGAAATCCCTTGGCGCTGCAATAAAAACCGGCGCGGATGAAATACCTCTTTCGCTGCTTGCCCGGGCAATCGCCGGTTGTGTTATGATTAAGCCGATTTTTCTTGAGGAGGAGCAAAAATATCTTATTTCTAATTACGAAGACATTCCAATTGAAGAATGTGTGAAAAATCAAATCGAACTTGCAGGCTGCGAAGTTGGTGAGGGTATTGAGCTTTATGTTAATAATTTTGTTGAGCGGCAGGGGGAAATAGTTATGAAAGTTCCTACTGAAGCCTTTGGCGGGAAATGGCAAAAACCTCTTAAACCCTACGCCGTTGCGGATGTAAGGTTCGCTAACGGAAGTGATAATGCGTTTGTTAACGCTCTGTTTGAGTCAGGGATTGACGACAAATTTCTCGGGTATTCCGCTTGGAACACTTCTGCAAACACGCTTGGAAGTCTGATTTTTGCATTAAAATTGACTGTACTGGCAAAACAAAAAGGAACATTTAACGAAAAAGCCTTTAACAGGTTAATGCTTACTCGGTTCCTTGACGACTGGGCTTATCAGGCAAATGTAAGACAGCAATTGACAGCACCTGATATTTCATTACTTACACAAAAAATGACTAAATACGAGCAATTTCTACTTGCAAAGTTTCCTGAAAATTGTACAATAGATTATAAATTCCCATGGAACAGGTTATTCGAGGTGGAAGTTGAATTTATTTGAAATTATATTTTTATCAATAGCGCTCGGGGTTGACTGTTTGGTGGTCTCCTTTTCGCAAGGACTTCTTGTAAGGTTTAAAAGAAGAAAAATTTCTACTATACTTGCGCTCGTTATGGGTTTCTTTCAAGGAGGCATGCCGATTATAAGCTATCTTTTGACCGGCATGGTGTATGATTATATCGCTCCGTTTGCTAAATCTCTTGTTTTTGGAATTTTTATGTTCCTGGGATGCAAATTTATCATTGAAGCTCTGAAAAATAATGACGAAAACTTACGTCAACGATTAGGGTTTAGAGTGATGATTTTGCTCGGCATCGCAACAAGTATTGACGCTTTGGGCGCAGGAATTTCTTTGCGGCTTACGCATACACCGTTACTCTTATCTTGCGGAATAATCGCACTTGGCTCGTTTTTAATGTCACTGACCGGGTTTTGGAGCGGAAATGCTTTGAAAAAGTTTGATACAAAATATCTCGAAATCGCAGCAGGGGTAATTCTAATCCTCTTGGCAATTAAGGCTTTGATATAAAGAAGGCGCGGACTTGAAAAGTCCGCGCCTCTTAATTTATTGTTCTTGTTTTTCTCCTTTTTTGATTTTACGTTTTTGAATTTCTTCATTATCCGTATTGATTGAATCTGCCGCTGTTGCGTCGGTTGCTTCTGATGTTGGTTCTTCTGCACCGGGTTCTGCAACAAGGTTCGTTTTTGCGGCTGCATTAGGATCGTTTGCGGTTCCTGCTTCTGCTTTGGTTTCTTCATCCGCCGCATCGTCAATGTCACCAACTTCAGGCTCTTCTTCCTCCGGCGGAACTTCATCGGTCTTACCGATACCCTCAACATCTTCCGGCGGAGCGTCTTCCGGCTGTTCTTCCACTGGAAGACCGTTTTGCGTTATTGCCTCAAGCTCTGCGGTAAATTCTTCTATTGAACCGCCTGCCATATCGTATGTTACATTATCCGGAGCGTTTGCTACCGCAGACATTGCTTGCGCCCATTTGGCACACTCCGAATCCTCTTCTTCTACAATATCTAAATTATTAACTAACTCTTTTAGCGGTTTCGCACGCCAATTCTCTGCATTAATTCCGATTCCATCAATTGCCATAAGTGTACTCCTATCTTATTTTACATGCTTGTTATCGGCGCAGTCGTCCTAAAACTTTAACGATGTAACGAAAAGTTAATAATTAGGCAATTATAGTTTTCAGGTTATTTAAAGATACTATGAATATATCATCATTATCCCCTGTAAAACCGCCTCAAACCATTGCTGCAAAAATGAAAGCTTTTGTGCCTGCTGCTTATGACTATATCATTAATTCCGATGAGGTTACGCTCGACGGAATGAAGAAGATAGTTCAGAAAGTTTCACACGGTACAGATGTAAAACCCTTTTCGCAAGTTCCTGCTAATGGCAATGTTAGTGAAGGTGCAGGCGCATATTACCATTGTAATTTCCGGATAAATTCTGTTACGAATGAGATACAAGAAGACAATAAGACTATTTACGTGGAACCTCCGGAAAATTTATCCGTAATAGAGCGGCTTAAATTTTTAGGCAGCATAATGCATGAAATAACTCATATTTTTCAGGAAGAAGCTTCTGATGGGCTGGGTAAAAGACAATTTTTACAGAAATTTCTAAAGACAAATTTGTCTTCAAGGCAGAAGTTTGAAACATTGCAGGTTATGCCCAAAATATTTACGGAGGCGGAATACGCAATTCAGCGGCCTTATCTGGGAGCTTTTGGTATGAGGGATTACATCCCGCGGCCTGTAAATGTTTTGAGCCAAAATGTGCTTAATCAAATTTATCTAGAAACGGTAAACTCTCCGGTTGATTCATATATAGAACGCGCAATTCTAAATTCAATGACCAGCGCGTCTAAAAGGTTTCCAAATTACGATAGACAAACGGTTCTTGATTATGTTCTTGAAACCTCTAAAAATGAATGTGAAGCCTATCTCACTTCGGTAAATGTATTAAAAACGGCTCTAAGTATTAAATCTCCGACGGATCAGGATTACCGAATTCTTCTTTATGACAGGTTTGCAAATGTTGCCACTGGAATGTAACAAAAAGTTAACACTTTTTATATATTTTGTATTGAAAAAGGCAATATTTTTAAACAGAAATCGTTTATATAAATACAGAGAGTTTAAAGAAAAAGAGAGGCTTATATGCAAGAAATGTTATTATTTTCAAACACAATAAGTGATTTATATAAAGAAACCTCAGACGCTGTTAACGGTAAAGATATGGACAACCGCACAGTAATTAAAAAATCATTAAGCGGCTTGTTAAAACAATCATTCTTCCACGGCGCAAGCAGGTTTGGAGCAACAAATTTTATAGCATAATAACGATTACGTTAAAATGTTTGTCGGATTTAAGAATAGGAAAAAGATTTTATGCACGCGAAAGCGTGCATTTTGTTTTTGTAACGTTTTGTAACGAAATTGGATAAAATGCCTTATTTATTTAAGATTTAAGTTTATTTTTCCGACAAATTATATGGAAACGATGTGAGTTAAATTATAAAGGGAAACAGTTATGGGCATGGCTGCTTCACAAGCTAGATTTCTTGGCTTAACCGCCAGAAAAAATAATGTGGAATACGAAGGACAGCAGATTAATCAACAAAGAACTGCTTTGTCCAACACTTCCGCAAGCCATTATACTGACTTATTAGGAATGTCAGTACCGGTTTGCCCGTCTGTTGAGGATTATACACAAACAATTTACAGCTTTGATGACGGAAGTTTGCAAAATAGTATTACGTCGCTTATTGCCCAAGGTGACGGAACCTATAAAGTAAGCTATTTGTCACGATATACTGACGATTTTTCAGTTGTAAGTGCCGGTGCTACCAGTGTTGTTAATGATAACAACAACGAATACAGAGTCGGCGCATACAAATTGAAAGAACTTGGTAAGGATTTAACTTGGGCTTATGTGCTCTCTGAACAAACCAAAACATATCGTCTTTATGAAGATGGGAATAATTACACTTATACCGACGCCAATGGGGATAATAAAGTGCTTATTCCTGCGACTTATGACATTATCACCGGAATTATCGGTAAAGAACCACAGCTTTCGGATTATAACGTTGGTCCGTTGATTACAAACTACAAAAACACTCAATGTTATGGTTCTGTTGCTGCATCTCAAGCCGGAATGTATCACATGGAACACAATTTGTGCAGATTGATGTGGTCTGACGGCTCAAAAACTATTACTTCCAGCAACGGAGTTACACTTACCAAAACTGATGCTGCGAATAACAGTTATACATTAACTACAAGCATGAGTAACTCAAGTACTACAGATTCAACCAGTATTGAATTACAAAAAGCATTGAAGAAATATTATCCTGATCTTTATCAAAATCTTGTCGATACATATATCAATACTGTTTTGTATTTGGATAATCAAAACTATATGATTAATAAGGATTACTATACGCTTTCAACAACAGAAAATGCCGAAAACGTTCAGCCATCTGAAATGTTTACTAACTGGAATGCGTTGTGGACTGAAATTTCCGGGCTTGACTATAGTGATGCTTTTGATAAAGATCACAGCGCTTGGCAGCAAAAATATAATGTTTATGACGGTAACTACTTAGATTCTCAGGATTATACAAAGATTTATACAATTAGAGAAAGAAAAATGTTCTATGACGGTGAAGATGAATACCTGAAAAGTCTTTCTTCAGACCAATTGGAACGACTTTATGATTTGGAAGTGACATACCGTGATATGCTTGAAGAATCTTATGGCAAATCTGAAGAAGGCTGGTATGTAAGATATAAACAAAATACTTCAACCGGAGAATGGGAACCTATTTTCTACAGAGGCGATGACATTGCTGACGGTGTAAAAGACCAGTACGGAAATATGCGTACAAATGTTGATACTTACAAAATTGGTTCAAAAGAGGTTCAGAACGAAATTAAAGGTCGAGATGCTTATCTTGAACAAGATTCAACAGGAAGATATATTAATATTACTTTCGTGGAAGCAGACGGTACTAAAAAGACTTACGCGCTTTCAACAAATACTGTAACCGATAATGCAGCCTATGACGATGCAATGAACCAGTATGAATATGATAAAGCGCTTTATGACCAATCAATAGAAGAAATTAATGCTAAAATTGCAATTATTCAGGCAGAAGATAAAAACCTTGAATTACGTTTGAAACAGTTGGATACTGAACAAGATGCTATTTCAAACGAACTGGATGCTGTTCAAAAAGTAATAGAAAAGAACGTGGAAAGCTCTTTCAAAACATTTGGTTAAAAAAAGGAGCCTTATGGCTCCTTCTAAATAACCGGAATATCAATCGGTTCAACGAGGATTACGTTCATTTTTTCGTTAGCTTTCAGGTTAACGTCCTTGCCTCTGGCAAACAATGCGTAAATGTCTGCACCGACTGTATAAAAACCGCCTGCGATGCCGCCTGCAACTGCAGAAACCGGTACTGTTAAAATTCTCAAATAACCTCCTGCAAAGTCTTCAAATGTTTCATCGCCCCAGTTGGTTGCGGATTTTGTTATGTCAACTGTTTTGTCCCAATTTTCTTTTACAGCCTGTTTATAACCTTGAGATGCTGCAATACCGCCATCATAAGTCATATCTGAACGTCCGATAATTGACAGGCTTAACGGAATTTGGCGACCGTTCGGAGTTACAACGTGGTCGAAATCAAGGTATAAAATCGCGCCTTTTGAAAGTTTTTTTGCAGGTACAATTTTCTTGATAGAACCGCGGATTAATGAACCCATTGGAAGAATTACATCGTTATCTTGTCGTTGATCGGTAAGCAAAATCGCTTGGAATTCCTGACCCTCAAGATTTGTTGATGTTGAAACCGGGTTCATAAGTTTTAATTCAAACTTCGTACCAGCAGTAATCCTTTTAGTTTTAGCGTTTGCGTTAAAAGGTGCCGCTGCGAATGCACTTTGAGTTAAAAACAGTGCTAATATTAAAAACGAAAATATTTTCTTCATTATAAATCCCTCTCTTTTTTACATTAATATTCTAATCAATATGTGAACTTTTTGCAATAGGTTGCATGATGTAGGGTATTTAATTATAATCCTAATATGTCTGACCTTGAGAGAATTGAAAAATTACAAACAACACTACGAAATGATCCGTCTAATTTTCAGGCGCGCCGTCAGTTGGCAATGCTTTTGCTGGATAACGGTTATAAAGAAGAGGCTTTGGCTCATTTTTTGCATCTCGCAGAGATTTTTAAGGAAGACAGCGAACTTTATTATAATATGGGTATTGTTTACGAAAAACTCAAGGATTTGAACAATGCCGAGAAATCATATCTTAAAGCTATTGAGTTTGCGCCGGAAGATGCGGATGCTTATTATAATCTCGGGCTTGTTTATACGGATAAAGGCGAATATGAAAAGGCTGTTGATTGTTTTGAAACCGTCCTGGATAGCGATAATGATGATTCAAATACTTATTTTAATATCGGTATATGCTATTTTAAACAGGAAAAATTTGATTCCGCAAAATATTATTTTGAACGCACGGTTGAATTAAATCCGGAGGATTTGTACGCGCATTTTTATTTAGGCAATATTTTCAAAGGTGCAGGTGAAATTGATCTTGCACGTGCAGAATTTGAAAAAGTTTTGCAAATCTCGCCTGATTATAGCTGGGCATATTACAATTTAGCGGTACTGGATTTTGAAGAGGGTGATACTTTTTGTGCGCTGCAAAACCTTAAACAAACCGTAAATTATAACCCTAAGGACATTGAGGCGTATAAGATCTGGTCGCGTGTGCTTATGAAAGATAAAAGGTTCCCGCAGGCAATTGAAATCTTGAATACTGCGTTGAAAAAATGCGGTGAAAATGGGGATTTTTACTTCCTGCTGGGCGAGGCTTACAAAAAAATCGGAGATTTGGAGAAGGCAAAAGACTCGCTTTCAGCGGCGCTTAAAAATTATAATACTTTAACTTTTGATGTTGCGTTTATAAAAGAAAAATTAAACAATATAAAAATTTTGTGATAGAATAATTCTTAAAGGAGAGTTTTTAATATGAATCAAGAAACATATAATAAAATTATGGGTTATGTTCCTACTGTAATAGAAGCGTCTTCACGCGGGGAACGTTCATTTGATATTTTCTCAAGACTTTTAAGAGAAAGAATTATCTTTTTGGGTTCTGAAATTGATGATGAAGTCGCAAATTCAATAGTTGCGCAATTGTTGCTTTTGGATAGTGAAAATTCAGAAAAGGATATTATGTTGTACATCAATAGCCCTGGCGGTGTTATCACAGCTGGTTTGGCGATTTATGACACAATGAACCTGATTAAATCAGATGTTTCTACGATTTGTTTGGGTGAAGCTGCGTCAATGGGGGCATTTTTGCTTTCTGCAGGAGCAAAAGGAAAACGTATGGCGTTGCCAGGTGCAAGAATTATGATTCACCAACCTCTTGGCGGTGCACAAGGACAGGCAACAGACATTGAGATTGAGGCAAAGGAAATTTTGCGTATGAAATCAATGTTGAACGGAATCCTTGCTGAAAATTGTGGTCAGTCAATTGATAAAATTAAGGAAGACACAGAGCGTGACCACTATATGTCGGCACAAGAAGCCTGTGAATACGGTTTGATTGACAAAGTTGTAACAAAGATATAATTCAAAGCCCCTGAAAAGGGGCTTTACATTTGCCTAAAAATAGTTTAAACTATATTCAGAAAGGATAGAGAATATGAAACGAAGAAACGTATTAAGCAATGCAGGGGGGGGGGNNGGGGGGGGGAGCCGCTTAACCGCATTTACTATGGCGGAAATCCTGTTATCCCTCACAATTATAGGCGTAGTTGCTGCGATAACCTTACCAAGTTTAACAGGCAACATTAACGAACGAACCTGGAACACGCAAAGGAAAGCGCTTTATGCGAGATTTAGCCAAGCTATCTTGCTTATGCCGGCGTTGAACGGTTACGGAACTCTTGACGATACCACCGACACCGCCGCAGAAACATTTGTTACAGCCGGGCTTTCAAAAGTACTTAAAATTAACAACATTTGCGACAACGAACACATTGAGGACTGCGGAATCCCAAATAAAATTACGCCACTTGATGGTGCCTCAACAATAAATACTTCTGATATTTTAACGTTTGTGCAATTATGCCCTATGTTAAATAACAATGACGGATATTGGTCATTTTCTCAACGTGATACCAAGGCTGTAGCTTTTGAAACTCAAAATGGAGAATCAATCCTGACATATTATAATCCGAATTGTGCCGGTATTCAGACGGATGTGTATGCCCAACCGTTAATATGCGCTAATTTTGTTTATGACTTGAACGGTTCTAAAGGTCCTAATACTGTCGGGAAAGATATTGGTGTAATGTCAGTTTTGTATCCTAGTGACCCTGTTATTGTAGCCCCAAGACCGTTAGTAAGTAATGCGTCCTCAAGTAAATCGCAGCAGGCTGCAATTAAGGCGTGTACAGAGCAGGATAATGAAAGCCGTTTACCAAATATTGATGAATTGTCAGGAATGTTTTGCAATAACAAATTATTTAATATCCCAACCGGCGTTGCTTACTGGTCGAGTACGGTTGAATCCTCAACTAAAGCCTGGCATCATGGTTTGGCTTCCGGTGAAAGGCGTGCCGTTGCTAAAACTACAAATGACCCTGTCCGCTGTGTTAAACGCTAACTTTTAACACAATATTGCGCAGAGATTATTCCCATAAGATAGTCTCTGCGCGTTTCATATTTAAGCCCGTGACGTGAAAAGAGTTCCACTAGCTGCTCTACCGATGGAAATTCATGTTTTGATTGCAATAAATATACATAACTGTCATCGCCCTGAAGTTCTGCAATAAATTTTACTACGTTATGAAAGACCGTATCAGCGTACTTGTGCGCATCGCCGAAGTCTAAATGTACAAATATTCCGCCGTGTTTTAGAACTCGCGAAATCTCGGAAAGAGCTTTATCATAATTTTCAGTATTCCGCAAACCAAAACTTATTGTCACAAGATCAAAACTTTCATCCTCAAACGGCAGATTTAGGCAGTCGGCTTGGATGAAATTAATTTTTTTATGTTTCCTGTGAGCAACTTTAAGCATACCCTCGCAAAAGTCCACGCCGGTTACGTTTTCGTACTTATTTTTTAACAACGCTGCAATATCTCCGGTTCCGGTACAAAGATCGAGAATCCGCGCATTTGCAGGCAATTCCGGCAATGTCTCGATAACATTTTTTTTGATAAAACGGTGTGTAAAAAACGATATAATATCGTTATTTTGGTCGTAGTGAGGTGCTATATGATTGAATAATTCCTGTATTTTTTCCGGTGTTTTATTCTGCATAATTAAATAACTCGCTGCTTAAATATCTTTCACCTGTATCACAAATAACTGTTACAATAATTTTTCCCTCATTTTGCGGTTGTTTTGCAATTTCTAATGCTGTTGCAACATTCGCTCCGGAGGAAATTCCGCACAAAATTCCTTCTTTTGACGCCAAATCTCTGGCTGTTTGCATCGCGGTTTCAGCGTTTGCTGTCATTATTTCGTCTGCAATTTCAGCGTTGAAGTTTCCCGGTATGAAATTCGCGCCGATTCCCTGAATTTTATGCGGTCCGGCGTTTCCTTTGCTTACGAGCGGTGAAGTTTCAGGCTCGACACCGATAATTTTTATTGCCGGATTGAACTTTTTCAGAGCTTTGCCGCAGCCGCAAAGGGTTCCTGCTGTTCCGAACGATGAAACAAAAATATCTACTTTGCCATCAGTGTCTTTAATGATTTCCTGTGCTGTTGTAAGCTCGTGTGAGAGCGGGTTCGCAGGATTATTGAATTGCTGTGGAATAAACGAATTTTTATTCTCTTTTGCAAGTTCAAGCGCCTTGTCAACAGCCCCTTGCATACCTTTTTCTTTTGGCGTTAAAATTAGTTCTGCGCCGTAAGCCTTTAAAAGCGCGCGGCGTTCAAGACTCATATTTTCTGGCATGGTTAGGACTAGTTTGTAACCTTTTACCGCGCAAACAAGCGCCAAGCCAACACCCGTATTGCCGCTTGTCGGCTCAATTATAAGCGTTTCGGGAGTAATAAGCCCGTTTTTTTCTGCCTCTTCTATCATTTTTAAAGCCGGACGATCTTTTATTGAACCGCCGGGATTTTTACTTTCAAGTTTTACAAATACTCTTGCTTTTCCGCCTTTATTGAGCTTTTTTATTTCAACAAGCGGAGTATTCCCTATTAAATCCAAAACATTTTCAACAATCTTCATAAAATTGATTATAACACAACATTTTGCTAAAATGAAAATATGAATTTTTTAGGCAGGATAATTTTAATTTTAGCAATAGCAATAGCGGGAATTTATTGTCTTCCAAACGGACAGCAAAAACTGGAATATCTTATGTTTAAGCTCTTGCCAAATTCGCCTTTGCCCTCTGAAAATGTAACGGTTGCGCCCGTTGAAGAGGAGATTACGCCGGAGGTTGAAGAAGTCGTTTCTTCTGGACCGGTAAAGGGCACAAGCGGTTCAAAACTTCACGCTAACCGCTCAATTGTAAACAATGTAGTAGGGAAAAACTATCTTGATGCGGTTTTGTCTTCTGGTAAACTTGAACGCTGGAATCCGAAAAGTTTTCCATTGAAAGTTTATATTCAGGCTGGTTCGGAGGTCCCGGCAGAGTATATTCAGGAGGTTCAAAACGCTTTTGCTACCTGGGAGAAAGAGACAAACGGCTTTGTTCGTTTTGTTTATACAAATTCTGCTGACAGTGCAAATTATAAATGTATTTTCCCAAGTAATATTAAAAACAGAAATTGTGACGAAAAAGGTATGGGAACCGCGGCATATCAGTATTTTACATACGATAACGAGGGGAATATTAAATTCTCAATTGTAGAGTTTTCTGTCTATGCTTGTGACGGTAAAACAAAATGGCCGCGGGAAATTTTTTATTCAACAGCGCTTCACGAAATCGGGCATGGGCTTGGGCTTCGCGGGCACAGTACTGATAAAGATGACTTGATGTATCCTGTTTCAGTCGCAACGTTAGAACGTGCCAAAATTTCACAGGCGGATATGAACACATTGCGTGCTATTTATTCTATTGTTCCGGATGTTACTAATATTCCGTTTACAGATAGCGACAAAGATGGTTTAATCACTACCGCAGACCTTTGGGGTGAAAACGATTCGCAAAGAGCTGATTTTACTATTCAAAAAATTAAAGAAAATATAGCTATAACCCCTGACAATCCGTCGCTTTACGCAGAACTTGCGAATGCCTATCGGGATAAACACGATTATAACAACGCAATCGCGGCGTATTCACAGGCTCTCAAGAAAACCGACAATCGCGAAACCGCAACATATCTTCTTTTGGATGTTTCCGATATGTATTTAAAACTCGGAAACTTGGCTTCAGCTGAAAAATGTATTGATAAAGCCGCGACTTATGGTGAAAATAAATATTTGGCGGCATTTTATAATACGCTGGGAGTTAAATACGCTAAACAGAAAAATTTTAACAAAGCGTCACAGGTTTTTGATAAAGCGCTTTCCACAACTGATGATGTTGAAATCCGTACAATGATTTATCAAAACTATCGCTGGCTTGGTTATATTCAAAAAGATAAAGTTATGTATGAAAAGTATAACAAGATACTTGGTGGTAAATAAGGAAAAGCGAAACCGCTTGCGGTTTCGCTAATATTTCTTTTTCTTTATTCTGTCTTTTTTATTTCGTCATAGTGTAAATATTAACAGGAGGCTGTGAACCCGCCGGAAAATCCTCCTCCGCCGGAGAAACCTCCATCGCTTACACCAGAAGAAAAGCCGCCGTCTGATGAGAACCCGCCGCCAACATCACCTGTAAAACTTCCGCCTTCAGAGCTTACGAAACTGCTCATTGCGATAGCATAAGAGCTTTCGCTGACGGTTGATGCAACAGGGCTTGATGAGTACATAGAATAATCAACTGTACCTTGTGCGAACGGATTGCTTGAAGAGAAGTCGTCATAAACAGGTTGAGCCAATAACGGGTTTGAAGGAAGCATTGCTAAAGGTCCAGCTGTTTCAACGGATCTGCCTGCGAAACTTTGATTAGTCTGTCTGTCTACTTCATTAATCTGTGTTGCAAACATTGTACTCATCTCTTACAATCCTCATTTACGTCTTACATTTATATAAACGTTTTTGAAATTTGCTGATTTCAGAAAGGAATTATTTTGTTACATTTGTTAATATTACTACGCCGGCTGTCCGCCCTTGTTTTTATTTGCCCTTGTGATAAAATGTTCTTGTGAAGGGTTATTTTTACCCGAGAAAATTTTGCATAGCAAAATTTTCGAGTGGTGTATTAGACAGCGCAGCCATGCGCGACCCGCGGTTCAGCGGGGCGGAAATGGCGGAGTACTGCTTTTTATGAATATTGATAAAGTAAAATTGATTTCGGATATTAAGAAGTTAGTTAATTCAAAGGTTTTGGTTGTAGGAGATTTGGCGATTGATGAAATGATTTACGGCGATGCCGAAAGGATTTCTCGTGAGGCGCCTGTTTTAATTCTCCAGCACACCAGAACAAAAATAATTTTAGGCGGAGCCTCTAACGCAGCGCATAACGTTTCTACGCTTAACGCCGGGAAAGTTGGTGTGCTTGGCGTTTGCGGTGAAGATTATCAGTCAGGGCAATTAATAGAGGCGTTTGAAAATGCAAATATCAACACCCGCTATCTTGTTCGTGACGGGATGCGTAAAACCACTACAAAGACAAGAATTTCGGGTTCGATTACAACTTCTATAACCCAGCAAATTGTGAGAATTGACCGTCAGACTTCTACGCCTATTGAGGGCGCAACCGAAGCAAAAGTTTTGAAAAATCTTGAAGAAGCTATTCCGCAATATGATGCGGTTATACTTTCCGATTACAATATTGGTTGTTTGACGCCGAATGTTATCAAAAAATCAATTGAACTTGCTAACAAATATAATAAAGTTATTGTAGTTGATGCTCAAGGTGAACTTGAACGTTTTCAAAATGTTACTTCAATGACGCCGAACCTGCCGGATACGCAAAAATCCGTGGGTTTCTTTATCAAAAATGAAGAGGATTTGAGACGTGCAGGATGCAAACTTTTAGAACAAACAAATGCAAAATCAGTATTGATTACCTGCGGTGCTGACGGTATGTTTGTTGCGGAACCTAATGAAAAATTTACTAAAATCCCTGTATTCAACAAATCGGAAGTGTTTGATGTTACAGGTGCGGGCGATACAGTAACAGCGGTATTTTCACTGGCTCTTGCAAGTGGCATTGACCCTGTTTATTCTGCAATCATCGGAAACATTGCGGCAAGTATTGTTGTAAGACAATATGGCTGCGCAACAACGACAATTGATGAACTTATCGCTGCTGTTGAATCAAGAATTAATAGGAGATAAAATGGATTTTATTAAAAAGTTGAGAGTTTTGGATTATGTGATTATCGGGTTGCTTGTTATTGCGGGATTTGTTGGAATTTTTACGGCTAAAAATTTCAGACAAACCGCATCTAAACAAATTGAGGCAACTTCAAAAATTTCTTTCACTGTATGTGTCAGAGGTTTGACTTATACCGGAAATGATTTACCTGTTAAAGCCGGTGAAAAAACTTTTATTACTATAAGAAATGTTCCGTATTCCGAGCTTGAAATCGTTGATGTTAAGGCTGAAAAAAGAAAGCAGATGATGCAGAGCTTGAACGGTAAATTTATTGCTGTTGAAGATGTTTCATTGCCTGGCGTTTATGATGCGCTTGTTACATTGAATGACACCGCAAAAATTACCAAAGACGGTGCTGTAGTTGGCGGAAACAAAATCAAAATCGGACTGCCGATTACTTTAGAGGGACAAAATTATCGTTTTTCCGGAACGGTTTCTGATTTACAGGTCGTACACATTACAGAAGACGAAGAGTTAAATAAGGCTATCAATTCAACAGGCAACGATGTTCAATAGTTTACGTGATTTTTTATACAAGAATAGTTTCCTGTTGCAAAATATTGATTTCCTAATCTTTTTGGCGCTGGCGGGAACATTGTTGGCATCCTTGACTATGTCGTCAGGCATAATTGGACTTGGTGCGCTTGCTGTTGCAGGGCTTACGTTTGTCAAATTGCTGACATATCCAGGCGCTCGTGTAAGATTGGGCGCAGAAGAGTGGTGTCTGATAATCTATTTTTTGATTGTTTTCATAAGCCTTTGCGGGTCAACGCTTTTCGGGCTTAGCTTGAAAGGATTTTTGAAAACAGTTACTTATATTTTGTTTTATTTTTCTGTCGCGCAGCTCTTTAAGAGCAATTTTAAATACGGAATTGCGACCTTATTTGTAATCGCGGCGGGAATATTTTTTGAGAGCGGAATTGCATTTTTGCAAAATTTTACACACGTACAGGCAATTGCCGGCTGGCAGGATGTGAGTAACTTAAATCCGGAACAGGTTATGACGCGTGTTTACGGGACTTTGCAGCCATATAATCCAAACCTCTTTGGCGGATATTTAGTTGTTGGTTTGCCGGCATGTTTGGGACTGACTCTTTGGCTGTTGGTAAAAAAATATTATAAACTTGCAATTTTGTTCTTCGTTGGAACCGGCGCCGGCGTCTTGTCGCTTGTCTTTACCGGATGCCGCGGAGCTTATATTGCATTTTTTATGATGACGCTTGCTGTGCTTGCAATTTCGTTGAAATTCTTTTGGGCAAATTACAAGAAGATTTATCTCGCTGTTGTTGGCGCAGGATTCGTACTTTCTACCGCATTAATCCTTGCAAGTACATCGCTAAGAGCACGAATTTTATCAATCTTTGCAATGCGTCAGGATTCTTCAAATTCGTTCAGATTTAATGTTTATCAGTCCTCATTACAAATGTTTAAGGATAACTGGTTACTCGGCATAGGCGTTGGAAACAAAAATTTCCGCGAAATCTACGGACTTTATATGAAAACCGGGTTTGATGCGCTAAGTGCTTATAACATTTACCTTGAAACAGCGGTTGAAAGCGGAATTTTTGCACTGATTGCGTTTGTAGCGTATTTGGGCATGCAATGTTTTAATTCGGTGAAATATATCTTAACATCAACAGATGTTGCTAAGGTCGTTTTGATAAGTGCCGCGTTTGTCTCCCTAATCGGTGTAATGGCGCACGGTATGGTTGATACAGTCTTTTTTAGACCGCAAATACAAATCATCTTCTGGGTGATGATGGCGTTGATCGCATCCCGAGATTAATATTTTATAAAGACCCCGCAATTGTGTGATAGAATGTGTTTATAAGAAGAAGTAAAGGAGATTTTATGATACCAATTTTAGATTCAAAAAGACAATACGCCAAAATCGGCGCAGAAGTAGAAAAAGCTGTTTGTGAAGTTTTACGTTCCGGCTCTTACATTCTCGGACCAAACTGCAAAGCATTAGAACAAGAATTAGCTGATTTTATCGGCTGCAAATACACAGTAGGTTTGAACTCCGGTACAGATGCACTCCACTTAGCATTAAGAGCGTTAGATATCGGAGCAGGCGATGAAGTTGTTACAGTTGCCTTTACTTTCGTTGCAACGACAGAGGCTATCGGAATTGTTGGCGCAAAACCTGTTTTTGTTGATATCGATCCTGATACATTCAACCTTGATGCGTCTAAATTGGAAGCAGCTATTACACCTAACACAAAAGCAATTATTCCGGTTCACCTTTACGGTCAACCTTGCGACATGGATGTTATTATGGATGTTGCAAAACGCCATAACTTGCACGTAATCGAAGACTGCTGCCAAGCAATCGGTGCAAAATACAAAGGTCAAATGGTTGGTACTTTTGGCGATATTGGCTGCTACAGCTTCTATCCTACTAAAAACTTAGGTGGTATGGGTGACGGCGGTTTGGCAACAACAAACTCTGAAAAACTTCGTGACAGAATGATTGCTCTTAGAAACCACGGCGGTGCAATCCGTTACCACCACGATGAAATCGGTGTAAACAGCAGACTTGATGAAATTCAAGCGGCAATTTTAAGAGTTAAATTGAACTATATTAACGAATGGAATACACAAAGACGTGCTCACGCAGCAAGATACAATGAATTGTTTGCTGATTGTGCGGATGTCCAAACTCCAAAAGAATTGGATAACACATATTGCGTATACCACCAATACACAGTTAAAATTCCGAACCGTGATGAAGTTCATAAAATGCTTCAAGAACGCGGTATTGGAGCTATGTTGTATTATCCAATCCCTCTTCACTTGCAAAAAGTTCACGAATACTTGGGCGTAGGAAAAGGCTCTCTCCCGGTATCAGAGAAGAACACAGAAATGGTAATTTCATTACCAATGTTCCCTGAACTTACAGATGAAGAACAAGTAACAGTAGCAAACACATTGAAAGAATGTATTAAACTTTCAAAATCAAAAGTAGGTGTTTAAATAAAATAAAAAATCCCCCGAGAAATCGGGGGATTTTTTTGTTTATCGTTGAATACATCGTACATATGCCCAATCCGTGCGTTCTTTTATTCGTCGTGCGCCGTGTCCCACTTCAAGGCGCCAAGCTAAAGTAGAAGATTCTACTGTTGAAGACCAGTAGTTAGTCTCAATTATATTAAATAAATTCATATTATAAAAGAGCGCTGTTAACTCGTCTAGATTTGTCAAACGACTATTGTTATCGTTAGTGTTACAAAATTTTTGTGCTGCAGCAAAGTCCGTTTGACGGTAGGAAGTAGGGCTGCTGGGCATTGGTGCTACTACGTTCGGACTTGTTGCGTATAATGCTGTTATAGTACCGATATCTTTACCAACAGTATTAGGACCTTTATTACCATTCAAATCATAAATAAAATTTGCGCACATAAAAGATTGTGTAAAAGTCTGTGAATATACATTTGTAATATTATTATTTGGAATGCATCTGGGATTGTAATATACAAGAATGCTTTCTCCGTTAGCAGTTTCAAATGCAGCAGCTTTAGTATCAATTGAAATATTATTCATTCTTTCCGGCAAAAATGTAGGGTTCCAGGTTTTTAATGTTAACGCGTAATCGTGTTTAGAACCAGCCATATCAATATATTGAGATGTAATGCCACAATCTTGAATGTGTTCCGAGTCACAAATATTATTAATTTTCATAACTTTAGAAAGACCTGCAGTGACAAAAGTTTCAGCCGCAGTATCGACCGCAGAAGTTGAGTCGTTTCCCTCAATATACGTTCCGTATCCGTTGAGGGCAGGCATTAATGAAATAGCTTGGGAAAAACGCGCATAAAGCGCTTTTCTTTGTGTATTCCAGGTGCGTTCGTTAATGTTACCTGTTAATGAGGGTAATGTTATCGCCGCAACCACGCCTATTATTGTGAGAGATAGCAAAATCTCAGCCATTGTAAATGCTTTTTTCATACTCTATCCTTTCTATGCTCATGATACCATATATTTTTACTAAAATCAAGGTTGATACGCTTAAAAAGATGGTAAGAAGAGCGGTTTTTATGGGTAACAAAATATTTACATTAGACTAGACAAAATTTCTTATTCGGGTTACAATATGAAAGTTGAGAAAAGAACGGTACCCCCGTTCTTTTCGCTTTAATTAGGAGGTTTTATGAAACAGGATATTAACAGATACGATGTGTTAGAAAAAGTAACGCCCGTTATTGAAAATACTGCAATGCGTTTTGGCTTAGTACCTGTTGAAATAGAATTTGTTAAAGAAAATCATCGTTGGTTTTTAAGAATTTTCTTATATTCACGTGAGCGTGATGTTACACTTGACGATTGTGAGAACGTTACACGCAGCTTAGGTGATTTTATGGACGAATTAATCCCTGTTAAATATCACCTTGAGGTTTCATCTCCGGGTTTGGAACGCAAATTCAAATCAGAAAAAGAGTTTATCATTTTTAGCGGACGCCGTATAAGTTTGAAACTTAAAAATCCGCTTGAAGGTGAGACAGAAAAGATTTTTAAGGGCGAAATCCTTGATTTCGACGTGAATGAGGGGTTAAAATTCTTCCGCTTTGATGACGGTAAGGAACTTCTAATCCCGAAAGATAACATTCAATCAGCAAAGTTATATATTGACTAAAGGAGATAAATATGATTAAAATCGGATCAGCATTATTTGAGGCTTGTGAAGAGCTTGAAAAAGAACGCGGAATATCAAAAGAAGTTTTGATTAATTCGCTATGTGACGCTATCGTTGCGGCTTACAAAAGACAAATGAGAAACAAAGAGGCTACTAATATTGAAGCTATTTTGGACGAACAATCAGGTGAAATCGGTGTTTTCAGTACAAAAGTTGTTGTTAAATCAGTAGAAGACGACGAAACTGAAATTGCGATTGCGGTTGCTAAAGAAATCGACGAAGATGTAGAAATCGGCGATGAAGTTAAAATCGAAGTTACACCTGAACAATTCGGACGTATTGCCGCACAAGCTGCAAAACAAGTTATTACACAGCGTATCAGAGAAGCTGAAAGAAACCTTGTATTGAATGAGTTCCTTGATAAAAAAGGTACTCTTACTACCGGTATTATTCAACGCGTTGAAAACAGAAACGTAATCGTTAACATCGGTAAAACCGACGCGATTATGCCGCAGAAAGAACAAATCCCTGGTGAATACTACAAACCGGGTAACAGAATCAGAGTTTTTGTTCTTAACGTTAAAGAAACAACAAAACTTCCTCAAGTTATTGTCTCTCACGCGCACGCTGAAATCGTTAGAGAACTTTTTGAACTTGAAGTTCCTGAAATTGAAGACGGAATTGTTGAAATTAAATCAATTTCCCGTGAAGCTGGTTACAGAACAAAAATTGCCGTTTGGTCAAACGATCCGGATGTAGATTGCGTAGGTGCTTGTATCGGACCTCGCGGAAGCCGTATTCAAACAATTGTTGGCGAGTTGAAAAACGAAAAAATTGATATCGTAAGATACTCACAAGACCCTGTTGAATACATTGTTAATGCGCTTTCACCGGCAAGAGTTGTGTCAGTTGATATTTTAGCTGATGACGAATACTCTCACGAAGCAATGGTAGTAGTTCCGGATGATCAACTAAGCCTTGCAATCGGTCGTGAAGGTCAGAACGTAAGACTTGCACACAAACTTACCAACTGGAAAATTGATATCAAATCAGTTTCACAAATGGAAAAAGCAGAGGCTGAAAACATTAAGAATTACTCTTATGAAGAGCAGGAAGAAACTGATGGCTTTGCTAACGTAGATGAAGAAGAACTTCAGGAAGAAATTGCAGAAGAAATGAATCAACAAGCATACGACGAAGAAGATATGCAAGCTGAAGAAGAGTATTCTGAAGAAAGCGAAGAAAATTCAGAAGAATAGGACACACACTGTGTCATAAATATATTTAAAAACCCGTCAGGTGAAAACGCTTGACGGGTTTTTATTATTGGTGCAGGAGTGATTTCGCAAATTCTATTGACTGGTCGTTGATTTCACCGCCAGCGAGCTCGGCAAGTGCTTTTATGC
Organism: Candidatus Gastranaerophilus phascolarcticola; assembly: GCA_001899335.1. GTDB lineage: Bacteria > Cyanobacteriota > Vampirovibrionia > Gastranaerophilales > Gastranaerophilaceae > Gastranaerophilus > Gastranaerophilus phascolarcticola. Next base: position 110,632 of record MOYE01000002.1, read on the forward strand.
GGTATTCATCATTTAAAACGTAAACATTGACTTTTGTTTCGGTTTCTTGTGATTTTGCCACGTAGAAGTGCTTGTCTGCTTTTGAGGCAATTATTGCCTGGTGCGTAATCACTATAATTTGTCTGTATTTAGCTAATTCTTTGATTTCGTCTGCAACGCTTTGAGAGGCTTTGCCCGAAATTCCTGTGTCGATTTCGTCGAAAATCACCGTGTCTATGTCGTCGCTTTGGGCAAAAATTGATTTAATCGCAAGCATTACACGCGAAATCTCACCGCCTGATGCAATTTTTGCAAGCGGTTTTAGAGATTCTGAAACGTTTGTGGAGATTAAAAATTCAACGTTGTCGATACCGTCAGGGGAAAGCGCCTTTCTCTCAACGTTAATTTTGAAACGGGCTTTTGGCAGCTCAAGCTGATAAAGTTTTTCTTCAACGAGTGTTGAGAGTACGCGTGCGTAATTCTGACGGTTTTCGCTGATTTCTTGCGCTAGTTGCATAAGCTGTGCTTCGGTTTTGGCGATTTCAGCGCTAAGTTCTTCTATATTTTGGGTTGAATTTTCTATGCTGTTGAGTTCAGCCTCAAACTTATCACGTGCAGCTAAAACTTCTTCTAACGTCGCTCCGTATTTGCGTTTGAGCTTGTCGAAAATGTAGAGGCGCTCCTGAATTTCGTTTAAGCGTTCGGTGTCATTGTCGAGGGATTGATTGTAGTCGCGGAGTTCTGAACTTAAATCTTTCAGCCCCTCAAGCAGGTCTAGTATCCGTTCTTCATGGGTGGTAAGGCTTTCATCCATTGCAGCGGCTTTTGAAATGTTTTGTTTAATGCCCGAAAGAGCTTCTAGAATTGAGCCGTCATCGCCGTTGATTGACCAGTAGGCAACACCTGTAAGTTCTTTTAGCTTTTCGGCGTTTTCAAGTACAGTAAGCTCTTTTTGAAGTTCCTCGTCCTCTGTTGGGGATTTAATTTCTGCGGCATCAATTTCATCAAGCTGGAATTTTAGAAAATCTATTTGTGAATCTGTTGCATCGGAAGCGTTTTGAAGTTCTTCAAGGAGTTTTTGCATATTTTTGTACTTGCCGAAAAGCTCGCCATAATCCGCAAGCTGTTTGCTATACACATCTTTGCCATAGTTGTCCAAAAGCGTAATGTGGTATTTTGGCTGCATAAACGCGTAAGTTTGGTGTTGGGAGTGGATATCCAAAAACATTTCTTTAAGGCGTTTTACGCATTCGCTGTTGACCGGTGTGCCGTTAACGCGTGTTCTGACGGCATTTTGAGAGATTTCTTTAGTGAGAAGAATTTCTTCGCCTGTATAATCAATACCAAATTCGTCAAAAAGCGGCTGAATTTCAGGTTTAGCAGAGATTAAAAGAAGTTCAATTGACGCTTTTTCTTCGCCGGTTTTGATAACCTCTTTTGATACACGATTTGAAAAAGCAATGTCAATCGCGTTGATTAGAATACTTTTACCGGAGCCGGTTTCGCCGGTGATAACGTTCAAGCCTTTGTCAAAATCAACGCTTAAATTATCTATTAAAATGTAATTCTTTAATTTAATCTGCTTTATCATAGTTTAGTGGTTGTGAAAATCCTGAACTCACCGTTTGCAAGTTCTGCAAAATTGAGTTCATTTTCTTCTTTTATTTTTTGTTTTACAAAGTCTTTGCCGTTGAATTTGTATTCCGCAGTTATTGTATAGTCGCCCGGCAGAAGAACTTTTTTGTTCTGAACGGGTTTATTTTCGACGAGTTTTCCGTCAATTTTTTCTGTTGGAGCTTTGTAATTAGCAACGATTAAGAAACCCTCTTTGAGTGGTTCTTTTGAGATAATCCAGCTTGCGAACCCGTCTTCATCCTCGTCAATAATTTGTGCTTCACCGTCTGTGATGATTGAGTTATTTTTTACAAAACGGTCGATTGCGTCAAATTTATCGTAGAAGAGGTAATCCTGTGCGCGTTCCATTGCAACTTCTTCGCCTATGACGTGCTCAATTCCGCGTTTTGTGAAACTTTCATCACCGTCAACGTAAAGCATAGCTCGCTGCGCGAATTTGCCGCCGGGGAGGAACTTGTATTTAAACCATTTGAACATAGCGCCCTCATCGCCCAATTGTCCCGGATATTGGTCGATAGAACGAAATTCGCCGTCCTGATTGTTGTAAGTTTTCAGGATTGACAAATAATTCTTATTTTTTCGTCCAACGTTATAATTCGTTAGGTGTTGGTTATCTTCAATGATTTTTTCAGGAGTTTTTTCACATTGCATAACAATGTCGTTACCCCAAAGTGTGTCAAATGACATGTCTTCGTGGTATTCTTTGAGGAAATCATCCCAAAGCATGTATTCAGCCAGCGTGCCGAAATATGGGATTTTTTCTTTCATTGTTTTGTTGAGTTTGCCCAGTACAACACGCGGTGCACGGTAGCTGATAGGCGTGCCGTTTTTCTCCGAAACTTCGTCAACGATGTGGTCAATGTGGTCGACACGGAAACCGTCAAAATTATAATCGTTTTGCAGCTTTTTCATTTCGTTGATGAAAAATTCTACGACTTTTTTGTTATAGGTACCATTTTCAAGGTTAACGAAGTAGTACGGAGTTTGGCAATCAAGGTTTGCAAAATGCGTAACGTCTTCGCCATTGAACTTATAGTGTTTGAACATAGGGTATCCGCCGCAGTCGCTCATCGTGTCGTAAACCGGAACACCTGCAGAACACCACGCTCCGCCCGGAGCCGGCCAAAGTTCTTCTGAAATTAATTTTTGGATAAATTCTATATGCTTTGTAATATCGCTTTCCGTCTGAATTTTTTTAGAACCCTCGATTTCGGCAACGATATCTTTTACTCGTTTGTGAAGTTTCTTTTGGGTTGCGTTTTGGAGCATTTCGTTTGAAATCTCTTTTTTATATTCATCCATTTTTTCAGTGAATTGAGTGAATAATTCTTTGTATTTTTCGGAAAGATTTCCCATACATTCGGTCTGTGATTGCTGGTAAACCTCTTTTATAACGCTGATATCATCTTCATCACAGTCTTTTAGGGTTTCTTTGAGAAGTCTTTCCAGGTTATCTTCAAGCTGCTTATTAAGCGCTTTAATATCAAACCAGCGCGCAATATATGGATTTGAAAGCACTGCTTTTGAGAAACGACCCGTTTGCGGCAGAATATCGTAAATTACAGGGTGACCGGCGAGTTGTGCAAGTGCAATAAAGGTTTGAACCTGTTTTTTAACGCCCATACCCGTAACTTTTTTGATATCTTCATCAAGAAGTTTTTCACTGACTTCAGAACTCTTTGGCAGGTATGCGCAGCCAAATTCTCTCGGGTGGAAAGGGATTAGATAAATTGTTGTGTTGAATATTCCGTTTTCAAGGTTCCCTGTCGGCAGGATTAAAAGCTGCATAAGCCAGTCCATAAATTTACCGGTTTCTTTGCTTTTGTTACCGTTGCCAAGACCCGCAAGGTTAATTAATTTTATGTTGTGACCTTCTTTTTTAATCCAGTTAGAATTTTTAATATTTTTGCGCGCAAGAACGCTCTGTTTGTTATCAGGGAAACGGAAATGTTTGCCGTCAAAAACTTTGTTGTTAACCCATTTGATTTCAAGTCCGAATAGCACTTCGTTAGGTGTAAGCTCTTCCTGCGCTTTTCTGAAAGGGTAAGGCAGGTAGCCGTAACGTGTGATTAAATCAGTTAAATACTCTTTTCTTGCAGAGGTAATTGTAGAAAAATCGTAAATACTTTTGAGGCTGTTGTATATTAAATTAAGCTCTTCACAGGCTTTCATTTTATTGGGTTTGCTAAATAAATTGAACATTTCTTCTCCCTATAAAGCAGTTCTCCGCCACCTGCTTGCCCTGCTCACGCAGGTCAACCTGTGGCTGCGCTGTCTCATACGCCGCTCAAAAAATTCGTTAACGAATTTTTCTCGGACATAATCATGGAAATATTATACCATAAATTAAGAAAAATAGGAGATAATTGCGCCCCCGATTTCTTCATTTGGATCAAAGTAAGTTTTGGGCGGATTTAGTGAGTTTTGTACAAGCATTGCAACCAGCGGCCCGAACGCGTCCGGAACCTGTGTCTTTCGGTAAATCCCGGCAAGAAAGGTTTGGATTTCAGGGTCACGGGTTTTGTTGTAGCGCGAAAGTGCAGGATAGAGTTTTGCCACGTCGCCGGTGCCTTTTTCTTGTATCCGGTCTAAAATATAGAGGGTTTGAACGACATTGCGGTTGTTTTTGAGATTTTTCTCCATTGCCGGAAGCGATTTTTCACCCTCTTTTACAAAATAATCGGTTGTAAGCTGCGAAAACACACGAAAATTTCCCGCAGGTTTGGTCGGGATGTTATTCGGTCGATTTGTTTGTAAATATGCGTTAATACTAAGAGTAGACAAATGGTGCTCCATTCTTGATTTCGTAAAGAATATTGTCGGCGATGATTTTTAATTCTTCTTTTGATTTCCCCGCTCTTTTTTGCTTGTAAAATTCCTCCACAAGCGGTGTAATCGCGGCATCTTTCTTCGCCTTGAAGTTGCGCAGCTCCGTTGAAACAAGCCGTTTTTGCAAATCCAATTCTGTCTGTGCGTTAATCTTTTTCACCTGAACTTCTTTAATCGCGTCGCCTGTAAGTTTTCCGGCATAGCCAACGGCACTTAGACCCGCTATTCCAAAGAAAAGCTGCTTAAATTGTTTGTTATCCGTATCCAGCAGGTAGTTGTAGAGGTGCGCGCGGTAATCGTCAACGTGAGAGTAATAAGTCGGTTTATCGGTTCCGTCGCCGCCAAGTGCACGCTCGACACGCGCGGTTGAAGAGAGTAATTCGTCTTCAAAATCCTTGATATCAGCCTTAGACCAGTTGAGGTTTTTAAGGTGTTCTTTTATATATTTTTTCGGTGTGCCAAGAGCCGTGAAAATCCCTTTCAAAATCTCTCTGTCTTCTTCCATTGTTTCTTTTGTTGATTTTTTGATTATTTCAGGAATTGTATTTTTAAGCGCACGGCTTCCCTCTTCCAAATACTGTTTACCGCGTGTAAGGTTTTTTATAGAAAGAAATCCCAGTCCTATAATTCCAGCAAAAGTTGCGGCACCAAGCAGAAAATAGTTCGTGTTGTTCTGTTTCTCCGCGGCTTCCGGTCGGTGCCCGAAATTCAATGTTTTGGCAAACTCGGCAGTACGAGTGGAAAGCATATTACGGATAATTTGCATTTTGCCTCCAAACGTTTGGGTTTCTACCGCGATGAGGTTTTCCTGAAGATTTTTTTGAATATCAGCCTCTTTCTTTTTAACCCAAACTTCTTTGAAACCGTCAAAGAAAGTTTTGCCCATAAACGCCGTTGCCGTAAGCGCTAAAACGCCGCTGCCGGCTAAAATCGTTTGACGGTTAGGATTGCGAACCATTCTGTAAATTGCCTGATGCGTTTCTTCATTCAATGCAACGTGACGTGTAAGTGTTGGCAGAACCTGTTTTTTGTCAGTTTTCGCTAACGCTTTTGTGTTGCGGCTTATAAAATATGTAAGTCCGGTTATTACCCCCATAACCCCAAGCGCAATGCCGCTTATCGGAAGCAAACTTTTTTCCTGCGGCTTTTCTTTTAACTCGGCAGGAGCCTCTGTATGATTCGAAATTATAAGCGTGTCACAAATTTCGTTAAAATTGCATTCGGGTTTACAGCAATTATTTACAATAACGCCTTCTTGCGTGGTTAGGTCATTTTTTTTCTGATTATTTGTTAAATTTCGTTGTCGGCGCATTGTTTCGCCGTCGTGAAAGTCATGGAGTTTCATTGTCGTGTTCTTTCTTTATTAATGAATGAAGAAATTTTTTTAGGTCAAAAACCCGTTTTTCTTCATCAATTTTTTTGTCTTCGTTGTGTAAATTTAAGGTTTCAAAAAGAGCAAAAAGCGATTTTACTTTCTTTTTGACTTCGCTTAGAGTCTCGGAAATCTTTTTGTTTATTGCGGTTTTGATTTCGCCTAGAACTGATGTAATTTTTGCACTGATGTCGGCAAGGTTGGCGATTACCTGCGGAATTGCTCTCATAACCATAATCGGGCGTTGAAGAACGGTTTGAACGATAAACGTCAAAGGCGTGCTGATTACTCGCGGAAGTTTTTCTGTTAACATCGCGTTGAATTGTGCCAGGCGCAGATGTGTAGTCGTGAGATTTTTTTGAAAATCAGCAAGCCGCTGTGCAAAGTTCTGGGCGTCCTGGGTGCGTGTTTGTTGTGCAAGTTTTTGAGCTCTTAAAAATGCTCCGATTGCGGCACATTCATTCCAACTCATTTCACCCGGACGCGCTGAAAAATCAGCTTTTTTTGCCCCGCCGCCTGACATACCGTTACAAATCGGACAGCTTCCTATTGGCAAGCCGTGCGGGCAGGTGCCTATATTACTTTTTTGTGTGTTAAGAGTTAATTGCATCCAGTCCTCGTGGTCTGAGAAAGGCTCGTGTGAGCGAGTCTTTCGAATGACGTGTTAGACAGCGAGCCACAGTGCAGGCTTGCGTGAGCAAGACTGGCAGGTGGCGAAGATCTGCTTTGATGAGGACAGCACAAAAGTTTTGTACTTTGCCGTGCAACGCAGCAATAGTAAAAAGTTTGAGCATTCCGACTATAACGGTTGCGGCACAGCTGAGGACTTCCACCTCATTTCCTCGTTAACAAATATTCTATGATAAATACACTTAAAATGCAAATAAGGTACTAATTTCGCCCACTTTTTCACCGTGCAGGGTTTTTATGGAACGCTCTGTGGCAAAACTACCCCAGCCAAGTCTGTTTATATAATCAATTGTCACAAGCTCGCGTGCTTTCATATCACAATCGGAAACTTTTACGACAAACCCCTCTTCCGCCTCTGTATTTACTACCACACAAAGCCCGCCGGCACCAACTTTGGCGATTAACCCGTTCTCTACAATCTTTGTGTCTGTTCTGTCTTCGCCGCCGTAAATATATGGGTTGTTCAAAATCGCGTTTTTCATTTTTTCGTATTTAGGGTCGCAAAAAAGGTTCAAAAAGCCCATGACCATATTCTTTAAAGGCATTGACATAACAGGAACTCCGCAGCCGTCTTTTGTAATAGGGTAATTGTCATTGATGACACATAATTCACTTACTTTCTTTATAATCAGTTGTTGTAACGGGTGGTTAAGCTCGTCGTAATCGTCAGTTGGAAATCCTAATTTTTTACAAAGCGCGAGCATCGTGAGGTGTTTGCCTACGCAATTATTATGGAATACATCTTCGATTCCGCCTGCAAGCAGCATTTCTGCCTGACGCGTCTTTGAGAGAGGTTTATGTACCCCGCATTTTAAATCCTCTGCCCGAATGCCAAATTTTTCAGCAAATCCCCGGGCTGTTTCGTAATGGCATTTCTCGCCGGCATTTGAACCACAGGCAAGCGCAAGTTCTTGGTCTGTCAAATCTATTTCGTAATCAATCGCTAAACTCGCCTGTAAAGGTTTTTCGCATGAGCGAAGATAAAACGGTTCGCCACAGTCGTTACCAAAAGTTTCTAAGACTTCTCCAGCCTTAGAAACCCTTGTTATAAAACCATAATGCTCTTCGTCGACGAGTTTATCCCTGCTCTGACGGGTCAGGAGCGCCGGCTGCCGGTTTTGATTCTTCATTTTTAGTTGCCTCTTCTGCTTCAATAGCCTCGTGATCCATTTTCTCCATAAGTGCCTCTATCTTATGGTAATCCTTTTTGCTCGTCGGGAAACAGTGCCAGCCGCTGAACATACAGTAATCTTCAAGTTCCTGCTTTTTAATTTTTCTGGCAACACGTGACCATTTTTTATTGGTTTTGTCAAAATCTTCAGGAATACGCGTTACAACAATAAATTCCTTGTTAGGATTTTCTTTTGATGTAAAGTAATCCATATCGGTTACGATTATTACATCTGTATCGTCTGGTGTGTATAAAATAACTTCTGATGTCGCATAAATCGGGAAGTTTTTGTCATTTTTTAGGTAAATAGGTAAATTTGATTCCAAAAGCGGTCTCATATGTGCAAAGTTGAAGTGTGCAAAGTATATGAAAGATGCAACAGGTTTTGGGATGAAGTGCAGAGTAAGCGGCATTGAATATACTATGTATAACAAGCCGAATATAAAACTCCAGATTTTAGAATCCAAATTCACAATCAGCCAAATAACAGCCATTGCCATAATTGGATAACCTGCCATTACGTATCTCATATAGTCAAGGTGACCTATAAATATGATTATGTAACTCCATATTGCCGCCAAAAGTGCCGGTAAAAGCAGGAAGTTATATTTTGTTTCTTTAAAACTTTTGAATTTTTTCCAATTTAACGCTGCTGCTAAGGCTCCTAAAACGAGTGTTGGGCAATAGAACAATGATTTATACATAAATCCGTTGTTCTTACAAAATCTTTTCCAAACACGTTCCAAATTAAACGGTGTATCCTGCGGGAAGTCGTGGGTTCCAATAAAATTGAAAAATCCCCAGTACAGAAGTTTCGCCAATATCAGGTGCCCGATGAAAACTGTCACAAGGGCGATTATCCAATCGGTACGTTTTGCTTTCCACGCTTTGTACAGCAGGCAGCCGCCAAGAATTGCAATATAAACTTCTGAATAGTAAGCAGAGAGTACAAACAGCGTCAAACCTAACGTACATAAAAACAGTTTCCACGCATTGTAAAGCTCTTCTTTATTCTCGATAGAGTAATAAATCCTTGTAAAAATATAAGTTGCAAGTATGAAAAATATCATTTGCAGCTGGTATTCACGCACAAACATCGTACACGAAATTGCACCCGCGTTGATGAACGAAATAAGCATTGCTAAAGGGATATGTTTATCCTCTTTCAGAATAAATCTTAAAAGTTTGAACATTACAAAGTATGCAAACAAAGACAGGAATATGTTGAACATAATCCCGAAAACTTTCATAAATGACGGGTTAAAATCGTCTAAACCGGAGTTATAAATTCTAAATAATGTGTAATAGAAATTTGAGTGTCCGTCATCTTTAACAGACTTCCACATCATTTTTAAATCTTCTCCAAGCATTCCCTGATTAGGTTTAAAGAAAATTTCTTTAAGATATCTTCCCTTATAAGGTTTATTTGCTTTAAGTCTGAAATAGTTCCACTTTTTCTTAAAGATTTCACCGCTGTCGTTGAGGTTGGAAGGCGTAGAAACGCTGTATGAAAACGGCTCGTCGCCTACAATATTCCCGCCAAAAAGCCCCCAGTAAAATCTTACAAATACTGCAAACAGTATTGCCAATAACAATAAAATAATCTTTTTCGTACTCATAATACCAATATTTTATCACGCGGTGTGCAGGCATGGGTGTAAATTTTTGTAAAATTTTGTTATAATACTCCTATGGATAAAGCAGGTTTAAGAAAAAACGCAAAAGAAATCAGGTGCGGGTTGGATGTTGAGTCATTGAGCCGCGCGATTTGCGCGCAAATCGCGCGTATGCCGGAATTTAATCGTGCAGAAAATGTTCTTCTTTTCCACCCGACAGGTCAGGAATTAAATCTTTTATCGCTGTGTGAATGTGATAAAAATTTTTATCTTCCGCGAGTTGAGGGCGAAAAACTTCTTGTCTGCCCTTACAATTGCGATGTAAAACTTGAAAAATCGGGCTTTAACATTCTGGAACCATGTTCAAAGCCGGTTTCGCCTGAAATTATTGACTTTGCAACAATTCCTTGTCTTATGGCGGATAAGCAGCACTTTCGTCTGGGTTATGGAGGCGGGTTTTATGACAGATTTATACCGTCACTGCATAAGGATTGCCTAAAAATAGCTGTAGTTGCAGACGAACTCCTAATTGACCGTCTGCCGGTTGAAAAGTTTGATCTGCCTGTAGATTATGTTGTTACTGAAAAGGGCATCGTTTAATTCTTGTTCGCTAAAACTTTTTCGTAGAAATCAGCGTAATATTTTGCTTTTTTTTCATTGCCCATTTTTTTGTAGGCGAGTGCAAGGTTATAATAGTAATCCGGTTCGGTATTTTTTAGCTCAATGGCATATAGAAGTTCGTTTTTCGCTTTTTTGTATTCACCCATAGTGAGGTATGTACAACCCAAATTGTAGTAAATATTTGGCAAATCGTTTTTATATTTTTTTGCTTTCTGGAAATTCTCTACAGCAAGCGCATATTTTTCTTGAGCAAAATAAATTATGCCAAGATTGTAGTATGCTTTGTAGAATTTCGGATCCGCCATTAGCGCGCTTTCAAACATAAAAACAGCATCTTTGATATTACCCTTATCCTGCTGAATATTACCCATTAAAAGCCAGTTTTCCTCATCGCGAAATTCGGCAGGTATAGAAACCAAAACATTCATCGCTTCTTCAAGGTTGTTTTGTGCGTAAAACGCACGGGCTTCTTGTGATTGGGCATCAAAATTTTCTGACTGTGCAGGTTTTTCCGGGAAGAAATTTTCTAATTTCATATCAATTGCCTGCGCCGGAGCTGTTATAAATGTTAAAGCTAATAATGTAAAAATTTTTCTCTTCATAACAAAATTATACGACAAATAATTTGACTTTCAAAAAAAATATTCCATACTGTTAGTGATGTCTCTTTTACTGATAAAACTTTTCGGGTAGACCTATCCCGGAAAGCACCATTAAGCCGCCTTTCGACTCCTTAGGCGGTTTTTCTTTGAATGTGTGAAACGGAAATGCTTACGCGTCTTTTATCTTTCCTTCTTTCTCCAATACCTTAACCAGAGAGGCGGTATCGCCTTTGAGTTTGAAGTATTCTGCAAATTTCGGGCTCGTTTTTATGTTAAAACTTCTGCCGTTTTTGTCTTTTGTGCGTGTAATTAAACCTTTTTCCAAAAGCTCCTGAATATGTTCGTAAGCGTTTGAGCGCAGCTCTTTTAAATCCGACTGACGAATTGGTTCTTTGAGCGCGATAACAGAAAGGGTTCTCAAAACCGCCGGTTTCAAATCCACAGGGCAGAGAAGTTCCACAATATCAATATAATCCTCTTTTACCTGAATAATATAGCCGTCCTCATCGTCGATTTCAAGTGCGCCCTCACGGGAAGAGTAGTCCATAATCAGTTCAAGCATTGCTTCTTCAATATCTTCTTTTTCTGCATCAAGTATGTTTGAGATTTCATCGGTTGTAACGGCGCGCGCCGTGATGAATAAAACTGCCTCTATTCGTGATTTTAATGTATTTTTATCCATTTTTTCCAGTCTCTTGTTTTGATGTATCAATTACGGACATAATATTTTCTACGCCGCGGTTAAATTCAACCACATTGGAATCTTCAGGTGTGTGTGAACCTTTTACGACGTATAAATCTGAGTAAAATTCTTCCTGCTCTAAATCATAATCTGATTCTGCGGCGAGGAATAAAAGCGCAATGTAGGCGCTCATTTTATCCATTCCGAGCAGCAAAAGTTCGTTAAGTTCGACTTTATCTTCATTTTGGAAGAATTGTTCAAGGTTTGCTTTGAGTTTAAGAACATTATCTGCGATATATTCTTCGTGTGCAAGGTTTACGATTTCGTCAGCTGTCAGGCGTGCGTATGAACGGACGCGGTTTTTCGCGCGTTCGTGTGCTTCTTTTAAGGCTTGACGGTGTTCAAGTTTTTCGTAGAACTCTAATTGTCTAATCAAGTCTTTCAATGTGACGATTCGGTTGTGGTTCAGACGTACGCTTGTTCTGCGTTGGAGAACTTCTTCCAGCGAAATAATGTTGTTTGTCGGAACATAGTCGTCTTCCGGATATTCTACAATAAATCCGTCGTCATCAAATGTCGGTTCATCAGGCTGGTCGGTAAAGTCTGTGAGTTCCACGCCCTCAAGTACATTTGATTGAAGTTTGATAAGCATTGAGGCAAATAGGAAAGTTTGACCTGTAAGACGCAGGTCTTGAGATTTCATGTTGCAGATGTAGGCAAGGTATTTGGTTGTGATATCGAGAATATCAATCTGCCACGGGTCAATTTTGCCCGCCTTTGCCATTTCAACAAGAATACCTATGCCTTGGCTTTTGGCATCTTTCTTATCAAATATTTCATCATAGTTAAATATTGGTTCGCTACTCATCTCTTAATTTAACTCCGGTTACTCTTGTTTTACCTTTTTCCTTTTGTGTAACGCCGATTGTGCGGTGTGCGGATTCAATCATCGGTTTTCTGTGGCTTACAACGATGAATTGGGTGTCTTTTGCCTGACGTTTAACCATTTCTGCGATACGTTCAACGTTCATTGTGTCAAGGTTTGCGTCAACTTCATCAAATGCGTAGAAAGGTGATGGCATATAGCGTTGAATTGCAAATACAAACGCAAGTGCTGTAAGTGATTTTTCACCGCCTGACATACTTTCAAGACGTTGTAATTTTTTGTCGCGCGGCTGCGCTTCGATTGTCAAACCTCCGTTGAGCGGATCTTCAGGGTTTTCGAGTTTAAGCTGACCTTCACCTTCTGAAAGCGCGTGGAATACTTCTTTAAAGTTTTCGTTTATGTTGTTATAGGTTTTCATAAACGTTTCTTTTTTAAGCTGTTCGTAGCCTTTCATTTTTTCTAAAATTTCTTTGCGTTCTAATGAAAGCGTGTCGATTTTTTCTTTGAGTTCTTGTTGGCGTGCAAGGTTTTCTTCGTAAGTTGTGATTGCGCGCATGTTTACGTCGCCCAAATCCGCCATACGTTTTTCAAGACGCTGAATTTTATTTGTAATTTCATCAATTGACATTTCAACAGGTTCAAGTTTTTCTATGTCAACGCCGGCGTTTTCAAGGTCTGCTTTTGCTGTTTCCAAAAGTGGTTCAAGTTCGCGGCGGCGGGATTTGAAAGACTCAATTTGTTCGCCTATTCTGTCAATGTCAGCTTGTTTGAGAACTTTTTGTTTTTCAAGTTCGATTAAATCGTTGTTCAGTCCGTCGCGTTGTTTTAAGAGTTCGCCGAGTTTTGACTCTATTTCTGTCAACTGAACTTTCAACTCCTCAAGACGTTCGTTAAGTCCTGTTATGTCGTTTTTGTAACGAACTTTGTCCTCTTCAAGTTTTACGTTGTTCGCTTCAATATTTTTAATCTCTTCTTTTTTTGAAAGAATTACGTCTTCAAAGAACGAAATTTGACGTTTGAAATCTTCTTTTTCTCCGTTTGCGCTCATTAATTTTGCCTGCAGACGTTTAATTTCAGCCTCGACGCCGCTTGTTTTTTCTTTAAGCTCTTTGAGGTCTGTTTCGTCAATAAGTTTTTCAATTTCTTTGATTTCGTCGTCTAAGATTGTGATTTTATCGTAAATTTTAACGTTTTTATCTTCGAGTTTGTCTAGAATATTGTTAATTTCAGCAATTCTAGGCTCGCTTACGGCGATAAATTCGGATTTTTCTTTGAGGAATTTTTCGCTGTTTTCAAAGTTATTTTTCATATTTGCGAGTTCGATTTTAGCTTTTGAGTACTCGTTTGACGCATCGGAATATTGACCGCGCAGCTTGTCTAACTTGTTTTCGAGGTCGATGCGTTTCTGTTTAAGGTTTGAGTATGTTGTTTCAAGTTCTTTCAAACGAGCGTTGCATTTGTTAAGCTCTTCATCATCGTTTTGGCTGAAGGAAAGCCCTGTACGTTTAAGTTTACCACCTGTGATAGAGCCGGATTTTTCGAAAAGTTCGCCGTTGAGCGTAACCATTCTGTACTTCCCGATTAATTTGTTCGCAGCTTCTTTGTCTTCAACAACGAGGGTATCACCGACAGCATAGTAAAACGCATCAAGATAAGTGTCGTCAAAATCTACAAGGTTAATTGCGTAGTCAATAACACCTTTATCTTTTGGTAATTGCAGGCGTGTCGGAGCCGGTTTAATTTTGTTCAACGGAATGAATGTTGCGCGGCCGGCACCTGTTGAAAGCAGTAATTCAATAGCAACAGAGGCAACGTGTTCATTGTCAACAACGATGTGCGCCATTCTTCCTCCGAACGCTACTTCCATTGCGGTTGAGTATTCTTTATCAACTGTTCCCAACTGAACCAACGGTGCGTGAACACCGCGGAGCTTTGCATTCATAATCGTGTCTATTTCGCGCCCGAGGTTTTCTTCTGCAAACTGTTTTCTTGTCTCAAGTGCAGAAACTTTTTTGTGCGCAATGCTTACTTTGTATTCGCAATCACTGATTTCATTTTTGACAACATCAAGTTCGTCACGGGTCTTTTGCTGGATGGTTTTGAAATCCTGCATTTCCTGTTCTAACTGACTTACAAGTGTTGTTTTAAGCTCGTAGTCACTTGAAAAACTGTCTTTTGACTTTTGAAGTTCCGCAAGAGCTGTTTTTGTGCGTTCAAGAGTTGTTGTAAGGTTTTTTAACTCTGTCTCAAGCGGCAATTTTTCCTGCAAAAGTTTGTATTCTTCTTCTTTTAACGCTTCAAGTTCCTTGCGAAGATTGTTACGTTTTTCTATGTGAAAATCAGAAGAATCGCTTAAACCGGTCATATCTTCGTTGATTTTACGAAGTTCTGCCTCTTTTTCTTTAATATTTTCCTGAATGATTTTAATCTCGTCTTCTTTCAGGTTGATTTTGAGTTTGAAATCCTCTATTTTTGCAGTATTGTTTTCAATTGCGGTATTTGAGTTGGCAATAACTTTCAAACCGTCATGAATTTGTTTTTCCGCGTAATTGATAGCATGTTCTTTGCGCTCAATATCGCCCTTAATACCCTCTTCGCGGCGTTTAAGCTCTAATTGTTCAGCCTCGCCTTTTTCTTTTACCTGCGCGCTTACTTCTTCATATTTTTTCTTGAGGAGCGAAAGTTTTTCGTCTAAATCTTTATTCTTAACCTCTTCTTCTTTGCGTTTTTTGGTGAAGTCGAGAATGTTAAGGTGTGCCTGCTCAAGGTTGCGTTTAAGGTCAAAGAATTTAACCTTGTTAACCTGACTTTCAAGCCCTTGTTTTTCTTCGCGCAACGCTTGATATTTAAGCGCCACTTCGCGTTCTTCTTTCAATTGCTCAAGACTTTTATCAACTTCGTTTAAGATTACGGAAGCACGGTCGACACGCTGTTCAACGGTGTTTAATTGTTCGGTAGACTGTTCTATCCGGCGGTCAAAATCTGCAATTCCGGCGATTTCGTCAATGATTTTACGGCGGTTGCGTGGAGAACAGTTCGTAATCCCCGTTACGTCGCCCTGCATCATTACGTTGTAGCTGTTTGGCGTAACGTTATATTGTTCCAAAATCGCATGAACATTCGTAAGCGTTGAAACTGTATCGTTTAGATAATATGTACTTGCATAACCCTGATTTGTTTTTCTGATTTTTCTTGCGATAGAAAGGTCTTTACCCTCTTCAACATCTCCAAACGTAACCTTTACAAATGCTTCGTTACGTTTTGTATAAGTTGAAATAAAATGTGACAAGTTTTCTGCACGAAGTTCTCCGGCGTTGGCGAGCCCGAGTGCAAACAAAACGCTGTCTATAATATTACTTTTACCCGAACCGTTTGGACCGGAAATAGTTGTGAAACCTTCCAGCAAAGGTATTTCGGACTTGTTGGCAAATGATTTAAAGTTATCTATTTCAAGATGTTTGATGTACATATTTTTACCTGATAAAATCTCCTATACTAATTGAACACTAACATTTTCGGCATGTCAAAAATGTTAAGCATTATATCTTGACTAAACTAAAAACATGTTACATAATGAAAACAGAAAGGATAGAACTTATGAACAAGAAAAACGTATTAACATGTGCAGGGGGGGGNNCGTGCTCAACAGGCCTTCACAATGGCAGAGATACTTTTATCCCTCACAATTATTGGCGTAGTTGCCGCAATAACCTTACCAAGTTTGACGGGCAACATTAACGAGAGAACCTGGAACACTCAAAGAAAGGCAATTTATGCCCGATTTAGCCAAGCAATTTCACTTATGCCCTCGCTAAACGGATATAGCTCCTCCGAAACATTTGTGACCGCTGGTCTTTCAAAAGTCTTAAAGCTAAATAATATTTGCAGTGGGGAGAAATTTGCAGACTGTGGGTTCCCCTCTAAAATTATCGGTTTAAATAACAGCGTATTGAACCCTTTCCCGACGGATATCGCTGATTTTAATTCTAGAGCTCTTTATTCGCCGTTTACCGGCGGTGAGGGTGCCGCTTTTGAAACCGTTAACGGCGAAAGTTTTTTCGTCTTTTATAATCCTCATTGTACAGGAGATATGGGCGAAACCGGTGCATACTACGGACAACGCAAGGTTTGTGCAAACTTCGTTTATGATTTGAACGGAAAGAAAGGTCCTAACTCTGTTAATAAAGATATCGGGTTTATTACTGTATTTTATCCGAGCGATTCGGTCGTTGTTGCTCCTGTAACTTTGTACGATCGTGCAGGTGGGGCAATTTGGTCCAAAGCCGGAGAACTTTGTCGAGGGCAGAACGATGACGGCAGATTACCTAATGTTCAAGAGGCTATAGCTTTGTTTTATAATAGAAATCTATTATCACCAAATGCGGTAAATGGAGATACTGGGTTAACGCACACCTATACTTCAACAACGGTTTCTGGTGACCCTACAAAAGCATGGTATATGGACGTTCTGGGTGGAACGGTTCAGCCTTTCACAAAAGCTAATTCGGGATACGTCAGATGTGTAAAACGAAATCTTAATTAAGGACCTCGCACATACATTCGTATGCAACGTCAATTACGTAATCCATATCCGCTTTTTCAATAATTAACGGTGGGTTAAAGTAGATTACGTTTCCTAAAGGGCGCAATATGACGCCCTTTTTCAGCGCTTTTTTATAGATTTGGTACCCAACACGCAGGCTGGAATCAAATCCTTTTTTGCTTTCCTTATCTTCCACAAGCTCTATTGCGTTGATTAACCCTATATGACGAATATCACCTACATTCGGATGTGCAGCAAATTTTTCCTTTATCCGTTTTGTAAAATATTCCGCTTTTTCACAAGCCTTTTCAATTATTTGTTCTTCTTCCAGCACGTCAAGAACCGCGCACGCAGCCGAACAGGCAAGCGGGTTGCCGGCATACGTATGACTGTGCATAAACGCCTTACCCTCAAGGTAATCAGAATAAAACGCATCGTAAATCTTTTGTGTCGTTACAGCAATTGCCATCGGCATATAACCACCGGTTAGCCCTTTTGAAAGACACATTATGTCGGGTGAAATCCCTGCCCAATCGCAGGCAAACATTTTGCCCGTTCTGCCGTAGCCTGTCGCGATTTCGTCCGCAATCAAATGAACATTATACTTATCGCAAAGTTCTCGCAGCTTTTTCAAATAAAGCGGCGGGTAAACTTTCATTCCCGCAGAACCCTGCAGCAGAGGTTCAATTATCAGTGCGCAGGTTTCGTTACCGACACGTGCGAATGTTTCTTCTGCTTTTTCTATGCAAGGGCAAGTGCATTCTCCGTGTAAGTGCCCGTATGGACATCTGTAGCAATCCGGTGCCTCAATTCGTTCAACATCTAGTAAAATCGGTTTATAAATCTCTGAATACAAGTCCACACCGCCAACGGAAAGCGCTCCGATTGTTTCACCGTGATAGGCATCTGTCAGTGCCATAAAACGCTTTTTCTGCGGGTTCCCGGTTTGATAATGGTATTGAAAACTCATTTTTAATGCCATTTCAATCGCCGCAGAGCCGTTATCCGCAAAATTGAATTTACAAAGTCCCGCCGGCAAAACTTTCATCAGTCTTTCGCAAAGGCTAATAACCGTTTTGTGAGAAAAATTCGCGAAAATTACGTGTTCAAGCGTGTCAACCTGTTTCTTTATTGCCGCGTTAATCTTAGGGTTACAATGCCCGAGTAAATTACACCACCAGGAGCTTATGATGTCATAATATTTTTTACCCTCGGTGTCATAAAGGTAAATTCCCTCGCCACGTTCTATTACAATCGGCGCAAGTTCCTCGTAATCTTTCATCTGTGAACACGGGTGCCAAATGTATTTTAAATCTTTTTCCTGCCATTCATTTAATTTATTCATAAATTGCCTCTGATAATTCTATTTTTTCTGCGTCTTTCGCTACGGTCCCGATAACTTTAACGCCGCAAATTCTCTCAACTACGCGCAAGTTGTCTCTGTGCATAAAATTTTCAGGCTCAAATTTGTTAAGAATTATTCCTTTAATATTTAATCCCAAGCGTTTTATAAAATCAACAGTTAAAAACGTGTTATTAATAGTTCCAAGTCCGCCATCGGCAACGACTATAACATCTAAGTTAAGTGCTTTAGGAATATCGTATATGAAAAGATTTTCATCCAAATTCAGCGGGCAAATTATGCCGCCGGCGCCCTCGACTACGGTGAAATTATGTTTCTCCGCAGCGTTTTTGAAATCCTCAATAATTTTGTTAAGATTAATTGGTCTGCCTTCAATTTCAGACGCGAGATGCGGCGAAACCGCAGGTTTAAAAATATACGAAACCCTCTCTATGGAATTTCCGCCCAATCCTGCCGTCTGTGTGACGTGTTCGGCATCGCCGGCGATAATTTTATCGTTCTCAACTATAGCACCGCTCAAAACAGGCTTGTAGTACCCGCAATCTATACCGCTTTCTCTCAATTGTTTGGTTAGTAATCCGCTTACATAAGTTTTTCCGACATCGGTTCCCGTTGCCGTAATAAATATCCCTTTTTTCATTTTCTCTTTCTCCTAAAAAATAAGGGTCGGTTTCCCGAACCCTTATCTTAAATTTTCTATAACGCCGCTCCCGGTACATCAAAGAAGTAGTCGTAGTGACGAACGTCAGGGTAGTTGTTGACCGGTTCTGGTGCTGCCGGTGCCGGAGCTGGTTTCGCTTCGACGTGTTTTTCTTCAACAACTTCTTTTGTGCTTCTGTTTTTCAACAATGCATCAATATCAGGTGACAGTGTTAATTCAAAGTGGAAACGACCGCCACGTCTTGCTGTTTCGTAGTTATTGCTGATTAACGGGAAGCCCCAATATAAACGACCGGTCAAGCTGCCTGGTAATTGGACTCTTAAACCTAAACCGACAGATGCGAGGAAGTAGCTTCCGTCGTAGTAATCTTCAGCTTTGCGAGGGAAGATACCTGCGTGGTCTGCGAATACCGCACCTTTAACAACTCTGCCGAGGAATGGTAATCTTTCGTCTGTTTTACCCGGTTTTTTGATTGAACTTGGCAAGATTGGGAATATTAATTCACCGCTCAAGAAGTAACCGCTTTTACCAATCATGATACCTTCGTTATAACCTCTAACAGTGAACAAACCACCGGATTGGATTTGGTCGAGGTATGGAATATATTTGTTTTGAGGAATAATTTGGTAGTTACCTCTCAATTGACCGATAATGCCGTGTGAGAAGTCGTGTAATCTTGTAACGCTACCGCTATATTTGAAGTAGTTTGAGGCTTTATCCAAAATAGGGAATGCGTAGTATGCAGTTTGGTTCAAGTACCAAATACCGTGTTTAGTATCTTTACGTAAGTTCAATGCTAATTCAGCACTTGTTACTTGGTCTGTTGTGTGGAATAAGTCGTCTAAATAACTAACTCGTGCACGTTTATAGTTAATTGCTGCATAAGATTTTAATTCTAAGTCAGGTCTTCTAACCAACGGTTGAGAATAATACAATGAATATTGGTAACCGTGGCTTCGTATATCTAACGGGGTATAAGCGCCGTATTTTAATTTAGCAAATGTTGAGGTGAATAAGAAACCTACGCGTCCGTCTTTTTTGTTAACCGGAATGTTATAGTCAAAGAACGGAGATGTTGCGCCGCCGCTGAAGTATGAACCTAAGGACATCTTATCTCTGTTGTGGAATAAGCTGTCTGCATAAATCATTGCGCCGCCTCTGATTCTACCGGTTGAGTAACGACCTGCGTTATCCATTACACCAACGAGGTGGAACGGGAATTTTTCTTCTGCATTGATGTCGATATCAGTAGTACCAGGGGTAGTACCGGCTTTAAGGTTTGCTTTTAAACTTACACCTTCATTGTATCTGTTAAAACTTACAACGTCTTTTTCTAATTCGACGATATCAAATACTTTATTTTGGTCTTGACCTACACGGTCTGTAATATATTTTGTTCTTGTATATTTGTTGCCGTTAACTGTAACGTTTCCGACTTTACTTTCAATTAAACCGATACGGATATTTCCGCCTGAAATTGTTTGTTCCGGTAAATATGCTCTTGCTGTTACGAAACCTCTTGTTGCATATAAACGGTTAATTTCGTTAACGGCTTGTTGGATTTCGCCAATTGTGACATTTCTGCCTTCAATTTTGGAGGTAATAGCTTTAATTTCATCCGGAGATAGGATTTCGGAATCATCAATTGTAACAGATCCGATATAAACACTGTTGTCTGTTTGTGTTTGCGATACGCCTGCATTCATTGAACTGCTGTTGTCGGTTCTGGAATCCTCAACCGCCGGCATTGGCTCGGTATATCTTTGTTCATAGTCTTGTCTAACGTAATTTTCATAACGTTTTGTGTCTAAATTACTTACATCGTGAAGCTGGTTTAAACCGGTTTCTTGCTGCAGAGTAAATCCGTTAGGGTTGTATATTGCTAACGCACTGTTCATACCAAATGCAACCATTGAAACAGAAAGCATTAGCTTGAAAAAATCTTTTAATATTGAATTATTCATCTTTAAAATTACCTATCTTCCAATACTATATATCTTCACAAATAAAGTAAAAACATGAATAATTTTTTAACTTTTTTTGCAAAGAATTTACAAAAATTTACCTAGTATATTTTTAGTATATACCAATTATGCAATTTTTTTCGGCAAAAATCAACCATGAATTTAACAATTTTTACAAAAGTAAACCAAGTGATGTAGTTATATTTTTCTAACATTTTTTTAACAAGATACTAATATTTCTTTTTTACGATATTTTTTATGAAAAAGATTAGAGATTTTTTAAGTAATACCCCTGAAAATTGTTATATGTTGACCATTGTAATACTATGTGTATTGCTTTTGTTCGCAGGCTTGTGGTCATATCCGCTTGTGGATGTTGATGAAACCAGATACGCTGTTATGTCACGTGATTTGATTGGTTCCGGAAACTGGAATTTACTTTTTGTGAATGGCGTTCCTTTTATTGAAAAACCACCGTTATATTTTTGGCTGACCGCGTTATCTATTAAATTTTTAGGTTTTAATGAATTTGCTGTGAGATTTCCTGTAAGTCTGCTTGCTGTTTTTACGGTTATTGCAACATATTTTACTGGCAAGGTTCTTAAAAATGCTAAATACGGGTTTTTTAGTGCGATAATTCTTCTTTGCAGTGCATTCTTTATAATGCTGGCACACGTCGCGATTTTAGATATGGTTTTTACCGCGTTTTGCACTTTGGCAATTTATTGCGGCGTCCTTACTGAATATTCCGGCAAAAAAGGACTCTTTTGGTCTTTATTTTATGTTAGCGCAGGGCTTGCATTCCTTTCAAAAGGTTTGTTGGGACTAATTATACCTTTTTGCGTTGTCGGAATTTTTAAAATTCTTCAGAAAGGCTTTTGGGCGGCATTAAAAGACTGTTTTCAGCCAAAATATTTTTTACCGGGAATGTTGCTTTTTATTATTATAAACTTCCCTTGGCATTACGAAATGTACAAAGTTTATGGCAATAAATTCATTTATGAATACTTTGTACTTCACCATTTCGCGCGTTTTGTTAACGCGGAAACTCTCGGTAAAACAAGACCGCTTTTGTATTTTGTTCCGGTTTTTATCGTTGCGTTTTTGCCTTGGACGCCGGTTTTTATCCTTAGACTCCATAAGGCGTTTAAAGAAAACGGTTTTAAAGATAAATTAAACCTGTTTTTCTTTATATACTTTTCATTTATTTTTACACTTTTTTCATGCGCAAGCGGGAAACTTCCGACATATATTCTTCCGGCTTTTCCTGCCTGCGCTTTTCTTTGCGCGGATTACCTTGTCACAGCGCAAAAACAAAAATATTTGAATACTGGCGTCGCGGTGATGCTTTTTGCGAATTTTATCTGTCTAACTGTTGTTTTCCCGCTTATTTATAAAGGCGGAATGAACGAACTCGTTACTTATTCTAAAATCGCACAAACGGCAAAAACGCATCTTATAACTTTCAATATCCCAATAAAACCTAGTTTGTTACTGAATTATAAACTTGATAATATTGATTTTATTATAGAGAATGATGTTGAAAAACTTAAAATTGCGGTAGCCGAAAATCCTGAAAGTTATCTTGTCGTTAGGAATGATAAACTTCAAAAATCTGCTTATAAAGCGATGATACAGAATAATTTTTCATTAATAAGAAATGATAAGAAGTATTCATTGTATCATTCCGGCAATTGACAGAATGTAAAACATGTTACATAATGAAAACAGAAAGGATAGAGACTATGAAAAAACGAACTGTAAACATTTTGACAGGGGGGGG
>MOYE01000002.1:133035-136118 GCA_001899335.1 Candidatus Gastranaerophilus phascolarcticola
CAACAGGCCTTCACAATGGCAGAGATACTTTTATCCCTCACAATTATTGGCGTAGTAGCCGCAATAACCTTACCAAGTTTGACGGGCAACATTAACGAGCGAACCTGGAGTACGCAAAGAAAAGCGATTTACGCACGCTTTAGCCAGGCAATAGCCCTAATGCCGGCGCTTAACGGTTACGGAACACTTGACGATACAACCGACACCGCCGCAGAAACCTTTGTTACCGCAGGATTATCTAAAGTCCTTAAAATAAATAATATTTGTGACAATGAGCATCTCGCAGATTGTGGAATCCCTGCTAAAATTACTACTCTAAACGCCGGGAGCACTATTGATACTTATTCAGAGTTAACTGATTTAAAAGGCTTAAATAGTATGTTTGATGACGGCGTTTGTTCATATAACAGCACTACTTACACAAACCCTAATCCTATTAATACTAAATCAGTCGCATTTGAGACTCAAAATGGTGAATCTATACTAACATTTTATAACCCTACATGTCAGGGAAATATGAATGAAAAAGCAGCATATTATACCCAGTCCAAAATGTGTGCTAATTTTATATATGACTTAAATGGAAATAAAGGTCCAAATACTGTAGGAAAAGATATAGGATTCCTTTCAATATTGTATCCGACAGATCCGGTTGCGGCTGCGCCAATCCCTCTTAGAGGACCTGCGGGAATTAATGGTGGAAATTCCCTTGCCCTGGCAACAAGATATTGCAGGGAGCAGGATGCTGAAAGCAGGATTCCGACAAGAGAAGAACTCGCTGCAATGTTTTATAATTTAAAACTTATAGGTGTTGATAATTCCAATGGTTTTTACTGGTCAAGTACAAGAGTTTCATCAACTGAAACCTGGCGAATGTTTTTTGGAACCGGAATAATACAACTTTCAGGAAATTCTGATATTTGGTGTGTTAAACGATAAAGAGCCGAAAGGCTCTTTTTTTATGTTATACTAATATCCAACAAGGGGAATTAAACATGAACACTATACAAGTAACGAAAATGCAGGGGTGTGGTAATGATTTTGTTATCTTAACCTATGAAGAATATTTAAAAACGGGGCTTTCAATGGAAGAGCTTGCCAAAAAGATTTGCGATAGAAATTTCGGAATCGGGGCAGACGGAATGATTATTCCGAAATGCGACACCACGGCAACCGACATCGGCTGGTATTTCTATAACTCTGACGGGACAACAGCGCAAATGTGCGGCAACGGTATGAGATGTTTTGCCAAATATGTTTTTGATAACAAACTTGTTGATAAAAAAGTTTTTTCCGTACAAACTCTTGCCGGAATTATTAAGCCGGAACTTCTTGAAAATGGTTTTGTAAAAGTAAATATGGGCACGCCAATTCTTGAACACGCTAAAATCCCGTTTTGTGGCAGTGACGAATTGACAGTTCTTGATAAAACATTTAAAATCACACCGGTATCTATGGGGAACCCGCATTGCGTAACTATTGTTGACGAAAACCCTATGGATTATGCAAAAAAATATGGACCTTATGTTGAAAAACACGAATTTTTCCCCGAAAAAACAAATACCGAGTTTGTAAAAATTCTTTCCCGCAACGAGATTGATATGTGCGTTTACGAACGCGGCTGCGGCATAACATTGGCTTGCGGAACAGGAGCTTGTGCGAGTGTTGTGGTAACTGTTTTAAATAACTTAACAGAACAAAAAGTTAAAGTTAACCTTCCTGGCGGGGCTGTATTCGTGGAATGGCAAGGAAATTCAGCTAATCCGGCTCACGATATTTTCTTAATCGGACCTGCTCAATATGTATTTCAGGCAAATTATAACTTGTAAAATATTATTGTTTAATGTACGATAAAGGCAAACTGGCAGAATTATAAATAC
Source organism: Candidatus Gastranaerophilus phascolarcticola (assembly GCA_001899335.1). GTDB lineage: Bacteria > Cyanobacteriota > Vampirovibrionia > Gastranaerophilales > Gastranaerophilaceae > Gastranaerophilus > Gastranaerophilus phascolarcticola. The sequence continues at coordinate 134,916 of MOYE01000002.1, forward strand.
AAAGGAGAAATAATAAATGAAAAATTACGAATTGATGGTTGTTTTTAAACCAAACTTGGACGCAGAAGAAGTAAATTCTGTTGTTGAAAAATTATCTTCTACCGTTTCTGAAATGGGCGGTAAAGTTGAATCTGTTGATAAAACAGGCAGAAAAAAATTAGCTTATGAAGTTGCTGGATTCAGAGATGGTTTCTTCGCAACTGTAGTTTTAGCGTTACCTGCAGAACAAGTTGCTGAATTTAAAAGACAACTTAGACTTAACGATAATGTTATCAGAACTATGTTTACAGAAACTTGTGCTAAAGCAAGTGTATAATAAGAATAAAGGAAGTAGAATATGTCAATAGCTAAAGCAGTTGTAACAGGAACAGTATATAGAGCAGCAGAAAAACGTTATACACAAAATGATGTTGCTGTTTCTTCGTTCGTGTTAAATATCGGTACAAGAGATGAATTACTTATCAGAGTTATTTCTAAAAGAAAACTTCTTGATGAATTGGTTTCATCTTTAGAAAAAAATGATAAAGTTTTAGTTGAGGGCAGACTCCAAATCGCATCTGTTCAATCAGGCGACGGCGCAGAAAAAAGAATTTATGAAATTGACGCCAATTCTATCGAAAGAATGAGCGGCGGTTCTGCAACTTACTCAAATCCTGATTTCGGAACAAGCGAAAATATAGTTTCTTTCGGTGCAGATGATTCAATGTCGAATGAATTAATCGGCGAGGAAGAAATCCCATTTTAAGCAAAGCATTAATGTCGAATTAAAATAAACTAGAAAGGTAAACTTACAAAATGGCAAAACCAGATTACTCAGATAAGAAAAAAAGAAAAAATTGCAGCCTTTGCGCAGATAAAGTTGAAACTATCGACTACAAAGACGCTGCAAAATTGAAAAGATACTTAACAGAAGCAGGAAAAATTATTCCTCGCCGTATCACAGGCAACTGTGCTAAACACCAAAGAATGATTGCTAACGCTGTTAAAAAAGCTAGAGAAGCAGCTATCATTAGTTACGTTTTTGATTAATCGTAATAAAAAAAGCTCCGGTTTCCCGGAGCTTTTTTATATGTTGAAATAAGTTTTGACCGTAAGCCCGCAAACCCATTATAGAGGGCACTCAGTGCCTTAGCCAAAAGTTTTGAAAGAGGATTCAACGTTCTTTTCGATTACCTTGGTAACGGCATCCATTTCGTTGGAGAT
>MOYE01000003.1:0-37334 GCA_001899335.1 Candidatus Gastranaerophilus phascolarcticola
TGCCGCCATACCCATAACTGAGTTCCTTTCATTTTTCGTTTCCTTACCATGGTTTATCGGCAGGTATGAGTTAAAACTTTAATCTTTTATATTATTTTACTTAATATTTCGTTACAAAGTGTTATTTATGCTATAATTCAGCATAGGAGGTTTGGTATGAGTGAAAAAGAGAAAATGTTAAATGGTCAAATGTACTACGCCGGCAACTCCGGAGAACTTTTTGACGAGCGTATTGAATGCAAAAAACTTTGTCAGGCATATAATAACTTGCCTATAGAAAACCTTGAAGAACGCAAAGCCTTATTGAAAAGACTATTGGGTTCTGTGAAAGAATCGTATCATATTGAACCGTCTTTTTATTGTGACTATGGATATAATATAACCTTGGGCGAGAATTTTTATTCAAATCACAATCTTGTAATACTGGATCCTGCGCGTGTAACCTTTGGTGATAATGTTTTTATCGGACCGAATTGCGGATTTTATACAGCTGGTCATCCTCTTGACGCCGGGGCAAGAAATACCGGTTTAGAATTTGCTTATCCAATAACGGTTGGCAATAATGTTTGGTTTGGCGGGAATGTTGTGGTAATGCCTGGTGTGACTATTGGTGACAACGTAGTAATTGGCGCCGGAAGTGTTGTAACGAAAGATATTCCGTCTAATGTTGTTGCGGTTGGAAATCCTTGTAAAGTTTTGAAAAATATTTAGATAGCAAAAAATTTTTTGTTGGAACTTTATTGATAAAATCAAAAAGGAGATTCGTATGCAAATAAGTCCATTATCCCAACAAAAGTTTGAAGGTGCGAAATTTTTTAAAATTCCGGAGCAAATGCAGGAAGTTATGTTGAAAGATGTTTCGTTCAATAGATTGGCACAAGATTATGATATTTTTGTTTCTGCGTCACCTAAGAAAACCTGGAAAGATCCTTTTGGACTTAGAATGCCTGCGTCGGATGAAAAGTGTCGATTATCCTGTGAGATGCATAATTTAGATGATGATTCGGAAAATTTGCTGGTTCATGTTACGACAAAGAGTAAATTTGTTGCACCGTTAAGGGAGCATGTTAATACATTGTTAAAGCAACTTCAGGAATTTGATTTTACGACAAGGGTAAACCGTTTGGTATATGGTTTGGAAGAGTAATTTTACTATTCATCATAAACGATGAAACGTATCATTTTATGTATTTTTTCAAGTTTAGCCGGGTTGTCTTGTGCTAAATTTAAAAATTTATGAATATCCGATAAAAGTTCGTCAGGGCTTTTAATATGGTCGTTTGAGAATAATTCTTCTGTGGTAACGTCAAGTGCGCTAAGAATTTTTTCCAGGGTTTCAGCCTTGACAAAACTCAAACCGACTTCAATTCTGCTCAAGTTCCGCGGGTCAATATCAATCATCTCCGCAAGCTGTTCCTGCGTATAGTTTTTGTTTTTTCTAAGTCTTTTAAGTTTTTCACCGAAAGATTTTTTTACGTCCATTTTTCTCATAAAATCCATGTTGCTTATCATGATATATTAACTTTTGTAAACCTGAAACGGTAACGTATATCTATATTTAATAAAAAATCCATGTTGTATATAGGTAAAAATAGCAATTGCAGAGATTACTTTGTTTTTATATAGGTGTAAGCGTAAACACGAAAGGAGTTTTTTATGACAATGAAAGTTAATCAAACCAAAGGCACACAGGGAACACAGAGATCTAACGGTATCAAAAGCAAGGATTACAGTAAACAGCAGGAGGCGTTGGGCAACAAGATAAAAATGCCGCATGGTGTAAGGGATTTGAAATACAATGCGGGGATTAAGGAAGAACAAATCAGACTGGCAAAAGCGAACGGTGATTTTGATGTGGCGCGAATCCTTCAAGATGAATTGAATAAGATAAATAAAGAAATAGAGGCAAAAGAAACAAGCGTTTTTGATGAGGCTAAGAAAGATAAAAATGTCTAAAATAAAACGAGATACCTTTAAGGTATCTCGTTTTATTTGCCGAAGGTCGGGGTCGAACCGACACGAGGTGTGATCCTCACCAGATTTTGAGTCTGGCACGTCTACCAATTCCATCACTCCGGCATGAAGTGCTCCACTATCTTATATCAAACATAAAAATTTTTCAACCCCGTCAACTCAAGTTTAATATAACTTATAATTCTATTCAAAATCAATTGTTTTCGTAATAGCATATTATTATATATATTAGTTAGAAGAGGAATATTATGTTAACAGGAAATCAAATTAGACAGTTATATTTAGACTATTTCAAAGATAAACACCAGCATACAATCGTGGAAAGTTCCAGTCTTGTTCCGGATAACCCGACTGTTTTGTTGACAACTGCAGGCATGCTGCAATTTTTACCTATTTTCTTGGGTATTGTTAAACCGCCGTATGATCCGGCGCGTGCAACTTCTTGCCAAAAATGTGCTAGAGCGGGCGGAAAAGATTCTGATATCGAAAACGTCGGAAGAACCCCGCGCCACCACACTTTCTTTGAAATGCTTGGTAACTTCTCTTTTGGTGACTATTATAAAAAAGAAGTTATTCCTTGGGCTTGGGAATTTGTAACAGAGGTTCTTAAACTCGATAAGGACAGACTTTGGATTACTATTTTTGAAACTGATGATGAGGCGTTTGAAATTTGGCGCAGTATCGGCGTTCCGGCGGAACGTATTAAACGCAAAGGCAAAAAGGATAACTTCTGGGGACCTCCGGGGGCATCTGGTTCTTGCGGTCCATGCTCTGAAATCCACTATGACCTTGGTGAACAGTATAAATGCTGTGACAATTGCGGAATAGATACCTGCGAATGCGACCGCTGGGTTGAAATTTGGAACCTTGTTTTCACTGAACTTTATCAAGACGAAGAGGGTAACCAATCTCCGCTTGAAAAGAAAAACGTTGATACCGGCATGGGCTTAGAACGTATTACAATGGTTTGTCAGGGCGTTGCATCAACTTTCGAAACAGACCTTTTAAAACCGATTTTGGATAAAGTTTCTGAAATGAGCGGTGTTCCTTACAAAAAATCCGACAAAACCGATATTTCACTGCGTATCATTACTGACCACGCAAGATGTGTAACATTCCTGATTTCTGACGGCGTAATCCCTGGTAACGAGGGTAGAAGCTACGTTTTAAGAATGATTTTAAGACGTGCACTTCGTCACGGTAAAATTTTAGGTATGGATTTACCGTTCCTGTATAAACTCGTTGATACGGTGGTTGAGCATTATGGCGCGGCTTATCCGGAATTGGTTAAAAATCAGGCAAAAATTAAAGATGTTATCAAGAAAGAAGAAGAACGCTTTAAAGTTACACTTGACCGCGGTTACAAATTGTTAGAAGAATTTATCGCTGATAAAAAAGATATTGATGGCGAAAGCGCATTTAAACTTTACGATACTTTCGGATTCCCGTTTGAACTTACACGCGAAATCGCGGAAGAAAACGGGCTTAAAGTCGACGAGGACGGTTTTAAGAAGGCTATGCAAGAGCAAAAAGACCGTGCGAAAGCTGCAACAGCTAAGATTTCTGTAACAGGCGACATCAAATACGCAAAAATCGAAGAAGAAGTTGGTTCAACAGAATTTGTCGGCTACGAAGAAACCGTTTGTGACGCAAAAATTTTAGCGCAGGTTGAGGGCGAGGGCTTTGTTGATATCGTTCTTGATAAAACCCCGTTCTATGCAGAATGCGGCGGTCAGGTCGGAGATAGTGGTGTTATCGAAAGTGAAAACCTCAAAGCAGAAGTTTTGACTACATTCAAAGTAAACCACTTATTCGTTCACCGTTGCCAAATCCTTAACGGTGAAGTCGTAATCGGTGATACCGTATGTGCGGCAATTGATGCGGCACGTCGTTCAGAAATCCGTGTTCACCACACATCTGCTCACTTACTCCAAGCTGCACTTGTAAAAACCTTAGGCGATGAGGTTAAACAAGCGGGTTCACAAGTTGAAGAAAACCGTATGAGATTTGACTTTACATTCTCTCGTGCTATGACGCCGGATGAGGTTCAAAAAGTCGAAAATCTTATGAACGAATGGATTAGCGAAAAACTTACAGTCCGTACAGACGTTATGGACATTGAAGAAGCAAAACTTACGGGAGCGACAGCGCTTTTCGGTGAAAAATACGAAGATGTTGTTCGTGTCGTATCAATTGGCGGAGCGAAGAAGTGTAAGTGTGGTGGGGGCTGTAAATGTCAAGAAAACGCGCCGGCGGTAATCTCCAGAGAATTCTGCGCCGGAACGCATGCGAAAAACACAGGCGACCTGCGTTTAGTTAAAATTGTTTCTGAAAGTGCAATCGCTGCCGGTACAAGACGTATTGAGGTCGTGGTTGCAAAAGCCGCACTTGAATATATGAACGAAAAAGCAAAAGTTACAAATGCGCTTGAAGCTAAATTTAAAGTTCATACCGACGAAGTCCTTGAACGTGTCGAAAAACTCGCAGATGAAAACCGTGAGTTTCAAAAACAACTTGCTCAACTCAAAGAAGAACAAGCAAGAAATAAATTTGCAACATTTATTTCACGCGCGAAAGAAGTCGATGGCGGAAAACTCTTCATCTCGAAAATTGAAAACTTTGACGCTGATGCGGTCAAGGCAGGTGTTGAACTTCTTGCAAATAAACTTGGCGACAGCATCATCGTTCTTGCAAATGAAAAAATGGTTATTGCAAAAGTATCTGACAGTTTTATTCAAAAAGGTGTTAATGCCGGCAAAATCGTTGGCGAAATCGCTCGTGCTACAGGTGCAAACGGTGGTGGACGTCCAAACTTTGCTCAAGGCGGCGTAAAAGATGCGTCAAAATTGGATGAAGCCTTAAATGCTATAGAATCACAAATTTTATAAGGAGAAAATAATGACAGTTTTAAAAATTCAACGTTTACCGCATAACGTAAACGTACCCGAGTACAAAACAGAGGGTGCTGCAGGTATGGATTTATGCGCGGCAATTGCAGAACCTATCGTTCTCAAACCGCTTGAACGTAAATTAATCCCTACAGGGTTGAAAATTGAACTTGAACACGGTTACGAAGCGCAAATCAGACCACGTTCCGGCTTATCAATCAAACACGGAATAAGTTTAATCAACTGTGTTGGAACCGTAGATGAAGATTACCGCGGCGAAGTTTGTATTCCGCTTGTAAATCTTTCAAACCAATCATACGTAATTCAACCTGGTGAACGCGTTGCGCAAATGATTATCGCAAAATACGAACAGGCTAAAATCGAAGTTGTAACAGAACTTTCTGACACCGTCCGCGGCGAAGGTGGTTTTGGTTCCACTGGGTCCGTGTAAGCGTTACGAAATGTAAAATTTTTGCTAAAACTAGCAAATAAATTTATGTTTGATTTTAGATATAGTGTGTAGTGTTCCTTAAATTGGAGAAATTGTATGCAAGTAGATAATAATCGCAGTGCTATTATAACAGCAAGTACAGTAGCCGGAATTGGCGCAGGTGTTGCAGCCGGTCATTATATGCCGTTAGTAAACGCAAAAAGTGAAGCAACATCAGACAGATTTGTAAAAGAAGTTGCTAAAGAGATGAATACCAATAAATTATATAATTTGGTAAGTGCTGCAAGTGCAAAAGATTATCTTGATACTGTTTACGCTACTGACACAACTTACGCTAATACCGCACAAACTGATAAATTTTTCAATCGTTTTGGCGATTTCTTAGAAATCAAACGTGAACAAATGGTTGATGAAAAAGGCAATGCTCTTAAAGGTAAAAATTTACGTGATAAATTAAAAGATATCGTTGATAAGAAAATCGCAGAAAATGGCGAAGTGAAATTCTCTGAAGACGGCAAACAATTCTTCTTGAATAGCAATACAAGCGAATCAGAAGCAAAAACTTTGATTAAAGACGGTTTTGATAAGAAAAAATTAGTTAAAGCTGGTACAACTATTAACGAAGAAGGTCACGCAGCACTTAAACGAGCAATGAAAACAGTTAAAAACGAACGTATGATTAAGGGTGGTGCAATTGCCGGTTTAATCGCACTCGCAGCATCTGCTGTTGCAACCTGCAAACCTGAATAGTTTTAAACCCTCTTAACTTTTAATAGAACTTCATTAGGCGTTACTGAATCCAGGACGCCTAATTTTGACTGTGCAATAACAAATTCCATTTCTTCACCGTAAGCAATCTCAAGATTGTCGAGCGGAATGGTTACATCAATAGTCTTTTCGTGGTTAATCGCAAAATCTTTATTAGATTGCAGCGTCCAAAGCCCGTTTGGAATTGCGCAGGTGAGACGTGAAAATTTTAATGTTCCGTTATCAACTGTTATTTGCAATTCGTTATGGAATTTTTCTTTGCATACCGGTAAAATTCTATCGGTTTTACTTATGAGTCTGATATGTGAAAGAGAGTGTTTCTTGTTAGAGTTTCGCATATAGATGTATGCCTGGAAAGTTTGAAAATACTTTGACGGGTTATTGGCTACGTATTCATTGAGATAGAATTTCAAATAAAAATTTACTGAATCGCAGCTGTAACCGATTTTGTCAAAGATTTTGCTGTCCTGAAGTACCGGTCCGTCAGAGAGCTCCAGAAAATTCATTCCTGTCATCGTTGGGAACTGAACATTTTGCTCATCTTCAAATAATTGGTTTTCAAGCGCTTGAATTAACTGTGTATCAAGGAACGCTGGTGGTTTTTGACCCATAAATTCGTATACATTTTTGAGGTGCATTCTGAACAGGTAATCAAAAATGTTGTCGTGTCCTGAATCGTTTGGTTCGCCAAACCACCAAAACCAGTCGCTGCCTTGGCAAACATAAAGTTCTCTTTTAGCTTTCTCAATGTTTTCGTGGGTCGGGTTAAGTAAGATAAAGTTTTCTAAATCATCTTTAACTTGTTTTAAATAAGTCCAGGCAAGATTTTTCAGCGGTTCGTCAATCCAAAGTTTAAAATCCTGATTAATCCACGAGCCGGCTTTTATACTGTTTATTTCTTTTAAATGCTGCTCTTTTTCAATATAGTCACTGATTAGAACCGTTTCAAGGGTTTCGTCATTGTTGATTAGTTCATAAAGTTTATTTAGGAAAATAGCGCCGTCTTTGGCATAATTTTCCCAACAGTTTTCGCCGTCCATTGCAATCGTAAGAAGATGCGTTTCGTCCGGAGAGTTTTGAATTTTATTCTGAATGGTTTTTATTCTGTCGTATAGGTCAATAGCAACGCGTTCTGAATCGTGGTTCGGGTATTCAAAACTTATAAGATTAGGGAAAACAGCTTCTCTGAAAATAACCTTAACGCCTGATTTGTAATCATAAACTTTTAAGAGCGGATATGGGTTTTCAAGGTTTCCGTTGAAGTCACGGACAAAATCAAATTTTATAGAATTTGACAGAACCCCCTCATCTGAAATCGTCCATTTTATTCCTAAGTCGCCAAAAAGTTTTAGGGTTTTGTTGCTTATGCAATGTTCTGACGGCCAAATTCCTTTAGGTTTAACGCCAAAAGCCCCTTCAATAATTTGAATAGCCTCTTTTATTTGAACTTCTGCATCTTTTTTCATTCCCAAAGTCAACGGTAAATCCCCGTTTTGGTTTGTTGAAACATCGGCAATATCAACCAAAATCGGCAAAATCGGATGATAATGCGGGCTGGTCGTGAGTTCAATTCTGCCCTCTGCCAAATATTTTCTGAATGTTGGTATTATTTTCCTGATTATATCTCGCTGAATTTCAATAATTTTAATTCTGTCTTCAAGCGTATAGCCGGAACCCTTTTTGTACAACGCTTTTAATTCCGGATAATCCTTTTGGTGTGACGAATCAATCCAGGCAAGGTTAAAAAGCGCCATTAAATCAGAGTATTCCTGCGGAGAAAACTCATTTATATCTTTGGTGAACTGATATTTATGGATAAGTCTGTCATATTCTTTGAGCGGTAGTATCATATATTGGTAATTCGCATCAAAGAAGTTATTTATAATAAAGTTTTTATCTTCCTCTGTGAGTTCTTCGACCGGTTTAACTGAAATTCTGGAATGAATGTCGTGATACCCTTTTTCACCATATCTAATGAAAGAGTCAATAAGAATAGGAACGATGTTAAAATTCAGTTTGATATTTTTGTAATCCCTGATAATGGTAAGCATATCAAGATAATCTTTCACGGCGTGTAAGCGTGTCCACGGCATAATATAATCGCTGTCAGGCGTAAGCTGATACACAGGCTGGTGCATGTGCCAGTAGAATGCTATAGATAACTTTTTCGTGTTTCCTACCATTCAGTAAAATTCCAAAACATATTGCAAATTTATAATATCATTAAATTTCTTATTTAGCAACCTGTCTTTAAAACCTTGTGTTTAATTTGTTTTTATGGTAGTATTTACCCTTGTAAGTTAGGGAGAATTTAAAATGAAAGAGAATTATTTTCCACAGGAAATAGAGAAAAAATGGCAGAAAATTTGGGAAGAAAATGATGCTTTCCACGTTGATGACAATTCAGATAAACCAAAATATTTTGCCCTGTCAATGTTTCCGTACCCGTCAGGTAAACTCCATATGGGACACGTTAGAAACTACACGATTACAGACGTAATTGCGCGTTTTAAAAAGGCGCAGGGGTTTAATGTTCTTCATCCAATGGGCTGGGACAGTTTCGGGCTGCCGGCAGAAAACGCAGCAATGAAACACGGCGCTAATCCGGAAACCTGGACAGATGAAAACATTGCTTATATGACAAAACAGCTTAAAATGCTAGGGCTTTCTTACGATTGGAATAGAGAAGTTACGACCTGCAAGCCTGATTATTACAAATGGACTCAATGGTTGTTCTTGCAATTGTATAAAAAAGGTCTTGCCTATAAAAAAGAAGCCGCTGTTAACTGGTGTGACGAATGCGGAACAGTTCTCGCTAACGAACAGGTAATCGATGGTAAATGCTGGAGATGTGACAGCGTTGTTGAGAAAAAATATCTTTCTCAATGGTTCTTCAAAATTACTGATTACGCGGAAGTTCTTCTTGAAGACCTCGACAAACTTCCAGGTTGGGGTGACAACGTTAAAACAATGCAGGCAAACTGGATTGGTAAATCTCACGGTGCAATTTTCAGATTTAAAGTTAAAGAAGTTGAAGGGCTTGAGGTTCCTGTTTATACAACCCGTCCTGACACGGTTCACGGTATAACTTATCTTGTTGTAGCACCGGAATACAAAGATATTGAAAAACTTACAACTCCTGAAAACAAGGCAGCTGTCGAAGAATACCGTGCAAATGCACGCAAAATGACAGAAATCGAACGGCTTTCGACAGAACGTGTTAAAACAGGTGTTCCGCTTGGAACCCATGGTATTAACCCGTTTACAGGCGAAGAGTTCCCGCTCTGGACTGCGGATTATGCGCTCGTTGAATACGGTACAGGTGCTGTTATGGCGGTTCCGACACACGATACACGCGACTTTGATTTCGCTAAGAAGTTCAATCTCCCTATGAAAGTCGTTATCCAAAATCCGGAAAATCCGTCTGATTGTAAAGACGCGGCTTACACCGAGCCTGGCGTGCTTGTAAATTCAGGTGAGTTTAACGGAATGAAGAATGAAGATGCTAAAAAAGCAATCACAGAAAAAGCGGTACGCGAAGGTTTCGGAGAATTTAAAACCCAATACAGACTTCGCGACTGGTTGATTTCACGTCAACGCTACTGGGGCGCTCCTATTCCGGTTGTTTACTGTGAAAAATGCGGTATTGTACCGGTTCCGGAAGATCAATTACCGGTTCTGCTACCAAAAGATGTTGATTTCTCTGTTGTTGGAAAATCTCCGATTACTACATCCCCGACTTTTGCAGAAACTACCTGCCCTCACTGTGGCGGCAAGGCAAGACGCGAAACCGATACAATGGATACATTCGTCTGCTCAAGCTGGTACTATTTGAGATATTCCGACCCGAAAAACTCAAATCTTCCGTTTGCTAAAGATAAAGTTAACAAATGGCTTCCTGTCGACCAATACGTTGGCGGTATAGAACACGCAATTCTTCACCTTTTATACTCAAGATTTTTCACAAAAGCATTGCGTGATTTAGGTCTTTTAGACTTTGACGAACCGTTCAAAAACCTCTTAACACAAGGTATGGTTTTGAAAGACGGTTCAAAAATGTCTAAATCCAAAGGCAACACGGTCGACCCTGACGAAATCTTTGAAAACTTCGGGGCTGATACCGCAAGATTATTTATTCTTTCAGATTCACCGCCGGCACGTGATTTCGACTGGTCTGACGCTGGCGTTGAGGGCTGCTACAAATTCCTCAACCGTGTTTGGAGATTGATTGCAGCAAATGCTGATGATATTTCACTTGATTACAAGTTGGAATTTCCGCTTGCAAAAGTTAATGATGATTTGGTAAGAAATGTTCATATCGCAATGAAAGGCATTACAAACGACATTTCTAACGATTTCCAATTCAACACGGTAATATCTAAATATCGTGAACTTACAAACGCAATCTATGAATGGCGCGGTGCTAAAAAAGAACTTAATGCAGAAGATAAAGCTGTTATGAGTTTCGCGATAATTTCGTTGATTAAATTGATGTCACCTGTAGCCGTTCACTTGACCGAAGAGGCTTGGGCAGAACTCGGCGGCAAAGGCTCAATTCACGATCAGCCTTGGTGCGAATGGGACGAAAACCTTGCAAAAGCAAGTTCTATTACTTTAGTTGTTCAGGTTAACGGTAAAGTTAAGGACAAAATCGAAGTTGATGAGGCGCTTTCGCAGGACGAAATGAAAGCTGTTGCGCTCGATAGCCCGAGAGTTAAAGAATTAACCGACGGCAAAGAGATAGTAAAAGTTATCGTTGTTCCGAAAAAACTCGTCAATATCGTAGTAAAATAAACTTAAGGCGGAGCCGCAGGCTCCGCCTTTTTTGTAAATATTTGTTAACAAAATGGCACTTATCTAACCTTTATATACTTTATATAAGTAACACGGGAAATATTGGGAGGATATTTATGGTTGCCAATCTTACAGCAATTGATACAACGCGGGTTTCAAGAGGAAATAACAGAAGCGGCAATACTGGTACTACTACAGAACCGGTATCATTGACAATAAACGGAAAAAGACTTTCTAGACAACAACTGGAGCTTGCGTACGTGCAGCTTTCTAAAGACGGTAAAAATTATATTATTACTCCGAAAAAGGATGTTCCGGTTGAGATATTGAAAGAAACTTTTGGTATTGAAGACGGCGCATTTAGGGAAATCCTGAAAAAACAGTATCAAGAAGGCACTGATAATGGTGTGTTCGTTGAACAATATTCAAGATTTTTTGGTTTAAGTACCGGAACGAGATTTAACTATTCACGTGCATTACTTTATAGTGATCAAACGTATAAAATTCCGTTGGATAAACTTAAATCCCAACGCTAAGTCCGGCACAAAGATTTATTGATTGACCCGTTATTCCTTTTGCGTTTTCGCTGATGAGGTAACGGGTTAATTTTGCGATTTCTTCGGGTTTTACGAAACGGCGCTGCGGAATACATTCTATGATTTCGTCGCGTGAAAATTCGCTTTCTTCGATTGATTTGCTGCCGAGTTCAGTATCGACCCAACCGGGGTTAATTGTGTTTACTGTAATATTATATTCGGCAAGTTCCAGTGCAAGCGCCTTGGTTAAACCTACTAAGCCTGCTTTCGTTGCGGAATAAAGGCTTGCGTTTGCTTCACCCATTACGCCTGAAATTGATCCGATATTGATAATTCTGCCCCATTTAGCGGTTTTCATCTGCGGAACTACCTGCGAAATAAGGTAGGCAGGGGTTTCAAGGTTTGTTTTAAAAATACTTTCGATTTGTTCAGGTGTCATTGTTTCAATCCCGCCGTAGATATATTCGCCGGCATTGTTTACAAGAACGTCAATTTTGTTGGCTTTTATGAAATTTGCAAGTTTTTCTGCATCGCAGGTAAGGTCGCAAACGCAATAACCTGCGGCGCCGAGTTCTTTTAGCGCTGCCTCGTTGCGAGCAGTTACGAAAACCTTTCCTATTTCTTTGAGTTCTTCTGCGATTGCGCGCCCGATACCTTTTGAAGCGCCTGTTACTAAAATGTTCATTTGCTTAATTCCTTTATAATATGATACGCCATAAAAATTCCGGCGGTTGACGCCACAAATGGCGTTGATGACGGAATTATTTTGTTAAACTCTACGATTTCTCCGGATTTGGTTTCTATTCGTTCCTGTTCAGAGATTTTTTCTTGAGAAAAAGGTTTTTCGCGGCTCGCAACAACCGTTATTCCGCTTTCAATTCCGCGTTTTTTTAGCTGATAAAGAATATTTGAGACAAATGGTGCGTTTTTGTTTTCGATTTCGGAGATGTCGCAAATGTAAAGCGCCGTCGGGTCAAGCCTGTTCCCTGCGCCCATAGAACTTATTACAGGAACGCCAAGTTTATGGCAGGTTTCCAGCAGGTGAACTTTTGAGCGCATACTGTCGATTGCATCTACGACAAAATCAAATCGGATGAAGTCGAGGGTCAAACTTTCGCTGTAAAAATCGTCAATGCTGCTGACCTCTATTGCCGGATTGATATTTTTTAACCGTTCTTCAAAAAGTTTTGTCTTTTTAACCCCGACATTTGATTGAAGAGCTATGATTTGGCGGTTAATGTTTGATGTTGAAACCGTGTCAAAATCTAGAAGTGTAAGTTTTCCCACACCGGCACGCGCAAGCATCTCGCACGTGTAGCCGCCGACACCGCCAAGCCCTAAAATACAGATATTTTTTGAGGCAAGGTTTTCTTGAAACTCCTTGCCCCAGTATAAAATATTTCGTGAAAAAAGTTCGCTCATTTTACTAAATAACCAAGAATGAATGTGCATACAACGAATATGCCGGCGATGATACCAGTAAGTTGGTTTAAGCCTTTTTCAGCACTCTTCTGTGATGCAAAAACGTGAGACATACCGCCCATTCCGGCGATGCCGTCACCTTTTGGCGAATGAAGTAATATCAAAATTATTAGTAAAAGTGCTGTTACAATTTGTACAGCCCATATAAAATTAACCATTATTTTTTCTCCTTTTTCTTGTGTGATAAAATTTCGCTTAGCGAAATTTTTGAGCGGCGTAGACAGCGCAGCCGTGTACGACCCGCGGTTCAGCGGGGCGGATGCGGCGAAGAACTGCTTTTCTTGCCGGAAATAAAGTGAGCTCTTTTAGAGTTCAATTTAATATTTTCAAATGTATAAAGTCTTGCCGGTCTTTTTGAAGAGGATTTTGTGTATTCTTCAAGTTCAATAAGACCGTCGGTTGCAATCGCTTTTTTACGGAAGTTACGTTTATCAAGCTCTTTACTCATAATGAGTTCGTATGCTTTTTGCATTTCCGTAAGCGTGAATTTTTCGTTCAAAAGCTGGTATGCAACAGGGCAAATTTCAAGTCTTTCGCGTGTACGTTTCATTGAGTATTCAATAATGTCTTTGTGGTCGAACGCGAGTTTTGGCAGGTCTGAAACCTTAAACCAGGCAAGTTCATCGTTTGTTATGACATTCAAATCTTCAGAACGTACAAGTGCAAAGTATGCACAAGTTATAACCCTTGCGTTAGGGTGGCGAAGCGGGTCGCCGAATGTGTAAAGTTGTTCCAAATAAATGTTGTCTACGTTTGTTCTTTCTTTCAAAACCCTTAAAGCCGCTTGGTCTAAGTTTTCCGATAATCTTACGTATCCGCCGGGGATTGCCCATTTGTCTTTGAAAGGCTCATTTAATCTTTTTACTAACAAAACCTGAATGGCATTGTTTTTCAATGTTAAAATTACAACGTCAACCGTAATCTCGTGTGTCTTTGTCTCATTAAATATCATACTAATTACCCTATATCCTTATAATATAATAAAAATGAATTGTTTAAAAATTATCCTGTTTACTAATTAACAAATATTAACATTCTTTACCGCGCTGACAATTTTATAAGATTTAGATACTTTATATATATAAATGGGATTTAAGGGATAAATATGGGTTTTGAAGCAACGTACAAAAAAATAAATTTTGGCTGCTTGTCTGATGCATATACACCATCATATTATTTTGGCGCGTATACACAAAGCTATATTATGCCCCAATTGTTTGATTTTTATAATACCGGTTGGAATTATGGTTTTTCATCATATTCACCATATTCTTATGGCTATAGCCATTACGCCCCTATACTCTCATTTGCGCCTTCTAAAACTTCGTATGCGCCTTCAACTTCTTTTGCTCCAAGCTCTTCATCATACGGTCCATCATCTTCTTATTCCTCAAAATCCTTTGGAAGTTTGTTGACTTCAAAATCGTCAGCTCCAGCTACAAGAAGT
Organism: Candidatus Gastranaerophilus phascolarcticola; assembly: GCA_001899335.1. Lineage (GTDB taxonomy): Bacteria > Cyanobacteriota > Vampirovibrionia > Gastranaerophilales > Gastranaerophilaceae > Gastranaerophilus > Gastranaerophilus phascolarcticola. The sequence continues at coordinate 14,341 of MOYE01000003.1, forward strand.
TATTCATTCAAGGCGGTTGCATCTGCTACAAAACAAAAATTAGGACCGGAATTCCTTGCAAAAGTTAAACAGGTTGCGCAAAATATCAATTGTGATTATAAAGATTTGCTCGCAGTTATGAACTCCGAGTCAGGACTTAATCCTGCAATTCAAAACCAAGCAGGATATCAGGCTTACGGATTAATTCAATTTACCCCAGCTGCAGCACGCGAAATTGGTACAACTGTAGAAAAACTGGTTAAGATGTCTGCCGTTGAGCAACTGGATTATGTTGAAAAATTCTATCTTAATGCGCGCAAAACCCGTGGCTTTGGTAATAAAAAATTCACGGCTGCGGATTTGTACGCGATAACATTCCTTCCTGCGCGCGCTAATAGGGATGTTCTATGTGTCAAAGGCGAACGTTGGGAATCCGGACCTAAAAAAGGTCAATTGAAAAATTGGTACGAAGCTAATACCGTATTTGATAAAAATGGTAATAACAAAATCGAAAAATGGGAATTGCAAGAACAAATGGATGCTTGCCGCGTTGATGAAAAAATATTTGCGGTTGCGTAACGTTTCATAACATTTCTACATATTTTCTTGCGTTGAACTTTCATTTTAGATATATTGAGATTGTGGAAGTTTTAGATTAGGAAGGTGTGTAAATGCTTAACGGGGACGAAATTTTGGAAGATAACGCAAATGTTACGGAAAGTTCTGCTAACGAATTAGAACAGGATTTTAATGTTTCGCAGGAGGAAATGGCTTATCTTGAGAACGGATTTATCGTTGATGTAACTGATGCCAAGAAAATTTCTGATGTAATTTATCAGCTTAGCACGGTTTTGGACCTCCCGGAAGCACAAGAAAAACTTATTTGTATTAAATTAGGCGATATTGATTTAAACTCTTCACAACTTTTAAGCATCCGCGCACTCGTAGAAACAATGAATTCCCAGGTAGCATTTATCAGTACAACTTCCGATATTACAGAATCTGCAGCTTATGAAATCGGTATGAAAGTTTCTAAACTTGAAAATAAAATTGTTACACCTGATTTTGAAGCCAACAAAGACGGTAGTGTTGAACTTGAAAAAGCCTTAGACAAAATCTTTGGCGGTGTTTCTAACGAAGCGATGAAACTTAAAGAAAAACTTAACAAGCTCGCAAAACCTATCGAAAAAGTCGTAAAATCCGCAGCAGAAGATATTGAAAAAGCAGAGGAGATTGTCTCTCAAGAGGCAATTGCACCTGAAATTTCTGCCGAGTCCGATGAGGATAATTTCGCGGAATATGAAAAACTTAACAGAGAATTGGAAGAGGCTAATAATATTTCAGCCGAAGAAGAAGAAAAATTAAGACAGGAATTAGAGGCAAAACTCCAATTAACAGAAAAATTGCCTACACTTTATATTCAAAGAACCCTGCGTTCCGGTCAAACCCTGACCGCAGACGGAAATATTGTTATCGTTGGCGATGTCAACCCGGGTTCTGAAATTAAAGCGGTTGGTGACATAACTGTTTGGGGTATTTTAGGCGGAATCGCACACGCCGGAATTGAAGGCAATCAGTTCGCTAAAATTCGCGCCCTTAAAATGAATGCAATACAATTGAGAATAGCGGAAGTATTTGCAAGACGTCCGGATAGTGCAAATATTCCTTACGTACAAAAAACTGATACATTTGTGCCGGAAGAAGCAAGTGTTGAAGGCAACCATATAATTATTCAAAAAATGATTAATAGATAATAAGGAGAAATAATGACCGGTCGAGTTATTGTAATTACCTCGGGTAAAGGCGGGGTAGGAAAAACAACCACAAATGCCAATATCGGTACTGCGCTCGCGCGTGAGGGCAAAAAAGTGGTTATGATTGATACAGATTTAGGGCTTAGAAACCTGGATTTGTTGTTAGGTTTAGAAAACAGAATTGTTTATACAATTGTTGACGTTGTGGAAAAACGCTGCAAATTAAAACAAGCACTTGTAAAAGATAAGAAAAATCCTAATCTTTGTCTGCTTGCTGCAGCTCAAACCCGTGATAAATCCGCGGTTACAGAAGAACAGTTGAAAGAAATTTGTGAAGAATTACAAAAAGATTTCGACTTTATCCTGGTTGACTGTCCTGCTGGTATTGAACAAGGGTTCCAAAACGCTGTTGCAGGCGCATCTGAAGCTATTGTTGTCACAACCCCTGAAATGTCAGCGGTTCGTGACGCCGACAGAATTATCGGACTTCTTGAGGCTAAAGAAGAAATTAAATCGTACAGGTTACTAATTAACAGAGTACGCCCTAATTTGATAAAATCAAATGATATGATGAGCGTTGAAGATGTTGTTGAAATTTTATCAGCAAAATTAATCGGTATAATTCCGGAAGATACCGGCATTATCACTTCTACAAACAAAGGTGAACCGATTGTAAACGATGAAAAATCATTGGCTGGACGCGCTTATAAAAATGTTGCTCAAAGAATTATGGGTAACGAAGTTCCATATCTTGATTTGGAAGCTGAAACAAGTGTTGTTGCTAAGTTTAAAAAGTTCCTTGCCGGTCTTGTTGGTAAGGAAAAAGTTGGCGGTAAGGAGAAACAATAATGGATTTATTTACAGATATTTATAATAAAGTTATGGGTTTCTTCCGTAGAACCGACGCAGAGGAAACCGCAAAAGACGCAGCTTGCAACCGCTTGAGAGTTGTTTTGATGCAGGATAGAACAAACCTTAATCCGCAACTATTAGAAAAAATGAGAAAAGAATTAATCGAACTTCTTTCAAAATATGTTGAAATGGATAAGGAAGCCCTTGAACTTAATTTTGAACAAGAGGGCGAGCAAATGGCATTAATGCTTTCAATTCCTGTTCTAAGAGCCAAACCTGAAGAGGAAATTGAAAAAGCTCTTGAAGAAGAGGAGGCTAAATGCGAAGAAGAATCCGAAGAGGAAAGCTCGGAGGAAGAAACCCCAGAAACTGATGAAGAATTAGGGGACGAAGAAAATATCCAAGAAGATGCTTCGGAAGAAGAAGTTGAATCTGAAGAAGTTTAAATTATAAGGGGAGAGTTAAGCGTAATTCTCCCCTATATTATATAAGTCGTTATCAGGATTTGCCCCGAGATTTTGGTTCATATAGAGTGTTGTATCGCTATTTTCGGGCGTTGTTTGTTTGAATTTTTCGATTAAATTTTTAGGAATTGTTATTTCTTGATTTGCTCCGAAACATGGAGTACCTTTGTATTTATATTTCATTTCGCTTTGTAAACTGTCTAAAACGGTTTTAATATTTTCGGCATTAACTTCTGCCCCCAATTCTTTAAGAATACCTGCAGCGACAGCATTATTGCCTGAACCCGGCTTGACAGTATAGGTCGTTGCTTCTTTTGTATCCTCTTTTTCTTCAATCGGATTTCCATCGGCATCTGTTATTGTCGTTTTTGTTTCACGTTCGCCTTGCTCGTTAGTAAAGGTCGTGACTGCGGTTATATTACCATTGTCATCGTATGTATATTTTGTTTCTTCCACTTTGAAATCAAGGCTGGTATTTCTATACTGATGGTTTGTTATAAACGAACTTGGGCGGTTGTTTTCAACATCTTCCATAGAGTCGAAAGTGTATTCATAAGTTTGGGATTGAACCTTGATGATAGTTGGTTTATCCGGAGTTTCTGATGTCGGATCAAACTCTTGTATTACATAGGCGTGATCAACATGTTGTTCTTTTGTTTTAATTACCTGACCATCTGCGTTATAGTAGGTGTGACGTTCAATGTTTCCATCCTGAATTTCATATTTCTCTTGAATATTACCGCTTTGCGGGTCATATTTTTCATACCCGCCGCCTTTATATCGAATTTCAGTAAGTTTGTTGTCTGCCGTGTATAGTTTTCTTGTGTCTCCATTACTGATTTCGTATGAACCATCTGTGTTGGTTAATTTGGTTGTACCGTCTCCTGTAGTTTCTGCTCTATATGAATATTTGCTGTCTATGTTGCTTTGATAAAGTCTTGTTATATTTTCTCCATTTTGTTCTTTGTATTCTTTACCATCTACAAATGCAGCCTGTTGTTCGGCAAGAGCATTCAATGCCGCAAAACTGTCTGTATTGTTGCCGAAAGCACGATTCATTTCTCGCTGCGAAATCGTAGTATCCTTGCTGGCACCCTTTTGAGTTTTATTTTCTGAATAAAGTGCATTTGATAAATTTTTGGCTTCGCTTTGGTCTAATACGCCGTTACGGTCAATATCAAATCTATCAAATATCGCTTTATTTTGTTCTGTCCTTTGTAGGCCGACTAATTTAGAAGTATCCAGTGTATTTTTAGTACCTTTAAGTTTTAAAATAATAGGATTAATTTCGTTACCCATAAAGTCTCTCCATTTTAATATATCTATGTATATATAAAGTATATCGGGGGGGGNNGGGGATTGCTTAACCGGCTAAATTTGTTACAAAAGTTAACATATTAATTTTTTGTATACAAAAATTAGAATAATAGTAAAAAAGAGGCGCGGGGTGAAACCCCGCGCCTTGCTTTTCTATGCGTTTAATAGTGTCTTTGAGCGTTCAAGCTGTAATGTGATTGTTGTGATATCGCATACAGAACTTGGACCAAAGTATTGAACCGCACCCGGGAACAGGTATCTGTCGTTCATTGCCCATTCTTCACGGTGTTCTTCAAGTTTCTTGAAGACTGGTCCGTCAAGTCTTACAAGTGCTTTTTGAATAACAGGTTTCCATTCGCCGTGACGTTTTTCCATATTCATCATCATTGTCAAAGGAATACCGCCTGCAATCCAGTTGCTTGCAACATCTGTAAGGTTTCTTACTGATGATAAGTAACCGGTGAAGCCGTTGTTAATCAACGCAAATGCATTGTAACCCAATGAGTAGCAGTAGTCAGCGTCGAAGTTTGACGGGAATGCACATCTGCCTTCATATCCGAAGAAGTGTGCCTGATCTGCGAATTTACCAACATATTTGCCTTGAGCTTTCATTTCGCCAAGACGTGTTCTAATCATTTCGATTAAAAGTTTTTCTGTTTCAATTTTAGAAACCTGAACGTTTCCGTGTGGGTCTCTATCCATCAATAATTGTGATTTAATCAATGTTGGAAGTGATGAGAACACTTTTGCATTTTCGCTTGAAAGTGTGTTTTCAATGATAGCAAATTTTTCGCTTTGTGATGCAGATGAATAACGTTCATCTTTTTCCAATGCGCTCATAATGTCATTAAGGTTAGAAATCATTGATTTCATTTCCGGAATAAATTCGATTAAACCTTCAGGAATAATTGCAATACCGAAGTTTTTGCCGTTAGCTGCACGTCTTGCAATAATGTCAGACATATAAGAAATGATGCTGTCTAAAGACATTTTCTTTTCTTCAACTTCTTCACTGATTAAAGTGATGTTTGGTTGAGTTTGAAGAGCAGCTTCCAATGCTACGTGAGATGCGCTTCTACCCATAATTTTGATGAAGTGCCAGTATTTTTTAGCAGAGTTCGCGTCACGTTGAATGTTACCGATTAATTCTGCGTAAGTTTTTGTTGCAGTGTCGAAACCGAAAGAAATTTCGATTTGTTCGTTTTTCAAGTCGCCGTCGATTGTTTTAGGGCAGCCGATAACTTGAATTCCTGTGTTGTTTTTAACGAACCATTCAGCCAATAATGCTGCGTTTGTGTTTGAATCGTCGCCGCCGATGATTACAACCGCTGAAATGTTTAACTTTTTGCAAACTTCAAGTGAAGATTTGAATTGTTCTTCAGTTTCAAGTTTTGTTCTGCCTGAACCGATGATATCAAAACCGCCGGTGTTTCTGTATTCGTTGATGAATTCGTCTGTAAATTCAACGTATTTTCCTTCAATGATACCAGAAGGACCGCCTAAGAAACCATAAAGTTTGTTAGCAGAGTTCGCTGATTTCAACGCATCATAAAGACCTGCGATAACGTTGTGACCACCGGGTGCTTGACCGCCTGAAAGAATTACACCAACGTTTCTAACAGGTGATTGTTTTGAAGATGCTGATTTTTTGAAAGTTACGGTTGGTTTGCCGTAAGTGTTTGCAAATAATTCTTTAATTTGTTCCTGATCTCTAACAGATTGAGTCGCAGAGCCTTCGGAAACTTCCAATGAGTTAATACCGCTTGATAAACTTTCAGGAAGTTTAGGCTGGTATTTTAATCTTTCAATTTGAAGTGGAGATAATTTTCTCATATATAACCTCTTTCCTATTCTTTAACAATATAATTATACTATAAAAATACTTTACAACGAACCATGTTGTTAATAAAATTGTTATGTTATGTAAATAAGGAGAAAAGACGATGAAAAAATCAATCAAAGATTTAGGCGATGTAAAAGGAAAGAGAGCGTTAGTTCGTGTTGACGTAAACGTTCCTTTGGACGCTGACAAAAACGTTACAGATGATACAAGAATTCAGGCTATTATCCCTACTGTTCGTGAATTGCAAGCTAAAGGCGCAAAAATCATTTTAATGGCTCACCTTGGCAGACCAAAAGGTGAAAAGAACCCTGAATTTACACTTGCACCTGTTGCAAAATATATGTCTAAAGTTTTAGGCGAAGAAGTTATGTTTATTCCAAGCGTTGAAGAAGCTGCTGAATATGTTGCAAAACTTCAAGACGGTCAAGTTGCTTTGTTGGAAAACATTCGTTACTACAAAGCTGAAGAAGCAAAAGATGACGATATGACATTTGCACAAGAATTGGCTAAATTAGGTGATTTCTATGTAAACGACGCATTCGGCGCTGCACACAGAAAACACACTTCAACTGCAAAATTGGCAGAAATTCTTAAACCTGCAGTTTCAGGTTTGTTAATGGAAAAAGAAATCAGATGCTTATCACAAGCTCTTGATAATCCGGAAAGACCTTTCACTGCTATTGTTGGTGGTGCAAAAGTTTCTTCTAAAATTGGTGTTTTGGAAAACTTAATCGACAAAGTTGATAACTTGATTATTGGCGGCGGTATGGCTTACACATTCGTTAAAGCTAACGGCGGCAAAATTGGTAACTCAATTTGCGAAGACGACCAAATGGAAGTAGCAAAAGCTATTGAAAAGAAAGCTGCTGAAAAAGGTGTTAAATTGGTTATGGCAACTGACGTTCTTGTTGCAGATGATTTCTCTGGCAACGGAACAAACAAATTCGTTAAAATTGATGAAATCCCTGACGGATTTGAAGGCGTTGATGCTGGTCCAGATTCAAGAAAAGCATTTGCAGATGTAATTAAATCTTCAAAAACAATTCTTATGAACGGACCTGTTGGCGCGTTTGAAAACTCTAAATTTGCAGAAGGTACAAAAGCTGTTTTAGAAGCTGTAGTAGAAGCAACTAAAAACGGTGCAACTTCTGTAATCGGCGGCGGTGATTCAGTTTCAGCTGCTAAGAAATTCTTCAAAGCAGAAGACTTTACACACGTATCAACAGGCGGCGGCGCATCATTAGAATTTATCGAAGGAAAAGTTCTTCCTGGCGTTGCAGCATTGGATGATAAGTAAGCAATATTAAAGCCCCAAGGTAGAAACTTTGGGGCTTTTTAATTTTGTACTTGAAAAATTTTTATGTTTATATTAGAGTAAAGGAGTACCCGAGAATATAAGCGTGCGTAGCTCAGTTGGATAGAGCGTTTGGCTACGAACCAAAAGGTCGGGGGTTCGAATCCCTCCGCGCGTAATACTTTAAAAGAACCGTAAGGTTCTTTTTTGTTGTTACCGAATTCGAACCCCCTCGGTGGTTCTTGCCTCTCGCAAAACAATACTCATATAATTTGACAGGACTGCTGCGAAAGGGCGGTTAAAGTGCTAAATTCGGAATAGGACTTTTGAAATTTTAGTCGGAAATTTCCTCGAAAAAGTCGGAACGAAATTTTTTGATTTTAAAAAATGCCATGTTATAAATTATAATAATTGGTATATAAATTATTTTATATTAAGATTAAACAAAGGTGCAAATTATGGTTTTAACATGTATTAAAATTGAAGAAAACTTTAAAGATATAGATCTTTTAGAAAAGTTGTCTATGGAGGCATTTCCTCCTGAAGAATATCTTTCTCCAAAAACGCTTATTGATATGAGTAAGAAAGATGATGGTATTCAATATTTAGCACTTTATAATAAAAATAATTTTGTCGGATATATTGTTGTTAAACTCTATAAAACAATGTCTTATTTGTTTTTTCTTGCAATTGATTCAACTTGCCGTTCCAAAGGATACGGAAGTATGGCAATAGAGTTATTAAAAACAAAATTTAAAAATTATCAGCAGGTAGTTGATTTTGAAATGCTTGATAATAATGCTCAAAATATCAAACAAAGAGAACATAGACGAAATTTTTATTTAAGAAACGGGTATAAGCCGACAGGGCAGTTTCTGACTTATAAAAATGTATCATTTGAAGTTTTTTGTATGGATGATAATTTTAATGCAAATCTATTTAAAGAAATGATGTCAACGCTTAATATTAAAGATTTTAAACCTGTGTATTTTAAAAATGCTTAATTAGTATATGATTTTTCCTGTCTTTTACATACCAAACAAATTAAAAATGTTAGAATTTCTGCTACTAATACAGAGTGCCAAATATATGCGATGCTGAATAATTGAGGTATTGAGAAAATCAATAATGCTTTTAAAATTACCCCTCTATTTATAGCAACAATGTCAGATTTCAAAGTTTGTTTCGTTGAATAAAAATATGCAGTATAAATAAGGTTTAATGCCATAAAAACAAACGATAGAACCCAAATCGACAAAGCCTTTACTGTCATACTAATTAGTTCGCTATCTGTTGTAAAAATTTCAACAGATTGAGTTTTAAATACTATAAGCAGCAAAACAATTACAATAGAAGTTACAAAATTTATTTTGATACCGGAATTAAAATATTGTTTTAATTCTTCTTTATTGTTTTTGCCAAACGCATGCCCCCATAAAGGTTGCAAACCTTGAGCTACACCGGATAGAATCGCATAAGCAAAAGCGTATATGAAACTCAATATGCTAAATGTTGCAACTCCCAAATCCCCAAGAGTATTTAATAACACCCAGTTATAACAAAGTGCAGTCATTGGAGTATTCAATTGTGTTAAAAATTCAGGGATTCCTCTATTAAATATTTTTCCTATTAAGGAAAAATTAGGGATATAGTTTGTAATTCTTAATTGACCTTTTTTCATAACAAAATGACTTACAAGTATTAAAAATGCAAATACCTGACCTAAGCCTGAAGCTATTGCAGCACCTTTTAAACCCATTTGCAGCGGGAATATGAAAAGCCAATCAAGAAAAATGTTTAAAACTGCACCGACACACATTCCAATAAATGCAAGTTTTGGAGCACCATCATTTCTTACAAATACTGCAAAACAATTACTCAATAAAAAAGGAACTGAAAATGCTGTATAGTAAAACAAATATTCTTTCGCCATTGGCAAAATATTATCGCTTCCACCGCAGATTTTAGATATTTGTTCGGGAAAAATCATTCCTAAAAACATAAGGATAATTGATAAAATGAGTGTTAAGAAAAAAGCACCCATAAAAGCATTATTTGCACCTTTTACATCACCTCTACCTAATCTTATTGCAATAATTGTAGAGCCGCCCATTGCAAAAAGAGTTGACAGGGCAACTAGAGCCGTTATAAAAGGAACAGTAATATTAACGGCAGCTAATGCCATTGCGCCAATTCCCTGTCCTACAAAAATTCCGTCTACAATATTGTATAAATAGGTGACACACAACGCACCTGCTGACGGCAAAATATAATTAAACAAAGTTCTTTGTCTTTCATTAAACATAATTATTCTCCAATATTCAAAAGTTCTAACCTCTAATTTCCAAGAATTAAAGGTTTAGTTTTTAGAATATACAGATTTCATTATATTCATGTCTGACATACGTGCTATTATAATACAAAAATAAAACTATTCCAAAATTCGCATTTAAAGTGTTCTTTTACAGTCTCCGCGCGTAAATAAAAAGAGATACCATTGGTATCTCTTTTTATTGTTTTAATGCGAATGAACACAAGACTTTTTACTGTTTAATATGTTTACCAGTCTTAGGGTCAAATCCGGTCAAGTCAATTGTATTTTGTCTCGCGGAGTCCGCATGTTGAGTATGATTAGCCGCAGCTGCACGCTCTTTTGACGGTAAAAAGTCCTTTAGCTCCATTGCAATAATAGGAGCATTGGCAACTGACTCTCTATACATTTTATTCTCAACTAGTTTCTTTGCTTCTTTTGGAGTGTAACTTGAATAATCACCCTGTGCCCGTTTTATCGCAAAGATTATCAGTTTTAGAGGAATTTTACCTCTGTTTTGTTCACTTACTTTACTAAGCTCTTTTGTTACTTCCTGAAAAATATTGGTTTCTTTTGGCAATAAATCTTCTAATTCTTCAGTAACATCAGCTCCTGTTAAAGCTCTGGCAATCATTCCGCATAAATTTTGAGTACTTTCGTTGCATCTATCAAAATCTAGTCTTTTAGTCTCAATTTTAGCAATTTGTTCAAGTGCATCAACCTGTCCTGCCATATCGTTTTCATTGATACTATTTCTCAAACTGTCTTTAAATGTCTCAAGTTCAGAATCCTCACGTAGCTCTAAAGCCTTATTTCTTTGCTCTAATTTGGCTTTTTCTACCTCATCTGGATCAATATCTGCATTCGGAGTATTTATTTGTACCTCGTCATAAGGTTTAAGATTTTTATTTTCCGGCATAACTTTTGATGTCTGTCCTTTTGTAGTCTCGTTAGTATTAGGCGAAGTTGATACCACTTTACCTTCCGGAACACTTAAATCAACTCTAAATTCTACCATAGCACCTCCTATTTTACATTTACTATATACGGTTGATTTAATAAAATTTTTAGTGTTATTTGGAAAGTTTTTACAAAATTTTACAAATTATACCACTAGCAAAAAAATTTTTTACCGGTTTTATAAACTGTAAGTGTAAAAAATGAGGTTAATACTGTGACGAATTATGATGCATCTATGGCTTACTATACGGCTCCAACTCGTTCCGGCAGCGCAAAAAATATAACTGGTGCAGTCCTTGGTGGCGCTCTTATTGGTATGAACGCCAGATATATCCCGATTAGTAAAAACGATTTCGTTGAAAAAGCGTTTGATATTCATAGATTTAATGTTGAAACTCAAATTTCTTCTTTGAAAAACGCCGCAGCTGAAGTTGAGAAGAATAATCTGTCATCCGCGTCAAAAATGTTGCTTCAGGCTCACGGGTTAGCTGAAGATGTTGTCCAAATTTCGGACAAATGTATAACTTTAGATAAATCTATTTGTGATGAAACTAAAGTAAAAGATTATAAAAATGCTTTAGCAGAAAGTTTTGATTCCGTTAAAAAACATGCCGGTTTACGTAATAACGAGGCGGCAGAAGCTATTAGCGCCATAAAGAAAAGTAAATTCTACTGGGGAATGGGTATCGGAGTTTGTGTAGGGCTGGCGTTGAGCCTGTTATCAAGCAGAGATTAGTTTTGAACCTCTTCTTTAGTTACTGTTGGGGAAAGTCCCTTAAATGCAAACGGTTTTGCAAAATAATACGCGCTTAGTATGTTTAAACTCCAACCAATAATATTTACGGCTGATTTTAAGCCGTTGGCTTTTTTAGGCAGAAAATTTGACATAGCATTCAGTGCCGTACCTGCCATTAACGAGATATAAGCCTTGAAAATTCCACGCGGTACAGCTACGCAATCGTTAACATCTCGCGGATTTTTTACGCTATCAGTAATAACATCTATAAATTCGCGTTTTTTAGCCGGTTGCGGTTCGCTGCCTCTGAAATTTTGTGTTGCATCAATTTTTGTAATTCTCATAACTTTCATATTAAAACATGTAAAAAATTTTTTTTGTCAGCTTGTAACAATGTGTTACAAATTTCTAAAGTTTAAAGGCGTTTTGACCGAAAGTAATCTTGGTAAAGGATTTTTAGTGTATGACATCTGAACTTACTATTGAACAATTGAACGCGATTGCACTGTACAGGCAGAAACATAATATCGATTCTGCGGTTACAGATGAGGCTGTTTTGTCTATTATGACAAAGAATGTTCAACGCACTGATAGTTTGAAGGGCGTTGCGGTGGAACGCGTAGCTGAAAAACAGCCAAGTTCAAAACCGGTTTCGCAATCTGTTGAATTAACAGAGGAACAGGCTAAGGATTTGACAATTCAATATTTATCCGAGTATGTTCAGAGCGCAATTGAAATCGTTCAACGTCAAGATGGCGGTTGGGTTACAGATGGTTACGATTCAATTAAAGAATTTTTTGATGCAGAACTTTCCCAGAAGAATGTTGGGGAAGTCCTCAATGGTGAGATTGACGGAATAGGTTATCTTCAAAAGGCACAAGAGGGTTCTTTAACAAAAAAAGAATATTATGAAAATAATAAAGCTCGTCTTAAAAAGATGATTTTAAAACGTGTTTTTGAGAAAGATGAACGTTCAGGGATAGATTTTATTGACCGTTATAGGGGTAAAATCCCGCGCAAAGCCTTTGAAAAACTTGTTGATGAAGTTATTCAAAATACAATAGATTCAATTCCTACTATGGAAGGAATAAAATCTATTCAGCATGGTTTCATTATGATGGATGACGTGCAGAAAGAAAACTACTTTAAGACTTTGTCAGAACAAGTTAAGCAGGAATTATTGAAGAGAGCGAAACCGCTTGAGGGCGGCATGAAGTTTATAAAAGGTCTGCACGTAAAAAATGATTATGATACGACAGAGCCGATGAAGTTCGAAGAAGTTTTTAAGCTGGAGCGCGGAACTGATTATTCAGAGCTTTTAATTGAAAATCTTGCACAGAAAAAAGGTGAGTTGAATGTTGCAGCAGGAGCGTTTAACAAGTACAACCAATTCGCGACTGCGGCTGATGACATGCTTAAATCCTACAGCAAAGCGACCTCTCCTGTTCCTGTTCCGGGAGCACCAGCATATATGCCGCCGGATCCTGCTGCTGCACCGCGTTTAGAGGCATTAATTAATCTTTATCAAAATTATTATGCGGGTTCACCTGATGAAAATGCTGCGAAGAAAAATTTAGAATTAGCTATTAAGAAATCAGGTCTTCCTGTTATGGTTACACAAGACGAAAATGGCAAAATGAGTGCGGATTTATCTGCATTCCAAACTGATTCAGCTAAAAACAGAGCGATTAATACAATCCTTCGTTTTGGTTTGCAAGAGCAAAAGGCTACATTAGATAAGATTTTAGGCGGAAAAGATATAGATTCTTATGTGAAAGCGTATGAGTCTGCCAACACTGCTGCAATGGGAAGTCAAAATAGTGCAGAACTTGCAAAAGCTATGGAAGAAGATAATTACACTGCAATTCAGGTTTATACCGGCGGGGTTTCAATGGCAGGCATGGGCTTAATGGTTGTCGGCGGTTTGACTGGATGCGTGCCTTTGATTGGTATTGGCGGAAAAGTTGCATTAACAGGTTTAGTCGCAAAAAATACACTCGGATTTACTGACGCATTATCAAGAGATCATATTCAATCTGATGAAGTTAAAGAGCTGTCAAAATGTTTGGCAATGGATTTGGGTGGCTTTGTAATCGGCGGCTACGCAGGACAAAAAGGCTTGCTGGTTGCAAGTAATCTGTTGTCAAAAGGCGCATCACCTTGGGTTGCGCTTGTTGCAGAGAAGACTACAGATTTTTCACTATCACTTGCGGGTGATTTAGCGATGATGGGTGCGCTTCAATCTTCTGATACTGCCGGAAGCCTTACGCAAGGTAATATTATGGGTATTGTTGTTTCAACATTTACCGGTATAAAAGCCAGCAAACAGATGTTTGGACAAGCACAAGCGCAGCGTCAGGCAATCGCAATTACTCCTGACGGAAGACAATTCGCTGTAAATCCTGATGATTTTGCATTACGTTTTGAGGCGCCGGAAACTGATAATAGCGTTAAACCTCATAATTCGCAACCGGAAGTGAGCAGACCTGTTTCAAAAACGTCAATTCCGTCTGTAGAAAATACTTTTTCGAAACATCAACAACGTTTGAGAGAGATTTTCAAAGAAGATAATATTTCTAACGATTATTTCAGAAGTATACTTGCCGTATTGAAAAAATACCCTGACAATGCGGAATTTATACTTAATAAACTTGAAAATGCAAAATTTGGCAAATCTGATATCGTTAATTTTATTGCGCACAGCGATAAATACAATCCTGAAAACGAACAATCAAATCTTATGGTTGAAGCAATGAGTTTATTTGGCAAATATACAAAATTTAAGACAGAAGAGATGAATCTTTTGCTTGAGATGCCGCCGGAAAAACTTCAAACTTCATTGGATATTATTAAATCCTGCCCTTCAGAGGACGGTAGTTATCCGTTGATTGATTCCTTTAAGGTTCTTGCCGAAGCAGAAATTGAGGATGTTCCGTCATTTAAGAATTTCATTAATAGGCTTGCAAAATTAGGTAAGCTAAGAAGTGCCTCAACTGTAAAAGATATAGCAGCTGTTGCGCCTGAAAAACGTGCATTATTAGCTGATTTTGTGAATATTTATGAAAAGACAAAAGAATCTACCGGTGAGATGAAAAATGACTATTTCAGATCTCGTCAGGAAAAGCTACATCCTGACTTGGCGTTAACACTTGCTCAATTTGATATAGATAAGATTTCAGCATTGCGAGATATTTATAAAGTCGGATCGGAAGACGGTGAAAATGTTTATGATTTCGATGCACTTGAATCATTATTCAATTGCAGCACAGAGCAAATTCGTATGATTGAAAGATTTGCTAATATTCGTGATGCCAAGGGTAAATATGAATATTCTTCTTCAAACGGATTCCAAAATCTTTCTAAATGTTCTGTTGAGAAGTTACAACAGCTTTATGGCTTGACAAAGGTTAAGGATTCTTCAAGCGGAGAAAGATTATATGATGGTGTTGTTGTTTCTTCTTTAGCGACATATCCTGATGATAAACTCGGATTAATTATTGAATTTGCGAAATTAAAAGCAAAACCGGAGTGGCGTATTGACGAAACTTCTGCATACAGCTCTGAATTCCGTACACTTAGGGATTTAGATAAAGACAAACTGGAACTACTTTTGAGTATTGCTAAAATACAAAACAAAGGATACGTACGTTTTGACTCAAGAACAGTTATGGAACTTAGTGGTCAAAATTTGGATAAATTAACCGAGATTACCGAGATAATTCATAAACATCCTGAAGCAGATCGTGATTTCGTTTTGGATCTTAAACGTAAAACTTTAGAACAGCTTCAGACTATGAACGGTAAAGTTGTTGATAATTCAGGCTTGGATGCCGGACAACTTGAACTTAAAAATACATTTGACAGAGTGTTTGGTGAACAAACTAATTTGGACGCGGATGTTATTCGCGAGGCTTGCCTGCTTGAAAACGGACAATTTGATGCGGGCGCAATAAGACTTATTGAAGAATTGGCGCCTGAACAAAGATTTAATTATTACGATGGAACAGATTTCGTTGTTAATACCTTGAAAAATTTCAAAAATGCTGACGGCACTGTTAACTATGAAAGGTATAAAGAGTTAAAAGCTATTGTTGACGAAGTTTTGGATAAATTCCCGAACCTGGATAAAGGTACTATGACTTATGATGCTATGTATTCACTCGCACAAAGAGGGGATGCGGCTAGAGTCACAGAAACTTTGAATTATATTTCAACGATTAATAATATGGATTTAGTATATGATTCATTCAATATCGTTAAAGATTTAGACGGCGGAATTGGAGAATTTAAAGCTGTAATGGATAAATACGGCGAAAGTGTTACTACAGGAAAAGTTTCTCGCCAATCTTTAGAACAATTTGTTGAGCTGTCTAGAAACGCCGGGGGGGGGGGGGNNGGGGGGGGGGGGGCGTCTCCTCTAAGAAATTCTTAAACTTGCTGGACTTAGCAGCTAAGTTTGAGGATAAACATGATTTCAATTACCTTCTAAATTCGCTGAAACCTGAAATTATTGATGATGCAGGCAAATTCTTTGAATTTGCAGATGCGGCAAAGGAATTCTTTGACGGTGATGGCTCTGATGTGGGTATTATTTTACGTAACCTGGAAGAAGCGCCTCGTCAAATAGATATTGACGCTTTAAAAGGTATTGCAGAAGTTTATAAACCTTTAAATGAAAAAGTTAATGCATTTTCTTTGAAAGACATTTTGGAAAACCTTAATGAAGACAACTTCCCATTATTTAATAAAGTACTGGAGAAACATAACGGCAAAAATCCTATACAATCAGAACGTGATTTCGTACCTGCAGAGCGCAATTATGTTGATATCTATGATCTCCGTACGTTCTTGTCAGAAATAAAAACTAAGGAAGATGCTGAATTTGTGGGCTTATTAATTGATAAGGGCGTGGCTGTTCATTATAATGCGTATAGCAAAAATATTAGTTTACCGGATGCTTCAAGGGTTTTAGAAAAAGCTAAGGCTTCACCTGTTTTCAAAGAATGGGCAGTTTCTAACGATGTTGAAGACGGTCTTAGAATTCTCATCCGGGGTTGGGACAGTGACAAAATAGAGGGTTATCTGTCTAAAATGAACGATGAACAACGCTCATTCTTTGCGCAATTTTCAAAACTTAAAAATCCTAATAATGAACAATTATTACATTTAGGCACTTTTAATGACGGGGATATGGAGACTTTCTTGAAAGTTCCGCCGGAAAAATACGAAGCTGCTCTTCAATTAGGTTCTAAATTATATGATCCAAGATTAGTTTTGCGTGTTGCCGCTGAATTGTCTCCGGCTCAAATTGAAACGTTTAAAGGCTTTGTTGATAAAGGCGTTTCTCCGGAAAATCTTAGTGACCTCCCAACCATTATTAAATCTGAAAGCACTTTTGGCAATAAAGAAGCCTATGACAAACTTATGAAGTATATAAGTGAAGAAGAAAATGAGGCGCTTTCTGTCAGTGCAATTAAGGATATTGTAAGCAATCCGTACAATGAAAAAGGTTTCAACTATATTATGAATAATTTAGAAACCTCTGATGTTGTGACACCGGAGGCTTTGGTAAGATATATCGCGCTTGACCCTGAAAACGTAGATAATTTGGAATTTCTAAAAACCTCTTCACATATAATTGCTACACCGGAACTTCTTTCTGAAGTTATTGGACGGATGAATAAATCTAAAATGATGGTTTTTAATGAAATGGTAAATGAATTGAAAACCCATAATGATAATATTGGCTACGATATGGAAACTTTAAGCCAAATGATGCAATTCGGTGATGAAGTAGACCCGGGTATGGCTACGAGATTCCAAAAACTTTACAGATTATATGACGAAAACGGCAACCACATAATCCCTGGAAAATCATTATATGGTTTGGCAGAAAATGCAGAGTTAGCCGGAAGAGTTTTAGGTGAAGTTCCGTCTAAAGTAGCGAAATTAGATTTACGAAATTTTGCGGTTTCTGATGACGCTGTGAAAGCTCTTGCAGAAAATATGCCAAATGAATTTAAAGTTATTTTATTCAATAAAAACGGTGAATTTACAGCTAAAGAATATACTCAATTGCTGGATAAACTGAATAATAACGAATATCTTCGTGATGCATTGGCTGAATTTGACAAGACTGGCAGAATTAATCTTGATGTTTTTGAAAACAAAGATATTGCCCTTGGACTTATTGACAATAATCCGCAGCTGCTCGGAATTATAAAAAGTTCACCGGAAATGGTTCAAAATAATCCGCAAACAATTAAACAAAACTTGTCAATGGTTAACGAACTTATTGATGTATACGTTGGCAGATATCGTGATTTCGTTCAAAATAACCCGGGCTTGCTGCCGCCGTCATTGTCTATGGAAACCTTTATTAAAGAAATTGATAAAGTGTTCCGTGCTGAAGAACAGGCTGCGATGCTTTTTAATCTTGCAAATATTTATGGCGCAAAAAATGTTAAAAGTGTAATTGCAAAATTAAATCCGAAAAACCTTGACGGTGGAATGGGCAGACTTGCTCAATTTGCGGAATCAGAATATGCACCTTTGTTTACTAAAATCTTTGCTATGAAAGATGTCGGCGAGGCTGAATTTAACCTGATTATGCGTGTCGCAGAGTTTACTGATACAGCTAACAATCGTCATTACGGTATGATTCTTGGTGAAGAACCGGATGCGGATGTTAAGCTGCTTGAACAGGATTACGTGGAAATCCTTGAGAAAATTGTCGCTAACGGTAAATTTGATAAACAAAGTTTCTTTGAAGATGTTTATAAAGGACTTATAGATGCAAACGTAAAAGGTTTTGACCCTATGACACCTGAACAATTGCGTATTATTGCAGAGTCTGATTTCATCAGTAATCCGCACATTAGACCGCAGGATTGGGCTGAATTTACTAAAATGGCACCGGAAGTGAGAACGATTATCTCTTCATTGCTTGAAGAAAGTTCGTATTCCGGTGTGAAGAAAATCCTTTCTCTCGCAGATGATAATTCAAATGCGCTTGCAGGCATGAGTTTTTCTGATAAGATGAAAATGCTTGATATCGTTGACAAGCTGAAAAAAGAAGACATTGATGTGCTCGAAAAAGCGGGATATAATATTAACAGTGCGATTATGAAAGTTGTTAAAGCTCTAAGTATTGAAAAGAAATTTATACAAACTGATTCTGTGAAACAGTCAGCTTTCTTAAAGGGAATTATTGCGAACAATAACCCTCGTGCAGAACACTTGCTGAAAAACACAGATTTTACAACGGAAGAATTTGCTCACGGTATCCCGCTGAAATATCCGCGTGCCAAATTCACCGCTGATATCGAAAATATTCTTTCAACATTAAGCCCGATAGAACAAAGCAACGTTTTAAAATATTTTGATATTTACAAAAGCGATGCCGGTTATGAAGGTATCCCTGTTATTCCGAAAAATTCTGATATCGCGCTTTCATCAACAGAACGCGCTGCAGCCGAAAAAGTTGCTAAATTGATTGATGAATTTACAACCAAAAACGAAACCCTGGTTAAAGACCCGGAATTAAAATCACTATTGGATACACTTGTTCAAGGCTTACCAGAGTTTACAACTGTTGTCGGCAAGGTTCAACACGGAACTCACGCCTATACCGTAGATATTCACACTCTTAAAGTTCTACAATACGCTATGAACGAACCTGGTTATGCGAAACTCTCTGATCAGGACAAAACAATTTTGAAACTTTCTGCGTTAGTACACGACTTCGGCAAAAAAGAAGGCGTTGTCGACGAAGGTCACGCTGTATTAAGTTCTGAATATGTCAGCGGAATTTTGGCGAAATTCCAACTCCCTGAAACCGTTAAATACAGAATTATTGAACTTGTAAGCAATCACCACTGGTTTGCAGCTTACAATAAAGGTGAAATGTCTTCTCAAACAGTTGCAGCTTTATGCCGTAACCCTGAAGATTTTGAAATCTCTAAAATTCTTGCAAAAGCAGACCTTTTAGGCGTTAACGATAATTTCTATTTGCGTGTAACAAAGACCGGCAGCCGTGAAGAATTTGATGCTTTCACCGCAGATAAGTTCTCTTACGTTGATGAAAAATTGGCTGAATTACGTAAAAAAGCCAATATTGTCTTAGATACCCAAATTCTAAATAAAGGTCAAAAATTCCCTACAGTTAAAGCAAAAGTTGGCGGAGAGGAAACTGAATTCCGTGTATTGAATTTGACTGATGCAAACGTAACAGATTTGGCTCAATACGGATTTGCACCGGGTACAACAAAAGATAACGCTCGCTTTACCGTTCACATGACGCCTAACGAGATTGAAAGCATTGACGGAGAATCTTCTTCACCGATGAATACGTTTAATATTCTTTCTGCAACACCTACCCACCATTCAGTTCAGTCAACTTCACTCATTAGCTTTAATAACAACAGAACCTATGGTCATAGAAAATTCGGTTTTATATTAGACGTTGATCAGTCAAATATATCAACTGCCAACCCTGGTAACGTCGGTTCCGGTACAAGTAAATCTCTTGAAACCTTTACAGACCGTCTGTTTAGCAGCTATGATAATGATCGTTCCTGGGTTAAATCCGAGTTCGATAAGGCTCTTAAACGTAAAGGCATAGAAATGGATGATGAAACTTACGGAACTCTTGCTAAATTCCTTTACGCTAAAAAGTATGGAACACAAATTTATAGCGGGTACGTAAATGAAAAAGCCTCTCCGGACGCAATCACCGGCAGAACTGGCTTTACTAAAGAACTTTATGCTGAATATGTTTCACCTAAAACAACACCACAACGCAAAGCCGAAATATTTGAACTGTGCGTTGCGTCTAAAACTTATGTTATAAGAAAAGACGGAACAATTGGCGTAGAATATGCCTCAAAAACCGGCGGTACGGTGCCTGATGACGGCGAATTCAGAATTAAAGCAAAAGATTTACGTGAGGCTTTGGAATCTTCCCGTGATGAACTTTTCCAAGGCTCACAACATAGTGAATTAGTTTCAATGACGCCAAGAGTAAGCGGACTTATTGCACGTGTCTCAAAAATTGAAGACTGTCCGCAAGCATTCTTAAAATTTGCTAAAGAACATAATTTACCTATTATCCTGATTGGCTACAAAAATCCTGCAGGCGTTAAAAACTAATAACCATTTGCGCGTAAAAATTCATCAAGATTTTGACAAATTTCTGCAAGCGGCTTGTTTTCACAGCAGCATAAATCATTGACGTTTTTCTCAAAATCACGCGGTAAAAGCGTGCAATTTTTCAGTGCAAAATTTACAAGCCGTTTCTCCCCAGGGTGTAAAATTTTGTTTACCGCAAAAATTATGTCAAAATATCCTGCGAGAAACGCTGCCGTCCGGTGATTAATGCTTACGTAATCGTTGCGTTTTACGGCTTTTTCAATCTGCTCTCTGAACGATGCGGAAATTTTATCCTTTATCATTAAACGGTTTTTCAAAACAATGTTATTTGCAAGCTCTTGAGGATATGGCGTGTTTAATTTTTCCTGCAAAGCCTGAAACCAGCCGTCAGGGTCGTATTTAATTTGTGCGTTTTTTACTGTATAAAGAAACGCCGTTGTATAACCGCCCCAGGCATCGTGACGAACCCAAATGTTCTCGACAATATCCTCAAGCCATTTACGGTTCCAGTACATAAGGTCAAAGACTTTTCCCGTTTCGCGGCTGTACCACTCGTCTCCGTCACCGTAAAATGTATTGTGGATTTCGTAGTTGTCAGAAAACTCTTTTGCAATTTCTTCTCGTAAGTTTAGCGGAACTTCAACATCAGAAAAAATATAAATATCGTAATCAGAAAGTACATCATTCGTCTTGGCTGCGTCTGAACCGCCAACAACAATAGCTTTAACTTCTTTGATTTTAGAAAACTTTTCAATAACGGTATTTAGCATAACCCTATTTTAACGTATCAACTTGAAAAAAGCAAATATTTATGTTAGCCTTTAAGAGTCGTGTTCCACGGGGAATTGCAATCTCTCGACCCGAAGCCAATGCGGGGTGCAGAGCCTGTTGTGAGGGTTCGCGGGGCAGGATATCGGTTAACGGTTTTGTTGACGATTAAAACGATAGCGGCGAAAGCTGCCGAACCGTGTCAGGATAGAAATATAGCAGCACTAAGGCATAACTTTCGGGTGTTACCGGTTTGATAAGAGAAGTCGTTAATTCGCTATTTTGTTCTAAAAATTCGATAGACAGTGACACGACATTATTTATTTTAGGGGGTTGTATGTATAGAGTTGGTACCGGGTATGATATTCATAAACTTGTTCTGGGACGTGATTTAATTATCGGCGGCGTTAAAATTACGCACGAAATGGGGCTGTTAGGTCATTCCGACGCTGATGTCCTTGTTCACGCCATAATTGATGCACTTTTGGGGGCGTTAGCGCTTCGCGATATCGGAACGCTTTTCCCTGATACTGACAAAAAATATAAAAATGCGGATAGCGTTATTCTTTTGAAAAAGGTTTATGCTCTTGTGTGTGAAAAAGGTTATGAAATCGTCAATATTGATTCAAATATTGTTGCGCAGCGCCCTAAAATGATGCCGTACATCCCGAAAATGAAAACAATATTATGCAAAGCTCTTTCAGTAGCGGAAGACGATTTATCCATTAAGGCAAAGACAAAAGAAGAGCTGGATGCGGTCGGAAATGAACTTGCAATTGAGGCGCAGGCTGTAGTTTTATTACGGAAAAGAGGGTAAATGAAGGAAATTCGAACATGGCTTTTGCAAGAGGCAGATACGCGTGTAAAGGAATTTGCATCATCATTAATTCCAAATTGCGGGGCAATGCTCGGTGTTAGGCTCCCTAAACTTCGTCAAAAAGCTAAAGAGCTGGCAAAAGGTAACTGGCAGGAATTTGTTGCTCGCAATGATTGTGAATATATGGAAGAGCTTTTGCTCCAAGGTATGGTCATTGGCTCTGTTAAACTTCCTGTTGAAGAACATTTAGCGCTTGTAAAAGATTATGTTCCGAAAATTACCAACTGGTCACTTTGTGACTGTTTTTGCTGCAGCTTAAAATTTACACAGAAAAATCGTGAGGTGGTTTGGGATTTTTTAAAACCATATCTTGCCTCGCAGGATGAATTTGAATTGCGTTTTGGTGTGGTAATGCTTTTGGACTTTTTCGTAACCGAGGAGTGGATTGATAAAGTTTTAGATATATTATTTGCGCTTGATAGTGAGGATTATTATGCGCAAATGGGTATTGCGTGGGCGATTTCGGTTTGTGCGGCGAAATTTTTTGATAAAACATATAAAAAATTAAGCTCTTGCTCGCTGCCGCCGGTGATTTTGAAGAAGAGTATTCAAAAGAGTTGTGAATCTTTCCGATTGACGAAAGAACAAAAAGTTTTGTTGCGTAGACTTGTCAAAAGTTAAAACATGGTTTAAACTAAATTAAGAAAGGATGGAATTATGAAACGAAGAAACGTATTAACATGTGCAGG
>MOYE01000003.1:37350-46220 GCA_001899335.1 Candidatus Gastranaerophilus phascolarcticola
GAAATTCTGTTATCGTTAACAATTATTGGCGTAGTTGCGGCGATAACGCTGCCGTCGCTCACAGGTAACATTAACGAGCGAACCTGGAACACGCAGCGAAAAGCCCTTTATGCGCGTATGTCGCAAGCAATAGCATTAATGCCGGCGTTGAACGGTTACGGAACACTTGATGATACCACCGATACTGCCGCTGAAACTTTTGTTACTGCCGGCTTGTCAAAAGTTCTTAAAATTAACAATATTTGTGACAGCGAACATGTTCCGGACTGTGGAATTTCGTCAGGTATAAATGCCTTAAACGGAACCTCTATGACAATTCCGCATAAAATGTCAGAGTTAAACAATAGAATGATTGCGATTGAAACATATAGCCAAAAAGATACTAATGTCGCCGCGTTTGAGACTGCGAACGGTGAATCTATACTTGTTTTCTATAACCCTAATTGTGTTTCGGCAATGGGCGAAACAGGAGAATATTATACGCAGGCTAAGGTTTGTGCGAATATGATTTTTGACTTGAATGGTTCTAAAGGACCGAATACAGTGGGCAAAGATATTGGATTCATGACGATTTTGTATCCGACAGATAGTTCTGTTGTTGCACCAAATGTTCCAGTTCAAAAGGCATCAGATAGCGTTACGCAGGAAGAAGCTGTCGGTATTTGTAAAAATCAGGATGCAGAGTTTAGGATTCCAAATCGTGATGAACTTGTATCACTGTTTGTTAACCAGAAATTAATCAACGGCGAGATTGTAAATGCAAGTACTGATTACTGGTCTGCAACGCTGGGGTCTTCAACTAAAGCGTGGGCGCAAGGATTTATGACAGGTAAGCAGGTTTTGAGAAATAAATCAACTCATACTGGTAAAGTTCATTGTGTTAAACGTTAAAAAGGAGCCGTATGGCTCCTTTTATTGTACTATTTCGTAAATTAAAGGCTTTTTAGTCGGTTGTCCGGTTGCGATTTCGTACGCCTCATCGCATAGCTCCTTGCATTGCTGTGTCTTTGCGTCGTTATTTGAGTAAATCGTATATAGCACCTCGCCTTTATTTACCCTTTCTCCTGACTTTTTGTTCAGGTAAACGCCAACACTCAAGTCGATTGCATCGGTTTTCTTTTCTCGACCGGCACCCAAAAGTTTGCACGCAAGCGCAACTTTGTATGCATCAATGTTTTCGACATAACCGTCTTTTTCCGCCTTAACTTCAACTGTTTTGCTTGCCGTCGGAAGTTTTGAGTAATCAACGAGGGCTTCTGCGTCTCCACCTTGGGCTTTAACAAGTTCTTTGAACTTATCAAGTGCCTTACCCGAATTGATTAAATCCTCAATATGTGCATGTGCGGTTTCCCGGTCAGCGCAAATTCCGTATTGCAGAAGTGTTAGAATTGCAAGTTCAAATGTAAGTTCGTAAACTTCTCCGTCTTTGCAATTGCCTTTTAAAAATTCACAGGCTTCAATAACTTCAAGTGAATTGCCGACGGCTCTGCCTAAAGGTTCGTTCATTGAAGTTATAACCGCAATAACTTTTCTGCCGAGATGTTTTCCGATTTCGACCATAAGCCGCGCAAGTCTTGCCGCGTCCTGCGGTTCTTTCATAAACGCGCCATTGCCGCATTTTACGTCAAGTACGATGTTTTCAGCACCTGATGCAATTTTTTTAGAAATTACAGAGGACGCAATTAATGAAACGTTATCAACTGTTCCGGTTACATCACGCAGGGCGTATAAAATCCCGTCTGCAGGTGTTAGACCTTTGGTTTGAGCACCGATTGCAAGGTTAATTTGTTTGACCTGGCTAATCATATCGTCAATTTGGCAATCCGTATTGAATCCCGGAATTGACTCAAGTTTGTCAATTGTTCCGCCGGTGTGCCCTAAAGCTCTGCCGGAAAGTTTCAAACACGGAATCCCGCATGCGGCAAGAATTGGTGTCAGCGTTAGGGTGATTTTATCCCCTACGCCGCCTGTTGAATGCTTATCAAGCACGCCTTTTGGCAATTTTGACTGGTCTACAAAGCTGCCGGATTTCACCATCGCCTCTGTAAGATATGAGGTTTCTAAATCAGTCATTCCCTGAAAGCATACAGCCATAAGAAATGCGCTGATTTGGTAATCAGGCATACTTCTATCCATTATTGAATCAATAAAAAAGTTAATTTCTTCTTTGCTTAATTCTTTGCCTTGTTTTTTCTTTAGGATTAAGTCAACTGTTCTCATAAACTATTTTGCAGCCTTTAACTTTTGGATTACCAAATCGCTTACATCAACGCCGCCAACGAAGATTACTCTGAAATCTACGATAGCATCAAGGTGTTGTTCAACAAGAACTTTATTCGCTGCTTCTTTAATTCTTGAGTAAACAAGTTCTTCTTTTTGGTTTTTAAGTTTCATAAGAGCTTCTTCTTTAAGTTGGAGTTCTTTAGCTGTTGTTTCTTCAAAATTTTGTTTTTTCAAAGGTGTGTCTAATGCTTTATATTGTTTTTCTTTATCAACCATGAATTGTTGAATTTCAAGAGCTTTAGCATCAATCTCTTTGATAGCGGATTGCGCAAGAGGGTAGTTTTCCTGAATTTTTACGTAATCAATGTAACCCACGCCAGCTGCAAACGCTTGTGCGCCGAACAGCATTGCTGCCATTAATAAAGATAATTTTGTGAAGTTTTTCATATTTTCCTCCTATGTGTTATTAGTTTAGTACATCAAGTCCCCTACACCGAATGTAAAGTAACCGCCGCGGTTACCGTTAGCACCAGGGTTGGTAAGCGGAATACCGTAGTCGATTGAGAGTGGTCCCATACCAGGAACATAAAGTTTCAAACCGATACCTGCGGTGATTGCATACATTGGTCTGTCGTAAATTTCGTTACTAACCGTACTGCCGAAAACTTTACCGGCATCTACGAACATTGTAAATCTAAGGTTATGTAAGAAGTTGATTTTGGTTCTGTCCAGGAACGGAATTGGAGTTGCAAATTCGGCAGAACCCATAATGAATGCGTCACCCGTACCTACGCCGCTCATTTTGAAACCTCTGATAGAGTAAGGTCCGCCTAAACGGTAAGCCATAACTTCAGGCATATTGTCTCCGTGAATTTTTCCGCCGCCCTTGAACATAAATGATAATGAAGATTTTTTACGGATAGGTACGTAGTGTTTAATCATACCGGAAAGTTTACCGTGAGTTTGACCAAAATCAAGTACCCCAAATTCTTCGTCAAATCTTAAACTTGCCATAGTACCGCGTCTTGTAACGGTTTCGCTGTCACGAGTGTCGTACATCAAGCCAGGGCTTAAGGATACAAATAACCCGCCGTCTAACTGTTTCGCACGTTCACTGATTGGAACATTATTTCTTGCAAACAACGCAGCCATTTTGTTAAAGTCGCCTTCTGAAACGTCAATATTTTCAATGCCTAAAGATAATGTTGAGGTTACATGGCGGTTTGATTTCATACGGTGAGCAAGTGTAATTTCACCGCCTAAACGTCTTTCAATAGCGAGCGGAATTTGATAACTACCAAAGTCTCTGTAGTAAATTTTGCTCAACAGTGAAGTATCTGCGTTAAGGAAGTGAGGTTCAAAGAAACTCAATTCGGCTTGCAGGTTCATTCTTCGCATAATTGACGCGTCGTTAAGAATGATACCGGTACCGGCTAAACCGTTAAGTGATAATCTTTGGTTTCTTCCGCGGAAGTTGTTATCAGAAATCCCTAAGGAACCAAATAAACCTGTTACGGTATCAACACCACCGCCGGCTGAAATGCTTGCACTTCGTTGCTCTTCAACGTTAATTGTAATGTCATAAGCGTCAGGATCTTCTTCTGTAGGTTCGATTTCACGGGTTACATCTTTGAACGCTTGAGTAGAGTACAGACGGATTAAGTCTTCTTTAAGCATGTTTTCGTTGTAAATCATGCCAGGTTCGGTGAGAATATTACGTTCGATAATGTAATCTTTTGTCTTTTTGTTTCCGGAAATAAATATTTTGTTAACTTTTCCCTCAACTATAGAAATATTAACTGTTCCGTCCGGATCGTCCGTTACAGAATCCACGCGGGAAAGTATATAGCCTTTGTCGATATAAATTTTTTGAACTTCTGCAATCGCCTGGTTAAGCATGCCGATATTTTGAGGCTGACCTTTGAGCGGGAATAGGACATCAAGGATTTCTTCGGTTGAAACAACGGTGTTTCCCTCAATTGTGAAATCCGTTATAGGGGCATTTTCTTCAACGACGATTTGGATAGAAACTGTTCCGTCGCTGTTACTTATCGGAAGAGCTTTCATATTATCGGTGAAGTAGCCCATGTCGTAAATGTTTTTCAAATCCAGCATCAACATATCACGGCTGTATGGAGAACCGTGCTGAAGTTGCATTTGTTGTCTGATTAATTCGTTGGATACATTGTTTGCACCCTGAATTTGAATATCTTTGATAATAGCCTGTTCTTTAGAGAGTTTTTCCTGTTGTTCGGCATACAGAGAGCCGGTAGCATCTTCCGTTGTGTAATCGTATGTCTCTTGGTCCAACGGGTTTAAAGGCTTAGCTTGTGTCGGTAAAGTATAGTTAGGCTTGGAGCTAGGATTGTTTAACTCCGGAATAAGGTTTTTAGTGCTTTCGGAGAATGTAGGATTAGTGTCAAGCTGGTAATTGCGTGTCGGCTGGATTGAATCATGCCAAAACTCTTCTACACCATAAGACGCCAAGGGCAAACATGTGGATAATGCGCTTAATATTATTAAGTTTTTAAGCCATTTATAAAATTTCAAAAAGTTATACCTTAATCCTGCACTACTCTCTTATTATATATTAGCACAAATGTTTAAGAATACAAATAGTTTTAATAATGTAATTATTCGTTTTCATTCTGGTAGCCGAAATTTTTCAGGGCATTATCTTTTTTGCGCCAGTCTTTTTCAACCTTGACTTCAAGTGAAAGAAAAACTTTTTTATCCGCAATTTGTTCTAATTCCATTCGTGATTGCATGCCGATTTTTTTTAGCAATGCGCCGCCTTTGCCGATTAAAATCCCTTTTTGGCTTTTTTGCTCGCAATAGATTACGGCATAAATCTTATCAATATTTTCTTCTTCATGGTATTCGGTAACTTTTACCGCTGTTGAATGCGGAATTTCATCAGAGGTGTTCAAGAGAATTTTTTCTCTGATGATTTCTTCGGTGATGCTGCGCATAGTTTCTTCGGTTACGACTTCTTCTGGATATAAAAGTTCACCCTCCGGAAGATTTTTATAGATGTTTTTTAATAAGGTGTCAATATTTCTGCCTGTTTTTGCGGAAAGTCTGATTACAGGGTAATTCTTTTCAAAAAGGGTTTTGTAGGTTAGAAGATTTTCTTCTATTTTTTCAAGTTTTTTTGTTTTGTCGACTTTGTTCATTACAATAAGGATTGGAATATCTGTCTGAAGAACGTTGTTGACAATCCATTTATCTCCTTTGCCGGCAGGTTCGCTCCCGTCAACAAGGAAAATAATCAAATCCGCATCAGGAATAGCAAATTTTGCCTCGTCCATAAGAAACTCGCCAAGTTTATTGAGCGGTTTATGAATCCCGGGAGTGTCTATGAACACTATCTGCCCTTCGGGTTTTGTTAAAATCCCCTTAATTCTTTTTCTGGTCGTCTGCGCTTTGTCGGTCGCAATTACTATCTTTTGACCCAAAATTTGGTTCAAAAGAGTCGACTTCCCGACATTTGGTCTTCCTACTATTGCTACAAATCCGCTTTTCATTCTCTAATATTAGCACAAATATAACATTTTTTTACATATTAGCAATTTTATTTTTTCTCAGTTATTATATAATTAACTAATTAGGGAATTTTTGAACATGTTTATAAAATATATTATCAATACCGTTGTATTTTTGTCTTTATTTTTTACCGGTGCGGCGTTTGCGCAGAGCGGGAATTCAATCCTTAGTACAACAGTTAGGCAAACCGCGTCTAACGGCTTAAATATTACGTTTTTCACTAAGGGTGAAAATTCAGAGGCGCCTATTGTAAAAGATAAAGGTAATAACCAATATGTAATACTTTTGCCTAATCTAACTGATGCAACCGGTAAACAGCCTGATTTTAGAACCGCTTCCGAACTCGTTTCCGATGTTCATGTAAAAACAATTAACGAGGGCGCTGTTACTTATACGAAAGTTACGGTTACTACAAAAAGACCGGTTTCTGTTAAAGCCGAAACCCGTAGAACTTCACAATCTGTCAGCGAACTTTCTGGCGTTAATGACATTGTTTCAAAAGTGAACCTTATTAATCAGGATATTCAAGCGTCTAAAAATATTCAAACCGTAAATGTTGCGCAGAAATCACCGGCTTTGCCTAAAATGAACAGCGTTCAGGATATTCTTAATAACAAAAATTTAATCTCTGCGCAAAAAGCAGAACCTGTAAAACCTGCGGTTACGATTACACCGGCGCCAAAAGCTGAATCTATTGCCGCACACGTTCCTGCTAATACCAAGGTTATCAAAAACGATACAAAAAAACTTCAAAATGAAAATATTAAAAATATAAGACAAGAAGCTGTTAAAAACATAGACACAGTTGAAAAGAATATTAAAAATGCCGTAGCGGATAATATTCTTGTAAACGAAGAGGAGCCGGAAGTAGCGCTTCCGCCATTGAACAATGAGGCAGAAACGGTAAAAGAAATTGTGCCGCCTAAAAAAGGTATGAATTTTGGCAAAATAATCTCTTCTCCGATAATGTTAGTTTCGCTGTTCCTGTTTGGCGGACTGTTACTGGCATTATTCCTGATTAGCAAAGTTAAATCCGCATTGACTGATTCAGAAGATATTAACAATTCGTTTATTGAACGTATGAATACCGCTATACCTTCAAATAAGAAAGATTTTTCAGAGCTTGCTCAAAATCAAAATCTGAATTGGCAGGAAAAATATGCCTCTTTCAAAGAGGGAAAAGCCGAAGAACAACAACAAGAATTAAATGCGCATATAGGGGCTGAACCGGATGAAGATTTGGATATCGTAGAGGATTATGTTGAACCGGAACCGGAAGAAGTTGAAATTGTTCCGCTGATGAAAAATACCCCTAATCCATTTGCATCAGCTTATCAAAATGTACACAGCTCCGGTGATGTAATCGCACATTCAATGAAACGCGGCGTTGGTTTGACTTCGTTTGAAGAAGAACGCACACTTACTCAAACCCGCAGAAATACAGGGTTAAAACATCGCTTTAAGTCTTTTGATACAAACCCTCTTGAGGGTTTAACCCGCAATATGAATGCGCTAATGGATACCGTTGTTCAAATGGAACAGGAAAAACCGGCGGTTTCTGCACCGGTTCAACCACCAATTGAAAGTGCAGCTCCAGCTCCTGAAATCAGAGCAAATTCTACTTCACCTATTCAAAGAGCGCAAGCGCCTGCTAAAAAGAAAATGAAGATTAAAGAAAGCCGCGCAATTGATGAAAACAGGGGTTTCTATCTTGTAGATATGGACGACAAACTTGCGTTGATGGGCAGAATTAACGATAAATTTACTGTTTTGAAAAAGTTTGATGATAAAGAGAAGAAGACATTACAGGTAAGACGCGACAAAGATAATCTTTATATGGTTAGAACAGACGGTTTTAAAGCCCTTGTTGACGTTGACGGCTCTAAAATGGGCGTGCTTGCCGAGCTTTAGGGATTAAAATAAATTGAAAAAGTTTTTGATAATATCGCTGTGCCTGCTGTTCTTTGCGTCAGGCTGTACAAGAAAAGACGAAAGGGTTACAATTCAGTTCGCGTCCTGGGGCTCCAAGACGGAAGTTGAAATAATAAAAGATGTTATCAAGGATTTTGAGGATAAAAATTCTGATATTAAAATTGAATTTTTACATATTCCGCAAAATTATTTTCAAAAAATTCATCTTCTTTTTGCCTCAAATACAGAACCTGACGTTATTTTCCTGAATAACCAATACTTGCCAGTTTATGCAAATGCAGGAAGACTCTTGCCGCTTTCAACGCAGGGAGTTTATGATAAGAAAGTTTTAGAGGCTTTAAGCTGGCATGATGAAATTTACGCTGTTCCGCGTGATATTTCGTTATTGGTAGTTTATTATAATAAAAATTTATTTAGAAAAGCCGGTGTGACGGAGCCGAAAAACGGGTGGACGCAAGGGGATTTTTTAGCTAAAGCCATAAAAATTAAAGAAAAAACAGGTGTATTTGGAATTAGTTTTGAGGAAGAACCGTTGTTTTATCTTCCGTACGTGATGAGTGAGGGTGGAAGTTTCTTTGATATCGACTCTGAAAATTCGCAACGGGCATTGGGCTTTTATGCGGATTTGCGCAAAAAATATCATGTTGCGCCGCGGCGTGAGGAGAGCGCGTCTGCAACAATGGCGCAGATGTTTTTGCAGGGAAAATTGGCGATGCAGCTTTCCGGGCGCTGGCTAACGCCGAAATATTTAGAAGATGCAAATTTTGAATGGGGAACTGTCGAATTTCCTGCAGGCAGCGCGGGAAGTATTGTACCGCTTGATGCGTCCGGGTGGGCAATTTCAAAGTCTTCTGCGCATAAAGATGAGGCAATGAGGTTTGTGAATTACCTTGCGTCACGTGAGGTTATAGAGAAGTTTGCGAAGACGGGTTTGATAGTACCGGCTCGCCAGGATGTGGACTTTGAGGGTGCAGAAGTCTATAGGCAAACATTGAAAACGGCAAAACCAACCCCTGTAAGTGTTGATTATAATAAAGTTTTAGATGAGTTAAAGATTAAACTCGAACCATTACTCAATAATTGAGCCTTGACATGCTGTGAAACATAGTTTAAACTAAATTAAGAAAGGATGGAATTATGAAACGAAGAAACGTATTAACATGTGCAGG
>MOYE01000003.1:46239-298521 GCA_001899335.1 Candidatus Gastranaerophilus phascolarcticola
GAAATTCTGTTATCGTTAACAATTATTGGCGTAGTTGCGGCGATAACGCTGCCGTCGCTCACAGGTAACATTAACGAGCGAACCTGGAACACACAGCGAAAAGCGCTTTATGCGCGTATGTCACAGGCAATAGCTTTAATGCCTGCTCTAAATGGATATGGTTCTACAGCCGAAAATGCTGCTGAAACTTTTGTAACAAATGCCTTGGCAAAAGTCTTAAAAATTAATAATATCTGCGACAAAGAACACGTATGGGATTGCGGCTTTGCTAGTAAAATTCATACCCTTAGCGCAAGCCAAATAGATTTACCGTTAAAGATTTCAAATCTGAACCCTGAAGCTCCGGCAAACGGGACATTAGGGTTTGTAATTAATGATACCGATGCCGCTGCGTTTGAAACTGTTAACGGGGAATCTATTCTAACCTTCTACAATCCGAATTGTACGTCAGCGGGTATGTTCTGGAATGGTATTGACGGTGGAGGGCATAACGGGCTTTATATGAAACCGCAGATGTGTGCCCATTTTGTATTTGACTTAAACGGTTCAAAAGGTCCGAACACTGTCGGAAAAGATATTGGTGTTATTTCCGCAATTTATTCAAGCGACACCGCGGTTGTAATGCCGCAGCCTGTTCGTCTTTTGAGTTCACAATACCCGCATGCGCAGGCCGCTAAGGAATGTTCTAATTTAGATTCTGAATACCGTTTGCCAAATATTGAGGAACTTTTATCAATGTATTATAGTAAGACATTATTTAATTGGAATGTAGATTCTGGAAGTTGGTCATCGACAGTTGATGACAGCACGCACGCTTGGATTTTCGGTCCGTCTTTGGGAATGAAATATTCTCGTTTGAAAAGTGAAAACTGGTATGTTCATTGCGTTAAACGTTAATGCGCAGGCGGGTTGAAAACCCGCCTTTATTATTTATAATTATTTTATGAAAGAATTTGATTTTTATATTGTTCCGACACCTATCGGAAACCTTGGTGATATGACCTCTCGCGCTGTGGAAGTACTTAAATCTGTTGATTTAATAGCGTGTGAAGATAGCCGGGTTACGCAAAAACTTCTTAATCATTTTGATATACATACAAAATGCGTTTCGTATCATAAATTTAATGAACGTGAACGTGTAGATTTTATTTTAAGTGAAATTAGTAGCGGCAAGCGTGTTGCGCTGGTATCAGACGCCGGAACCCCGCTTTTTTGCGACCCCGGTGCGGTTTTAGTTAAAGAATTAAGAAAAAACGGGATTTCAATTACAGCGTTAGCCGGTGCAAATGCACTCGCAACATTTCTTTCTCAAGTTTCTCGTAGCGGCGAGGATTTTTATTTCGCAGGGTTTTTGCCAAAATCCCAATCACAAATCGAAGACTTATTCAAAAAATATGCGGATACTGATTTAGCTTTTTACGAATCTCCGAACCGTATCTTGAAAACGCTTGAAATTTTGCGCGGTGTGCGTCCTCAAGCAAAAGTGGCAGTTGGACGCGAACTTACAAAAGTCTTTGAGGAAATCGTTGTTGATGATGTCGAAAACGTAATAAAATATTTTGAAGAAAACATTCTCAAAGGTGAAATAGCAGCGCTTGTGTTCCGTGATGAAAACACAGGCGATATTGAGCTCGACGGTAAAATTGACGCACTACTTAAAAAGGGCTTTAAAGCCAAAGAAATCGCTACGATTTTGTCAGAGCTTTACGCTGTAAACAAAAATGAAGTTTATAAACGCGTTTTGCAAAAATAGCATGTTTATTGTATAATCTTTTTAGAAGTTAAGGAGAGAAAAATGGGATATAAAATTTTATCTAAAAAGGAAATTTGTCCAAATCAGTATGAAATTACGATTGATGCACCATATATTGTAAGAAACGCTAAAGCTGGTCAGTTTATTATTTTCCGTGCAGGTGAAAATGATGAACGTGTGCCTTTGACGATTGCTGATGTTAATAAAGAAAAAGGCGAATTAACCCTTGTATTTATGGCAGTCGGCTATTCAACAAAGAAACTTGCAGCGCTTAACGTTGGCGAAGAAATCGCGGATATCGTCGGACCTCTTGGGCAGCCTACCCACATTAAAAATTACGGAACGGTTGTTTGTTTAGCAGGCGGTTACGGTGCGGCTCCTTGTTACTTAATCGCAAAAGCATTCAAAGAAGCTGGCAATAAAGTTTATATGATTATGGGTGCAAGAAATAAGGACTTAATTTTCTGGGCGGATAAAATGAAAGATGCCTGCACTGAATTATTCATCACTACTGATGACGGTTCAATGGGCGAAAAAGGCTTTGTAACCGGCGTTCTTGAAAGAATTATGGGACAGGAAAAAGTTGATTACGCAATCGCGGTTGGTCCTATGCCTATGATGAGGGCTGTTGCGGAAATGACACGCGGCAAAGGAATTTATACAGAAGCAAGCATGAACCCTATTATGGTTGACGGAACAGGTATGTGTGGTGCTTGCCGTGTTACTGTTGGCGGTGAAGTTAAATTTGCTTGTGTTGACGGTCCGGATTTCGATGCCCACAAGATTGATTTTGACGAAGTTATAAACAGAACTAAAATTTATAAAGACCAGGAACGTAAACGAAGTGAGAATTGTAACTTACTCAAAATGGCGGTAAAATAGGAGTAAATTAAATGGCAGATCCTAAAAAAAGAGTTATGTTTTGCCCGTTGATGAGCGTAGGCTCCAACGTTGATATGGTTTGTATCGAGGACAGATGTGCCTGGTATTTACCGTCAGTAAAAAAATGTTCTGTCTATATGACAGCATATAATGCGCTTCTGGACGTAACAGCTAAGCAAAAGAAAAGGTAGTTAATACGTGAAAATCGTTGTTTGTATAAAACAAGTTCCTGACACTACTGACATCAAGTGGACGGAAAATAACACTATTCAGCGCGAGGGCGTGGAAAGTGTTATAAATCCCTACGATGTTTGGGCGCTAGAGGCGGCGTTGTCTATTATGAAAAAACGCAGGAATGTTTTTATTACGACTTTGACAATGGGACCGCAGCAGGCGGATTCAATGCTTAAAAAAACGATTGCTCTCGGCGCTAACGATGCAATTTTACTTTGTGATAAAAAGTTTGCAGGTTCTGACACATACGCAACCGGTAAAACTCTTGCAAAAGCTATT
Organism: Candidatus Gastranaerophilus phascolarcticola; assembly: GCA_001899335.1. Classification (GTDB taxonomy): domain Bacteria; phylum Cyanobacteriota; class Vampirovibrionia; order Gastranaerophilales; family Gastranaerophilaceae; genus Gastranaerophilus; species Gastranaerophilus phascolarcticola. The sequence goes on from MOYE01000003.1 coordinate 49,388, forward strand.
TCAGAAAAATTACCTGATACTGACTTGATAATTTGCGGTCAGTTCGCTGTGGATGGAGACACCGCTCAAACCGGTCCAACGATGGCAAGCAACCTTGGTTTGCCGCAGGTAACTTTTGTTCGCGAGATTAAAGAAGTCAGCGATAACAGTATCGTTGTTGAACGTGAGGTTGAAAACGGACGCGAAATCGTTGAAGTCCAACTTCCGGCGATGATTTGTATGCTGCAATCTGATAGTGAGCCAACTAGAGCACGCGTTGCAGGGATTATAAAAGCTCAAAACTTCAACGTAAAGCAATTCGGGCATGAAGAATTAAATCTTTCTCCTGATGAAATCGGTATTAAAGGCTCTCCAACTTATGTCAGCAAGGCTTTTCGTCCTGAAAAACGCGGCAATTGTATTTTCGTTAATACAATAGAAGAATTAGCAGCAGCGATTGGCGGTGAAAATGGCTAGAGGAATTTTAATTTACGCTGAACTTTTAAAATCCGGCTATGTCGCACCTGTATTTTTCTCGCTCGCGGCAAAAGCGCAGGAACTTTCTCAAAAACTTAACGGCGAAGAGGTTATGGCGCTTTTAATTGCCAAGCCGGGAGATGCTCAACGTTTTAAAGAAGGGTTTCAGGCATGCGGAATTGATAAGGTTTTTGTTTACGAAGACGAACATTTTGAAAATTATTCTAACGAACTTTATTCAAAAATAGCCATTGATTTGGCTCGTGAAATTGAACCTTCAATATTCCTAATCGGTGCAACTACGCAAGGGCGTGATTTGGCGCCTAGAATTTCTTCTCAATTAGGCACAGGGCTTACCGCCGATTGTACAGGGCTTGATATTAACGAAAAAGGACTTCTTGCCGCAACTCGTCCGACATTTGGCGGCAAACTTATGGCAACAATCCTTTGTAAAAATCTGCCACAAATGGCAACTGTTCGCCCGGGTGTCTTCAAATTCCTTGAAGAGCCGGTTTATAAAAATACAGAGTTTATATACAAAAATCACGGTATTGAAAATTTCGATACTAAAGTCAAAATTTTGGAATTTGTTCAGGCAACAGAAGAAGTTATAAATGCGCTCAATATCGCAAAAATAATTGTTTCCGGCGGGAAAGGCGTGAAAAATAAAGAAGGTTTTGAATTGCTCAAAGAACTTGCAGATGTCCTTGGCGGAACAATTGCTGCAAGCCGCGGGGCTGTTGATATGGGAATTGCGCCGGCGGATATTCAGGTCGGTCAAACCGGTAAAACTGTTTCTCCGGAGATTTATATAGCCTGCGGAATTTCAGGTGCTATCCAGCACACAATCGGTATCGAGGGTGCTAAGAAAGTTATTGCAATTAATATAGATAAAGACGCACCGATTTTTGGTGTCGCGGATGTAGGAATAGTCGGAGATTTGTATACGATTGTTCCGCAATTGGTAGAGCATTATTTGGAATTAAGAGGTAAGTAAATTATGAAAAACACAGTTGTAGTTGGTGCGCAGTGGGGTGATGAGGGTAAAGCCAAAATCACAGACTTACTGGCAGAAAAAGCCGACCTTATTATCAGATATCAGGGTGGTTGCAATGCAGGTCACACCGTTGTCGCAAACGGACAAACTTATAAATTTCACTTGATTCCGTCCGGAACACTCTATGAAAATAAAATTTGTTTTATCGGTGCCGGAACAGTTGTTTTGCCGGAATACTTTGAACAGGAAACCGCGGAATTAATTTCACAGGGCGTTGATTTGTCAGGACTTCGCGTAAGCCCGCTTGCAACGATTACAATGCCTTATCACACAGAAGTTGACGGCTACAGCGAAGACCACGCACAGAAAGGCGGCAAAATCGGTACAACAAAAAAAGGTATAGGACCGACTTACACCGATAAGTACGCAAGAATTGCATTCAAAATTCAAGACTTATACAATACAGAAACTTTAAGCGAAAAAATTGATTTGATTTTACCGCTGAAAAATAAACAGTTAAAAGAAGTTTACGGCCTTGAACCATATACAAAAGATTGTCTTCTGGCGCTTTGCGAAAAATATGCTGAAATCTTTAAGCCTTATGTTTGGTTTGATTGGCAAAAAGGGCTTGAAGAGGCGAAAAAAGCCGGTAAAACCGTGCTTTTTGAGGGCGCACAAGGCGTAATGCTTGACGTTGACTACGGAACATATCCTTATGTTACAAGTTCAAATCCTATCGGCGGTGGAGCTGCTGTTGGAAGCGGTTACGGACCGAAAATGATTGATGAAGTTATTGGTGTTGCAAAGGCTTATGTAACCCGTGTTGGTGAAGGTCCGTTTGTGTCCGAACTGGCAAACGAAATAGGACATAAAATTCAAACAATAGGTCATGAATTTGGGGTTACAACGGGACGTCCTCGCCGTTGCGGCTGGTTTGACGCCGTAACAATGCGCTATGCGGTTCTTGTTGGCGGCTTGACTTCAGTTGCACTTACCAAAATTGATGTTTTTGACACATTTGAAGAAATCCAAGTTTGTACAGCTTATCGTGACACACGTGACGGTAAAATTTATGAAAATTATCCGACAGATGTCTTTATGCATAAGTATTTGGAACCGGTTTATGAGACCCATAAAGGCTGGTGTGAAGATTTGACCGGAATACGACAATATGAAGCGCTTCCACCGAATGCAAAGAAATATATTGAACGCTTAGAAGAATTGTTGGGCGTTCCGGTATCGATTGTGAGCGTAGGACCGGACAGAGAACAGACTATATTCAGATAATAAAAAGAGGTCGCGTAAGCGGCCTCAAAAATTGTTATTAGAGAGAGAGTTTTATTAAAAATTTTTATTGTTCTTTTGCTCCAGCTTGAAATTTAGCATTCCCTCTATATTCTTCTGGAACTTTATTTCTTACATTATTAAGTGCAGCGGATTTAGCTGATTTTTCATCCTTTTGACCGCTTATAGCGTCTGAAGTAACAGTGTGAGGTTTGCCCTCTTTATCAGTCCAACTAGCTTTTGCAACGCCTTTCCAGCCGGTACTTACTCTTTGTTTACCACCACCGGTAGTACTTGCCGCTACGCTTCCTGTTTTTACGCTTCCTATCCTGTTATCAAAGTCATTTGTTTTTTGCTTAGAGGCGTAGTAGTTTTCCGGATTAAAGCTAAATACTTTACCATTAATGTTAAGGTTTTCTGTGATGTTTTGTTCACCGCCAGCAAAGAATTTAGTTTGGTCGCCACCAAAATGTATGTTGCGTAACTGACGTATGATTTCTTTCTTTTCAGCGGCATTAGGTACTTCACCGTTAGGTCCTTTGTAACCGTCGACAATTTTGCTCCAAATATCACCTTTTGAAACTTTGAAGTTAACTGTTTTTTTGAAGTCCGTTTCTGGTGGAAGTTCTTTTTCTTCAAATTCTTCGTTAGCAGTTACGTCGACATTAAAATTATCATCAACTTTTGTTTCCGGTTCAGTTTCAGGTTCAGTTACAGCCGGTTTGTTTTTAAGTTCTTTGTTTTCAGCTTTTAATTCTTCTATTTCTTTTTTGAGATCTTCAAGTTCTTTTGCAAATGGATTATTATCTTGCGGCTGAACAGTGGCTGGTGCCTCTTGTCTTTGTGGAATTAATTGGTTAATCCAACCTAAACCAAATTGTGCCCATTGCAGCCACGCCGGTAATTGAAATCCGCCGTAATTACCGTAATTCCCGCCATAATTGTATTCTCTTATATTAATCTTAACTTCTTTTTTTACACTTCCGTAAGCACGAGGCATTCTCCATTGTCCTTCTCGGGCAATCGTATGGTTTTTATAGGATTTATATGCGTTTGTGCTTGGTGAAAAGCCGCCGACAAATTTAACCATCTCTCTATACCTCTGTTATACTCTCTGTGTATATATAAAGTATATCGTTTTGCAAAAATTGCCTTTTGGGTATATACTTTCTTCACAATTCGTTACATTTGCCATTAAAGCATATTCATAGTAATATATTGTTGTTATGGCAGATGCACTTGGTGAAGTAATAGCAAAAATTAAAGATAGATTAGATATTCTGGAAGTTGTTTCGGAGCGTGTTATCTTAAAAAAATCCGGTTCTCATTACTGGGGGTTGTGTCCTTTCCATAAAGAGAAAACACCTTCTTTTTCAGTTAATCCGAGTTTGGGTATATACAAATGTTTTAGCTGCGGGGAGGGCGGTGATGCGCTTTCTTTTCTGATGAAAATTGAGGGCAAATCTTTTATGGAAGTTATAAGGGATTTGGCTGAAAAGTTCGGATATGAACTTCCTGCTACTGGCGGTGGAACTTCTGCCGGCATGCGTGAGTTAAAAGAACAAATGATAAAGGCGTGTGCAAAAGCAGCGGATTATTATACTACTTATCTTTTGCAGGACAAGAGTGATGAAACCTTGCGTGCAATGAAATACCTTACGGATAGAGGGATTACAAAGGATATTATTCAAGAATATAATATCGGTCTAGCTGCGTCAAAATATACCGGGCTTTACGATATTTTGAGAGCCAAGTTCAGTGATGAAGTCCTTGAAAAAGCCGGGCTTATTATGGAAAGTAGAGAAACGGGTTATATCGACCGTTTCAGAAACAGAATTATTATTCCTATTCGGAATGAACATGGCGATTTTGTTGCGTTTGGCGCCCGTGCAATCATGCCTGAACAGTCACCGAAGTATTTGAATTCTTCAGACTCTTTAATTTATAACAAAAGTAAACTTTTGTATGGGCTTTACCATGCCAAAGAAGCAATTAAAGAAGAAAACTCTGTAATTTTAATGGAGGGTTACTTTGATGTAATATCAGCGCAGGCTCACGGGGTTAAAAACTGTGTTGCGTCTTGCGGAACTTCGCTTACAGCAGAACACATTAAACTTTTATCACGTTATACTCCGGCAAGAAGAATTTATCTTTCATTTGATACGGATTCAGCGGGGCAGAAAGCCACAAATCGTAACGCTGAACTTATAAAAGAGGCGTTCACAGGGCTTGGAAGTATTAAACAGTTTGATGAAAACTATCTTGCGCTTTCAGATGATAAGTATTCTTGTGAAATTCGTGTAATTGCGCCGCCTGAAGGCAAGGACCCGGACGAATTTATTCGTTCCGTCGGTGCTGAATCTTACAGAGAGTATATTAAGCATGCTCCTCTTTTACTGGATTTCCAAATAGATTGTGTCCTAAAAGAGAGAAAAGACATAAAAACTCCGTTTGAAAAAGCAGAACTTGTTAAAAAAGTTATTCCATTGTTGCAAGAAATAAGCAACCAAATTGTTCAGGGCGAATATGTAAAAACGGTTGCTGGCGTGTTGGAAATAGACGAAAAAGCCTTATTAACAGAGGTTCGCAAGAAATCCCGAACCGCTCGTGGAGAACAGCCGGATGTATCAAGAATTGTAACAAAAAATATTTCGCCATCTCAAAAAGCGCAAAAAAATTTATTGAGCGTTTTTTTGGTAACCGACAACCCGCTAAACTTCAAACAAGTTAACGAAAAAGTCCCTGATACGTTGTTTTCGGACGAAACGTTAAAAATTGTAAAATCTACAATTGACAAATTGATTTGTACCGTAAATAATGTAAAGGAATTAATAGAAGAATTATATACTTCTTTTATTGATAACCCTGAAATACATAAACTGATAACAGAGATGATAGGTATTTCGGAAACATTTTCGGGTTTAGATGTGGAAGATTTCGATGCCCTGATAGAGGAAAATATCGCTACTATTAACAAGTGTCAGGCAGATGAAAAAAGAAAGCAAATCAGAGAATCTTATATAAACGCAAATGATGATGATGTGAAAGCACTTATGATTCAAATGCAACTTAGAGATCAAATAAAATAAAAGCCCTTAGGTTAGTAAACTAATAATTAATTATGGAGAATATGCATGAGTAAAAAAAGACAAGGCTCTTCATCTATCGTAAACATTATGGACGATGAAAATTTGGATTTAAACAATATTGATGATGAAGAAGCAATGATGGCGGGCAATGATCGCGTTAACTATATGAACGTTGACATAAGCACCGACAATATTGAAGATATTATTACCCATAAGATCGAAAATAAAACTTCTTTAGATGATATCTATATGATTAACGAAGAACCTCAAGAAGAAGATATTGATTTAGAATTACCAAAAAGTATAGCAATAGACGACCCTGTAAGATTATACTTGCGCGAAATCGGACGTATTAAATTGTTGTCCGCAAGCGAGGAGATTGAACTTGCCCGTGTAATCTTGGAAGGAGGCACCCCTGGTGCTATGGCTAAAAGAAAGTTGGTTCAAGCGAACCTTCGTTTAGTTGTCAGCATCGCTAAAAAATACGTTGGCAGAGGCATGCTTTTCTTAGACTTGATTCAAGAAGGTAACCTTGGTCTTATCAGAGCTGCTGAAAAATTTGACCACGAACGCGGATTCAAATTCTCAACTTATGCAACCTGGTGGATTAGACAAGCCATTACCCGTGCTATTGCAGATCAGGCTCGTACAATTCGTATCCCTGTTCACATGGTTGAAACTATTAACAAATTGAAAAAAGTTACACGCCGTTTGGCTCAAGACTTATCAAGAAAACCAACCGAAGAAGAATTGGCATTTGAAATGAATGTGTCTATCCCTAAACTTCGCGAAATTATCAAAATCGCTCAAGAACCGCTTTCTCTTGAAACACCAATCGGTAAAGAAGAAGATTCAAGATTAGGTGATTTTATTGAGGATAAAGAGGCTGATGCTCCGATTAAGACTGTTGCATCTGAACTCTTGAAAGAGGATCTTCAAGAGGTTATGAAACAGCTTTCACCGCGTGAACGTGATGTTTTAAGATTACGTTTTGGTATGGACGACGGACGCCAAAGAACTTTGGAAGAAGTTGGTCAGCTGTTTGGTGTAACCCGTGAGCGTATCAGACAGATTGAAGCAAAAGCATTAAGAAAATTGCGTCACCCGAACAGAAGAAAACGTTTGGAAGAGTACGTAGAAGTGTAAAAAGGAGCCTATGGCTCCTTTTTTTTGTAAAGAATATTACGTATTCATTGCTCATTTAACCTTATTTATAGTATTATGGATTTAGAAAGAGGTGAATTATCATGAATAGTGTTATAATTGTTGGCAGAGTCGGACAGGATGCAGAAATTAAATATTTTGAATCCGGTAAATCCAGAGCAACTTTCTCTGTTGCTGTTAACCGTTGGGATGCCAAAACTAAATCAGAAATTGCTGATTGGTATAACGTTGATGTTTGGGATAAATTAGCTGAATTCGCCGGCGAATATATTAAAAAAGGTTCTATGGTTATCGTTGACGGTTCTATTCAAAGCAGCCGCTGGACTGATAAAGCTACCGGTGAAGAACGTGAAAGATTTTTAATTAATGCAAACAATATTCGTTTTGCAGGCGGGAAAAGAGAAGCTGAAGCATTATGATAATGTCATCAAATGTTGTTGCAATCATTGCCGATGATTTAACCGGGGCAAATGATTCGGCTTTGCAATTTTATTTGCAGGGCGCAAATACGCAGATTTTGTTGTCAGATAGCGCGGAAATAGAAAATTGTTCTGCTACTCAAACTTGGGCTGTTTCTACTGAAACACGTAATGTTTTACCTGAAGTAGCTTTTGAAAAGGTTAAATCCGTAACAAGAATGCTTATTGATAAACTTAGTCCGGATTATTTTTTCAAAAAAATTGACTCAACTATCCGCGGAAACATTGCGGTGGAAACTTTGACAGTTCTTAACGAACTTGAGTGGGATGCTGCGGTTGTTGTACCGGCTTTCCCTGATGAACAAAGAATTACGGTTGGCGGTTATCACCTGCTTAGAAGCATGCCGATTGAGCGTACAGAGATTTCGCACGACCCTAAGGCTCCGATTTGCGAATCACATCTTCCGACACTTCTTGCATGCCAGTTGCAGGAAGAATACCGACATTTGATTGGGCATGTCGAACTCAAAACTATTATGAAAGGTGCCGGTCCTATTCTTGTCAGAATGAATGAATTAATCAACGAGGGCAAGAAACTTATTATAATGGACGCGGTTTCTAATACCGATGTAGAACAGATTTCGCTTGCTATCAAAAAAATTGATAAGCAAATACTTCCTACAGGAACGGCGGCTTTTGCGAAAGCTCTTGCAAAATTGTGGTTTGGTATGAGCGGTGAAAACGAAGTTATTCAACAAAAGATTATTCCTCCGCTGCCAAAATGTATTATTTCTGGGAGTGCAACGCAGCTTTGCGCGGCTCAAATTGCAGAATTGAAAGCCTCTGAATATTTTAATAATTTTGCGGAATACAGTCTGAAATTTGAAGATATAACATCTGATATCAATGAAACTATGGTAATGGATATTGTATGTAATCTCTCACAAGGTAAGAATGTGTTGGTTCACACAACAGGTTTGGAAGATATTCCTAATAACGATGGCGAACCTAATGATGAAAACGATGAAAACATAAGTTTCCCAACACTTATTACCGATTATCTTTCAAAACTTGCGTGTATGATAAAAGCCAGAATTGAAACAATTTTCATATTTATTGGCGGTGAGACGGCATATAAATCCTGTGAATGTATGGGTGCAACGCGTCTTCAATTGATAGATAAGGTTACGGGTCCTATTCCGCTCTGCCTTGATTATAACGGGCAATGGGTTGTGACAAAATCAGGTAATTTGGGCAACGCTCAAACTATGGTTGAGGTTTTAAAATATTTTGAAAAATAAAATTGTTGTTACGACAGGCGACGTTAACGGTATCGGTGCAGAAATTACAGAAAAAGCATTAAAAACTTTAGATTGTAAAGATATTGTACTCGTTTCTAACCGTAAAATTTTAGATATTGATTGCGAGATGGTAGAGGTTCCGTTTGAGGGCGAAATTTTGCCCGGAAAAATTACGAAAGAAAGCGGAGAATTTTCGTTTCAATGTTTGAAAAGGGCTTGTGAGTTGCGTCCGAAAGCCATTGTAACCGCTCCTGTTGCAAAGGAGGCAATGCACCTCGCGGGGCATTATTTTAACGGTCAGACGGAGGTTTTGGAACATTTTCTGGCACACGACGGGCAGAAAGCTGAAATGCTTTTTGCGGCAGGTGGGTTTCGTGTGCTGCTTTTAACCCGGCATTGTCCGCTGAAAGATATTGAAATTTCCCAGGAATTAATTGTTGATAAAGTCGGACGACTTGTTGAGGCGTTAGAAATTCCGTCACCAAAACTTGCCTTATGCGGTCTTAACCCTCATGCAGGTGAGCACGGGGTTTTGGGACGCGAGGAAAATGAGATAATTATTCCGGCGGTTGAGAAACTTCGTTCCCTTGGCGTAGATATAACATTGCCGCAGCCGAGTGATACGTTGTTTTTGGGCGCTGCAAGGGCTCTGAAAACCGGAGAAAACCTGCCTTATGACTGTTATATTGCTATGTATCATGATCAGGGGTTAATCCCGATGAAGCTGCTTGCCGGTGAAAAAGCCGTGAATGTGACTATCGGGCTGGATATTTTAAGAACCTCCCCGAGCCACGGAACCGCGTTTGATATTGCCGGTAAAGGAATTGCAAATCCGGGGTCTATGATTGAGGCTATCCGCCTTGCTGCCAATCGGATTTAAGTTTGTCGAGGATACTTTCAATGCTGGCTCCTTTTAGGAGAATTTTTTGTGTGGCATTGTTGACAAGCGTAATAATTTCTTTTCTGTTGCTGTAGAACGGTTGTGGCTGAATATTTTTTAACTGTCTTGCACTTAAAACTCTTGCCTGTGCAAACGGGTCATTAGCCGGAGCTTTGGTATAAAATTCGTCTGATAGTGCTTGCTCGTTCGTTGCAAGAATATTTGTTAATTTTGCCAACTCAAGCTGGTTATCGGTATTTGTCAGGTAAAGCGCAAATTTCAACGCGGCGTCCTGTTTTTGTGATTTTATCGGGATAATAAAATTCATCATGGAAAAATTGTATTTCCCTGTCTCGCCGGTTAGCTGCGGCGCAAGTCCCGTGTGTGCAAAAGTTTGAGGCGCGTTTTCTTTTATCATATTCAAGAAGTTTGAACCGCCCTCAAAAAGCAAAACTTCACCTGCCATATATTTTTCTAAGGATTCACGGTGCGTTTGAGTCAGACTTTCTTTTGGAAAACAGCCTGAAGTGTAGGTTTCCTGAAGGGTTTGGTATAAATCTATTGCCATTTGTGAATTTATATTATCAGGTGAATTTATACCATACTTGTTCAAAAGTCTTAACATTGAGTCGTTTTCTGCAAAATTGAACATCATTATTGGTTTTGTAACCCCTGCGTGGCAGCGCGCAAAAATTTCGTTGTAAGTTTTAGGCGGGTTAGGCAGGAGCTTTTTGTTGTAAAACGTTAGTGCTGACGTTGCGTACCACGGAATAAAATAGTTTTTACCGTTGAATTTCATATTGTCAACGATTTCACTCGGAAATTGTTTTAAATCCTCATCGCTTATTTCGGCGAGTGTTCCTTTTTTTGCAAGCAGCGCAGAAAAATCAGGGTTAAGATTAACCAAATCCGGAGGTGCATCGCTTAAAATCGCTGCAAGTGTGCGCTTTTCACCCTCTGAAAACGGGATATCTACCCATTTGATTTTGACGCCCGGGTTGTCTTTTTCAAAATTCGCAATAACGTTTTCCATATAGCCTGAAAAATCACGCATTTGCAATGTCCAAAAAACGAGTTCATTCTGCGGTTTCTGTTTCGTAAAACATCCGGCAATTAACACAAAAACAACTAATATAACCAGTATAACCCATTTTTTCATTCGACATTCTTTCCTTTTAATGCTACAATTATACTATGAACAATTTATTTACGGAACTGGAAAATCAAAATAAACAAATTCCGCTTGCAGAGGCGCTGCGCCCTAAAACTTTGGAAGATTTTATGGGGCAAAGCAATATTATCAGCGAAAAAAGTCCGCTGCTTAATCTTCTGCAGACGAAACGTCTTTTTTCCTTGATTTTCTGGGGAACGCCGGGCTGCGGTAAAACTACGCTTGCAAGACTTATTGCGACTAAGACAAACGCGGATTTTATTGAACTTTCTGCGGTAACGTCAGGCATTAAAGATATCAAAGAGGCGGTTGACAGAGCAAAAATGTCGTTGCGTTCCGGGGTTAAAACTATTCTGTTTATAGATGAAATTCACCGTTATTCAAAGACCCAGCAGGATGCACTTTTGCCGCACCTCGAAAACGGAACGATTTTCCTTATAGGTTCAACAACGGAAAACCCGTCGTTTCAGGTCGTTCCGGCGCTTTTATCCCGCCTGCAGGTGATAAGACTCAACACAATTGACGACGCGTCAATGAAACGCATTATTATGCGTGGGTTTGAGTATTTGGCGAAAAATTATATGCCTATGGACTGCGAAACCGGAGTTTTAGATTTTATCATCAATTTGGCACGCGGTGATGCACGTTATGCGTTAAATATTGTTGAAAACGCTTATTTCGCGAGTGATTTGAAAGACAATAAAAGAAACTTGACTGTTGCGATAATTGAAGAGATTTGCCAAAAACGTAACACGCGCTATTCACAACAGGAACATTATGATTGTGCCTCTGCGTTTCAAAAAAGTTTGCGCGGAAGTGACCCTAACGCAGCGATTTATTACCTTGCAAAAATGATAGCTGCAGGTGAAGACCCGAGATTTATTGCAAGGCGTTTGATTGTTTGCGCTGCGGAAGATGTAGGACTTGCGGACCCGAATGCATTGAACATTGCGGTTAATGCGTACCGTGCGGTAGAACTTTTAGGACTTCCGGAGGGAAGAATCCCGCTTGCAGAGGCTGTAATTTATGTTGCACAGGCGAAAAAATCTAATAAAGCTATTATGGCAATTGATGCAGCTCTTGCTGATATTGATGCCGGTAAAGATTTTCCGCCGCCAATGCATTTGCGCGATGCCCATTACAAAGACGCCTCAAAATACGGCTTTGGAATTGGTTATGTTTATACACACGCAGCTCCTGACGTTGAACAGCAATTTATGCCGGACGAATTGGTTGGTGTGAGGTATCTATAAATTTACCGGGGATACTTGGTAAATCCGGCGGCTCCTGCATAAACGGGTTCCCGCCCGACTCTATCGGTACGGTCTGCGGTCCACCTTTCTTGAGCTCTTCCAGTTTTTCCATTTGCTCTATTGTGTCCGTTTCATCAAAAAAGTCTTCATAGTCAACTTTTGTTTCTACTTCGCCGTCTGCACGGTACCTAACCTCCTTAAACTGTCTTCCTGTATCCGGCGTATAATACCTGCACACGACCGGCGTTTCACAGTCGTATTCCGGCTTGTTGAAGATAACTTTTTTAGTGACCTCCTTATAAGAATTTATCTCCGAAATTTCATATCCGGTGTCAGTTTGATGATATTTAAAATGTTTATCCGGAACCTGTCCTTGCCGTATCAAAAGATTTATATATTCCTTTGGTGTCATATCCGCCCGCAGGACATTCCCCGAATGAATTTTTGCCATAGCATTAGCTCGCGTACAAGCCGCATAAGGCTTACTCGCGAAATCCTTTGCCGCAACATAACCTTCTAAATCGCCGCGCTTAAACGGCATCTGTGCCCCGACGCCCTCTTGTTCACCACGACGTGACGAACGTAAGTTCGGGTACATGTATGGATACACATTGTACATAAATATAACTAACCTATTTTCCTAACCTTATTTATATAAAGTTTTTATTTCCGCTAAAATTGTCTAATTGTTACGGATTTTTAACATTAAAGCAAAAATTTTGTTTTAGAGGCTTTATAAAACTTAAAATTCACTTGTAGATATTGTAAATCAGCATTATAATTAATAAGGCTGAAAATATGAAAGGGTTATAAAGAAAATGGTTTTACAAGAGACATTAAAACAGTTAGAACGCTCAATTAATCCGACACACGATATTAAATTGTTCGCAGGTCGTTCAAATCCGCAATTGGCTCAAGAAATCGCAGATTATTTGGGTACCACAATCGGTCCTATGCTTGTTAAAAATTTTGCTGACGGCGAAATCTATGTTCAGGTTAAAGAAAGTGTTCGTGGTGATGATGTCTTTATTTTACAACCGCTTTGCAACCCTGTAAACGAAAATTTAATGGAATTACTGATTATTATTGACGCGTTTAAACGTGCCAGCGCAAAAACAATTACAGCAGTTATTCCATACTATGGTTATGCTAGACAAGATAGAAAAACCTCCGGTCGTGAGGCTATCACAGCTAAATTAGTAGCTGATTTATTGACAACAGCAGGTGCAGACAGAGTCCTTGCTATGGACTTGCACACCGGTCAAATCCAAGGTTTCTTTAATATCCTTGTTGACCACATTTTTGCTACCCCGATTTTAGTAAATTACATTAAGAGCTTGAAAATTAACCCTGACGATATGGTTGCCGTTAGCCCTGATACTGGCGGTGTTCAAAGAACAAGACACTTTGCCAAAGACATTGGCTGCTCTCTTGCAATTATTGACAAACGCCGTGATAAGCACAACGAAGCGATTGCAAATTATGTAATTGGTGATGTAAAAGGCAAAGTCTGCGTTATGTATGACGATATGATTGACACAGCAGGAACTATAACAGAAGCCTCTAAATTGCTTATGAAAGAGGGCGCAAAAGAGGTGTATGTATGTGCGGTTCACCCTGTATTTTCAGGTCCTGCGCTTGAAAGACTTGCGAACGCGCCTATAAAAGAATGTGTTGTTACAAACACAATCCCATTGGATTTATCAAAAATGCCTCCAAACGTAAAACAATTATCAGTTGCACCGTTGCTTGGACAGGCGATTTCGAGAATTCATGATGATGAATCTGTAAGTTCATTGTTTGGATTTGAAAAAGAAATGACAGTTTAAAATTGAGGGGCTTTACAGCCCCTCTTGACTAATAAAAAAACATGCTGCATAATATTTAAAGAAAGGATAGAAACAATGAACAAGAAAAATGTATTAACATGCACAGGGGGGGGGGGNNGGGGGGGGGGGAGCCTCTTAACCGCATTTACTATGGCGGAAATCCTGTTATCCCTCACAATTATAGGTGTTGTTGCCGCGATAACGTTACCAAGTTTAACAGGCAACATTAATGAGCGAACTTGGAACACACAACGTAAAGCGCTTTATGCAAGATTTAGTCAGGCTATCGCCCTTATGCCGGCGTTGAATGGGTACGGTACTTTAGATAGTACTGATTCTCAAAACGTTACTGAAACTTTTCTGACAGCGGGGTTATCTAAAGTCCTTAAAATTAATAATATTTGTGATAAAGAGCATATTTCAGATTGTGGAATTGCGACTTCAATAACTAATGCTTTGGGGTCCAAAATGGCGATTCCGACTAAGATTAGTCAGTTATATGACAAAAATAGCAAAATTGACTTGTTTACTGGAGCTTATTCGGGCTGTTCTGTAACTTATGCTGATATCAACACTGCTGCATTTGAAACGGCGAATGGTGAAAGTATACTAGCATTTTACAATCCTAATTGTAACGCTAAAGATGTTTTAAGCGTTGAAAATGCTTTGAATATTCCCGAGAAAATGTGTGTAAATTTTATTTACGATTTGAACGGAACAAAAGGTCCTAATACTTTTGGTAAAGATATTGGGATTATTTCAGCATTTTATCCGAGTGATGCTGTGGTTGTTGCACCTATGCCGTATTTGCGCGGTGGAGATTTAGAAGTCAACTGGAGTCAGGCTAACAGTTCCTGCAAAAATATAGACAATGAATATCGGGCTCCAAATCTGGAAGAAATGATGTCATTACAGTATAATCACAATGTGTCAAATCTTGCTAATACAAGATATTGGACGAATTCGCGTGATGGTAAAGATGCATGGCAGGTAACATATACCAACAAGGCTATGCTTACTAATGTTGATGTTACTTCAGGTGGAGCGGAAGTTTTGTCTGTTCGTTGTGTAAAACGTTAATAAAAATCCCGCCTTGTGAGCGGGATTTTTTATTATTTATTTTTTCTTTTATAATAGTCTTCGATGAAACCGGTATTGAAGTTGCCGCTTATAAATACTTCATCTTCAATAATATCCTGATGGAATGGAAGTGTTGTTTCTATGCCGGTGATAACATATTCTTTTAAGGCACGATACATTCTTCTTCTTGCCTCATTTCGGTTTCTGCCCCAGCAAATCAACTTACCAATCATTGAATCGTAAGTTGGCGGGATTGTATAATCCTGATATGCGTGAGAATCTACTCTTACACCAAAACCGCCCGGAGTTACGTAACCTGTAATTTTACCAGGGTTTGGCATGAAGTTTTTGTCAGGATTTTCTGCGTTAATACGGCATTCTATTGCGTGACCGCGAAGAACTATGTCTTCTTGTTTGAAATCAAGTTTTTCACCTGCAGCAACAAGAATTTGTTCTCTGACAAGGTCAATATTTGAAATCATTTCTGTAACGCAGTGTTCAACCTGAATACGCGTATTCATTTCCATGAAGTACCATTTGCCGTCGTGGTCAAGCAAAAATTCACAGGTTCCAACACCCTCGTAATTAATCGCTTTTGCTGCACGAACGGCTGCAGCGCCCATTTCTTGACGTGTTTTCTCATCAATCGCAGGAGACGGAGCTTCTTCAATTAATTTTTGGTGACGTCTTTGGATTGAGCAATCACGTTCGCCAAGGTGAACTACATTGCCGTATTGGTCGGCAAGAATTTGAACCTCAATGTGACGCGGATTTTCAAGGTATTTTTCTGCGTAAACATCAGGGTTACCAAAGAAGTTTTGTGCTTCTGTTTGACAAAGGCTCATATTTGTTTCGACTTCATCGTCATTACGAACAATTCTCATGCCTTTGCCGCCACCGCCGGCTGTAGCTTTAAGGATAATTGGGTATCCCGCTTTTTTAGCAAATTCTTTTACTTCTTCCGGTGTTTTAACAATGCCGGTACCTGGGGTGACCGGAACATTGTTTTCAATCATTGTTTTTCTTGCTGTAGCTTTGTCGCCCATTTTTCTCATTGATTCTGCGGAAGGTCCGATAAATTTAATACCGGATTGTGTGCAGATATCAACAAAATCAGCTCTTTCAGACATAAATCCGTAACCCGGGTGGATTGCGTCTGCGCCTGAAACTTCTGCTGCTGACATAATTGCCGGTATACTTAAATAACTATTCGCACTTGGTGCCGGTCCTATGCAATATGCTTCGGTTGCAAGTCTAACGTGGAGTGAATTTGCGTCAGCCTGTGAGTAGATTGCAACGGTTGGTATTCCTAATTCTCTGCAAGCGCGGATAATTCTTACTGCGATTTCGCCGCGGTTTGCTATTAAAACTTTTCTAAACATATTTTTATTCTCTATTCCTATTCAACGTACATTAAAACTTGACCGTACTCAACAGGTTGACCGTTTTCAACGCAAATTTCAACGATTTTACCTGAAACTTCAGAGTCGATTTCGTTCATCAATTTCATAGCTTCAACGATACAAACCACATCGCCTTCTTTAATTGTGTCGCCAACTTGTACAAACGGTTTCGCATCAGGTGATGGTGCTGTGTAGAAAGTACCTACCATTGGAGATGTGATAGTTTTTCTGTTGTCAGCTTTAGGGGCTGCCGGTGCTGCCGCTGGAGCCGGTGCCGGTGCAGCTTGAACTGCAGGGGCTGCTGCAACTGTTTGTACAACGCCTGTAATTTCTTTTCTCAAAGAAACTGCGCAATTTTCATCTTCCAAGGTAATTTCTGTCAAATTGTTGTCAGAAAGTATTTTTGCTAATTTTTCAATATAATTTGTATCTATTTTCATTTTCTTCTCCCTAATACTTTAAAAGAGAAGACGGAGAGCCGTCTTCTCTGAGATTTCTTTATTTTACTAGCATCTGTCTAAGTATTCGTTAGTACGGGTATCAATTCTAATCATATCACCGTTTGCAACGAAGAACGGAACGTTTACGACAGCGCCGGTTTCAACTTTAGCAGGTTTAGTACCGCCTTGAGCTGTGTTACCCTTTTCTGCAGGTGGAGTATCTACAACTTCAAGCTCAACGTGAGCTGGTAAATCTACACCGATTACGCGGTTGTTGTGGAGTAATACTTGAACTACCATGTTTTCTTTTAAGTATTTAATTCCGTCACCGACTTGGATTTCTGTTAAAGGTAATTGTTCGTATGATTCCATATCCATCATAACGAAGTCAGCACCTTCTTTGTAAAGGTATTGCATTTCACGTCTGTCTAAAGTTGCTTTACCTACTTTTTCACCGGCTCTGAATGTTTTTTCAAGAACGTTGCCGGTTTCAACGTTTTTAAGTTTTGTTCTTACAAACGCTGCACCTTTACCTGGTTTAACGTGTAAAAATTCTACAACTGACCATAAGCCGTTGTCTAATTCAAGCGTCAAGCCTGTTTTTAAATCGTTTACAGAAATCATATTTTTCCCCTTTTGTAAATTATAATATCTCTTTTATATCCCATTCTAGCATGAAAATTCTGATTTTACAAATTTTATTAATTTTGCTTAATGTTTTGGCATTTTTAGTGTATGATAATAGTATGCAAAAAGGGCAGGTTTATAAGATACATTCGGACTTTTATTACTTAACCTCGGGGGAGGATGTTTTTGAGTGTAAAGTTCGCGAAGTGTTGAAAAAACAGAACGAAAAAATCTTTGTTGGGGATTTCGTTGAGTTTGAAAACGGATATATTACTAAAATTTGTGAGCGCAAATCTTATATTCCGCGTCCAAGTGTTGCAAATGTTGATCAAATCGTAATCGTTTCGGCGTTAAAGTCTCCGGATTTGGATTTTAACCAGCTTGACAGATACATTGCGTTTGCAAAGTACTACGGGCTGGACGTAAAACTTTGTTTTAATAAAGAGGATTTGGATATTGAGGAGGGTCTCCTTGATTTAATAAAATCAATTTATGAGCCTCTTGGTTATGAAATTTTCTTCACCTCGGCAAAGGAACATTGGGGTGTAAAAGTTTTTGAGCAGGTGCTTGAGGGCAAAACAAGTGTTCTTTGCGGAAGCTCCGGGGTTGGAAAATCAAGTCTTATTAACGCCATTAACCCTGAATTTCATTTGAAAACCAAAGAAATTAGTGCCAAAACCGGACGTGGAACACATACAACCAGACACTGCGAAATTATGAAATTAAACCCGCAGACAAAAATTATTGATACACCGGGGTTTAGTAATCTGAAATTCGATTTTATTCTGCCTACGGAAGTTGACCTGCTTTTTGACGAAATCGCTTGTTATCGCGGACAATGTAAATTCGCTGACTGTTTGCATCATTTAGAGAGCGGTTGTGCTGTACTTGATAATATGGATAAAATTCCGTATTCGCGTTATACCAGTTATCTTGCGTTCGTTGAAGAGGCAAAGGATTACAAAGAAAAAGTTAAGTACGAGGGGCGCAAGGTGGAAACCGCGAAAAAGAAGATTAACGACAAAACCGCTGTTAAAATCAGTGAACGGAAACGCCAATCTGCCCGAAATACGCTGAAACAAAATGTTTATAAGGATGTAGAGCATGAATAATTTAATAAAACTTGTTGATGAGAGTTTAGAAAAATTTTTACCTGTTGAAACTCCGGAGGATTTGTTTAAATCAATGCGTTATACGGTTCTTCTTGAGGGGAAAAGGCTAAGACCGGTTCTTTGTCTTGAGGTTTGTCGTTGTCTTGGCGGAAAGCTGGAAGATGCGCTTCCGACAGCTTGTGCAATAGAAATGCTCCATGCTCAAACACTTATTCATGACGATTTGCCGTGTATGGATAACGATGATTTTAGACGCGGAAAACCCTCAAATCACAAGGTTTTTGGTGAAGCAACGGCGGTTTTGGCGGGGGATGCGTTAATTTCATTTGCTCCGCAGGTGATTTTGCGCAACTCTAAAAATCTTCCGGCAGATGTGCTTTTGCAGGTCTTGGATGATTTCTTTACATCGGCTGGAGCACGCGGCGTAATCGCAGGACAGGTCGTAGATATTGAATCCGAGGGACATCCAGAAACGCACAGTGCAGAAAAATTAGATTTTATTCACGACCACAAAACCGGCGACCTTTTCCGTTTGGCAATCGTATCGGGTGCGCGTATTGCCGGTGCAGACTGCGAAAAAATTGCAGAAATGCGTGAGTTCGCGCATAACTTTGGTTTAGCTTTCCAAATCGCTGACGATATTCTTGATGTGGTTTCCGATTTCGAAACAATGGGTAAGACCCTCGGTAAGGACGCACAGTCAGGAAAACTTACCTATGTTTCTATGTTCGGACTGAACAATGCAAAATGTAAACTTACTTGCCTTTTAGAAAAATGTGATGTTATAATTAATAAATACAATTCTGAAATTTTAAGAGAGATAGTAAAAGGGATTAGAAAGCGAGTTGGAATTTAATGTTTTTAGAGCTATTTAGAAATAACGGGCTGGAAGTTTTATTCTTAGGGGTTACTGCAGCATTTTGGGCACAGGTTTTGAAACTATTTACATTTGCCTTTGTTGATAAAAGATTTAATTTTAAAATATTTACAACAACCGGTGGTATGCCAAGCGCGCATTCTGCGGGCGTAATGGCTGTTTCAACCACTGTTGGGCTTATAGATGGATTTACCTCTGTTGTTTTTGCTGTTTCTTTTGCGTTTGCAATGGTTACAATGTATGATGCAGCAGGCTTAAGACGTGCTGCAGGAAAAACCGCAGCTTGTTTGAATAGAATGATGGACGATTTCTATAAACACGATGTTCAGGCTATTGGCGGTAAGCTCAAAGAACTTCTCGGACATACACCGTTTGAAGTCTTTGTTGGTGCTGCACTCGGAATTATATATTCTTGGTTAATGCATACTTGTTTCTTTAACTAGATAACAATAGTTCCGCCCCCGATGAGGAAACCTTCTTGTGCGTCATAGATTACAAGACTTTGACCAGGAGTTACAGAATTTACCGGGTCGTAAAATTCTGCACGAATTGTTCCGTCCGCAACTGTGACCTGGGCTCTTTGGGCAGGCATGTTATATCGGATTTTTACATTGGCATCAAATTCTTTCTTATCTGGCGGAAAACTTAAATTGATATCTTTCGCCTCTACCTCCCGGCGGTGGCTTAGTTCCTCCTTGCCCACATAAACAATATTCTTTTCGGCATCGGTTCCCAAAACATACAACGGATAAGGATAAGCTATTCCAATACCTTTTCTTTGCCCTATCGTATATTGAAAATATCCGTCATGTTCGCCGAGCTTTTTACCCGTTTCCAGTTCTATAAAGTCGCCTTTTTGCGGTGTCAGGTGCTCTAAAAGATACTTTTTTGTTGTCATAGGCTTTTGAATAAAGCAAATATCCTGACTTTCCTTTGAAGATTTTGATGGAAGATTATATTGGTGTGCGATTTCTCGAACCTCGCTTTTTTTATATTTTGAAAGCGGAAAAACTGTTTTGGAAAGCACATTTTGTCCGAGACGGTAAAGGAAATAAAGCTGGTCTTTGTGCTCGTCGTTTGCCGGATAAACTTTATAAACTCCGCCTTTTTCAACTATATTTGCGTAATGACCTGTCGCAAAGACATCCGCGTGTAATTCATTGATTGCAAAATCAAACAGTTCGCCCCATTTAACATATTTATTGCACAATATGCAAGGGTTTGGGGTTTGACCGCAGCGATAGCATTCCAGAAAATTATCCATAACTTTGGCTTTAAATGTTTTACTTGCATCGTAAACATAGTGTTCTATGTTAAGTGCATCGGCAACGCTTTTGGCGTTTTTAACAACAGTTTCGCTCGCGGGTGAATTAAACATCATTCCCGTAAGCCCGATGACTTTATACCCCTCTTGTTGTAATAATAAAGCGGTTACAGAACTGTCCAGTCCGCCGCTCATTGCTACTACTGCGATTTTTTTCATAATTTTAATTTTAATACAATTACATCAAATGGGGGAGATTTTTAAAGATTTGTTAAAGTTATAATTTTTTCTGTCGTTTTGGATATAAGTCGCATGTTTTTGGAGCGTGAAATGTCAGAACAAGTTTTGGTTGAAAATATAGCATCTAACGAACGTGACCAAATGGCGTTAGAATCGTTAGAAAAAGCCCGAAATTACCATGAAAAATACTTATTAGGACAGCATAATTCGGATTTGCAGGAGGCAATATCCAATTATATTTCTGCGGTTAAGTATAACCCTATGCTGCCGGAAACCTATTACAGGCTTGCTAGTCTTATGTGGGAGCAGGGGCAAATTGGTCTGGAAACGGCGATTGAACAATGTAAGGTTGCCGTGTCTATCGCTCCTGATGACATGAATGCACACCTTTATACCGGATTTTTTATGCGCATGGCACAGGATTACGCCGGCGCAGAGGCTGAATTTAAAGAGGCAATACGTTCTTCTCGTCTTTCGTCTGCTCGCCCGAGGCTTGTTTTATCGCAATCTATTCTGCAGAAAATAACCGCGTCTGATGCAAAATTCGGCGATTATTGGAATTTCTTATATTATTTCTTATCAGGAAGTGTCATGCTGGCATGGGATAAGGCGTCTTTGAACATGCTTTATAAAAACATTGTGGATGATTGCTCTGTGTGGAGTTATGACATGCTCGGAAAAGTTTGCGAGCACTTTAAGTGGTACCCGACAGCGCAGAATTTCTACCGCGAGGCTGTGCAGAAAACTAAGCATGATGAACTTTTCTATGAAAAAATTGGTGATTTGGCGCTTAAAAATAAAGATACAGATACCGCAATTGATTGCTACAGAACCGTTTTGCAGGCAAATCCTGCTGCAAAAGATGTCCTTGTTAAACTTGCGACTATTCTTCAAACCTATTACCCTGAAGCAACTGATGAAGCTATCGACTGCTATGAAAAACTTTTAAATATGGATTCTAACAGGGCGCAGATTTATTATGAATTAGGTCACCTTTATCTTCGCAAAGAGGATAAACTTAATTCTATCAGTGCGTTTAAACTTGCGCATGACGAGTGTCCTGAAAATCCGTTCTATAATAACTCATTGGCTTATGCCTACGCTAAAGCGGAACTTTTCGACGACGCTATTGAGCACTACCAAAAAGCAATTGCGCTAAACCCTGATAATGAATGGACTTCTATTGTTTGTCAGGCATTAGGCTCGCTTTATAGTGAAGTTAAAGAGAATTTTGAGGCAGCTATTTCAACGTATCAGGCGGGAATTATTCTTGATCCGACAAATTACGAATTGGTAATTGCGCTTGGCGATTTGTATTTAGCTCAATACGACCTTGATAATGCAATAAAAACCTACTGTGACGCGATTTTACTTGATACGCAAGACTATCGCGGGTATTCAAAGGCTGGTGTCGCACTTTGGGAAAAGGATTATGTTGAAGAGGCACTTGTTTCTTTCCATAAAGCCGTTGAATTGAACCCTGAAAATTCGTTCTCGTATAATAATTTAGGCATAATTTATTTGGACGGCCTGGGAGATGCTGAAGAGGCGCTTGACTATTTTGAAGAGGCGATTTCGTTAAATCCAAACTACACACTTGCATACTATAACGCAGCAAGAGCAAGTGAAGTCATGGGCTTTACAAATGATGCCGCTAACTATTATCAAAGCGCGATAGACCTAAACCGTGTTACCGAAGATTTGGATGAATACGATATTACAAGACGCTTGAGAAAGCTCTTTGAGGCTTAGCCTGCTTTCTTAATTTCTTTGTAGTTTTCCATTGTAATTTGCCAATTTTCTTTCATTTCAGGCATTGTACGCTCTGCAATGTCTTCCGGAAGTCCTGCGTGGTGAAGTCTTGGTAATAACCAGCTTTCAGGGTATTCAATCGGCATGTTCACTTCGTCGTCAGAATCCTGGCAGATGAAAATAGTTTCACCCTTCTTGTCCGTTCTTGCTCCGATGATAGTGATTTCATGACCGCCTGCAATTGCGTCTAATGGACGCGTAGGATCCGGCTGTTCTTTATCCTTTTCAAAATACGTAATACCGATAATTACGTTTTCATCACGCTTTAAAGTATCTAAAATTTGCTGTTTTGTCGTCGCGAAATCGCATTCGTAACCGGTTACGACCATATTGTCGTCTACTTGCTGATAAAGCATGCTCGTTGTGCTTTTGTTTTCTGCGATAGATTCAATAAATGTTTTTTCAAACTCAATTAAACCGGTGTTTTCTGTCGCAATATCGCCTCTGCGTTCGTCAATTAGCGAGTTATAAGTTTGTTGTGAACCTAAATTCATTAATGTAGACTGAATAAGAACATCCGTTGCGTTTCGTTCCATGCCGTCTTGATGTTTTGTTTGGATTTGAGCGCGTAATAAAGCATCTTTATCCGGTTTAAGCGTTACTTTTGCTCTGTTTGCATCAATTATTTCAAATGAAGTGTTGAACATATTTAACAGACGTACAGATTCCGCTAAGTTTTTAGAAAGATTTCTAAAGTCTACAATTTTGTCTGTTGAAAGTTTTGGAGAGGTTAAATCGTTTGCAAAACGGGCAAATTCTGCCTGATGTTTGCTTGCAAGGTTAAATTCCACACACGCTGTAGGGCATGTGCTTGAATGCAGGTCCTTAAACTTGGCATCTGCCTCTTGTAAGGTGTTTAACCCTAATTCTTTGTTTTCAATCAATGAACCAAGCGTTTTTGCCTTGTATTCCGGCGGAATATCACCTAACTTTTGATTGATTGAATATGGAAACGCCAGTGTTGTAATTACGTTTTTCAGAATAACGTTCTTATCCAGCCCTTCCGCTCTCGGGGTTGTTGCAATTTGGTATAAATTATCTAAAACGCTGGATTTATTATCAGAATTGTTTTTCAGCAAAATGCCGCTTTTCAGAAGCCCGTTAAGAAGTTTTTTATCTTCCGCGGATAATTCTTTTGAAACAGTGTTGAAATACTGCTGCTCTTCTTTTGATGCCAGCTTTGTTCTGAAAGTTGCACCTGTCTTGTCGTTGCTGCCCCTAAACGCCGTTTTTTGTGCATTTTGAGGCGCCTGTTGGTTATTCGCAACAGAATTGGTTTGCGCTTTGGAGATTGGCGCTGTCGTTACGTTATAATTAGCCGATATTCCGTTTACACACACTGTCATACTTATCTAAAGTCATTTTAACCTAAAATTTTGCTAAATAGGTAATAGTTTATTACGAAATATTACGCCTACAGCATATAGAGGATATTTTCGGTCAACTTAACAAAAGTTAACACAGTATAATTGTAAAACAAACACTTAAAAATAGCGTAATAAGTGCATTTTGGACACTTTATACTCTAACTCTTTAAATATAAGGGTTTGCGCCAATTGGGCTATTTTGTTTTTAAAGTGTTGACAAAAATATTAATATGAGTTATATTAAAAGTGTTCAAAGAAGTGTTTTAAAAACACTTAATAAAAAGGGCAAGATGAACAAAAGCCCAAAAGGAGGTCAATATGATCGCAATTAATCCAATTAACGTAAATACAAATCCCGTAGTTTTCGGAAATAATAATACAAATTATAATCACACAGTAAGAAATCACTATGATAAAGGTATGCCAAACGTTGCAGCACTTGCAATTCAAGGCGAAGGTGCAAGAACAAGTTTTGAAAGAGACTGGAATGTAACGAAAGAAGCAGATGCAGTTCAATCAAATATGTTTTTATCACCATTCTACAAAATTCAAAAGGCTATCAAGATTATCCAAAATAGGAAAGCTGAAGCCGAACAAAACATACCGCATATTTCATATATGGCATAACTCGAATCCGATATAATATTATTATTTACCCTAAACGAAAAAGCCCCTTAAAAGGGGCTTTACAATTGTCAAAAAGTAGTGCATAATGTTTAAAGAAAGGAAGGGTAAATATATGAATCAGATTAAAAATGTATCGTCATTGACAGGGGGGGGNNGGGGGGGGGGGCGTGCTCAACAGGCTTTTACTATGGCGGAAATCCTGTTATCCCTCACAATTATAGGCGTAGTCGCCGCGATAACGCTGCCGTCGCTCACGGGCAACATTAACGAGAGAACCTGGAATACGCAGCGAAAAGCACTTTATGCGAGATTTTCGCAGGCAATAGCGCTGATGCCGGCGCTTAACGGGTACGGAACTCTTGACGATACCACCGACACCGCCGCCGAAACATTTATTACAGCCGGGCTTTCAAAAGTACTTAAAATTAACAATATCTGCGACAGCGAGCACCTAAATGATTGCGGTTTGCCTAACAAAATTCTTTCTGTTAACGGTACAACATCAATTTCTTTATCTGATAACAAAACTTTATATGATTATTCACCGGTATTTGATGTAAATTTACATAATATTTGGGATTATACGATATTAAATTCAAAGGCCGCAGCTATGGAAACAGCTAATGGTGAAAGTATTCTTGTATATTATAACCCAAAATGTAGAGCATCCAGAGAGCTGCACGGGGGATATTGGGATTATGTGCATCATTATATGTGTGCGAATTTTGTCTATGATTTGAACGGCAATAAAGGTCCGAATACATTCGGTAAAGACATCGGAATTATTACTGCCCTTTATCCTACGGATTCGGTTGTCGTGGCTCCTATGCCTTTAAGCAAAGATGCGGCGTCGCGAAATAATATTACAAACTACGGACAATTTTGCCGGGAAGTAGATGCTGACAGTAGAATCCCTAGTATTGATGAGCTTATGGCTATGTTTTATAACTACAGATTAATGAATATGCGGACAGATACCGAATATTTATCCGGAACAGTTGATTTGGTTGCTGGTGTCGCTAATTATCGAAGAATTGGGTTTGGTACCGGTAGCCTAGACTCTAATGGTTCAAGCGGGGCTGTTCGTTGTATTAAAAGATAAATAAAGGGGGCTAAGAAGCCCCCTTCGTAAATATCCTAATTGTTGACTATTTTTGTAAATTTTTCGATTGCCTCATCGCTGTTCATTTCCGTAACGGCTGTGAGGATTTCTGTGTCGGAAATCTTAATTCCGCCCAAAATGCCGTTCTCTTTAAGTTTTTTTAGTGTCGCATCAGCGTCTTTTACTGTAAATACAAATTCATTAAAGAAATTTTTGTTTTTAACGTTCAAGCGGCTTGCGAGCTTGTGTGCATTTTTAGCGCTTAGATATCCGGCGTCTTTGAACCCTTTTTCACCCATAACGGTCAAGTACATTGCCGCGCAAAGCCCCATAAGTGCCTGGTTAGAGCAAATATTACTTGTCGCTTTTTCGCGCTTGATGTGCTGTTCGCGGGTTTGAATTGTCAGGCAGTATGCTGTATTGCCTTTGCTGTCAACGGTTCTGCCTGCGAGACGTCCGGCAAGCTGGCGCATATACTTTTCTTTGCAGGCGATAATTCCCGCGTAAGGTCCGCCAAATGATTGCGGAATACCGAGCGTTTGCACATCGCTTACCAAAATATCAGCGCTTGACGGCGGTTCTAGTATTGAAAGCGCGCTAAGGTTTGTGCTGACTATTAAAAGAGTGTTTTCAAGCTGCGGTGTTTTAAGAATTTCTCCGTAGTAGTCCGGCGTTTGGATTAAAACGCAAGCGTATTCGGTTAAATCCGCCGGCAGAGTATCGCTGAATTTTTCAATTTCAATATTTTTAGCCCACGCGTATGTTTTGATAACCTTTTCGTGTTCAGGGTTAATGTTTGCGTGGATTAAGGCTTTTGATTTTTTTGAAATGCGTGCTGCCATAAGGATTGCCTCTGCGCAAGCGGTTGCACCGTCATAAACGGTAGCGTTGGCTATATCCATGCCGGTAAGGCGGCAAATCATTGTTTGGAACTCGTACATAACTTGAAGTGTGCCTTGGGAAATTTCAGCCTGATACGGAGTGTAGGCGGTTAAAAATTCCCAGCGCTGCGCTGTTTGTAGAACACACGCCGGTGTAAATTTATTATAACAGCCGCCGCCGAGAAAACTTTCCGCTGTAATATTATTTTTCCCGGCAAGCATTTTAACGCTTTTTTGCGTTTCAAGCTCGCTTTTTGCCTTGCCTATTTCTTTTTCAAAGTCAACAGGAACGGCAATTTCAGGAATTTGTGCGAAAAGGTCGTCAATTGAATTCATACCGATTTCAGCAAGCATTTGAGCTTTAGTTTCGTCGTTATGTACTAAAAAATTTTCCATTAGTGTACGCTTTCTTTGTAATCTTCGTATTCCATTAAGTCGTTCATTTCAGTCGCTGCATCTGCAGTTGCCTCAACTTTTACGAGCCAGCCGTTTTCGTAGACATCCTGATTTAATTCTTCCGGTGTTTCTACGAGCGGTTCGTTAATTTCGAGGATTTTACCTGAAATTGGCATGTAGATTTCGGATGCGGCTTTTACTGACTCAATAGCGGCAAATGATTCGCCTTTTTTATATTCACTACCGACTTCCGGAAGTTCGAGGAATACTATGTCGCCTAATTGTTCAACAGCATAGTCGGTTAAACCGATTGTGAATGTGCCGTTTTCGTTGTCTAACAGGTATTCGTGTGTGGAAGAGCATAAGATTTTTTCTGTGATACCCATTTTATTCTCCTTTTACTTTGTTTCTTTTGCTTACAAAAGGTTTTTTAACTACGACTGCATCGTGTAATTTTTCCCTTATCATAACTTGAACAGTTGCGCCTGTGCAAATTTCGTTAAGATTTTTAACATACGCAAGCGCTATGTTTGCGCCGAGGGTTGGTGAAGGCGCGCCGCTCGTCACGTGTCCGACCTTTTCTCCGTTGAAATATACTTCGTATTCGTGGCGTGCAATTGATTTGTCAAGCATTTTTAGCGCAATTAGTTTTTTCGTGCCACCGTTTGCAAGCTGTTCCATAATAACGGCTTTGCCGTTGTAATCTTCTTCTTTATCTTTTGGGATAGACCATGAAAGCCCTGCTTCGACAGGGGTTGTCTTTTCGTCTAAATCGTTTCCGTAGAGGTGGAGTGCTGCTTCAAGTCTTAATGTGTCGCGTGCGCCCAAGCCGATTGGTTTTATTCCGAATTCTGCTCCTGCCTCAAGGATTTTGTCCCAGAGGTATTCGGAAAACTCGTTTTCTACAAGGATTTCCCAGCCGTCTTCGCCTGTGTAGCCTGTGCGTGAGGCCAGAACTTTGATTCCTGCGACTTCACCGGTTTTAATTGTGAATGAATCCTGATTTGTTTTTAATCCCATTTTTTGCATAAGTTCTGCGGCTTTCGGACCTTGAATTGCAAGCAGCGAGAAATTGTGGGATTGGTTATCAATTTTAACGTCAAGACCGCGTTTATTGCGTACAAGCCAGTTGAGGTCTTCATCCAGTCTTGAAGCGTTGCAAATTATGAGATATTCGGTAATCCCTAATTTATATATGATTAAGTCGTCAATAAGCCCACCGTCTTTGTTTGGAAGCTGGCAATATACAGCTTTTTCATACGCAAGTTTTGAGATATCCTGCGGAACAACCGAGTTAAGGAATTTAAGCGCATCTTTTCCCGACACAAAAACTTCACCCATGTGTGACACATCAAAAAGCCCTACGGCGTTTCTGACAGTGTTGTGCTCTTCAATGATTGAAGTTGTGTATTGAACGGGCATATGCCAGCCGGCAAAGTCGACCATTTTTGCGTTCAATGCAACGTGTTTTTCGTGTAAGTAGGTTTCTTTTGTCATAATTTCTCCTTAATTACTTCTTTGGAACCATTTTGCAAGTTCTTTGTGTTCAAAAAATTTGCTTATAGGTCGTCCGTGCGGGCACGTGTATGGAAGTTTTGTTGTCCGCCATTTTTTAATGATTTCCTGCATCTGCCAGGTTGAGAGTTTTTGACCCGCCTTTACCGCAGCTTTGCAGGAGGTTGTTATAAGAATTTTTTCTTCCATATTGTCTATGTCGCCGTCAATATGTTCAAAAATATCCGCAAGAATTTCTTTCGGGTTTACGTTCGCCAGCATTTGCGGAACTTTGCGGAAAATAAGTTCCGTGTCCGAGATAAACTCTATTCCGTAGCCGAAACGCTCGAATTTTGCAAGATTTTCTTTGATTAACGCTGCTTCTGTTGCGCTTACGGTCTGAACATCAGAAATGAAAAGTAATTGTGAAATAATTTCCTTTTCACTCTTGAGCTTTTCGTAGATGTAGCGTTCTTCTGCGATGTGCTGGTCAACGATTTCAAGCCCGTCTTCTTTTTCTATTAATATATATGTGTTTTTGTACTGACCGATAATTTTGTCTTCCGGCTCCGGCGGAGTTTCAGGCTGCGTCGAGAAAAATTGTCGTTGTGAAACCTCTTCTTCGCGAATTTGGGCGATTTCTTCGGCTTTGGCATCGCTCAAATAAATAGTATCGTCTTTTGGCTGCGGAAACATGAGGTTAATTACATTCGGAGCGGTTTCAACTTCAGGGTTCTCAAAACGTCTTGGCGCCGGATTGTTAATTTCAACGATGTTTGACGGACGTTCCGTGTAGTTTGAAAGCCCTGAAAGGATTCCGCTCATTATAAAGTTGAAAATTTGGTTCGGGTTCTTGTAGCGAACCTCTTTTTTGGTCGGGTGAACATTCACATCCACATCGCTTGCAGGAAGTTCAAGGTTCAAAATTACGATAGGGTATTTCCCGATTGAAAGCATGTTTTTGTAAGCTGTGTCAATTGATTTCAGGAAAACCGGGCACTTAACGGTTCTTGAGTTAATATAAATATGATAATATTTTTTGCTTGAACGCGTCAAATCCGGCGTGCTTACGTAGCCGCTGATTTTAAGCCCCGAAAGCTCGTCGGTTCTAAGAACTTCTTTTAAATTTTTGGAGACTTCTTCTCCGTAAATTTCTTTAATCGTCAAAAGCGGCATGTTCTGACCTGTTGTTTTCAGAACGGTTTTGCCGTTACGTTTAAGCTCAAACGCAACTTCAGGGTGTGATAGTGCCAGGTTTTGAATAAGTTCCTGAATATATGAAAATTCTGTGTTGGAATTTTTCAGGAATTTCAAACGCGCAGGCAGGTTATAAAATAAATCTTTTACTTCCATAATCGTTCCGACCGCGCAGCTTGTTTCAGTTTTGTTGACTTCGGAATTCTCACATTTTACGCGCGTTCCGTGGTCAAACTCTTTTGTTCTTGTTGTACAGGTGAGTTTGGCAATAGAAATAATACTTGCAAGAGCTTCGCCCCTGAAACCCAGTGTGTGGATGTCAAAAAGATCTTCGCTTTCACGTATTTTGCTAGTGGCATGCTTTGAAAATGCAAGATAAATATCATCAGGGTGAATACCGCAGCCGTTATCAGCTATTCTTATATCACGGCAGTCGTTCGCAACTTCAATACTAATCCTGCCGGAACCCGCGTCAATTGAGTTTTCAACCAATTCTTTTACAACAGATGCCGGACGTTCAATTACTTCTCCCGCCGCAATCTGGTTAATCATATGCTTTGATAGCTGCTGTATTCTTGCCATTATTCTCCATATCCCCTATGAATACTTTACACCAAACAAAAACTCATCCATACGTTTGATTACAAATTTGAAACAATTTTATAGAATTAATGTATTAGAGAAGAGAGGGAAATGTATGACAGTAAGAGGGAACACAAGATTAAAACCCGTACCAAAACCGGATTTGCAGGTAGTTAAACCGGTTAAAACTACAAAGTACAGTGATATTGATTTGAACAACTGGAAAGATTATGGTCATGTTATGACGGATTCTTTGTGGGAATTTCCGGCACGCTCACGCGAGAACGGACATTCAAATGAGTATCATGGAAACTATATTCCGCAAATTGCTCAACAGTTGTACGAAAGATTTACAAAGAAAAATGACATTGTTCTTGATATGTTTTTCGGCTCCGGAACTTCCGGAATCGAAGCGATTAATATGCAAAGACGCTGCATAGGTGTTGAACTTAAGGATGAACTTGCAGAGTCTGTTTCTGAAAAGTTTACGCCAAAACAACTGGTAACTGATGTTAATATTATCTGTGCGGATTCAGCATCAGAACTCGCAAAAGAAAAAATTAAAGCTCGTCTTGAAATCATGGGTGAAGAAAAAGCACAATTACTCATTTTGCACCCGCCTTATGATGATATTATTAAATTTTCTGACCGAAAAGAAGATTTATCGAACTGCGCATCTACCGAAGAGTTCTATGACCTGTTTGAAAAAGTTGCGAAAAACGGCTACGATTTACTCGAAAAAGGACGTTTTGCCGCGCTTATTATCGGCGACAAATACGCTGATTCACAATATATTCCGCTCGGGTTTGAATGTATGCGCCGCATGAACGAAATCGGTTTTACAACAAAAGCCGTAATCGTTAAAGATATTCAAGGCAACGAACGCTGCAAAGGTAAAGACGCTAATTTATGGCGTTACCGCGCGCTCGCTGGCGGTTTCTATATCTTTAAGCACGAATATGTAATGATTTTCCAAAAGAAATGATTTAGCCCGTTATGGGCATATCTTCTCTAATAAATCCCGATAGCTTTTAACGAGCGTAATGCCGTTGGTTGTCGGGAATATTTTTTGCTTTGTAACATCTAAAATAGTTTTGTTTTCTTCGATTGCATAAACCGGTATGCCGCGTTTTACGCACTCAAAAACCGGGGTTGAACCCAGGCAATTATAAGGCATTATCAGAAAATCGAGATCGTCTATGCTAACGCCGGTATCCTGATTGAGTTTTGGCGCGTTGCTTAAACCCAGTAAAATACACGGCAAAAATGTCGGGGTAATATATTCTGATGCTGATTTGCCGTCGATTAATTCTGTGGTTATTTCCAAATCATCAAATGCGGGCGAGTGCGCGCAAGGCACTTTTAACTCCTTTGAAATGTAGTGTGAAATAATCGCCTCTACACCGCCAACAGGATCAACGCCCAAACCGTTTTGATAGTCGGGATTTTCATCTGCCGGGTTTTCAAACATACAAACAATTGCAAGCGCATCTGCACCTTTTGACAATAACGATTTTGCGGCATTTAACAGTGTTTGAGGATTTGCCAGTGCGCCGGTTGAAATCCCGCTTTCTTCCATAATAAATTTAACCCCGACCGGCTCTTCCGTTAGCTCATAAAACGGGATATCAACGCCGTAAACAGCTTTGACGGCATTCATCGTGTTAAGGTGAACGTTCAAGATGTGTTCGGGAATCCCTTTATCAAAAATTATTCCGATTTTGTTGTCTCGTGAGGGATTAATTTTTAAATTTCCTTTGAAAAATTCGTCAAGAGAATACCCTTCAACATAAAACATATTGTCATTAATCCCCGAAAACCCGCCGGCATTGACGACATTAGGGTTGACAATCAGACGGCAATTTTTTGAGAATGCGCGAGCCCAAGGGCTTGCGTCACCCGCAAATCCGCCGATACTGGCGCCGACTCCGGTTGGTACTATGAATGCTCCGAGTTTTTGGTTGTTAAACATAGAACTATTATATTACGATCCGAGCGTGTGTGCAATGCTTGACATGCTATAAAACATGGTTTAAACTAAATTTAGAAAGGATAGAGATTATGAACAAGAAAAATGTATTAAGTTGCACAGGGGGGGGGNNGGGGCGTGCTCAACAGGCCTTCACTATGGCGGAAATCCTGTTATCCCTCACAATTATAGGTGTAGTCGCCGCGATAACGCTGCCGTCGCTCACTGGCAACATCAACGAGCGAACCTGGAACACGCAGCGTAAAGCGCTTTATGCGCGTATGTCTCAAGCCATATCGCTAATGTCATCGCTGAATGGATATGGCTCAAATGAAGAAAATGCCGCGGAAACTTTTATAACAAGCGGGCTTTCAAAAGTTCTTAAAATTAACAATATCTGCGACTATAACAAACTTAATGATTGCGGTTTAGCCAGTGAATTTATCGACGGCGGTGGTTCGAAGCAAAGTTTGCCAACTCAAATTAGTGATTTGAATCCCGGTATTGTAACAGTTCTTGGCACCGTTGCGGTTAAAAATACAAAAGCTGCCGCATTTGAGACGGCAAATGGAGAATCTATTTTAACTTTTTATAACCCGAATTGTACCGCAGAAAATCAAGAGGTTGTGCTGAATGATGGTGATCATCCGGGCTGGATAGTAAAGCAACATGTTTGTGTGAATTTTATATATGATTTAAATGGTCAAAAAGGTCCAAATACTTTGGGAAAAGATATCGGCGCGATGTCTGTTATGTATTCTTCAGATTCCAAAGTCGTAATGCCGCTCTCGCCAAGAGCCGTTACAGGACGTATGAGTCAAGAATTAGCAGCCAACGCTTGCAGAAACCTTGACGATGGGCAGTATAGACTTCCAAATCTTGAAGAGGTTTTAGCAGTCTATTATAACAGATTAATATATTCTAATTCAGCGTTCGGGTCGAATAACATAGTTTGGACTTCATCCTCAATTGATGCGAATACGTCGTATACCTTCGGATACGATTGGGGGCGGAAGTTCGCTTACTCTAAGGGAAATTCGTTGGGGGTTTTCTGTTTAAAACGCTAAATTTGTTTTTTATGGCGGGTTTACCCGCCATTTCAGCTATAGGGCTTGCCAAAATTTATTCTTTATGTTATAATCTTATTGAGAAGTGAAAATTTTTTTGTATTTTTAACATTTACGAGGAGAATATTGAATTTTTTCAATTCAAATACATGTATTTAAAGAAGTATTTTATTAATTAAGAGGCTATTTGTTATGTATGTAAACAAATGTATTAAATGTGGTCGTGAATTTGAGACCAAAAACCCTAAGAGAGTAATTTGTCCTGAATGCTTATACCCTGATAAAAGTATGATGCTGAATAGTGATTCGCAATCATCTGCACCGGCACCGCAACAATCTTATTCTGCCGGCGGTAATGACAATAAGCCTCAAGAGGAAGTACCTAGATTTTACAGTGCAGGCGGAAATGATGAACAACCGCAAAGATATTCCAGACCGCAACGTCAATATGACAATCGCGACAGGAATAACAACTATAATCGCGGCGGCTACAACCAAAGACCGCAAAATAACAATCGTTACCAAAATAACAACCGCGGCGGATATGGTCAACAAAGACCACAAAATAATAACCGCTATCAAAACAACAATCGCGGTGGATACGGTCAACAAAGACCACAAGGTAACAATCGTTTCCAAAATAACAGACGCCCTATGCAAAATCGTAACAGAGCGCCTAAGCAATTATTAGTTAGTAAAGAACAATTGGCTCAAATCGAATTGCTTTACAAAATGATGATGCCGCTTCCAAACCCTGATGCGCATGAAGTTATTGCAGAAAAAATCGGTTTGGAACCAAGAAAAGTATTCTTCGGTATCAACTTAATCAGACAAAAAATGATGCTGCCTAAACTTCCGTTCCCTAAACGTAAGTTGGCGATATCTCCTGACCAATTGTTTGCTATCAAAAATCTTTACGGATTATTATTGCCGTTACCTCCAATCGGCTGCCACAAAATGATTGCGGCACAATTGAAAATGGATGAATGGCGTGTCCACGTTGGTATAGGTTTAATCAGAGCACAAATGGGGCTTCCGCGTTGGAACGAAGAAAGAACCGATGTTCCTGAAGTGTTGCTTGAAAAAACAAGACTTTCTAACGAGGCTAAAGCTAAAAAACAAGCTGAAAAAGAGGCTAAAGCTGCTGAAGCCAAACCGGCAGAAGAGGTTGCAGAACCTGCTGTAGTAGCTGCAGACGCTGAAGTTAAAGAAAAACCAAAAAGAGGCAGAAAACCGAAAACTAATGAGTAAACTTGTTTCTGTCGGAAAAATTCTAAATTTTCATGGTATTCAAGGAGAAGCTAAGGTTGGTTTCTCTAAAAATCAAGAGGAATTTTTTCTTAGCTTGAAAAAGGTTTTTATCAAAAAGGATAACGAGTATCTTCCTTTTGAAATTTTGTCGAGCCGTCTAAATAAAACTTTTGCGCTTGTGAAGTTTAAGGGAATAACCTCTATTAACGAACTTCTTGAGTATAAAGGCTGTTTGATTTTTGTTGAGGAAGAATTTATCCGTGAAACTCTTGATGAGGACGAATTTTTAATTGACGAACTCGTTGGGTTGGGTGTAATTGATACTGACGGAAAAGAACTGGGCTTTGTTGTTGGAGTTTCAAACAACGGGGCAACGGATTTACTTTCTGTTAAAACAAAGTCCGGTAAGATTTCACTTGTTCCGTTTGTAAAAGCTATTGTGCCGGATGTTGATATGAAATCCAAAAAGATTACGGTCAACAAAATTGAAGGACTTTTGGACTAATGCGTTTTGATGTATTAACTCTTTTTCCGGAAATTATTGAGTCTTATTGCAATGTCAGCATTATGAAACGCGCCCGTGAAAGCGAAATTTTTTCTGTTAACACTGTTAATCCGCGTGATTTTACGCTTGATAAACACAAAAAAGTCGATGATACGCCTTATGGTGGTGGTGCGGGAATGGTTTTGATGCCGCAGCCTTATGTTGATGCATATGAAAGTGTTGAACGTATAGAAAACTCTGTGACGGTAATGCTTACGCCGCAAGGAAAACCACTTACTGACAGCGTTGTTAATGAGTTAGTAAAATTTGACCAGATTGTGATGCTTTGCGGACATTATGAGGGGTTTGACGAACGTATAAGAGAAATTATCAAACCGGTGGAAATTTCTGTCGGGGATTTTGTTCTGACGGGTGGTGAACTTCCGGCACTTTGTCTTATTGATGCTGTAAGCCGTAAAATTGAGGGTACTCTTGGCAAAATTGAATCTGCTGATTATGATACGTTCTCAAACGGACTGATTGAGTATCCGCATTACACAAAACCTCGTGTTTATCGCGGGTTAGAGGTTCCGGAAGTGCTTTTGAACGGTAATCATAAACTTATTGAAGAGTTTCGGCTTGAAGAAAGTCTGAAACGCACTAAAGCTAAACGTCCTGATTTGTATGAAAAGTATTTAGATAACAGATAATATTTCTGTTGTTTTGATTTTTTTTGCGCTGTGCTGTTCTATACATTTTTTCAGCAGGTTAAAGCATACTTCACAAACCTTTTCGGTCGCTTTCGTTTCATAATCCGTTACTGCGTTGAAGTCTGCGTTTACAAGATAGTTTAAAAACTCTCTTATTTTATTGTGAATAATTAATTTGCCGCGGGAGTCATTTATACATTCCGGACAGATAATGCCGCCCTCATTTATTAAAAAGTATGCGTTAGTGTCTATTTTGCAGCCGCATTTGAGGCAGGTATTAAATTCCGGGGAAAAACCGGAAATATACATCATCTTTAATTGAAATTTCAGAACCGTTAAGAGAATATCTTTTTTCTCCGGCGCTTCAGCTATTGCTTTCAAGGCACTGTAGAGAGTGTCATAAATCTCACCTGAACAGGGATCGTTTTCTACGCCGAAATTATTTACAACTTCCGTAAGATACATTGAATAAAAAATCTTATCTAAATCTTTTCGGGTATTACCGAATGCATTGACGGTTTCTGCCTGTGAAACCACGTCCATATTTTTGCCTTTGGCAAGAAGAAGTGTGTTTGCGATAAAGGCTTCCATACGGGCGCCGAGTGAACTCTTCGGCTTTTTGATACCCTTGGCGACGGCTCTTATAATACCTTTATCTTTTGAATACATCACAACAATTTTATCCGATTCTTTAAGCGGATAAGATTTAAGATTTATTGCTTGTGTTGTGTAAGTTTGCCTAGTTGTCACGTGCAACCCCGTGGTACATTCCGCGCAGCATCTGTTGAAGTTCATTTTTGTTATCTGAATATTCTACGGCTGTTTCGGCGGAGATTACGCCAGCTCTATAGAGTTGGTAGAGTGATGTGTTCATTGTAATCATTTTGTTGAAAGAACCTGATTTAACAAGTGAGTAAATCTGTTCAACTTCTTCTTTGACGATTAAATCCTGAATTGTTGAAGTAACAACAAGGAGTTCGCATGCTGGTCTTCTGGAGTTGCCGTCAATGGTTGGAACGAGTTTTTGCGCTAATGTCGCGCGAAGTGTAGCCGCAAGCTGCTGGCGCAGGAACGGACGTTGTTCAGGCTCAAACATGTTGACTATACGGTTAATTGTTTGCACGGCATCGTTTGTGTGCAGAGTGGAGAAAACGAGGTGACCTGTTTCCGCGGCTTTTAGAGCGGCGTTAAGAGTTTCTGTATCACGGATTTCTCCGATAAATATAATATCAGGGTCTTGACGTAGTGCGTATTTTACACCGGTTGAAAAACTTTCGGTATCAAACTCTACCTGACGTTGCGAAATGACACATTTTTTATTTGAAAACACAAATTCCACAGGGTCTTCGATAGAGATAATATGTTTTTGCTGTGTTTTGTTTATGTAATCAATTATTGAGGCAAGGGTTGTGGATTTACCGGAACCGGTCGGACCTGTTACGAGAACCAAACCATTGTTAAACCCTGCAAAACTTTCAATTGCCGGAGGGAGAAATAAATCGTCAATTTTAAACGGTTCGAGAGGAATAATTCTTATTACCATACCTTTTTTGTACATTCTGCTGCAAACGTTTATACGAAATCTTGAGACCTTAGGGATTTCGTAGCAAAAGTCAAAGTCGTTTGAAGTTTCAAGTTTAGATTCAAACTGTTTTGGTACGGATTGAACCGGCAGAATTTGTTTAACAGAATCAACAATAATTTCTTCGCTTACAACCGGGTAATTTGCTGCGATTTCAATTTTGCCGTTTTTCCTGTACATAGGGCGTTCATCTGCTACAAGATGGATATCGGAAGCGCCGTATCTTACCATTTCTTCAAGGCATTCGTTTATTTCAAAAGTATCGTGTTTTACAAGTTTATATTCAGTCAAAGCTATATCTCCTCCATAGTATATGATAAATTTTCCCGGCATTCTGGGCAAATATTTAACAATAAATTAACAGTTGAATTTATGTTAAAAAAAGAGTACAATAGCATTATGAGAGAGCTGGTTTTAATATTAATTATGCTGTTTTTCCTTACCCCGACGGCGCATGCTGCTAAAAGTAAAAATCCTGACGGGTATATTCCGAATGTTTTCATCTATGAAATTCCGGATGACGATGAGGAAACAAAGCCGGTGATTGAGGAGATAGGCTCTACAGAATTGAACACTAATACCGCTGTTAAATCTCCGGTTTTGAAGACGGAAATTCAATATTTTGACAATTTAGACGTCGTAAATTTGGATAAAACAGCAAACCCTAAGGCAATTAATATTTCTAAACCGCAAAAGATTTCTGCAAATTCGCTTAAAGACTATAATAAAAAACTTGAGGCTAATAAGGCGGCAAGGGTTTCTAATAAGGTTGTTCAAGCCTCCTACAGAGGTGATGAGGAAAGCTGGATTTCAGGCAATTATAAGGGGATAGAAGAAAAAGTCGGTGCTTTTTCTTTCGGTACAAACTATTCATCTGAAGTTTCTTCGCTGTCAAGCCTTGAGTACTCTTCAGGGTTATTTACAAAATATCAGAAGAAAAATTTTGCGCTTAAAACGCAGGTTTATAAAGAACAGGTCGCAACTTACGGGCTTACGACAAATAATATTTCTATCGCGCCGGAATACCGTTTCAATAAAGCGCTGGCAATTAAAAATGTTCTGAAAGCAGATTTAACACGTGAGAGAAAAACAGCCCAATTAATTTTACTTCTTACGCCTTTTGCATACAAGGGAAACGAACGCTTTAACCTTGAGGTTGGTGCAGGGCAAACCTATGACGATACAAATTCTCTTATGAGAACAAAATTTGAATTTTCTACTAAGCTGGAATTGTAAATTTATTAAAACATTTTTGAATATTCGCCATATTTTGTTTATAATTTTCTTAAGAGGTGTTTTGTGGTGAATAAGCGAAGAAAAATTTTTGATAAATTGAAGAAAATCGGAAAAAAAGAGGAGTCTTCTCCTAAACCTAAAGAAAAAATTTACTATTCCGGTTTGACATTATTTCTTTTATTCGCACTTATTCAGGTTGGCTGGAGCGTTCTGATGAACTTCTCAAAAGCTGTTGCGTTTAACGGTAAAATCTCTGATTTGGAACGTCTGAAAAATATGACGGCAACCAGAAATGAACAGCTTAAAAACGAGATAAAGGCTTATTCACAAATCTCAAAACTTGAAGGTATTGCGCGTAATTCATTGAAAATGGCAAGTGAAGACGAAGTTTTAATACTTATCAATGAACAGCCGGCGGCAGAAAATACCGACCCTAAAAGAGGAAATTGATGTTAGAAAAAGAAGTTGACGAGCTGAAATTAAATTTTGATAAGGCATTAGAGTACCGCGAAAAAGCGGAATATAAACTTGCGGTAGAGGCACTTTATAAAGCGCTTGATGTAGAAAGCGATAATATTGACGTGTTGACACAGCTTGCTGAAATCTACGCTCTGATGAATGATTTGGAGCGTTCAATCCGTTATTACAAAGATATTCTTGAAATTGATGAAAATAATGAGGCGGCTATTTCTGCGCTTTATAACAAATATTTTTCGCTTGGTAAATACAAAGACGCACTTGAATGCGCAAATAAACTAATTGCACTCTCTCCGTCAGATAAAAATTATATGAGGATTGTCGCTGTATTTGATAAATTTGCAGATATTAAAGCGCTTAGGGTTATGGTGGAGGAAAATAAACTTTCCTCTTCAGTGCTTTTGAAAATCGCTGCTGCGTATGTTAATCACGCGTTTGTGGATGATGCTCTGAATCTTCTTGAACACATTGAATACAGTGAAGAAAAATCTGCCCTGCAGGCGCTTATTTACTTTAACAAAAACGATTTGACGGCTGCAAGAGAACTCGTTATGCCGCTTAATCTTGAAACCGTTGACGTTTTAAATTTGAAGGGTTTATTTTTTATTGAAGATATGAAATTCGTTGACGCGGTTAAATGTTTCTCAAAAGCTGTTTCGCTTGAGCCAGCTAACCCGAAATACTATTTTAACCTGGCTAACGCATATTTTTACAACGGCTGGATGGACGAGGCTGTTAAGGCGTATAAAAAAGCCATAGAGCTTGACGTGACAAATGTGGATTATCGTTTTGCGCTCGCAAACCTCTACTATGAAACTAAAAATTATGAAAAAGCGCGTTTTGAAGTTTCAAATATTATGCACATCGACAACGAACATCTTGATACCAATGTCCTTAACGCACTTTTAAAATACGTTGATAAAGACTATTTGGGCGCAAAAGCTGATTTGGAACGTGCTTTGGAGGTTAATCCTGATAACGATTATGTTAATACCTCGCTTGCAAAAGTGTTGATTGATTTGAAACTCTACGACAAGGCAGAGGATTTAATCCTTAAAGTTATTGCAAAAAATGCGGATAACCCTAAACCGGTTTGTATTCTTGCATATCTTTTTGCACAGCAAAAGAAATTCCTTGATGCGCTTGAATTGGTAGATAAGGTTTTAGATGCCAATAAATTCTATATGCCTGCATATTCTGTCGGCATGAAGGCTGCGTATGAGTCCGAAGACCTTGAACTTGCACAAAAATATGCGCAGGAAGCACTCGCTGTTGATATAAATTTCGCACAAGGCTATTACTACCTTGCCCTTGTTCGTAAAAAACGTTTTGATACCGAAGAGGCAATTGAATGCTTAAAACGCGCGATTATGTATGATTTAAACAACCCCGAGTATTACGCGGAAATGGCAAGAGTTTATTTGGAAGAAGATGATATTAAATCTGCGCTGGAATACGCAAATGAAGCTATTGCAATTGACAGCTCATCTGCAGAATACATGATGTTATATTCAGATTTGGCGGCTCGTAACAGAAAATTTGCCAAATAAAATAAATACATTATACTATTGTTGTAGTATTAAATGGAGAGAGTTATGAGGAAGATTAAAAACCTGTTAAGTATATCGTTGGTGATGTTTACCCTTGCGGGCGCGGCGTTTGCGGCTGAAAAACCTGCAATTTACAACAAAAAATACCCTGCAAAGTATACTGAAGAGTACGTTTCAAATATTAAGCCGATATACAAGAAAATTTCAAAAGATGAAGTTATTTACGTTGCGTTGGATATGCTTAAAGGTACGAACGGCGAGTTCTCCAGAAAAGCTATTTTAGGCAATAACCTGACCGGTGAACCAATAAAGGTTGAGTTTAAAGATTTGTCTGAAATCGGCAAAGAATATTCAAGTTTTGACGCTCTGGGCTGGAAAAAAGGTAATAAACTTTATATTTTTATCAACCAGAAACACAGAACAGCACCTCCTGGGGCGCTTGCAGCACTTTTATCACACGAAGCACTTCATCAGGATGAGTATAACTCTTTAGCCGAAGAAACGTATGCGTGGACAATGGAAGCCTCTGTTTGGTGTGAAATCTTAAGAGTTTTCCCTGAAAGCGCTGATGATACTCATAACTCTCTTGTTGCAAGAGAAAATACGCTTAAAAAACTCTTTGAACGCGGAAAATATTCTGATAAATATATTAAGAAAACCGTATGGTCAAATGACGGCTACAAAAATCTTCCGACAACCTCTCCGGGATTTGAGGACCTCTGATTAGCGGATTTTACGAGCAAACGAAAGCCCTGCCGGCAATTGCAATACAACGTTTTCATAATCAGGATGAGCATTGATTGCGTCAATAAACGGCTGAACTTTTTCCTGATGCGAAAGCACGTTATCGCAGGTATAAATTCCGCCTTTTACGAGGTGCGGGTGGATTAAGTTAAAATAGTCGATTGATTCGCGTTTGTTCGCATCTACAAAAACAAAATCAAATTTTGCATCTTCCGGCAACTCTCTTAAAACATCACAAGCCGAACCTATTAGCGGAGTTACAACGTCAATTGTTCCGCATTTGGTAAAGTTTTCAATCGCAATATTTTGGCGCTTAGGATAATATTCAATCGTTGTCAGATGTCCGCCTGTAACTTTTAGTGCCTTTGAAAGCCAAAGCCCTGAATAACCGTTTGAAGTGCCGACTTCCAGCACATTTTTTGCACCGTGTTCGATTATCGAAATGTATAAAAATTCCGCCGTGGCACGTGAAATGTTCCAAAAATCACGCTGCGTTTTTTCAAGCGATAGCATTGTTTCTTTTGTGATGTCATCAAATTTATTTATCATTGAACTTCCTGATTACTTTGCCCATTACTAAATTTGCGATTGGTTCGTCGATTTCCTGTGTTAAAACAAGAGAGTTTGTGTTTAAGTCTAAAATATAATATACCGGGTGTGCAGAGTCTGTCACCAATAACAACGGTTCATCTTTAATTCTGTAGAATTTATTTGGGAACCCGTCCTGTGTCGGAAGCGCAATTTCTGCGACAAAATCGTCGGTTTCGGTGTTGAGAACCTGAATTCTGTTCAGACCGGCTGACAGAATATAAAGATTATTGTTATAAACGTACATATCAACAGGTTTTTCTTCGGTGTCATATTCGCCGACTAAATTCATTTCAGCATAGTCAATAATTGCGATACGGCTTTTTGTACGGCTTGTAACGTAAATTTTGCCCTCGCTGTATGCGATTTTTGAAACATTCGGGAAAACACCTATATCTTTTAAAAGATAATTGTTATCGGTTTCTATGCCCCAAAGGGTTTTTGTTTGTTTATCGTAATAGAAAAGTTTTGTTCCGTCTTCTGAAATGATTAACTTTTCGCACATGCCGTTTATAAGAATTTGTTGTGTCGGAGTCATATTCAACAAGTCTATTATATAGATACAATGCCCCTCTGAACTTGTCACATAAGCCTTATTACCGTTTACTAAAATTTCATCGGGTGTGGTTTTGAGCGGAATTTCTTTTATCACAACATCATCGTAAATTGAAATTACACTCAAGGCTCTTTTGCTGTAAGAGCTTACTAAAAGGTAACGATCGTCATAAATCGCCATTTTATTCGGGGAATTTTTTTGTTGGTAATAATAGTATCCTTTTTTATTGTTTGAAGAAATGACTTTTATATTTTTTGAAATAGGTGATGTAAGGTAGAACACGCTATTCTTTAATGACGGATGGTTAAAGTATTTTTTCGTATAATCCGTGCCGGCGTTTGTATTGATTTTGAAATCATCAATTTCCGGTGAGTAACTTTCCAGGCTTCCCAAAACGTTTCTCAACCCTTCTGGAACTTCCAGTCTGCGTGGAAGCAATAAGTCTTGCGGAAAAATCCCGGATTTGATTTCTGTCGGATAGTTTGTTTGGTTTAGAAGTGTTGGGGTATCGTTTTTATCTCTCAAAACCTTTAACAAAACAAAATCATTATTAAAAATTACGGCATCAGGAAGTTTCGAAAAATCCTTATTTGCCGGAATTGTTTCTTT
This sequence comes from Candidatus Gastranaerophilus phascolarcticola, assembly GCA_001899335.1. Classification (GTDB taxonomy): domain Bacteria; phylum Cyanobacteriota; class Vampirovibrionia; order Gastranaerophilales; family Gastranaerophilaceae; genus Gastranaerophilus; species Gastranaerophilus phascolarcticola. The sequence continues at coordinate 92,555 of MOYE01000003.1, forward strand.
TATTTCAAGATTTTCGACATCAATATCAAATTTTGCAGGGATTACCGGCAGATAAACAGTGTTATCTGGAAGAATTACAGCCCCGTCGTAGCGGAAATAGGTATCAGTGAAAAAGTTTTTTACAAAATCCTGAACATTTTGTGGAACCTGCTGCGCGAATGCCGCGTTAATTGAGGTTAACAGCAGCGTTAAGATTGTTGTAAAAAATTTCTTTTTCATTAGTGGAATACTCCTTTAACTTTTTCCAATATATTTCCTTGAGCCTTTTTGCCGGTATTTAATTCATATAATTTTCTGTAAAGATTTTTCTCTTCTTCCGAGATTGTAGTCGGAATAACAACGCTGACAACAACGATGTGATCCCCGCGTTGTGACGGACGTGATATTACAGGAACGCCTGCGCCTTTAATTTTAACAGTGTTCCCGTTTTGGCATCCTGCCGGAATTTTAATCGTTGTTTCGCCGTCAAGTGTTTTGATAGTAACTTCATCTCCGAGAACCGCTTGTGCAGGGGTGATTTCAAGTTTTGTGAAAACGTGAATCCCGTCGCGTTTGAAGTAGTCAGATGATTTAACGTGAATTACAACAAATAAATCACCTGCCGGACCGCCGTTTGAACCTGCATCGCCTTCACCGGCTACACGAATTTTAGACATATTGTCAACGCCTGCCGGAATTTTTATATCAATACTTTTTTCTTTTTCAATTTTACCTGCGCCTTTACAGTTTTTGCAAGGTTTAGAAATTTTCTGACCTGACCCGTGGCAATCCGGACAAGTGCTGATTTGAGAAAATGCTCCAAGCGGTGTTCTCATTACCTGTTGAACCTGACCGGTTCCGTGACAAGTCGGACAGGTCTCCGGCTTAGAACCCTTTTCAGCACCGGTTCCGCCGCATTCAGGACAAACCTCAAGGTGGTCAAATTTTATATTTTTCTTGAGACCGAAAACAGCCTCTTCAAAAGTCAGTTCAATATCAAGCCTTAAATCATCCCCCGGTTGCGGAGCGTTCGGGTCGCGGCGGGAATTGAAACCAAAGCCAAAACCGCCCATTCCACCCATAAATGAGTTTAAAATATCGTTTAAATCGCCAAAACCGCCATCAAACGGACCGCCGGTATTGAAACCTGCGTTTTTCAGTCCGTCTTCTCCGTAGCGGTCATAAGTTGCACGTTTGTTATCGTCTATTAATGTTTCGTAGGCTTTGCCAAGCTCTTTGAATTTTTCTTCGGCATCAGGTGCCTTATTAACATCGGGGTGAAGTGTACGCGCCTTTTTTCGGAAAGCCGATTTTATTTCATCTTTTCCCGCGTCTTTTGATACCCCCAGTATTTCATAATAATCTGTCATTGTATCCCTGTATCTTCTTTACTCTAGTTACTTGTTGCGACATTTACCAATGCCGGACGGAGTACTTTATCTCCAAGTTTGTATCCCTTTTGAAGTTCGTTTAAAATTGTGTGTTCTGGAACATCATTATTAGGTGTTTGCATTACGGCATCGTGGAAATTCGGGTCAAATTCCTTACCCTCGGTTTCGATAGGTTCAAGACCTAACTTTTCAAGAGTTTCAATAACTTGTTTATGAACAAGGTTGAAACTGTCTTTTACTGTTTGACAATCTTCAACTTTTTCAAGCGCTTTTTGACCGCGTTCAAAGTTATCCAAAACTTCAATCATCTTTTTAAGTGCGTTTTCGCTGCCGTATTTCAAAAGGCTTTCACGTTCCTGCGCCTGACGTTTTCTGTAGTTGTCAAAGTCTGCTGCAAGCCTTATGTATTGTTGGTTCAAAACATCAAGTTTCTTTTGAAGTTCTTCGACTTCATTATTGTTTAACGGTTCTTCTGCCTTTTCTTCCGCTGAAGGCATTTCACCTGCAAATAAATTGTCTTTATCTTCTTCATTAAAAGGTTTTTCTTCGTGGTGTTTTTTGTGTGTCATATCTCCTACCTCTTATTAAATATCAATACTATCATTATAGAATATAAAGATAATATCTCAAGGTAAATTTATTATTTTTTAATTATTCAGTTAAATTAAGCATTTCATCGTTATTAGGGTTAATGTTTTTGCCGACAGCTTTTTCAACCTGTGCGCGCGCTGAATTGTATTGATATAGCGCATCATAATAATTCAATTGTGCTGTCTGATAAATAATCTGGGCGTCTTTTAACTCAATCGGGCTTGCCTCGCCAACTTTATAACGACCGTATGAAAGCTCATAGTTTTCTTTAGTTTGTTTAACCTGCAAAAGAGCTACAGGTACGGAGTTTTTCTTTTCCTGCAACAATAAATATGCGTTGCGGATTTCAAGATAGATGTCGTTTTGCAATTTCCTTGCTGCCGCAAGCTGTTTATCATAAAGATATCTAGCTTCCTGAATTTCATTTTTAATAAGCATTCCGTTGATTGTCGGGAATGTCAGGTATGCACCGTAGTTATAACCATAGTTGGAAGTGAATGATTTACCCCCGATTGCGTACTGACCCTCTGCCGTAATTGTTGGGAAATAGGATTTCTTAACAAGTTTCAGAGTTTGTTTTGCCGTTTCAACGTTGATTTCAGCTTGACGAAGTTCCGGACGCGCCTCCCTTGCTACTTCAATAAGCTCTTCAAACGTCATATCAAAAGGTGTAAACATCAACGAATCTTTTGGGTCGTATTTTTCAATATATGGTATACCCATTACGTTATTAAGCCGCGCAATCGCAAGGTTTACAGCGTTTTCGGCACGGATTAGGCTCAATTTTGCATCCGAAAGGTTTGCCTCTGCGATTGTTACGTCAACTTTTGGGTTTAAGCCGATTTCATAGAAAGATTTTGCCTGATTATAAAACAGTTCAAATTTTTTGACCGTATCCAGCGCAACGGCTTTCTGCTGGTTTGCATAAAGCAGGTTAAAATAAGCATCTTTTGTCTGATAAATTACGTTATTAATGGTTGACGCCAGAGTTTGTTTTGAATTTTCAAACTCTAATCTTCTGATTGTTGCCTGGTTTTGGGTAACACCAAAGTCGTAGAGCATTTGCTGTAAAGTTATTTGACCCAGAATAAAGTAGTTGAATGTCAAGTTTCTTCCTAAAGCGTCTGACAATTGAAGTTGTTTAATTCTTGTATAACCTGTTTGCCAGCTGAATTTAGGAAAATAGTTTGACCAAACCTGTCTTATTCTTGTGTCGGACGCTAATGTGTCGTGGAACGCTACGTTAATATCAGGGTTGTTACCGAGCGCAAGCTCTATACAATTCATAAGCGTTAAGTTGACGGTTTTTTCAATACCGCTTTCGATAACAAGTTGCCCGTCTTCGTTTTGGGTAATATTTTCGTACGGCATAACCTCTTCCGCATTCGGAAATTCTGACGGGTCAAGTTCGTTCCAAAAGTCGTCGTCCTCTTGTGCAATCGCAAGCGGAGACGCTAAAAGCGTGAAAATTATATTTAATATTAGTAGTTTCTTAATCATGTTTATCCTTTTTTGACCTGATAAATTTTGCCACATTGACTTTCATTTCTTCAATCATTACGTAGAAAGCAGGGACGAGGAATGTTCCGATGAAAGCAACTGCCATCATACCGCCGAAAACTGTCATACCAACGGAGTGTCTGCTTGCTGCGCCTGCGCCTGTTGCTGTTACCAGAGGAACAAGACCCAGAATGAACGCAATGTTTGTCATCATAACCGCCCTAAAACGCAGGTATGCAGCCTGAACGGCAGCCTCTTTTATTGAAAGCCCGTTTTCGTGAGCCTCTTTTGCAAATTCAATAATCAAAATCGCCTGTTTTGTACTCAAACCGATTAACATAACCAAACCGATTTGTGCATAAATATCCAGCGCACCTCCGAATTTTGCCTGAATTGCGATAAATGCCAGTGCACCTACCATTGCAATAGGCGAAATCAAAAGTACGGCGACCGGCAGCATCCAGCTTTCGTATAGACCTACAAGGAATAAATATACGAATACGAGTGACATCGCCAGAATTGCGCCGATTTGACCGCTGGAATCTTTTTCCTGCAAGGAACTTCCTGACCATTCGTAACCGATATCGCGAGGAAGAACTTTATCTGCGATTTCTTCAAATTTTTTCATTGCCTGACCGGAACTTTTACCTGCTTTGACGCTGGCGTTAACCGTTACAGCCTCGTACATGTTAAAACGGGTCAAACTGTATGGACCTGTTACGTTTTTATATTTAATAACAGCGTTGAGCGGAACCATTTTGCCCTGATTATTTTTAACGTAAATTTTGTCTATATCCGCAGGTTTTTCACGGAACGGTGCGTCTGCCTGCAAGTATACACGGTAAACACGCCCGAATTTGTTGAAGTCGTTTACGTAAGACTTACCAAAATAGCCGGCAAGTGCGGAGTATATAGTTGAAATATCTACGCCTTGGGACAAGGCTTTTTCTTCATCAATTAACATCATCAATTGCGGCAGGTTAGCTGTGAATGATGTATAAACCATTGAGTATTCAGGTTCACGCATCGCTGCGGAAATGAATTTAATCGTTTCTTCATAAAGTTCCTGCGGTGAACGCTCTGCTTTATCAAGGATTTGAAATTCCAAGCCGCCGAACATACCCAAACCGGAAATTGACGGAGGCGGGAATGATGCAATAATCGCTGACGGATAATTCGCAAACATTCTGTTTATCTGGCCTAAAATACTTTCCATTGAAAGTTCTTTTTTCTTTCTGTATTTAAAGTCTTCCAGCTCTGTTACAATGAACGCTGTGTTTTCGCCGTTCATACCAACGAGAACGATTGTACCTTCAACGCCCGGAATTGTACGGATTTTTTTATCAATAGCGTCGGCGACCTCACTGGTTCTTGACGCGGAGGAACCCTCTGGAAGCTGAATTTGAGAGAAAATAGTACCTTTATCTTCTGTCGGGATGAAGCCTGACGGAACGGATAAGAAAAATACAACGATTAATCCTAATATCGCGCCGTATATAGCGAGCGTAAGCGGAATATTATTGATAAATTTCTTTGCAATTCCCAAATATTTTTCACGGACATCGTTAAACCAAGTGTTAAATTTATCAATGAAAGCGTAATCTGCTTTTTCGGTATTGGAGTCCAAAATCATCGCGCAAAGTGCAGGAGCAAGTGTTAACGCAACAACGGTGGAAAGACCGATAGAACTTGCGATACAGAGTGCGAACTGTCTGAACATCTGACCTGTAATCCCAGCCATAAATGAGACCGGTACGAATACAGCCATCAATACAAGAGAAGTTGCGACTACCGGACTTAAAACTTCTTTCATTGTGATTTCGGTAGCCTCTTTTGGAGACTTGCCGTCCTGAATGTGACGCTGGGTATTTTCGAGTACAACAATTGCGTCGTCTACAACCAGACCAACGGCGAGTACTAGCGCAAAGAGGATTAACAGGTTTATTGAAAATCCGAACATATTCATAAAGATAAATACGCCGATTAATGATACCGGAATCGCGCAGAACGGAATTAATGCGGCTCTTTTACTTCCTAAGAATAAATATGTTACGATACCTACCAACAGAACCGCAAGGGCAATTGCGCTGATAACTTCTTTAATTGATTCCCGTACAAATTCGGTTTCGTCATACTGAATGTGGTATTCAATACCTTGAGGCAGGCTTTTTCCAAGCTGTACCATTTTTTTCTTAACTTTATTTGCAAGGTCGATAGCGTTTGCTTCAGGTAATTTATTTACCGCAATAATCGCTGCGTTTGCACCGTTAATTCTTGAGAAGAACGAGTAACTTTCGGCACCCAAATCAACACGTGATACATCTCTTAATCTTACGTTTGAACCATCGGATTTAGATTTTATAATAATGTCTTCGAAGTCTTCAACAGAGGTTAAACGCCCTTTTGTACGCAGGGTTAATTTTACCATTTGCTTGTTAACCATTGGTTCAACACCAAGGTCTCCGGCAGGCGCCTGAGTATTTTGGGCTTGAATTGCTTTTGAAACTTCTTCGACTGTAATCCCGAGGTTTGCCATTTTTGTTGCGTCAAGCCATATTCTCATCGCATAACTTGAGGAACCAAATACGGAAATATCACCAACACCCTTGATACGCGCAAGTTCGTCTTTTAAATAGATTGACGCATAGTTTGCGATATAGAGGTTATCGTATGTGCCGGTCGGAGAGTTTACGGAAATCATCATAAAACCCGGACCGCCGGTAGATTTTTTAACAGAAAGACCGTAACGTTTTACTTCTTCCGGCAGACGAGGTGTTACGAGCTGCAACTGGTTTTGAACGTTTACAACAGCCATGTCAGGGTCAGAACCTACGTTGAAAAACAGTGTTAATTTATATTGTCCGTTTTGAGATGTTGAGGACATATAAATCATATCTTCAACCCCGTTCAATTGCGCTTCAACCGGCGCAGCGATAGTTGATTCGATTACGTCAGAACTCGCACCTGCATAAGTCGCTGTTACAACAACTTGAGGCGGTGTGATTGACGGATATTCTTCTAACGGCAGAACATTTACCATTAATAAACCCGCAAGTATGATTACAAGCGAAATTACTATTGCTAATTTCGGACGTTGTATAAATAAATTCCCTTTATTTTCTGCCATTATTTATTTCCTTTTTTCTTTTGTCGGTTTTTTGTTCTTCAATTGCAACCATTTTTGCTTTTTCTTCAGGTGTAATTTCCTGAACAGGTGAGCCCGGCACAACTTTTTGTAAACCGTCAACAACAATTCTGTCTCCGGCTTTTACGCCGCTTGTTATAATCCATTTGTCGCCGGATTGGAGACCTGTTTTAATATAGGTGAGAGCTGCAATATTGTTTTCATCAACGGTATAAACGTATTTGCCTGCCTGGTTTTCCTGAATTGCAATCTGTGGGACAACAGGTGCTTTAATTTTATTATTTGAATAAAGTTTTACGTTAACAAATTCGCCGTGCAGGAGTATGTTTTTAGGGTTGGCAAAAGTTGCACGCATTGTAACCGTACCGGTGGTTTCGTCAACTTTGTTGTCGTGGAAATCCTGGGTTCCGTCTAAATCGTATTTGTAACCGCTGGAGAAATAAAGTTCTACTCTGCGCGGTTTATTGTTATCTTTATCGGTTTGCATTAATGTCGCAAAATCTCCCGTATCCACGGGGAATGTTACATAAATCGGATCCATACTGTTGATGGTCGTAAGCGCTCCTGATGTTGGGGTTACATAGTTTCCCAGAGTTACGGTAATAATACCAACACGTCCGTCAACCGGGGCTTTTACATCCGTATAGCCTAAAATACGGTTTGTATCCGAATTAGAGGCTTTGGCTGACGCTAATTGTGCGACAAGAGAATCCCTGTTCGCAAGCATTTCATCATATTGCGCTTTAGAAATATAATCGTTTTTAACAAGTTCCTGCGCACGTTTTAGCTGCTTTTCAGCATAAGTTAATCGTGCCTGGATATTTTTAACGTTTGCTTGTGCAACTTGTGCTGCGTTGCTAAATTCATCGGGTTCGATTTTAAACAGGTTTTGACCGGCTTTTACGTAGTCACCCTCTTTGAAGTAGCTTTCCTTTAAGTAACCTGAAATTCTGGCGAGAACATTAACCTGATACTTAGACACAACGCGTCCCGGAGCCTCATAAGTCCATAGGATTTCTTCTTCTCCAACCGGTTCAATAATAACCTGCGGAGCGGGTCTTTTGCCCTGATTCCCGGACTTTTTAGCCATTATGAATTTATATATGCCAAAAGCGCCAAGCAGTAATGCAACAGCTAAAATCGCTATATATATATTATTTTTATTCATTACACTCTCCCTTATAATTATAATATCCCTTATAATTTTTATAGCAAAGTCATTTTGACATGTCAACGTGTTTGATTTAGAATTTATCCAGTGAGGGAATTATGTTGAGAGAATTTTTAGAATCAAAAATACACAGAGCCACAGTCACAGATGCAAACCTTAATTATGTAGGCTCAATTACTATAGACGAAGACTTGATGAACGCTGCAAAAATGCGTGAATGGCAAAAAGTTGAAATCCTTGATATTAATAACGGCGAACGTTTTCAAACATATATTATCAAGGGTGAACCGGGTAGCGGCGTAATTTGCTTAAACGGCGCGGCTGCAAGAAAAGTTCAAAAAGGGGATAAAGTCATTATCGTAACTTACGCGATTTTGAATGAAAAAGAAATAGAGAATTATAAACCAAATATTGTTATTGTTGATGATAATAATAAAATAATTGGTTAAAATTTTTAAGGAGTATAGGGATGAAATTATTTTTTAAGATACTGGGGATAACCCTTGGTGTGGTTTTAGCCGGACTTTATTTGGCGTTTTTATTTTTGCTGCCAAGATTTGATATTAATCAATTCAAACCCGAAATCCAAAAAATTGCGCAGGAACAGGCTAAGCTCGGCGTTAATTTTGAAAACGCAAAGATTATAACAACCCCGCTTTTAGGCGTAGGCGTTAAGGCTGATAATATTTCGGTAACGCTTCCTGACGGTTCGGTTCTTTTTAGTGCAGACGGGGTTAAAGGTCGTGTTGCTCTTCCAAGTCTTCTACTTTTGACGGTAAAAGTTTCTTGTGCGGAAGTTTATTCTCCGTTCGTAAACCTTGAAATTGTTGATAATAAAGCGTTTAAGATCCTTCAGATTGTTGAAGATATCTTAAATGCGCAGGAAGTTGTTCTTGAAGAAACCGAGCAAACCGCAGTAACAGAGGCGCCGGCATTTAATCCGGCCTGGATTAGAATAAAAGTTCCTTGCGTTAAACTTACTGATTACAAAGTTCTTATTAACGACTTGAAATCTAAGCATTATTTAACGCTTAAAGGTGAGGAATTAAAACTCGCGTATCTTAACGGTAAAATTTTTAAATTAAAAACTTATGCTGAATTTTTCTCTGATGAAAACAAAAATATTACGGCGAATTTAGATATTAATACTTTTATTCCGCCGGCAGTAGAACTGGATGAGGAAGATGATGAAGCGCAGCGCGTTGAAATCCCTTTTATAAATCCGGTTTCCATGTATAGAAATTACGACTTGAAAGCCAATGCGGATGTCAAAATTCGTCTTCGTGAACGCGTTAAAAATCTCGTTTCTTTCGGGCATGTTAATATTGACGGGGTAACGCTAAAATTATCACAGTTTCAGCTCCCGGAAAGCTATTTTCACTTGAAAACCCGCGGTTTTTGGGCTGATATTGATTCAAATTTGAACCTACTCAAAGATGAACATATTGCACTTTGGGGTAAGCTGAACTACAGCCGTCATCCGAAATTTGATATGAATATCAAAACAAGCGAAATTTATTTCAATGATATGGTGCTTTTAACAAAAGCTCTGCTTGATTCACTTCATATTCAAAATGATTTGGATAAAGTTGCAATGAAAGGGTTTGTTAAAGCAGATACTTATATTAAAACTAACCTTAAAAAACTTATTTCTAACGGTGAAATAGATATTAAAGACGGCGCTCTTACAATCAAAGGCGTCGGAAACGTTATTTCAGATTTGAAAGCACTGATTTCTCTTGATAATAATGTAATGGAAATTAAAGATACTTCCTTGAACCTCGCGGGAGCTAAAGTTTCTGCACGCGGTAAAATTGATGAAAAATCTGTCGCCGATATTAATATCAGTTCGGAAAAAGTATCTTTGCCAATGCTTTTCAACGCTTTCGCTCCGGATGATGTGAAAAATGCGTTTAACTTTAAATCCGGTGATTTCGCACTTAATCTTGATTTGAAAGGCAAACTTGACAACGCAGTTGCAAAATTGGGCGTTGACCTTGTGAACCTTAACTTATCTGACCGCGCAAGAACATTTGTTATAACAAACAACAAACTTAATGCGGATTTCGCTTGTGATAAAAAGGATTTGACAGGTACTGTTGATAACGCGGATTTAAGAATTTCTCTTCCTATCGCAAAATCAAATATCGCGTTGCCGAAATTTGAAATGAATATCGCAGAGAAAAATGTTCTAATCCCTGAAAATACACTCGTTTTAAACAATAATTCAAATATTATTTTTAAAGGTGAAATTAAGGATTATATAAAATTATCTAATATCGACTTGAACGCGAAAGGAAGGATTTTAGGAACCGATTTAATTGCGCTTATGGGTAAAGAGTTTGCTCCGTTCTTTAATACAAAAGGTCAGCCGGAATTGAGTGTTACGGTTAACGGTAACGGCAAAAAACAAACTCTTAACCTTAATGTAAATACCGATAAAGATAATTTCTTTACACCAATAAATATTGCGTCTTTGAGAGATAAAATGACGGCTTTGCGTTCAACTATTGATTTCAAAGGCAACAGAATAAAAATTAAAGATACCGGTCTTTATACCAGAAATATTGTAACTGACGATAAAGGCAACCAATCAACAGTTTACAATGAAGTTGTCGGAATTGACGGCACAATCGTCGGTAATAACATAAATCTTTTGAAAATTACGATGCCTGAAACTTTGAGAGTTTCAATCCAGGCGTTTAAAAATTCAATGATGGATGTAAAAGGACACCTTTTTGTGTTCGGAGATGTCGCATCTCCACGTTTCCGCGGCGGTTACGATATCAAAAATCTTACAATACCTGATTTGATGATGACTATGGAAAATGGTTCTTTAGCGTTTAAAGGTAAAGAATTGGTTGCAAAAGTAACAAATCTTCTCGTGAATGGTTCTGACTTTGCGGTTGATACAACTATCAGCCTGGAGCCGGCTTCTGTTATTAATATTACAGGCATGGACGTAAAATCTAACCTCGTTGATGCTGATAAATTAATGAAAGTTAGTGAGGCTGCGATGAAATTCGTACCTACATCACCGGCTCCGGCATCTAATGCAGCTCCGGCAGATATTCCTGTAACACTTAGAAACGGACATTTCAGCGGAAGAACTCTCAAGAGCGGTGCAATCGTTACCGGACAAACCGATACTGATTTTTCATTAAACAGAAATATTCTTGTTTTAAATAACTTGCGTACACGTGTATTTGACGGTTCAGTGCGCGGAAATATTTCAATGAACCTGATTTCAACATTGATGCAAATCAGAGTGAGCGGTGATAATCTTGATGTTCAAAAAGCATTGTTGCAAGCTGCGGCTATGGATAATATGCTTTACGGAACAGCAGAATTCTCAACGGATATTTCACTTCGCGGTGTAACTTACGAAGAACAAATGAAAACCCTTAAAGGAAGTGTTGATTTCCAAGTTCGTGACGGACAATTCGGACCGTTCGGTAAACTTGAAAACCTCATTATCGCAGAAAACATTCGTGAGTCAGAATTTTTCCAAACGGCACTTGGCGGTGTAATTGATTCGCTGACTTCAATTGATACTACTCACTTTATGTCACTTATCGGTCACCTGACTTTTGATAAAGGTATTGCAACAATTGATCCTATTACTTCAATTGGCGATGCATTGAGTTTGAAAATCTTTGGTGATATGGATTTGTTGAAAAATACTGTTGATATGAAAGTCCGTGCTCGCTTAACTTCAACTATTGCGAACCTCCTTGGACCATTGAACGCAATTAACCCGATTAATATTATGAACAGTGCGGGTGGAATGAATGTATTCACGGCAAAAGCATTCTCATTGTTCTGCGAGGCTGTAACACAAGAAGAAATGGATTCAATCCCTGCGTTTGAAAACGGGTATATTGATTTCAACTCTACAAAGTTCCAGCTTGTTGTCCGCGGGGATCTTGCCAAACCGCTTACTTTAATTAAATCTTTCAAATGGCTCGCTTTAGCCTCTGATGTCCAACAGGCTCAAGAGTTTATTGATACTCTTCCTGTCGCTAAAGACGGTGAAAATTACGTCTTGAACGAAAAGTTTGTCGAAAAGAAAAAAGAAGAGTTGAAAAAAGAGGCTCAAAAAGCGGTTGATGCAAAAAAAGAAGAATTAAAAGAGGAACTTAAAGAAGCTGCTAAGGCTAAAATTGAAGAAAAAACCCAAGGTAAACTTGGTAATTTCCTCAAAAAAGCCAAAGAGGTCAAAGACGAACTTGACGCTGCCGGCGCGGTGGAATAAATTTGTAAAGATAATTTAATATACTAGCAAAAAAATCTTGTTAGCGTTTTTTCTTTTTGAGAGAATAGTTTGAAATAGGAATTTAAGAAGTGCTAGTCCAAAATATTAATTTATCGAATTATAGACATTCGCAGATGTCGTCCGCCGAGAGAAAACGACAAAAGGGACAGCTATCTCAAGAATACGAGTCACAAAAATTTAATCAAATAAACAACGAGGGACCTTCAAAAATAAATTCACAGGATTTATCATTTGGGGTCTCTCTTTTATCTGTAAAAGTTGATAAGATTAAACCTGTTAAAGCCTCAGAAATTATTGATTTTTATAAAAATTCTCCGCTGGGTAAAATGCCTGCCGATTTGTGGGACAGTTTAAGCAAATCTGATACCGCAAGAAATTTTATGAAAGTTGATGAGGCAGGAAATATTCAATTCCATAAAAAATCTATTTTGCGTCTGATTTGGGACGGCGCAACATATCCGTTTGTTCAACTTCCGCAGGATATGCTTAACGGTGCAGTTGAACTCCTTGGCAAGTTCAAACCGTTTGAAAAATGGTCAAAAGATGTTTTAAATACAAAATTCTTTAAAGGTATCCGCAGACGTTCTAAAATGGATGCGAAAATTAACTCTTTCCGCGGACTTGCAGAATTAAGACAACAACTTATATCAGAGGGCAGAACTGAAGAAGAAATTAAACGTATTTTGTTCAACAGAAGTACCAAAATGTTTGACCCTAAAACAGGCAACTATGATACAAAACACGAACGTGCTTTAAACAGACTTGTTACAGGTCTTCCGCCTGCTATTTTCCTTGCCAACGATGCTTACAACCTTTCTCGTATGATGGATGACAACAAAGAACAGGCAGAGAAAGAACGCAATCAACGTTTTAAACAAGAAGCAAGCCGTATTTTTACAAGCGGTTATTTGACATTAATAACTCTTGGCGCGCTGCAAAAATATATTAATAACTCACAGCTTGGTATAATGCTGATGACAGGTTCTACCGTACTTGCGACAGAGATGTTCTCACGTTTAAGTAACGGTAAACATATTACACGCCTGACGCCTGAAGAGGCTAAAGCTATTAACGCTAAAAAAGCGAAAAAAGAAGCTGAAAAACAACCTGATAAATCCCTCGTTACGCAGCCGGGGGGGGGGGGNNGGGGGGGGGGGGACTCAACCGGCAGGTATTAGTTTTAAATCCAATGATGTAAAAACATCAAAAGAAAAGCAGCAAAAACCTTTATTGTCATTTGACACTGTTGTCAAAGCGTCTTTAGGTATTATCGGCGCCGGACTTTTAATTAAAGAATGTCGCAAAATACCTAAAGTTGACGAGTTATTTAAAGATGTTTCTGAAAATTACAACAAATATTATAAAAAACTGACAGTAAACACTGATTATACTATGCCTAAAGAAAAATTTGACGAGGTGGTCAGTGTGCTTAGAAAATACAATTTCAACGAACTTGCAAACCGCTATGAAAAAGCCGGCAAAGAGGCTTTAGGTAAAAATGATAATTTAATCCACCTTGGCGAAAAAGATAAAAAAGTTAAACCGTTTGTTAACTTTGTGATTGCTCCGTTCAAATTCGCATATAATATTGTAACTTTACCATACCGTTTAACCCAAAAATTAATCGGTGCCTTTATGCCTAAAAAAGCTAAGCAAGCTGAAATTCCACAGGATATCAAATCTTTGGCAATGAGTATTGATAAAATCGCTCAAAAGGCGTTGGATAAAAAGCTGCCTCCTGAAAAATTTGAGGCATTTGTAAGCGACAATATCTTAAAAGGTTTCAACTCTGACAGTATGTCTAACGTTTCGAACGCAGAGCTTTCTAACCTGGCAAAAACCGCTGCGGCAGCTGCTACAATTTGGTTCTTGATGACAGATAACTACAATATGGTTATGCTGAAATCTAACGGTGAAGACAAAGAGGGTGCAGATACTAAATTTAAAGAACGTTTTGTTCAGGAAGGTTCAAGATTATTCTATCAAACCTTGTTGATTGACCTATTTAACTCTACTTTCAGAAACCAATATAATGCGTCACTGTTTGGAATGAGTTGGATTTCTCTGACAAATACGACAATGGGTGAATGGTTGACAAGAAAATCTGTCGGTGTTGCGGTAAAACCACATACTCGTGATGAACTTCTTGCAATGGAAAAAGAGAAAAATAATGCAACCGGCTTTACGAAGAAATATTATGATTTTATGACCAGATTGACCGGTAAGCGTTCAATTGAGTCTTATAACGTAAATAAAGGGCAAAAGCCAGCCGAGCCTGCAGCCGCGCAGCCGGTAATGAATACTTCGGATTATATGGCTATGATTAAATCTTCCCGTAATATCAACCCTTAAGACTGTTACAAATTGTTTAACAATTTGCGCAAGCTGGGGCTTTAGTATATGATTATTATATGGACATGGGGAAAAATATCTTAGTTGTAGATGATGATGTCATTGTTACCTCGGCACTTAAAACTCTTTTTAAAGTCGAGGGTATCAAAAACTTTGTCACCTTTAATAATCCGCTAGAGGCTGTTGAATATCTTAAGGAAAACAAGCCTTGTATTATCGTGTCCGATTTTATGATGCCTCAAATGAACGGTCTGGAATTTCTTACTGAAGCCAAAAAACTTTACCCTGACATTAGTATGATTTTACTTACCGGTTACGCTGACAAGGAAAATGCTATCCGTGCGATTAACGAGGTCGGGCTTTATCGTTATATCGAAAAACCGTGGGATAACGATGAACTTCTTATTAACATAAAAAATGGTATAGAAAGAAGTTATTTGGTTGAGAAGTTAAATGAAAAAATTTCTGAACTGGAAGTCGCCAATAAAAAACTTGAAGATTATTCCAATAATCTTGAAAAACTCGTCGCAGAGCGTACCAAGTCGCTTGCAATCGCTAATTTGAAACTTTCCGGTATTATTGAAAACTGTGCAGACGGTATTATTTTACTTGACAGTGATGGCAAAATCGAAGAGATTAATCCGGCATGTGAAAATTTCACAGGGCTTTGCGCTAAAAACATTAAGGGTAAAGCTCTTGCAAGTTTCTTAGAATTTGAAACTCTTGCGGCAAAACAAAAATTTGTCGACGAAAATGGTTTCTTGCCGCTTTTGAACTCTGATAAATCAGAGGTTCTTATTAAGGATTTATATATTATAAATAGTCTTTCTCGCGAACGCACCCCTGTCGAAATAAATTTTGCTCTATGTTCGCTGGAGGGTGATGAACGCCGTTATGTCGGGGTTATTAGAGATGTACATCTTCAAAAAGAAACTGAAAAACTCCGCGATGATTTTATTGCAACGCTCACGCACGATTTGAGAACACCGCTCTTGGCGGCTATTCAAACCTTGAGATTTTTCCTTGAGGGCGCGATGGGTGTGTTGAACGACCAACAGAAACTTCTACTCTCAACAATGCTTCAAAGCAACGAAGATTTATTAGGACTTGTTAATGCGCTTCTTGAGGTCTACCGTTTTGAAAGCGGCAAACTTGCCCTGTGTAAGACGAATTTCCCTGTGAAAAATCTCATTAACCAGTGCTATGAAGAAATTAAACCGCTTGCTACAGCTAAAAATCTTGATTTTGAACTTGAGTTTGAAACAGGCTCTGATGAACCGTATATTTATGCTGACAGGGGCGAACTTAAACGCGTAATTACAAATCTTTGCGGAAACGCAGTAAACTATACTAATAAAGGCGGACAGATTAAAGTCGTTCTAAAAGAAAAAGATAATGATATTATCTTCTCCGTAATCGACAACGGAAACGGAATCCCAAAAGAGGATATTCCGCACCTGTTCAAACGGTTTTCACAAGGTACAAGCAAAAAACGTTCAACCGGAACCGGTTTAGGCTTATATCTTTCAAGACAGATTATTGAAGCGCACAACGGTAAAATTTGGGTAGAAAGTAAAATAGATAAAGGCAGTGAATTCTCATTCCTGCTTACAGATGTAGTCACAACTGAAAAAGAAAGACAGGAAATAAATGGCTAAAGTTTTAATTGTAGAAGATCACGATATGACGAGGTTAGGGTTGTCTGTTATTTTGGGAAACTGTCCGGATATTGAAGTTGCTGGCATGGTTGCTGACGGTCAGGAGGGTGTTGATAAAGCTCTTGAAATTAATCCCGATTTGGTTGTTATGGATATCGGGCTTCCAACGATTGACGGCATTGACGCAACACGTAAAATTAAAGAAGTTAATCCGAATATTAAAGTTCTGATGTACACTTCTCGCGAAGATGAGGACGATATCATTGATTCTTTCCAAGCCGGAGCTGACGGCTACATTACGAAAGGCTCTTCCAGCGAACAAACAACTTCGGCTGTTTTAGCCGTAAGTCAGGGCGTTGCCTGGCTTGATCCGGTTATTGCAAAAGTCGTTCTTTCAAATATCAAAAAAACAACAATTGTTCCGGAGAAAAAAGGTGAAATTAATTACAAACTCGGTAAAAACCTTTATGGCTTGACTGAACGTGAAATGGAAGTTTTGTCACTTATTGTTGACGGATATTCTAACCCGCAGATTTCCGAAAAACTTGTAATTTCAATTTCTACCACAAAAACTCACGTTCACAGTATTTTGCAAAAACTTTACGTAAAAAGCCGCTCAAAAGCTATCAGTATGGCTATGCAAGAGGGTTTGGTATAAAATGTACAGAATTTTTGCCGTTTGTCTGTTGCTTGCTTTTACTTCAAATTTTGCGTGTGCGGAACTCTTTGAAACAAAAGATTACACAAAACGCAATGAGGCATATCTTCGCGATGTAAAAAAACGCGATGCCAAAAGAAAATATAACAAGGCAAAAGAAGACAGACTTCCGTCCGGTAAAATGACCGTTGAAGAGTACGAACGACTTGCAAAACACAAAAATCCCGAATCCCCGGAGGATTTGAAACCAATAGAAATTCCTGATGTTCCGGTCGATTCCGAGATGAAATATGTTCCGCACCCTACATACAAAATTGTTCGCTATAACGATCCTCCGGGCAGCGTTGAACTTTCTTTGAAGAAAAATTTTTATCGCGAAAAACAACAGAATGCACAAGGTATTGTATCTCCGGATTTTAAAAGATTAGTTTATCCGGCGATATACTATTCGCCTGACAGTGCTTCAACATCGGCAGAACTTTTTGAAATCCCTCTTGATACAAACGAGACTGAATTAGATAGGATTTTGAAAGCCCATACTTCTAACCGAACACAAAAACCTTTAATGGAAACCAGCAAAAGAATTGATAATTTTGCGACTTTCAGAACACTTACACCTGTTGATTTTTCAGCAGACGGCACAAAACTTCTTGTAAAACAAAAAACTGGAAATTCCTATGACGGAATTTGGGAGACTGACGCTTTTATTTATGATTTTGCGACCGGCGAGGCAAGGGAGTTATTAGAAGTCAGGGATGCAATTACTCATCACTGGACAACTTACCGTGGGTTGCCGTTATACGAAAAACGCTGGGATATCGTGCCGCTGGGGTTTTCAGTGGAAGAACCTGACAGAATTGTTTGTACGGCTTACGCATATACGGGTGCTAAACCCGTATTCCTTGGGGTATGGAGCATTGATATAAACGGGGAACAATCGCGTTTAATCTCATTTGAAAATGCAGATATTGCAATTTCACAAAACGGGTTTAAGATTGTAAAATCCGGCGTAGAACCTTATACTATGGTCGAAGAAGAGGAAAAACAGCTTAAAGAACTGGATAAAAAGAATAAAAAAGCTCAAAAACAAGCTGAAAAAGATTATTATAAGCAGTGCGAAATAGATTATAAAGCTGAATTGAAAGCAATTGATGCCGAATATCGTGAGAATATTAAGGAATACAATCGATTGAAGAAGTTTAAAAGTTCAACCACATATAATGATGCTGTAGAGAAGTATCGTGAAGAAAAGATTAAAGAGCTGGAAAAAACGATAGAAAAAGAGCAAAAACAGATTGAAAAACTGAATACTCAAATTGATGCTATTGAAGAGAAATTACAATAAAAAAGACCTGTGAAAACAGGTCTTTTTTAGAATTGCTCCAGGCCAGACTTGAACTGGCACCGAGATTGCTCCCGATTGGATTTTAAGTCCAACGCGTCTACCGATTCCGCCACTAGAGCTCGTAAACAAATCTTATGCTAAACATAGCCAATTGTCAATATTAAATTTTAATACAAATTAGTTAATATTCACTTGACTATATTTTTAGCTTTGGCGATAATGTATAAAAAGGTGCATAATGAAACGAAAAAAAAGTTTAGCATATTTCAATATAACTAAGATTTAACCGAAAAACGGGGAAAGTATTTACTTTCCCCGTTTTTTATAAGAGGTAAAAATGACAATTGAAAAGAACAAAAAAATGAATAAAGGGGAAGTCACGCAGATTGAGCGCGTGGCAAACGAAATGTTTCTGATTAAAATTAAGGTCGCGGCAGATTTCAACTCTCGCCCGGGACAGTTCGTTTCTATTCTGTGTGATAACCATACTATGCGCAGACCTTTTAGTATTATGAATTTTGAAAACGGGGAAATTAGTGTTTTATTTAAGAAAAAAGGGGAGGGGACAGCTTACATAGCATGCCTTAACGTTGGCGACACAGTTGATTTTATAGGACCGCAAGGAAATGGGTTTCACTGTGCGCCTGAAAAAACTCTTTGTGTCGGGGCAGGCGTTGGTGTTGCGCCTGTTTATTATCTTAAAAAGGTTTTGGGTGATAATGCGAAACTTGTTGCAGGATTTCAGAATGAAAATGAAATTCCGTTCTGTCTGCAATCGGAAATCGATTTTATTGCGACAGATGACGGTTCACTTGGCGGGCATGGAAGTATTATTGATTACCTTGACGCGCAGATAAATGAATATAAGCCTGCACGGATTTGTGTCTGCGGACCGCATATTGTGTTGAAACTTGTTGCCGAAAAGGCGAAGCAGCATTGTATACCTTGTGAAGTCGCTATGGAAAAGACAATGGCATGTTCAATAGGGGTTTGCAGGGGCTGCGTTGTAACGCTTAACCGAAACGGAAAAATCGACAATGCGTCAGTTTGCAAGGACGGACCGGTATTTTTAGGGGAGGAAATCGTATGGTAGATTTATCTGTAAAACGAGGAAAACTTATTCTGAAAAATCCTATAATGACGGCGTCCGGAACATTTGGCTATGCGGATGAATTTGAAGATTTTATTGATGTGTCGAAACTTGGGGCGGTTGTGACAAAGGCGATTTCGCTCAAACCGCGTCCGGGAAATTCTTGGAACAGGGTTATTGAAGTGACGTCCGGCATGATTAATTCAATCGGGCTTGAGAATGTTGGGGTTGAAAAGTTTATTGCGGAGAAACTTCCGGTTTTGCGTGAGAAAAATATAAATTTTGTGATGAATTTAGCGGGTTCCGGCATGGATGAGTATGTGGAACTTGCGAGGATTTGCGAGGCGAATAAGATTGGCGCTGTGGAATTGAATGTTTCATGCCCGAATGTTAAATCCGGATGTTTGGAGTTTGGAACGGACGCAAGAACGCTGGGTGAACTTGTAAAATCCGTACGTGAGGTATATAACGGCTGTTTGATTGTTAAATTGACGCCAAACGTGACGCGTATTGAAGATATCGGACTTGCGGCACAGGAAAACGGTGCGGATGCGGTTTCTGCGATTAACACGCTCAAAGGGCTTGGGATGAAATTATCGTTTAAGAATGGTAAGTTTTCCCGCGAACAGGTAATCGGCGGTTTTTCTGGAATGGCGGTTAAGCCGGTGGCGCTTGGCGTTGTAAATCGATTGAAACAGGTTTTAGAAATCCCGATTATCGGGCTTGGAGGTATTTCTTCTATGCAGGACGTTTTAGAGTTCTTTGCTGTTGGTGCAGAG
The DNA here is from genome assembly GCA_001899335.1 of Candidatus Gastranaerophilus phascolarcticola. Classification (GTDB taxonomy): domain Bacteria; phylum Cyanobacteriota; class Vampirovibrionia; order Gastranaerophilales; family Gastranaerophilaceae; genus Gastranaerophilus; species Gastranaerophilus phascolarcticola. The sequence goes on from MOYE01000003.1 coordinate 112,490, forward strand.
GCTGTTCAAATCGGTACCGCAAATTTCACGACACCTGATATTTCGGAGCGGATTATCGACGAATTAGCCGTGTTTATGGAAGAAAACGGGTTTGAAACATTAGATGAATTAAAAGCAGTCCTCCGCCACTTCCCGCCTCGCTGAACCGCGAGTCGTGCGTGGCTGCGCTGTCTAAATATGATTAAAAGAAAGGTTAAGAGCATGAGTAATGAAGTTTTAGAATTGTTAGAATCTGCAGAAGGCGTTTTGCACGGGCATTTTTGCCTGACATCCGGCTTGCACTCTGATATTTATTTTCAATGTGCAAAATTATATCAGTACCCGCAAATTGTAGAGAAAATTGCTAAAAGAATTGCAGAACAATTAAAAGACGTTGAGTTTGATACAGTTGTAGCGCCTGCAATCGGTGCGATAATAATCGGTTATGAAACCGCAAAACAAACCGGCAAAAGAAATCTTTTTGTCGAAAGAAAAGATGGTGTTATGCAGCTACGTCGTGGTTACAGCCTTAGAAAAGGCGAAAAAGTTGTAATTATGGAAGACGTAATCACAACGGCTAAAACAATTCACGAAACAATAGATGCGCTCAAGGAGTTTGAAGTTGAAATCGCAGCGGTTGGCTGTATTGTAGACAGAACCTGCGGCAAAACCGGTTTGAACATCAAATCTCTGTTACAAATTGAGCCTGTAACTTATGAACCTGACAACTGTCCGCTTTGTAAAGAGGGGTTGCCGCTTGTAAAACCGGGAAGTAGAAAATGAAACACTTAATCGACATCAATCGTTTAGAAAAAGCAGAAATAGAAAAGATTATCTCGCTTGCCGGGGAGTTCAAACTTGGAACGCGTAAATCTTCTGTTGCGGAAAAAACAGCTTGTCTGATGTTTTTTGAGAATTCGACAAGGACGAAGATTTCGTTTGACCTTGCTGCGCAAAAACTCGGGATGAACGTAATACATTTTGACGGTGCGACTTCATCACTTTCTAAGGGTGAATCGCGTAAGGATACGTTTGATAATCTAAGCGCTATCGGTATTGATACTGTGATTGTAAGAACCACAGAGGACAGATTTATTGATAATTCGCTGAAAGAACTTGCGTTGCCGTTGTCGTTTGTAAACGCAGGCGACGGTGTGACAGCTCATCCGACACAGGCATTGCTGGATTATTTTACAATGCTGCATGCTTTTGATTCTGTTGCAGGTAAAAAAGTTTGCATTGTCGGTGACATTGCGCATTCGCGTGTTGCAAAATCTAATTTCGCACTGCTTTCTAAATTCGGGGCAAGACTTCACGCTGTGGCTCCCGGGTATTTTAAACCTAAAGAAGAAAATTTCAGGGTTATTTATCACGACAGTCTCGCCGAGGGTATAAAAAACGCGGATGTCGTAATGCTTTTACGCGTTCAAAAAGAGCGCTTGGAGGGCGAATTTAATGCTGAAAGTTATATTGAAAAATATCAGCTTAATTCAGAAATCCTTGACAAATATGCGCCGAATGCGATTTTAATGCACCCGGGACCTGTTAACCGCGGGGTTGAGATTACGTCTGAACTTCTTGATAGCGAACGTGGAAAAATTATTTTAGAACAGGCGAAAAACGGGGTATTTGTTAGAATGGCTGTGTTGGAGATGCTGGGATGATTACAACAAACGGATTTGTAGAACTTCATTGCCACTTGCGAGAACCCGGGTTTGAGTATAAAGAAGACCTTGAATCAGGTATGGCTGCGGCAAAAGCCGGCGGTTACGGGATAATTTGTCCGATGCCAAATACTAATCCTGTTTGCGATAATGTTGAAACATTGAAGTATATTCAACAGCGCGCGGCTCAAATTGGCGGCGTAAGGGTTTTGCCCGTATGTGCGATGACAAAAGGCTTGAACAGCGATGAACTTGTGGACTTTGAGGCTTTGCATAATGCCGGCGCAATTGCGTTTTCCAATGACGGACGACCGGTTGAAAATATGGAAACGTTTAAGCAGATTTTGCAAGAGGGTAAACGCCTTGGCTTAGTAATGTTTTCGCACGCTGAAAATACGGAGTTCTCGCCATTTGATAACCGTTCTGAATATACTGCTGTTGAGCGCGAGCTGAAAGTCGTTGAAGAAGTCGGCGGGCAACTGCATTTCTGCCATATTTCGACCAAAGAGTCGCTTGAGCTTATCCGCCTGGCTAAGAAAAAAGGTTTGAATGTGACTTGCGAAACAGCACCGCATTATTTTACGCTGACGGGCAGGCATGATGAGGCTCGGTTTAAAATGAACCCACCTTTGCGTAGTGACGAGGACAGGCTTGCTGTGATTGAAGCGTTAAAGGACGGAACAATAGACGCTATCGCAACTGACCACGCGCCGCATTCAATTGATGAGAAAACAAAGCCGTTTGAAAGTGCGCCGTTTGGAATTGTCGGGTTTGAAACCGCGTTTGCGCTTTCGTACACTAATCTTGTGCGTGGGGGGCATTTGACACTTGAACAGCTTTTAGAAAAGATGATTAATAATCCTGCACGTATAATCGGCGTTGAACCGTTTGGACGCGTGGAAATAGATTTGGAGGAAGAATGGGTCGTTAAAGCATCCGAATTTAAAACTAAGGCGAAAATCTCGCCGTTTGAAGGTATGAAATTATATGGAAAAGTAAAGAGGTCTGAATATGTTTAAAATTAATCCTAAAATTAAAGAAAAAATTGTTCTTGCGCTTGACGTTGACACAGTTGAAGAGGCTAAGAATTTAATCCGCGAGTTGAAAGATTATGTCGGGGTTTTCAAGGTTGGTTTGCAATTTTACACGGCAAACGGCGGTGAAGTTTTTGAGTTTATGAAAGAAATCGGTGCGGAATTTTTCTTTGACGTTAAGTTAATGGATATTCCAAACACGGTTAAAAAGGCGTCTGAAAACATCATCAAATCCGGCGCGACTTTTTATAATCTTCACGCGCTTGGCGGAAGCGAAATGATGCGCCAATCAGCGCAAGGCGCACGAGAAACAGCTCAAAAACTCGGAGTAAAAGAGCCGACAATTTTGGCGGTTACGGTTTTGACAAGTATTAGTGACGAAATTTTGTCAGATGAATTGAAAATTAACCAAACAGCTTTGCAATACGTTGAAACTTTGGCAAAACTTGCAAAAGACAGCGGGCTTACGGGCGTTGTTGCATCTGTCTTTGAAGCAAGACGAATTAAAGAGGTTTGCGGTGCTGATTTTAAAGTTTTGTGTCCGGGGATTCGTCCTGAATGGTCTGTAAAAGGAGATCAAAAACGTCTTGCAACCCCGGCATTTGCTGTCAAGGAAGGCGCGGATTATCTTGTTATCGGGCGTGCGGTTACGGCGGCTGAAAACAGAGTTGAAGCTATGCAAAAGATTTATGAAGAAATAGAAAGTGTACTATAATGGCGAAATTATTATTATCTAACGGAGAAATTTTTGAGGGAAAGTCAATTGGCTATGACGGCACGGCGTTTGGCGAAATCTGTTTTAATACCTCAATGGCAGGATATCAGGAAATTCTGACTGACCCGTCTTATGCAGAGCAGGTAATTGTTATGACATACCCTGAAATCGGCAACTACGGGATTAACAAGGACGATTTTGAAAGCTCAAAGGTTCACGCAACGGGTTTTGTTGTGAAGAACTTTTGTGAGAAAGAAAGCCATTACCTTTCGTCAATCAAACTTGATGAATATCTGAAACAGAAAAAAGTCGTTGCGATAGAGGGCGTTGACACAAGACGTTTGACAACCATAATTCGCGAAACCGGGGCTATGAATTGTGTGATAACTTCCGGCGATATTACGGATGAACACCGCGAGGGGCTTAAAAAATACTCAATGGATAAAAATATTGCAGAAATTGTTTCTTGCAAATCTAAATCTGTTATAAAAAGCAAGGCGGAAAATAGAAAAATTAAACTTGCCGTAATTGATTGCGGGATTAAAAAGAGCATTCTCGACAATTTGATTAAACAGGGCTGCACGCTTACGATTTATCCGTCTGATGTCAGCGCAAAAGAAATTTTGAAAGAAAAATTCAATGCGGTTCTGATTTCAAACGGACCGGGCGATCCGGCGGATGCGTTGAAAACTATCCAAACAGCAAAAGATTTAATCGGCAAAATTCCGCTCTATGGAATTTGTTTGGGTTATCAGATTTTAAGTATTGCACTCGGTGCAAAGACTTACAAACTCAAATACGGGCATCGCGGCGGCAACCACCCTTGCATAAATAAATTGACAAACAAGGTTATAATGACTTCGCAAAACCACGGTTACGCGGTTGATGTTGAAACTCTTCCGAAAAACGCTTATGCGACTTACGTAAACCTAAATGACGGAACGTTAGAGGGTTTTGCGTGTCCTGAACTTCAAATTGAGGCGGTTCAGTTTCACCCTGAAGCAGCTCCGGGACCGGATGATGCGTGTCAAATTTTTGATGAGTGGGTGGCGCAGATTAAGCAAGATAGACATGACAAGAAATTTTTCGGACTAATGGGAAGATTAGGAGGCAAAAATGCCAAAAAATAATGATATAAAAAAAGTTTTAGTAATCGGCTCCGGACCAATCGTAATCGGTCAGGCGGCAGAATTTGACTATGCGGGTGTGCAGGCATGCAGGGCTCTTAGAGAAGAAGGGATTCAGGTTGTGCTTGTTAACTCTAACCCCGCAACGATTATGACTGATGAAAACATCGCCGATAAAGTTTATATTGAACCACTCACGATTGAGGCGTTTGACTACATAATTGAGCGCGAACGTCCGGACGGGCTTCTTGCAGGGCTTGGCGGTCAGACAGGTTTGAACCTTGCCGTTGAACTTCACAAAGCTGGAATTTTAGACAAATACGGGGTTAAACTTCTCGGAACTACGATTGACTCTATTCAAAAAGCCGAAGACAGAGAACTTTTCAAAGAATTAATGCTTGAAATCGGCGAGCCAATCCCTGAAAGCATCACTGTTTCAAATCTTGCAGATGCGCAAAAATTTGCCGATAAAATCGGCTTCCCGTTGATTATTCGCCCGGCATTCACTCTTGGCGGTTCCGGCGGTGGTATCGCAACTAATCAGGAACAGTTTGAAGAAATCGTTCACAGCGGCTTGCTCCGCAGCCCGATTTCTCAAATTTTGGTTGAGCGCAGTATTGCGGGATTTAAAGAAGTCGAATACGAAGTTATGCGTGACGCTAACGACACGGCAATCGCGATTTGTAATATGGAAAACATCGACCCGATTGGTATTCACACCGGCGACAGCTTTGTCGTTGCACCGTCGCAAACGCTTACGAATAAAGAATACCAGATGCTTAGAAGTTCAGCCCTGAAAATTATTCGCGCGCTGAAAATTGAGGGTGGATGTAACGTTCAATATGCACTTGATACAGCAAGCAACCAGTATTACGTAATTGAGGTAAACCCGCGTGTAAGCCGCTCTTCCGCGCTTGCATCCAAAGCTACCGGCTATCCGATTGCAAAAGTTACGACAAAAATCGCTATCGGCTACCACTTGCACGAAATTCCGAACTCAATCACGCAAAAAACCGTTGCAGCGTTTGAACCCGCGCTGGATTATGTGGTTACGAAAATTCCGAAATGGCCGTTTGATAAATTTGACCAGGGCGACAGACTTTTAGGAACTAAAATGAAAGCTACCGGCGAAGTTATGGCAATCGGAAGAACTTTTGAAAGCTCGTTTAAAAAAGCAATTACCTCAATTGAAGACAAAAACACAGGGCTTGTTCGCCGTCAATATACAGCGTTCAGCGACGAAGAACTAAAAGCGCTTCTTTCTGTTCAGGATGACCGCAGAATTTTCCGCGTTGCCGAAGCTCTTACTCGCAGAATTTCAGTTGACGAAATCAACCACATCACAAAAATTGACAAGTGGTTTATCAACAAAATCAAAAATCTTGTGGATTTTGAACTTCGTTTGAAAGAAAAAAATCTTACACCGGAACTCTACCTTGAGGCAAAAGAAAAAGGCTTCCTTGATACCGAAATAGCTGTCTTTGCCCGCCGCAGACTTGCGGATGTTGAGGCAATTAAAAAAGAAGCCGACGTAAAAGCAGCATTCAAAATTGTTGATACTTGTGCGGCAGAATTTAAAGCCTACACGCCTTATTATTACTCAACATATAACGAATTTAACGAAAATGTGGTTGATAATTCCAAAGAGAGCATTTTAATTCTCGGCTCCGGTCCTATCAGAATAGGTCAGGGGATAGAATTTGACTACTGTTCTGTTCACGCTGCCTGGAGTGTCAGAAACAACGGTTATAAATCGCTGATAGTAAATTCCAATCCGGAAACGCTTTCAACTGATTTTGACGTTGCGGATAAACTCTATTTTGAACCGATGAACATTGAAAATATTATGAACATCATTGACGAGGAAAAACCGAAAGGCGTTATGGTTCAATTTGGCGGTCAAACGGCGATTAACCTTGCTGATAAACTTCACGAGCGCGGTGTAAATATTCTTGGAACTTCAATTGAGGCAATCCGAAAAGCTGAAGATAGAAAACAATTTGAGGCACTTTTACAAGAACTCGGAATCCCGCAGCCGCAAGGTCGTGCTGTCAGAAAACAGGAAGAGGCAATTGCCGCGTATCAGGAACTCGGGTTCCCGCTGCTTGTTCGTCCGTCTTACGTAATCGGCGGTCGTGGTATGCAGGTCGTTTACAACGAAGAAGAACTTCTAACCTACTTCAATTCTGCGTTGAAATTCTCCGACGAACACCCTGTTTTAATCGACCAATACATAGAGGGCAAAGAAGTTGAACTCGACGCGATTTCTGACGGCGAGGATATCTTAATCCCGGGTGTAACTGAACACATTGAGCGTGCCGGCATTCACTCTGGCGACAGTATGGCAATTTATCCGACCCAAAAGGTTAAACCGGAAGTTATCAGAACTCTTGTTGAATATACCGAAAAACTCGCAAAAGCTCTTAAAATCAAGGGCGTTATGAATATTCAATTCGTACTGAAAGACGATATTGCGTATGTAATTGAGGTTAACCCGCGCGCGTCACGTACTATGCCGATTATGAGCAAAGTTACGGGGATTCCGATGATTGATATCGGTGTCAACGCGGCACTTGGTAAATCAATTAAAGAACAGGGCTACGGCACAGGGCTTGCGCCAACTACTGATCTTGTTTGTGTGAAAGTTCCGGTATTTTCGTTCCAAAAGTTGAACAGAATCGACCCTGCTCTTGCACCGGAAATGAAATCAACAGGTGAAGTCCTTGGGGTAGATCGGGTTTACGAAAAAGCGCTTGTAAAAGGTTTTCTTGCAGCAGGCTACTCGTTCCCTGAAAGACGCGGCGACGTTATGCTTTCTCTGAACGACCACACAAAATCCCAATGCGATGATATCGCTCGTGATTTTGCAGAACTCGGGTTCAGAATTGTTGCAACAACCGGAACGCATAAATACCTTAAATCTAAAGGAATTGAGTCAAAAGAAATCGCTAATTTTGACCTTGAAAAAATGCAGGCACATATGAAAAAAGGTCAGTTGTGTTTTGTAATTAACACGCCGACTACAAACGGTAACTCTGCGCGTATCGGTTCGGAAAACCGTGGATTTTTAATACGAACCATTGCGGAAATGTATTCAACGCCGTGTTTCACTTCACTTGATACCGCGCGTGCGTATCTGAAAGCGATGAAATATAAAATCCAAAATCCTGAAATGACCTACGAGGGCATTTCGGAATATAAAAAATCAAAAGTATGTGTTTAAAAAAGAGCCGAAAGGCTCTTTTTTTATATCTTATGTAATGCCAGAGCGACGATGTCGTTATAAAGTACTATTACCATTAACAGTATCAGGAACATAAACCCTGCGGTCGCAATCGAATTTACGGTTTCCTCGTCTAACGGTTTACCGTAAATTTTTTCCAATAACAGGAATAATACGTGTCCGCCGTCAAGTGCAGGAATAGGCAGGAAGTTTACAATCGCCAAATCAAGAGAAATTAATGCCGTTAGCAAAAGCCCTTGCCAAAAACCGTCTTGCTGTATCACATCGCCGCCATATTTTACAACCGCAACGACTCCGTGCATATTCTCTAGCGGAACTTTCCCGCTGAAAAGCTGCCATAAACCCTTTAAAAGCATTTTTGTTTGATTGTATAAGTAATTCCAGCTTTCGACAACCGCTGTTTTTAAGCCTCTTGTCTCTGTAAAAATCCGTTGTTTATCAAGTTCAACGCCCACAACACCCTTGTCGTTCGAATAAATAGGTGCAAGTTCCATAATTTTACCGTTACGCTCAACTTTGACATTTAGAGGAGATGCGGTATCACTCAACGCAAATGCTAAATCAATAAGTGTCGTGTTTCCGTCAGCTTTATATGTCTTTTTGCCCTGAATGGCGCTGCGTAATTCTTTTTGGCTGTCGTTAAGCGCAATTTTGTCATCGCTAATTCTCTCATAACCGCGCAGCATATCATCCGTAAGCGTTATTGCTGCCTCTGGTTGCATATTCGCCAGTCTTATCAATTTGCCCTCCGGCAGAAATTCCGATGTGGTAAATCTTGGGTTAAGTTTTTGCAGCTTTTCCAGCGTGTTCTTAACGGCTTCAGGCGAAACCATTCCGTCAAATTTTCTGCTTTTTATTGCATAAAGCTGGAATGCATAAAGACTGTCAATAGGACTTCCGTTAATCTCAACGATTTTGTCGCCTGTTTTCAGCGAAATATTATCTTTCGTCGCAATTTTTTTAATATAAGTTTGGTAATTTTCTGTTGGAAGTTTTCCCCAAAGAAGTGCAGTCAGGATTACTATAAAAATTGCACAAAGAATGTTTGCAAACACCCCTGCTGAAACTACGACAAGGCGCTGATATATCGGCTTGTTGGCGAATCTTTCGGGTGAATCCTTAGGCATTGTGTTGTCTTTGTCGTCGTCCGGAAACGAAACATAACCGCCAAGTAAGAATGCGTGGATTACGATTAAAGTTTCGCCGCACTGTTTTTGCCACAAAATAGGTCCAAATGGCAGCCCAAAGCCGAACCTTTCAACCTTAATCTTAAACATTCTTGCTGCTAAAAAGTGTCCTGCCTCGTGAACCAGTACCAAAATACTGATTAGTGCCAGCATTGCAAGAATTGAAATAAAGTTTTTCGTAAAACTTTTCTTCTCAAATTTGAATGTTAAATTCTTTTTGAGGTTTTTCAAGACTTCCGACTTCGGTGCGTATATAGTTTTGACTTCATATTTGATTTCGTCAAGCTGAACGGATTTGAAATTCAGAGTTTTTCCGTCGCGTTCAACCTTAACTATTGTGTCAGCGTTCTGAAATTCGGTATCTTTTTTATGTAGAACGGAGTTTAATGTATTGGCTCCGTTTATGTTTGTGCCGTTGATATTTAGAATTTTATCGCCGGCTTGAAGTTGTGTACTTTGTGTGACTATAGTTTCGTATTTACCGGACGGAATGTAATTTATTGCAATTAGTCCGATAATAAGCATTGAAATTATCATCATCAAAATTGACGAGAAAGTTAAGAATGCTTTTTGACCTTTGGTACATTTTTCTTCTGAACATTCAAGGTACCCGCCGAAAAACAGCGGGTATATTACTAGTTCTGTGTCATTAAATTTCTTTGCGAAGACCGGTTTGCCCCAGTCGATACCGATGACAAACTTTTCAACCGGAAGTTTAAGGCGTTTTGCCGCGATAAACCGACCGATTGTGAATGTTAATTTTAATATGCTTAAAACTATAATCGCAATGATAAATGACATGAATTTATTCCCTTATAACAACTCTTTTAAATAATTAGGTAATGCAAATCTTGCAAGGTGGTAGTCCTTGTTATAGATTTTGCAGGTTTGTGTAATTTTTTCGCATCTTTCTTCATCAATGTATGATAAAGGTTTTACGGTTTGTGAGCAATACGCCCATGCCCAGTAGCCGCCCGGATAAGTCGGGATGTTTGAGGTGTAAGTTGAAACAATCGGGAATACTTTTTTCAATTGAACATACATTTTTCTGACTGATTCAGCTTGTGCAAACGGGCTTTCAGATTGTGCAACCATAATGCCGCCTTCTTTTAAGGACTCTTTAACATTAGTGTAGAACTCATCTGTGAACAAACCTTCACCAGGTCCCATCGGGTCTGTTGAGTCGATAAGAACGATGTCAAACATGTTTTTCTTATCCTTAATGTATTCGATTGCGTCTTCAACCAAGATTTCGCATTTAGGGTTGTCGAGTTCGCAAGAAATTGTAGGTAAGAATTTTTTACAAACATCAATTACCATTCCGTCGATTTCGCAAAGAACAACTTTTTCAACAGTTTCGTGTTTGAGAACTTCTCTGACCGTTCCGCCGTCGCCGCCGCCGATAACAAGAACTGTTTTCGGACACTTGTGGTTCATCATCGGAATATGTGCAATCATTTCGTGATAGTGCCATTCGTCACCCTCGGTTGTCATCATTAAATCGTCAAGAGTTAAGACTCTTCCTAAATCGCTGTCTGTTTCAAAAACTTCAACTTTTTGAAAATCTGATTGCTCTGAAAATAAAATATCTTTTTGTTTAATAGCGATTCCGTAACCGCCCGGTGTTATTTCCTGATAAAATTTTGTCATCTTTTTATACTCCTTTTGATAATACGTGTAAATGCAGGTGGAAAACTTCCTGACCTTCTTCTTTTCCTGTATTTATTTGAACTCTGTAAGACTTAATCCCAAGTTTTTTGGTCACTTCTTTAACGCCTTTGATGAGTTCAGCCATAAGTTTTTCGTCTTCAAGTTCGTTCAATGATTCAACGTGAACCTTTGGCACTACAAGCAAATGGTACTTTGCTTTAGGGTTAATATCTTTAAAAACAACCAGATAATCATTTTCATATAAAAATTCGGTGTTAAAATCGCCGTTGATTATCTTACAAAAGATACAATCGTCTTTCATTTTTTTACTCCTCTTATATCCCTTATTTTATATTATTACAAAAATGATAAATGTAAATTGATTTCTGTCATGTTTGTTATAAAATAATTTCAGATATGTAAGAAAAGAGGAAAGTATAAATGATAGTTACAAAAATGAAATCGCACAATTGCGGCGAGTTGAATTTAAACAATATCAACCAGGAAGTGACTCTATCCGGCTGGGTTGCGTGTGTTCGTGACTTAGGCGGTATTTTATTCGTTGAATTGAGAGACAGAAGCGGATTCTTCCAAATCGTTGCAAACCCGCAAATTAACCCGCAAGTACACAAAGTACTTGAAAAAGTTCGTTCAGAATACGTTGTTACGGTTAAAGGTAAAGTTACACGTCGTCCTGAAGAAACTTATAACGAAAAATATGCAACCGGACAGGTTGAAATGTACCCGGAATCACTCGAAGTCCTTTCTGAATCTAAAGTTTTACCGTTCGTTCTTGATGACGATAATGTTTCAGAAGATGTTCGTTTAAAATACAGATATTTAGATATCAGACGTGAAAAAATGCTTGGTAACCTTGTTTTACGTCACAAAATCGTTCAAGCTATCAGAAATACATTAAATAATAAAGATTTCTTGGAAGTTGAAACTCCTATTCTTATCAAAACAACTCCTGAAGGTGCAAGAGATTACTTAGTTCCTTCTCGTGTTCAAGAAGGTAAATTCTATGCACTTCCTCAATCTCCGCAAATCTTTAAACAATTATTAATGGTTGGCGGTATTGAAAGATATTACCAAATTGCAAAATGTTTCCGTGATGAAGACTTGCGCGCAGACAGGCAGCCTGAATTTACTCAAGTCGACCTTGAAATGTCTTTCGTTGAACAAAAAGACGTTATTAAAGTTGTTGAAGACATCATCGTTGATGCGTTTAAAGCTGCTGGCGTTGAGGTTAAACCTCCGTTTATTCAAATGCCTTGGCAAGAAGCTATGGATAGATTCGGTTCTGATAAACCGGATACACGTTTTGGCTTAGAACTTTTTGATCTTGGCGACATCATTATGCAATCAAACTTTGAAATCGTTAAATCTACTCTTGAAAAAGGCGGAATCGTCCGCGGTATCAAAATCCCGGGCGGGGCTTCTTATTCAAGAAAAGATATCGACGATATCACAAAATTAGCAATGTCATTCGGTGCAAAAGCTCTTGCTAACATTATTTATCAAGAAGACGGTACCCCAAAATCTCCAGTTTTGAAATTCGTTACCGAAGAACAGGCTAAAATGATTCAAGAACGTGCCGGCGCAGTCGCAGGCGATATCATCTTCTTCGTTGCTGATAAACCTAAATTGGTTTACGACATTATGGGAAGATTAAGACTTCACTTCGGTCGTAAGTTGAACCTTATCGACGATGCAAAACACGCACTTCTTTGGGTTGTTGACTTCCCTATGTTTGAATACAGCGAAGAAGAAGGCAGATTTATGGCAATGCACCACCCGTTCACTTCTCCTTGCCTTGAAGATTTGGATAAATTGGACAGCGGTGACCTTGGCAACGTTAAATCAATCGCTTACGATATCGTTTACAACGGTACAGAACTTGGCGGCGGATCTGTCAGAATCCACTCATCAGAAGTTCAAAAGAAAATCTTCAAAGCTCTTGGCTTAACTGAAGAAGAGGCTGTTGAAAAATTCGGATTTATGGTTAACGCGCTTCAATACGGTACACCGCCTCACGCAGGCTTGGCAATCGGTTTGGACAGACTTGTTGCATTACTTGCAAGAACAGATTCCATCCGTGACGTAATCGCGTTCCCTAAAAACTCCGGTGCTAAAGACCTTATGAGCGACGCTCCGGGCGAAGCATCTCTTCAACAACTAAGAGAACTTCACCTGAAAAGTACAGCGAGAGTAAACTAATAAATTTAACACGGGGTGGTAATTACCGCCCCGTTTTTATATGTCGATAAAGTTCCATTTCATCAGGTTTAAGGCTGCCTGTTAGGTAGAGTTTTGTTTCCAGTTCTGTAATAATTTCAGATTTAGTTTTGTTCATATTGGTATAAAGACTGATATTTTCTACTGTTGGTTTAAATCTTGCCGGGATTTTACCTGTTTGAAATGCTATTAAATTAGGATGAATGCCATGCATACATTCATGTGTTACGGCGTGGAGCGGATTTGTCGTGGAATGCATCGTTACCCCGCGATGCATTGCTTTTTGTAGTGGTATGCTATATTTTAATAAATCATCTTGGGTTATTAGTTTTAATAGGTCTTGTTTAATTTGCGGATTATTACTGGCAGCTTTAAAGCGGCTGTAGTATTCACTTGATTGTAAAATCATAGTGCTTTCACCGTTTACTCTGACAAGCTCACCCAAGGACGGGTGTAAGTCAGATACTAAAACGTTATTCGGTATCGGGTGCCCTTTCGCTTTTAACCCTTTAACAACTTCTAAGATTTCTTCGCCGCGAGCTAAGTCGTCCTGCAGGTTTACGTTCTTCATTCCGTACTGTTGGCGTAATATTTCTTCTATTTTTAAAACTTCAGGATTTGTCGATTTTTTGCCGATTGCTTCATATATACCGAACATTTTTTCTGCGCGTTCAGTTTTTAGTGCATAGGCTGCTTGTTCCATTTCAAGTGTGACTTTGCCCTTGCTGTTTGACATAAGCATTTCTGCATTATGTTCTACTTTCCTGATTAATCCCATATTGTAATCTGTGCAAACTTTGTATAATTCGTCGCCATCCTGTGCTTGTGTGATTTGTCTTAATAGCTTTTTGTCACCGGTTTTTTGCGCAAATTCTAAAAGTTTAGCTTTTTTTACGTTAAATTGTGCGCCTGGGAAAATTACTTCTCCCATTCCCTGTACCGCTTTTGGAACAACTTCCATTTGTGCCAACAACACTCTTTTGTTGCTTGCAGTAATCGCTTTTTCTTCTCTTGTTAAATGGTTAAACGCAGAATTAATGTATTCCGTCGGTTTTGCTTTCCTTATTTTCCCAAATTGTTTGTTTACTTGTCCGATGATTACTCGGGCACTTTTCGCTATTGCCATAATAAATATCCCCTTTCCTCTTATATAAAGTTCAGCGGGGGGGTNNGGGGGGGGGGATTGCTTAACCGAGGGGTAAATGTTGAGAAATCGTTACATTGTTAAAAAGAGGCGCTTACTGCGCCTCTTAACAAACATAGCAGGCAAGGAGTTCGGCGCCTGTTGCTTTCATTTTCTTTAACGCACGCATTTCGGTTTGACGAATACATTCTTTTGTAACGCCATACAGGTTACCGATTTCTTCAAGCGTTTTCTTTGCAGTGTCTCCCAAGCCAAAACGCATTTTGACAACTTCCTGCTCACGGCCTTTGAGGGATGATACAATTGAATAAATGTCGGTTTTTAATCCCTCAAACTCAACTTCATCTTCAACTGATGTATTCTCATCTCTGATTATCTCTCCTAAAGTCATATCTTTGTTGTCGTCATTGTTCAAAGAACTTTCCAATGATAAACTCTTTGAATATGCAGATAAAAATGTATCAATTTTGTCCGGCTCTATGTTCATTTGTTTCGCAACTTCTGTGTTAGAAACGCTTTTGTTGCTCTCACGCTCAAGCTCACGTTTAACCTTCGAAAATTTTGATAAAGTTTCCTGAATATATACAGGTATTTTCATACAATAACCTTGTTCGGAAATGGCTTTAAACATAGCCTGTTTAATCCACCAGTTTGCATAAGTACTGAATTTGTATCCTAATTTATGATTGAATTTTTCAACCGCAATCATTAAACCAATATTGCCCTCTTGAATTAAATCGCTCATAGGAATTTTTGAAATATGAATTGTCTTTTTCGCAATCATAACAACAAGGCGTAAATTTGCCTCAATCAATCTTTGTTTTGCTTCAAAATCTCCTGATTTAATTTTTTCTGCCAAATCTCTTTCTTCTTCGGTACTAAGCGCTGTGTACTGGGAAATTGATCTGATATACTCTGACATCAAATCATTTTCATTCTCATCACAGCTAAATACGTCCTCTCTCGCAGGATTTGACAATTGGGTACATTTTTTCATCTTAATAACTTTAGACATAACACGAGGCTCCTCTTCTTTTAAGGATAGTAACAAACGGGAAAACTAAACACTTATATACATAGTATATACTCAAGTATATATTAAAATCAAGTTTGTATATAAATTTTGTTACATATTTTAATATTTGCAAAGCGGTTGATTTGTTGTAAAATGAGATGTGGAGGGCTTAGATGAGTAAATACAAATTAATTATATTAACTGTAATCGCGTTATTGGCAGGATTTTTAGGAGGCTATCTTTTAGCTGATAAAAAGCATATAGGGGAAGCTAAAGCTGCAAAAATTTCCCAGGTGGTCGAAGAGGCTGCAGGTGCTAAGGATTTTGGCAAACCGGCGTTAGTATATTTTTATGCAAAAGAGTGCTCTTCTTGCCAAAAATTTAAGCCAAGTTGGAATGTATTGAAGAGAAAATATAAGAATAAATTCAACTTTGTTGAAGTTGATGTTGATAATGCTGTAAATGCGCCATTATGTTATGAATTTATGGTAAATGTAATACCGGCGGTACATATTGAGGATGCGCCGTTTAGAAACCGTGCGTTTATAAATCCAATGGAATACCACTTTTTACCTAGAATGGAAGACGATTTAAACCGATATTTAGAAATGCGCGAAATCTTGAAAAAAGGCGCTGTTTAATATTTCTTAATATTTTTGACAAAAATAGCAAATTTGGATTTTGAGGGAACTTTATATATACATATAAAGCTCTCTCTTCTTATTTAAACGGATAGGCCTTGAATACCAAGGTCTTTTTTTTGTCTCTGCGAGCAGAGAGCGGAGACACGAAATGCGCGAGCTACTTAATTAAGGCTTGAACCGGTTTGAAGTTAGGATGTTTTGAAGTGCGTAACAGTTCAAAAAGCACGATTTCAAGACAAGTAATTTTTGCGCCGTTCTGTCTCATTGCCTCAATTCCTTGTTTAAATTCAAAAGTGTTTCTGCTTGCACACGCATCTTTTACAACATACACCTCATATCCGGCGTCAATTAATTCAGAAACCGTCTGGTGGACGCAAATATGGGTTTCGATACCTCCGATAATTACCTGTCTTTTACCGGTTTTAGCAAGTGCGTCTTTAAATTCTTCACTCTGCATTGCGGAAAATGCTGTTTTTTCTAAAACAGTTACATTTGTTAAGTCGAAAGCAGGCATAGTCTTACCAAGCCCTTGAGGGTATTGTTCTGTCACTATAGCCGGAATATTTAAAATATGCGCTGCTGTCAGTAATTTATCCATTTTTACCGCTGCATCGTCTTTTTGAAGCATTCCAACTAATTTTTCCTGAAAATCTATTGCGACAAGTACGCAGTTATCAACATTTAATAAACCCATTTAATTTTCTCCTTTATGTATAAAAGTTTCTAAGATTTCCGTTAAACTTCTCGTATTTAGTTTTGAAAACGGTACTTCAAAAGTTTCGTTTTCTGGTGCCTCTAAGCCGGAATATTGCATATTAATCCCTACTTTGGCGCTGTTTTTATAAATTATTTGCAGTGAATTTGTTTTATCAAAGTTGATTAACATAAATTCTGCACGGTTCTTATCTGTAAAATATTTGATTTTTGTATTTTGAAAACTTTTTTCGTATTTTTGTTTGGTTCTGTAAAAAGCCGGTTCAATAGTGTTTTCAATCTTTTTATTGAAAATGTTTTGGAATAGTTTATAATTCCTTGGCTCATCGTCCGTTAATTCGTCACTTAACCAGTCGTTTTCCTGTTCTTCCGGGTAATCGTCGCATTGAATTTCCAGGCGCTCAATTTTGCTCCTCAACTCTTTTGGACTCTCTTCTTTGTAAGTAAAGGTAACGTATTTCATTTCATAATTACCCTTGAGCTTTTCAAAGACTTTAGGCGCGTTTTCAAGAGGAGTGTTCGGCAGAATTATCAAATATTTGAATTCCGCATAATTGATGATGAAATCCGAATCTCTTAGAACTTGTGAAAACCTGCTTTCTGCATTATCAAGTAAAAATGTGCTGTGAGAAACCTCTTCTATGCTAATCGCAAGTATAGTAGAATTAATGATTTCGCTATAAAAATTTGCGTTAATAATATCGCTAATCTGTGTATAAACATCTGCTGTAGGTTTTAGAACCCCTTTATCTCTAAGCTGGGATTTTAAACGCTCAATCGTTTTTTGTTGTTTCAGCGCTTTTTTTGCATTAATAATCTTTATTAGCAGCTCAAAGTTTGTGACGTTTGTGCCGCAAAAATCATTTACACCTAGGTCATAAGCGCTTAAAATACTTTTTGGATTAATTTCATCAACTAATAGAATTACGGCGTTGCTGCTTTTTTTGATATTAGAAATTGTTGTCAGCGTGATATCGTTTATCTGTGAGGTATGATAAAGTATGATATCTGCGCCGGCTGCGTTTTTAAAGACTTCTGAGCTGTCGCATTTAATAATAGAGTCATCTGCTCTAAGCAAAACAAGTTTTGCCTGAATTGAGTTTAAAATCGTGGAACTGTCTGATACTATTGCGATTTTGCTCATAAATTAACCCTTAAACTTGCAGGTGTTTTTTAATACAGATAAAGCTGCCGCCGGAACCAAAGATTATACCTGTCAGGAACACTGTCAGAATAACGAGGTTGAGTGCGTAATCTGCGCTTGGTACAAAGAAGAAGTTATGCACCGCTATCAGGTGTTTGTGAACCATATAAACAGGAATTATTGACACAAGAGCGCCCATAAATCCGTAATATGCTCCCTGTAATAGCAGCGGAAATCTGATATACCAGTTGCTTACACCCATTAACCGCATGATTTCGATTTCATCTTTTCGTGACTGGATAACGAGCAAAATGGTGTTATTAATAATCGTTACGGTGAGTATACCAATAATCGCAACAACAAATAACATTAAGTGTGAAACAATATTATTTGCGGTATTAATTTTTTCTGCCAAATCTTTTGCGTAGTTGACGTCCTCAACGTATGAAAGATTTTTTACCGAATTGAAAACAGATTCGACATTTGCCGGATTATCTACACGAACATGCAGAGTATCAGGCAGCGGGTTTGTGATTTCAGGTAAATCCAGTTCCTTTTTCAACGAATCCCAAGAAACCTGTTTTGGTATAAGCGTAATTTTTGTTACGTGGTCGAACCCTTCAATTTGTTTTGTTGCGTAATCTATATTTGTATCGTTTTTCAAATATACAGAGATTTCCAAAACTTTACCAAGCTCTTTCGCAAATGATGAAATTGAAAGAGTTGAACGGAAGAATACACCAAATATAGTCAAAATTGCCGCCATTGTGGTAATAATGACAACGTTAACCAAGAGACCTGTGCCTCTAAGGTCGTTAATCGCTTCTTTAACGAGTCTGTATAAAATTCTTACTTCGCAAAGTTTATCTTTAGGTATATTCTTTTTTATATTTTTTCTTACTCTTACGTGATTTTTACTATTGTTCATAGGTACCTACTTGTTTATCTCTGATAACTTCTCCGAAACCGAGTGTAATAACGCGTTTTCTCATATAATTAACCATAGCATCATCGTGTGTGGAAACAATTACTGTAATTCCGCGCTGGTTAATTTGGTCTAAAATTTGCATAATTTCCATAGAGTTTGTAGGGTCAAGGTTTCCTGTCGGTTCGTCAGCGATTAGCAATGGCGGACCGTTTACGATTGCACGTGCAATACCTACTCTTTGCTGTTCCCCGCCGGAAAGCTCGGACGGATACGCAGTCAGCTTATCGCTCAACCCTACGATATTTAATGCGCTTGTAACGCGTGAACGTATTTCCTTAGTGCTGATTCCCAGAGTTCTGATTACGTAAGCTACGTTGTCGTAAACAGTTTTATTTTGCAGCAACTTGTAATCCTGAAAAACAATTCCCATGCAGCGTCTAATGCTCGGAACTTCATCGTTTGAAAGTTCACCTATGTTTTTGCCTCCAATCGTTACAATACCGGAGGTCGGTAATTCTTCATGATAAAGCAGTTTCATCAAAGTTGACTTGCCGGCACCTGATGCGCCTACAACGAAGACAAATTCTCCGGGGTTAATATCAAGGTTAATATTTTTTAGCGCGTATTTGCCATTTTTGTATCTTTTGGTTACGTTTCTAAATTGAATCATTACTATTTCCTTAGTTCCTCTATTTTTAAAGCTATTTTTTCAGCGGTTAAACCGTATAAATCCAGCAATTCATTCCACTTGCCGCTTTGACCAAAATGATCGTTTATACCTATTCTGTGAACACGTGTCGGAAATTCTTCACTCAACACTTCGCAAACGGCACTTCCAAGTCCGTTTATTACAGAATGGTTTTCAACGGTTACCACATACCCTGTTTTCTTAGCACTATTAACAATAGTATTTTTATCTATAGGCTTAACTACAGGCATGCTTATTACTTCAATATCAATTCCTTTTTCTTTCAAAATGTCTGCCGCCAGGATTACTTCCGCAAGCGTTTCGCCATTTGAAATAACTGTAAAATCTTTACCCTCTCTTATTACGTTAGCTTTATACATGTTAAATTCGTAATTATCAGGGAAAATATCAATAAGACTTGTTCTTGCAAGTCTTATGTACATAGGTCCTTTGTATTCCGCAGCGAATTTAATAACTTCTTCGCATTCTTTGCAATCAGACGGTACAACAACCACCATGTTTGGAATAGAACGCATAAGAGCCACATCTTCAAGCGCCTGGTGGCTTGCTCCGTCTTCACCAACAGTCACGCCGCCGTGGGTTCCGATAACTTTTACATTAAATTTAGGATAAGCAACCGCGTTTCTTATCTGATCGTATGTTCTTCCTGTTGAAAATATAGCAAAACTTGCTGCAAAAGGGATTTTCCCCTGTGACGCCAAGCCTGCCGCTGTTGTTATCATGTCTTGTTCTGCAATCCCTACGTCAAAAAATCTTTCAGGAAACTTCTTTCCGAAAATTTGAGTTTGGGTTGAGCATGCCAAATCCGCGTCCAATACTACAATATCTTTATTGGTTTCCCCCAGCTTAGCAAGAGTTTCGCCAAAAATATTCCTTATTGCGCGTCTTTGTTTCGTGTCTAATGTCATCATACCCCCCGCTTATTTGTAAAACAATGTAACAACAATCACATTATATCATAAAAATTAGTTTTATTGTAATACAATAAAGTTATGTAAATATATCTATTTTATTTCTTTTGTTAAAACTTGGGATATTGTTAAGAATTATTAAAAAAAATGGTAAATTTAGCAATTTTTTTTCTTGAGGGATATTAAAAGAATAGAAAAGTGAAGATACACGTTATCTGAAAGGAACAAATTATATGATTCAAGTACCAAGTATTCAAAATCCGTATCAAGTGAATCCAATGGCACAGCAGTATATGCAGAATCCGATGTACATGCCGCAGCCAGCTCCACAAGCGGATTACAACGCCGTAAAAATAGCGATTAACGGTGCATCAGTTCAGGCGCCAGGCGCTCAACAACCTCAAATGACAGGTTATGCAGCTCCTACAATGCCTTATTATTCTTACCCACAAGCTGATTTATACAATTACCCGCAAGCGGTTCAACAACCTTACTACATGCCAGCTCAAACAGTAGCTCCTGTAGCAATGGCTCCGGTTCAACCACAAGCAGTTGCAGAACAACCCGTTCCGGCAGCACCAGCGGTTCAACCTCAAGTTATTCAACAAAATATCAACGCTCCGGCAGCAGTTGCAGTTCCGGAACCTGTAATTACTCAAGCAGCAGTTGCAGCTCCTGAAGTTCAACCTAAAGAAGTTAAACCAGAAACAGAACAGCCAAAAGTAGAAGTTGCTCAACCTGAAGAACTTAAACCGCAAGTTGATATTAACGCTTTCATCGCTGAATTGACTAACCCTGATTACGAAAAACAAGCATCTGCTATGGAAAATATCGCAATGATGGTTAACCAAGAACCACAAAAAGCAACTGAACTTTTAGATGAAAGAGTTGTTAAATCATTAACAGATATCTTGAACGCTGATACAAAAGAATTAGTCGGACCTTCTAAAGAACAAATGGAAGCGAGACAAAAAATTATGACAGGCAAACAAGTTTCTGACGCTGAAAAAGAACTCGCAAACACAATGACACCAAAAGAACAAGCTGAAAGAAACAAAAGCTATGCTTTATTCACAATGGCAATAATGCAAAAACTCTTTGGCGATGAAGTAGAAAAACTTTCAGGTCAAGTCGTTCCAATCACAGAATTGCCGGGTGCAGTAGCAGTAGTTGAACAATTGAAATCAAACCCTAACCCAATGGTTAGAGCATCAGCAATTGAATCATTAAGCTACATCGAAAGACCTGAATACAAAAATGACTTGAACACAATCTTTACAATCGCTAAAAATGACCAAGACAAAAATGTTCAAGAAACAGCAACAGCAGCTTTAGCTAAATTAAATAAAGCATAATTGAAATAACAAGAATTATATAATTTAATATCCTTTCTGTTGACTATGAGGAGGTTTAATACCTCCTCTTTTTATTTATTTATTATTGACAAAGTCTAAAACATTTGACATAATAGTTATAGAAAGGATGGAATTATGAAACGAAGAAATGTATTACTTTGCACAGGGGGGGGGNNGGGGGGGGGGGGCGTGCTCAACAGGCCTTCACAATGGCAGAGATACTTTTGTCTCTAACAATAATAGGTGTGGTAGCAGCAATAACATTACCAAGTTTGACAGGCAATATTAACGAACGTACGTGGAATACACAGCGTAAAGCTCTTTATTCTCGTTTGTCTCAGGCTTTGTCGCTAATGCCGGCTCTAAGTGGTTATGGCACATTAACAGCCGGAGACGAGTCAAACTCTGCCGTTGACACGGCAGCTGAAACTTTTATCACTGCTGGCTTATCTAAAGTTTTAAAGATTAATAATATCTGCGATAACGAACATCTTCAAAATTGTGGTTTTACTTCGAAAATAACTCCTCTTAGCGGGAACTCAAAAATAGATTTGCCTAAAAATTTGGAGGAATTAAGCTCTCGTTTAGTAGGGTCTGCTAGATATACACCCCCTGGAACTAATCGGCCACCTGCAATTTTGAATAGTAATGCAGCTGCATTTGAAACAGCTAATGGTGAAAGTATTGTTATTTACTATAATCCAAAGTGCGTATTTAAGCCAATTATTGGAACCTCAGGTGTATGGGGCGAAAACGCTTATTGGGTACCATCTCTTTTGTGCGTAAATTTCGTTTATGATTTAAATGGAAATAAGGGGCCTAATACAATAGGAAAAGATATGGGATTTATGAGTGCCTTTTATGCTTCAGATTCCGAACTGACATCAGTATTCCCAACGTCTATGCGATTTGGTACAAGCAGCACCGGGACGGTTTACTCTAATGTCGTAAAACAGTGTAAAGCCGCTGGATATACTGTACCTAATATCTATGAACTATCAAGTTTATTCGTTAATAGTACGTTAAGTGGCGATACTGATATTGGTATGGATGTTGGCGGAGGTGGTCCTGCAAACGGTATGGGCTCCAGTACAATAATGAATGGGCAACGTATGGGGATTCGTTATGATTGGGGAACCTGGTGGGGTACAGGCGCCAGCCTAATAGGATGTGTTCAACGTTAAAAAAAGAGCCCTCAAGGGCTCTTTTTAATTGTATATTTTTCTATTTAAATCAGCTTTTCTAATTCTGATGTTTTCCGGTGTGATTTCTACCAGTTCATCGTCTGCAATATACTCTAAACTGTCCTCAAGTGACATTATTTTCGGCGCTTGAAGAGTTACCATAACGTCTGCAGTTGCGCTGCGCATGTTAGTTAACTTTTTCGTTTTACAGATATTTACGGTAATGTCTTGAGGTTTATTACATTCTCCAATAATCATTCCGCGATAAACTTTAGTTTTAGGAACTACAAAGAATACCCCACGGTCTTCAAATTGGGCTAGAGCGTAAGGGATTGCTTCACCTTGTTCCCACGCAATAATTGAACCGTTGCGTTGACGCGGAATATCTCCTGCGTATGGGCGGTAATCAAGGAATGTATGATACATTATACCTTCACCGCGTGTCATTCGGATAAATTCACTTCTAAAACCAATAAGTCCGCGTGCAGGAATATGGAATGTGAGTGTCGTTCTGCCTTTGGCATTATTCATTTCTTTCATTTCACCCTTGCGGCTTGAAAGTTTTTCGATTGCAGAACCGGCATAACCTTCCGGAACATCTACGATTAGGTTTTCATAAGGTTCGCATTTTACACCGTCGATTTCTTTATAGATAACTTCCGGTTTTGAAACCTGAAATTCATAACCCTCGCGGCGCATTGTTTCGATTAAGATACCTAAGTGTAACTCACCTCTGCCGGAAACTTTGAAAACATCAGTGTTTTCTGTATCTTCTACACGTAAACTTACGTTCTTTTCAAGTTCGTTGTAAAGTCTTTTTCTGATTTGTCTTGAAGTAACGAATTTACCCTCTGTTCCTGCAAACGGACTGTCATTTACAGAGAAATTCATCTGCAAAGTTGGTTCGTCGATGTGGATAAGAGGCAACGGGTTCGGGTTGTTAAGTTCGCAAATTGTTTCGCCGATTTGGATGTCTGCGAAACCAGCAATCCCAACAATATCACCTGCTGTTGCACTTTCGATTTCAACTCTGCCTAAGTCTTTGAATCCGAAAAGTTTTGTGATTTTGCCGCGTTCTTGTGAACCGTCAGCCTTAACAACACAAACTTGTTCTTGAGATTTTACAGTTCCGTTAACTATACGACCGATGACGATACGACCGACGTAGTCGTTGTAATCAAGCGTTGTTGCTTGGAATTGAAGCGGCAGGTCAACGTTTGCAACCGGAGGTTTGATATTTTGCATAATGCAGTCAAGCAATGGAATCATATCTTTATGTTCGTCTGCTAAATCATTGATTGCAAATCCGTTCAAGCTGCTTGAGAAGATGTACGGAAAATCAATTAAATCTTCGCGGTCAGTCAATTCAGTGAAGAGGTCAAAAACTTTGTCCAAAGCATGCAACGGAGCCGCTGCCGGTTTGTCTATTTTGTTGATAACAACGATAATTTTCAAACCAAGTTCCAGCGCTTTAGAAAGAACAAAACGAGTTTGCGGCATAGGACCTTCGGCAGCATCAACGATTAAAAGGGCACCGTCAACCATACCTAATACGCGTTCAACTTCGCCGCCAAAATCAGCGTGACCAGGGGTGTCAACAACATTGATTTTGCAACCTTTGTAGTTAATTGAAATGTTTTTGGATAAGATTGTAATTCCTCTTTCTTTTTCAATATCGTTGCTGTCAAGAACGCGTTCTTGAACTTGTTGGTTTTCGCGAAAAACGCCGGCTTGTTTTAAAAGGCAGTCAACGAGGGTTGTTTTACCGTGGTCAACGTGCGCGATTATCGCGATATTTCTAATATTTTCATTATATTTCGTCATAAAAATCCACCATTCTTTTGTTATTAGTGTAAATCGTACGTTAATTATAGAGTAAGAAAAAATTTTTTTCAAGTAAAGATTGCGTTTTCGTTATGTCCGTGTTAGTATATGTATACTGTCATGTCGATGTGGCACTGTGCCGAACAAAACGATTGATAATCGTTTTGTGAGAGGGAGCGAAGCTCTTTCGCCACAAGGGTCCATCGATATCGTTGAAAGTTAAATATGCTTGTAAGTCGATGTGGCGGAATCGGTATACGCGCACGTTTGAGGGGCGTGTGGAGAAATCCTTGGGGGTTCAAGTCCCCCCATCGACATTTTAAAATTATTAGGTAGTTTATTATGAAAAATTTTGTTATTTTATTAGGTCTATTCTTGTTATCATCCAGTTTGTGTTTTGCTGACCAACCAACACAAGTTAATGACGGAAGATATGTTATATATCAACACCCAACATTTAGGGGCGACAAGTTTTTGTTAGACACTAAAACGGGCAAGTCATGGGAATATGTCCAAACAAAAGAAGGTGAAAGACTTTGGTCACAATTAATGTATGACTGCTTTAAAGAAGACAAATCATATTCTGGAAGATATATTAACCCTAGATAAAAATTGGTTTTATGGGTGATATAATTTTAATACTTAATTATGCTATAATTTTCTTATTAAAAAGTTTCAAAGATTAAACATTCAGGACACCATAAAAAAGAGGTCTTATGACCTCTTTTTTATTATCTGATGAAATTTGTGTAAACAACTTCTTCGTCTTTTGGCGGCAAAATCCCTGCATTTTTACCTGCCTCCTGGCATTTTAGATGCCAAGCCATGTTGCGGGCAAGTATTCTTAGGTTTTGCATACCCTCAAGATCTTGATAAATTTCTTCCGGAGCCGCTCCGTGAACCATGTTCCAGTAACGACCGGAAATTATCGGCATTTGATTGATTGTGAAATATTTGTTTAACTGATCGAGTGTTGCGGTCGTTCCTGCGCGTCTTGCACTCGCTATAGCAGCACCGGGTTTATGCGCGAAAATATTCCGACCTGAACGGTATGCCGCAAAGAATGCTCTGTCTAAAAAGTTTGTGATAAGTCCGCTTGCTGCAGCATAGTGTACCGGTGAACCAATTACGTAGCCGTCAAAGTCTGCAGCGTAGTCGATAAATTCATTAACTTTATCATTTATTACGCAGCGTTTTAACTTCGCACAGGCGTAACACGCACGACAAGGCTGCGCGTCAAATCCTATATAATAAATTTCAGAGTCTATACCTTCTTCTTTAAGTGTTTTTGCAATTTCTTCAAGGGCAGTATAAGTGCAGCCGTGTTTATGCGGTGAACCGTTTACTAATAAAACTTTCATAAGACCTCCTTTTTCAAATTTATTATATCACTTGAGAGTTACTCTATGTCAATAGTTATCCTGACTTGACTATAAATTTATTTGTTTGTTATAATAATACGAAACTTTGGGGAGATTATGCAAAGAGATTTATACATTGATACTATTCGCGGAATATGTGTGATTGCTATAATTTTTATTCATACTGTATTTTGGTCCGGCTTAGAATATACACCCGAATGGATCAGAAATTTAGCTTTGTTTATTGATGTTCCGTTATTTTTCTTTTTAACAGGGTGTACTATGGCTGTTAATGTAAATCTAAATCCGTTAAAACAAACTTTTAGATTAGTTTGCTTATTCTTTTTCGCGGTTCTGGTTTGTAGAATAATTTTTTTAGATTTTAATTTGCGCTCGATTATTGCTCCTTTATTTTTAGGAGGAGCCAGTGTGCCACAATTAAAAGTCATACAAGGATCATACTGGTTTGTTCCAATTTATTGTGCAGGCGTAATATGGGCTAAAATGATGATTGATTATCTTAAAGATTATGTAATTAATATATTCTTTGTTTTGGTTCCGGTTTTTTATTGTTATTTATATTTTATTGATAATAAATTTTCCTCCCCAGAGGTTTTTAGCGGGATTAGTATTCAAATGTTTTTATTTCCACTGTGGTTAATTCTTTTGGGATATAAAACGTACAATTCTGATAAAAAATTAATTTGGAGGATTTTAGCTTTCGTTTTCTTCGTTATTATTGTTTTTCTGGCAATATCTAAAGAGCATTTCTATTTACAAAGTTATAAATTCCCGATTTCATTACCTTACATTATCGCATCACTGGTTTCTTTGTGCCTTGTGATGGGCTTTAAGACGCAAGTGAAAAATAATCTGTTTGTTGACATAGGGCAAAAAGCTCTTTATTTTTATTTGGCTCAGGGAATAAGTTCCTCTGTTTTGTATTTTATTGTGGATGCTGTTATATTGGACTGGCCATTAAAATTATTATTATGTTTTTCTTTAAATTGTTCAATGACAATCCTTATTGGCAGATTGATTTCAGAAATTGAGCCGAAAATTCTTTCTGTTATCACAAAGTAATTTCTTAAAATTACATATAATCAATTTTGTAACTTGAAAGTGCTCGTTCTCCTGCTATTTTCATCTTCTCAAAATCAGGAGTTCTTCCAAACCAAATTTTTTGAGCTGCAACAGCTTGCGCGACAAGCATATCAAGACCGCTGATAGTTTGCAATCCTAAATGATGTGCGTCCTCAAGCAATACCGTTTCTGTAGGGTTATAAACGATATCATAAACAATTGCGCTTTTCGGCAATGTTTCCAGCACTCTTTTTTCAACGGGACTTCTGTCTGCAGAATGCCCTTTCATTCCGATTGGTGTTGTGTTTACAAGCATATCCGTTGTAGAAAGGTCTTTTAGTGTTTCGATTTGGTTCAATGTAAATTCGATGTGCGGTGCAAGTTCACGGAAAAATTTTACAAAATCCAGCGCGTTGGGAATATTGCGGGTGTAAAAATTAATCTTTTTAACACCAAGTTCAGTGCAAGCTACCGTAACCGCGCGTGATGCTCCGCCTGTGCCCAAAATCGTTACTTCTTTCCCCTCAAGTGACGGTGGAAGAGGGAACTTGAACCCTGTTATATCCGTGTTATAACCGTATAAAGTTTTATCGGTACCGATTTTTATTGTGTTAATCGCGCCGGCAAGGTCTGCGTTTTTATCTACCTCGTCAACAAAAATCGCAATTTTAACTTTCAATGGAATAGTTACATTTACGCCTGAATATCCGTAAATTTTAAGGTCGCGGATTCGGTCAACGAGATTTTCAGGTGCGGTTTCAAGGATTTCATAATCCGCATCTATCCCGAGGCTTTCAAACCCGGCTTTGTGGATTTGCGGTGAAATCGAATGTCCTATCGGGTAACCCAAAATTGCAAATTTAAGCATCTTCATTTCCCTCTTCTGTTTCAAACGGGATTAATTCCTGTTTGTGGTGGCATTCCTTGTTTGAACACGAAATTATTGTACCTTTTTTAGAGGCTTTTTTGACTAAAAGTGAGCCGCAGTCAGGGCATACATCGCCGGTTGGTTCGTTCCATAGTGTAAAGTCACAGTTTGGATATTTGTTGCAGCCGTAGAAGACTAGTCCGCGTTTTGATTTTTTTTCAATGATTTCGCCCTCGCCGCATTTCGGACATTTAACGCCGGTTGATTTGCGGTATGGCTTGCGGTCTTTGCATTCTGTGCATTCTGTATATTTGCCGTATGGTCCGGTTTTTAAAATAAGCGAACCGCCGCATTTTTCGCATTTTTGTTCAAGCGTTGCCGGTTCGGTTGTTGGCTGCCCTTGCGTTTCCATTTCGGTCATTGCGTTGAGCGAAAGAATGGTTTTGCACTCCGGATAACCTGTGCAGCCGAGGAACTGTTGTCCGAAACGGCTTGTACGAAGTGCCATTGGTCGTCCGCAATTCGGGCAGGTTACTTTTGTTTCAATGGTTATTCTGCCAGTGTCTTTTTGGGCTTCAGCAACAACCGGCATAAATCCGTCGTAAAATTCCTGCAGAACCTTATTCCATATCGCCTTTTTCTCCGCGATTTTATCCAGTTTCGTTTCCATTCCGGCGGTGAATTTGTAGTCCATAACTTCGGTGAACTGTTGAACAAGCTGTTTGCAGACTGTTCGACCGAGGAGCGTTGGTGCTAACGCTTTTTCAAGTTTTTCGACGTAGCCGCGGGTTTGGATTTTAGTGATGATTGACGCGTAAGTTGACGGACGTCCGATGCCGTGTTCTTCAAGCGCTTTAACCAGCGTTGCTTCTGAATATCTTGGAGGCGGTTGGGTGAAGTGTTGTTTAGGGTTCACTTTTTTAAGTGTCAACTTATCGCCTTTGTTCAAATCAGGCATTTTGTTTTTAGAATCGCCGTCTTCTTCCTCTGCGTCGTTATAGAGTTTCAGGAAACCGTCAAACATAATCTTGCTTGTGCTGGTTCTTAGAGTGTAGTCGCCCGCTGAAATTTCAACGGCTTTATTCGCTACAACCGCATTAGACATCTGTGATGACATAAATTTGTTCCAGATGAGTTTGTAGAGACGGTATTGCTCGTTTGAAAGGTACTGTTTAATACTGTCAGGCGTGCGTTCAGGATATGACGGACGAATCGCTTCGTGGGCGTCCTGTACGTTTTGTTTGCCTTTAACATAGATGTTTGGAGTTTCCGGATAATATTTCTCGCCATAATTGTTTAAAATATAGTCTTTTGCCGCAGCCTGTGCATCGTCGGAAATACGGACACTATCCGTTCTCATATAGGTAATTAAACCAACGGAGCCGTTTTCAAGTTCAATACCTTCGTATAATTTTTGTGCAATCTGCATTGTCTTTTGAACGCCGTAGCCGAGTTTGGAACTGGCTTCACGCTGCAGGGTTGATGTTATGAAAGGCGCGGTCGGCTTACGTTTGGTTTCTTTGTTTGTGACTTTGGAAACCTCGTAGCCTTGATAATTTGTAAGGTATTCTACAATTTTGTCAGCGGCTTCTTTGTTTGGAATTTCTATTTTTTTATCTTTATGTTTTGTGAGTTCCGCGCTGAAAAGTTCGCCGGTTTCTTTTGCTAAATCCGCTGCAATTGTCCAGTATTCAACAGGAACGAATGCTTCGATTTCTTCTTCGCGCTCACAAATCATTCGCAGCGCAACAGATTGTACGCGGCCTGCTGAAAGGTGGCGGTTACCAAGTTTTTGCCACAAAATCGGGCTTAACTTATAACCTACGAGTTTGTCCAAAATTTGGCGTGTTTGTTGTGCCTGAACCATATCCATATTTATCGCACGATAATTCTCAACAGCGTGTTTAACGGCTTTTGGTGTGATTTCGTTAAACTCAATTCTGAAAATTTTGTCTTCCGGCACATCCAAAAGCTGGCGAACATGCCATGCAATCGCTTCTCCCTCACGGTCAGGGTCGGATGCAAGATAGACTTTATCTGCGCGTTTCGCAAGATCGTTTAATTTTTTTACAACGGCTTTTTTTTCAGGGATGATTTCAAAGGTAGGTTTAAAATTATTGTTGACGTCAAAGCCAAGCGTGTTTGTCGGCAGGTTGCGTACATGCCCGTAACTCGCTTCTATTTGGTAGCTGTCGCCCAAAATCTTTTTAATAGTTTTGGATTTCGCAGGAGACTCGACTATTAATAATGCTTTTTCTTTTTTAGCTGTCTTTTCTTTTGCAGGTGCTTTTTCTGCCACGTTTAAACCTCTCTCTTGTATCTGTCGCCATCGACTTTTTTTATTATCCCTTTTAGTTCAAGTAAAGTCAAGTTCATTAAAAGGGTTTCTATATCCATTTTTGAGCGCGCTTGAAGCTCGTCAAAAGTCTTTTCTTCAACTTCAAGTAACTCTAAAACTTTTGCCTCTTCAACACTCAAAAATAATGATGCTTGGGAAACTTCTTTTTGCTTCTTTTCCCACCCGAGTGTCGTTAAAATGTCATCGGATTCCGTGACAAGTGTTGCACCGTTTTTCAAAAGTTTATAAATTCCCTGTGTGTTAGGGTTAGTAATCAACCCAGGAATACACATTAATTCTCTGCCCTGTTCCAATGTTAAGTTCGCGGTTATTAGTGCTCCGCTTTTGAATGAGGCTTCGGCTACAACGGTTCCGTACGAAAGCCCTGAAACAATTCTGTTTCTTTGCGGGAAACGGTATTTGAGCGGTTCAAATGTCGGGTAGTATTCCGTGAAAATTACGCCGTGTTCGCGCTCTATTTCGTCGTATAAATGTTTGTTCGCCGCCGGATAGGTGTAATCAAAGCCGCTTGCAATTACGCCGATTGTTTTGAGACCGTTTTCAATCGCAATGTTGTGCGCTGTTGTGTCGATACCTGACGCTAAGCCCGAAACAATCGTAATATCCGTGTTTTTTAGGTCTTTCAGAACGAGTTTCAACGCGTCTTTTGCGTAAGTTGAGGCGCGTCTTGAACCAACGACCGCAAGCGTTTTGTTGAAATTAATACGTGATAAATCGCCTTTGTAATACAAAACCGCAGGCGGGTTATAGATTTCTTTGAGCATTTGAGGGTAATTCTCATCTTCAAATGTCAAAAATTTTATTCCGCGTTTTTCAACTTCGGCGAACGCTTTGTCAATATCAAGATTTTTGCGCGCCTCAACAAAATTTTGAGATTTTTTGACGCTTAAACCGTCAATATTTTGAAATTCGCGTTCGTTTGCCCTGTAAGCAGTTTCTATGTCGCCAAAATAGTTGAACAGCCGCAGAATAAATGCGCTGTCGATACTTTCTATTGATGAAAAAGCTATCCAATACTTATTTTTCAACATGCGTCTTTTTAATTCTTTCTACAAGTGCGCTGATTTTTTCTTTTTCCTCGTCAGAGATTTCCATTGTTAAATAGTCCTCGAAATACTCGATTGCGTCCTCATAATCGCCGCGTGCTAGGAATAAAATCGCCACTTTTTTGTATGGCGGAATAAAATCTGACTTATGTGCAATCGCTTTCAGGTAGTTTGAAATAGCTTTATCAATCTCGTTGTTTGCCTCGTATGCCTCGCCAAGATAAAAATATACCCATTCGTTTTCTTTGTAACTTAAAACATTTTCAAAGTTTTCGATAGCAACATCGTAGTTGCCGAGTTCAAAGTTAACTTTCGCAAGGTCATAATACGCATCGTAATTGTCTGGCTGTTCGTCAAGAATTTTGTATAATTCATCAATCGCCAAGTCAAGACGTGCGTCTTCCATATAAAATCTAGCTAAATAGTGGCGCAAAACCATATTGTCAGGGATTTCATAAATTCCCTGTGAAATCAACTGAATCCCGCTGTCGATATCGTGCTGCTTAAAATAAATATCTGCAAGGTTTACATAAATCTGCGGAAGTTTAGGGTTCAAAGATTGGGCTTTGAGGTAATTCTTTTCTGCCTTTTCATAATCACCCAGCTGCAAATAGCAGGTAGCAATATTGTTATATATTTCTGCATTATCATCGTTGGTCTCAAGTATTGATGAAAATATATCTATTGCTTTTTGATATTCTTTCTCGTTATAAAGTTTTAATGCCTCTTCTATTTTATTTTTCATTTTTACCTCACAGTCCTAATCCCATATCCGAATCGTGGTTTTCGTTTATGTTTTTGATAACCGTTCTAGTGTTGCCCTCTGCCTTGAAGTTTTTAGGGTTCGTCGTCATCTTAATCTTATCCGCAAAAATAGTTCTGACACCTTGCGAAATGCTTGAACGTCCCACAAAATAGATTTCACCAGGCTTTTTCGTAACTTTATCAGGATAAATCACAACTTTTGGTCCTTGGGCAAAATAGTCTTCATAGTAAATTTTTACATTACCCGTAGCGTTATAGAAATTTGTAAGTTGGTTAAATTCCTGTCTGTCTGAATAAAGCGTTAAAACATTACCGTCTTTATTAATCGCTTTTGTGTTTGTTCTTCCGGTCGCAACAAAGTAGTTCGTTGCCGCATTATACGTGATTTTGTCAGCTTGAACTTCGTTTTCTTCATTCTTTACAATTGCGTTGCCCGTAAGTTTTATGTCTTTAAGATCACCGTTTTTGTCGGTTTTAAATTCTGCATTATTTGAAAATGCTTTAATATCGCTTTTATAGTTAATCGTAACATTGCCCTCTGCAATCATTACGCCGGTTTTAGTGTTGTATTCCTGCATGTCCGCGTTGACAACCGCAATCGGGGTTTTACCGTCAAAAATTACAGTCTGCGTGTCGCCCTCTGCCCTTACAGTCTTTTTAATAAGCGAAACTTTTAATATATTTGCCTTAACTTCACGTTTTTTGTTTGCCTTATTCTCAAATGCATAAGGTTTATCGTAAAAAGTCGCTGTATCTAATTTTTCATTATTAATTACCGTAACATCAGCGGTTTCGCCGACAATGTGAAGGTCGTCAATCGTTACATTAACGTCACCGTCAAACTTAATCTTGCTTTCTGCTTCGGAATAAGACTGGTTCTTTGACTCGATAACAAGGTCTGAGGCAAAGCAAACAAGTGATGTAAGTCCGAAAACCGCTGTAATGATTATTGCTGTCAGGATTTTTTTATTTTCCATTTTTGCTCCCGTATATCTTTGAAGTGGTATTCCCTTTGATTTTTATGTCTTCATAATCTGCGCTGATTTCAATTTCATCAGCGTTTGCCATAAATTGTTCGTCCTTTGTTATAATTACATTCCCGTATGCAAATATAGGCTTGTCGTTCCCGCTCCAAATAAGTTTGTCTGCGTTAAGCGTTAAACCGTCTTTGATTACCAGGTAAGTATCATCAAAAAGCGTGATAGTTTTTTCTTTTGCGTTATATGTTCCCTGTGAAGAACGAATACTCATAGAAACCTGATTTTCTTTATAGAAATTCGCTAAAACACCGTTAAGCGTTGCGACTTCCTGTTTACTGTCATAAACCCCTGTGTCGCCGTAAATTTCCCAGTATTTTTCTTCATCTTTCGTCTCGGTCAGGATAATACCTTCAACAACAGCCTGCTGACTGTCTTCACCTTTGGAAATTTCCTTGCGGTTTAGACCGGATGTCAAAAGTTTTGCCGAAAAGAACGACCACAAAAGAATGATTATAATCCCCGTAAATGCAATTATATATATTTTTTGTTTGTTAGTAAAACTCTGCCACTTCATAATTAATATATTAACATAAAAGTTTTTTATCCATTTCACTGTAAAGAATTGTAAAATAGAACTATTTAACAAAACTCTCACGTGATAAACTTTTATTATGGAAAACATGCAATACGTACCTTTACATATCCACAGTGAATATTCACTTCTTGACGGAGCAATCAGAATAGATGATTTGGTGAATTTCGCAAAAGAAAATAATATGCCGGCTGTCGCGCTTACTGACCACGGCGTTATGTATGGCGATATGGAGCTTTATACAACAGCGAAAGAAAAAGGCGTTAAGCCGATTTTAGGCTGCGAATTTTATGTTCACGACGGCGATATCGCAGAACGTGACAGGGCAAAGAACCCTTGCTATCACCTTGTTTTGCTCGCAAAGAATAAAGAGGGTTATGCTAACCTGCTCAAACTCGTTTCAGCAGCGTGGTGTAAAGGCTTTTATGTTCACCCGCGTATTAATTGGGAGATGATTAAGGAACACCACGAAGGCTTAATCTGTCTTTCAGCGTGTCTCGGGGGGGAAGTTCTTCAATATCTCTTGAAAGGTAACAAAGAAAAAGCTCGCGAAATCGCACAGCAATACAAAGATTTATTCGGTGAAGATTATTATATCGAACTTCAAGATCACGGAATGGAAGAGCAAAAACGCACCAACCCTGAACTTGTTCAAATTGCCAAAGAATTAGGCATTAAAATGGTAATTACCAACGACTCGCACTATCTGACGCGGGATGATGCCGACATGCACGATACGCTTCTTTGTATGCAGACGAACAGTGATAAGGATGATCCGAACCGTTTCCACTTCCCGAATAACGAATTTTATGTTAAAACGCCGGAACAGTTAAGAACTTATTTTAAATGGCTGGATGATGAAACATTTAACGAATGTATAAAAAATACGGTAGATATTGCTGAAAAATGCCACCTTACACTTGAACTTGGCAAAAGTCCGCTGCCGGATTACAAAGTCCCGGAGGGTTATACAATTGAGTCTTACCTTGAACATTTGGTGTATGAGGGTATTAAAAAACGCTATGGAGAGATTACGCCTGAACTCAAAGAACGTGCAGACTACGAATTAAGCGTTATTAATCAAATGGGGTTTGCCGCATACTTCCTGATTACCTGGGATTTCATTTATTACGCTAAAACCCACGGGATTCCGGTAGGTCCGGGTCGTGGTTCAGCAGCCGGTTCGCTTGTTGCTTATACACTTGAAATTACCGACCTTGACCCAATCGAGCACAAACTGTTGTTTGAGCGTTTCTTAAACCCTGAACGTTTTACCATGCCCGATATTGATATCGACTTTTGTATTGAACGCCGCGGCGAGGTAATCGACTACGTAACGCAAAAATACGGTGAAGATAAGGTTTGTCAAATCATCACGTTTGGTACATACGCTGCAAAAGCCGCTTTAAAGGGTATTTGCCGGATTATGAAAGTTCCGTTTTCGGAAAGTAACAAGCTGGCATCATTAATTGATCCGGCAATTGAGCTTGCGATGAGTGTTAACCCTAAAGCTAAGACTTTAAAAGATGCTATGCAGGTTGACGGTTCCGAACTCAAAACAATGTATAAAGACGATATTCAACTTCCTTGCGGAGAGCCGGGAGACGGCAAAACCGTAGGTGTTAAAAAGATTGTTGACCTCGCAATAGGTATTGAGGGTATCAAAAACAACACAGGTACGCACGCGGCAGGGGTTATTATTTCGCGGGTTCCTCTTGATGAAATTATTCCGGTCAGACCTTCTAAAGATAGTATTATTCAAACAGGTTATCCGCCTCACGATGTTACCGAAGTCTTAAGCCTTTTGAAAATGGACTTTTTGGGGCTGCGAAACCTCACAACTATTTACAAAACTGTTGATTTAATCAAGCAGCAGCAGGGAATTGAACTTGCAATCAATGATATTCCGCTTGATGATAAACCGGTTTATGACATGCTTATGACGGGCGATACAGACGGCGTGTTCCAGTTAGAATCTCAAGGTATGAAAAACCTTGTAAAACGTCTTAAACCTGACGTTTTTGAAGATTTAGGCGCGCTTGTGGCACTTTTCCGCCCGGGTCCGTTGGATTCCGGCATGGTTGATGACTTCGTTGAAAGAAAACACGGACGTCAGGAAATTTCATACGCTCACCCGCTTTTGGAACCGGTTTTGAAAGATACTTACGGAACAATCGTTTATCAGGAACAAATTATGCAGGTGTTCCAGGTCCTTGCGGATTATACACTCGGTCAAGCGGACATGGTTCGCCGTATGATGGGTAAGAAAAAAGTCGATGAAATGGAAAAACAAAAAAGTAAGTTCATTGAACGCTCTGCAGCTCACGGTATGAGCGCGGCGGATGCTACAGCGCTGTTTAACCAAATCCTTGCTTTTGCATCATACTGTTTCAACCGGTCCCACTCTGCGGCGTATGCATTTGTTGCTTACCAAACGGCGTATCTCAAATGCCACTACCCTGTTGAATACTTGTCAGCGCTTTTATCAAGCGTTTCAAGTGATCAGGAAAAAACACAGCTTTACATTGAAGAAGCGCAGAAAAAAGGGATTAAAGTTCTTCCGCCTGACATTAACCACTCAATGGCAACGTTTACACCTGATAACGGAAATATTCGTTTTGGGCTTGCGTCAATTAAACAAGTCGGTGAAGCCGTTATTGAATGTATTATTGCAGAACGTGAGGCTAACGGACCTTTCAAATCAATCTATGATTATATCAAACGTCTTGATTCAAAGTGTTCAAACAAGAAAACTCTTGAAGGTCTGATAAAATCCGGCGCGTTTGCCGGTATAGAAAAAAGCCGTAAACAATTATGGGAAAATATAGACTATATAACGAACACTGCGTCAAAAGAGGCTAAAGCGAAAGAATCCGGACAGGGAAGTTTGTTTGATATGTTTGGCGATTCTTCTGTTGTTGACGATATGAAATTCCAACTCGCAGGAAGTGACGAGGAATTTGATGCGCGTACCGTACAAAATTTTGAAAAAGAATTTTTAGGCTTTTATGTCACGAGCCACCCGCTGCAAACAATCAGGGATAAATTACCATTCCTTATGACGCATAAAATTACGGAACTCGCGGAACTTCCAAATGATAAACCTGCAACTATCTGCGGGCTTATTACCGCTGTGAAGAAAATACCGACGAAAAAAGACCCGACGAAATTCCTTAAATTCGTTACAGTGGAAGATTTATCAGGCAAGGTTGATGTAATTTGTTTCCACAGAAAATTGCAGGAGTTTGACAGTCTTCTTGAACCGGAACAGCGTGTAATCGTTTCCGGTAAAGTTAACCGTCGTGACGAAGATGAGGCACCGTCACTGGTCGTTGACAGCGTCAAACCTATTGATAATTCAAATATTTTTAACATTGAATTGCTTGATGACTTTAAGTTTGAAGAATTAATGCTTCTCAAAAGTTATTTAACAACGCATGCCGGCTCCGATCCGGTAACCGTTACATTAAAAGATTCGACCGGAACCGTTAAAATCTTATCAAATTCAAGCTGCTGGGTTAATACAAGTAATGATTTAATAAATACCTTAAAAGCAAAATTCCCCGGCAGAATTGATGTAAACGTCAAATCAATGGATACAAAATTAGCATAATGTAAGCCCGCAGAACGCGGGCTTTTTGTTGCCCGAGAAAGTCTCACCGAGACTTTCGAGTGGCGTGGGAGACAGCGAGCCGCAGCGCGGCACTGCGTGAGCGGTGCCGGCAGGCGGCGAAGTACTGCTTTCCCCGCCTTTTTTGTCCCCAATTTTGGCTACATAAATATGCTTACACAATTTTAGTTCCCTTATTTTGGCGACTTTTCAAATTTTCGTAATCGTATATACTACAAATATCGAATGCAAATTGACAATAAATTTTTCATATAAAATCCGATTATCTTAACGTGAGGATTTCAATGAAATCCTCATTTTTTTAAAACAGGAAGTATTATTAATGTTTTTAAAATATTTTTTGTTATGCTGGTAGTATGTATGAAAAAGAGGTAGGAAATGAAGCTATCATCACAGGAAATAATGGTTCTCGTATATATTGCTGAGGGATATAACGATAAAGAAGTAGCTGAAATAATGAAACTTAGTTATTACACCGTGAGAACTTATATTGACAGGGCAACATTAAAACTTGCCGCCAGAAATAAGACAAATGCTGCGTTCAAATGTTATATGAATTATCATAAAGAATTTATGCAAGTAAAACGGAATCTTAAAGAGGTTTTATGAAACGAATAATTTTACACTGGACAGCCGGAAAATATAAACCTAACCAATGTGACCTGGAACATTATCATTATTTGGTTGGGGCTGACGGAGAAGTGTACACCGGTAAATTCAGAGTTGAAGACAATGAGGTTTGTACTAAAAATGATTATGCAATGCATACCGGAGGCGGAAACACCGGCTCAATTGGTGTGTCAATGTGTGCAATGTTCGGGTTTCAGAATGAACATAAGGCGGGGGAATATCCTATTACTCCGGTTCAGTTTGAAAGAACAATGAAACTTTGTGCAGAACTTTTGAAAAAATATAATATTACTTTAACTCCTGTTACGCTTATGACACATTATGAGTTTGGGCAGGCGCATCCTAAAACAACCAGTTACGGGAAAATAGATATTATTTATCTTCCGCCCTATCCCTGGGTTAAAAAGGAGGAGGTTGGAAGTTTTATAAGGTCAAAAGTTCGCTGGTATTTGGAAAAATTATAATTCGTTCGGGGAGGATTTAAAATGGAGATAGCTTATTACAATTTATCTGGCGGTATTAACCAGAGCTTAACAAAAACAGAATTAGGGCTTGATACAAAGCGTATGTATTGGGCTGATTCAAAAAATATTGAACTTCTTCACAACAATGGTTTAAGAAGACAAAACGGCAACGCAATTTACGTAGAACTTCCGGTGAAAGAGGAAATTACAGGGATTCACCAATTTACGCATAAAGATGAGTATAAACTTGTAATTACAACTATAAGCGGTAAGGTTTATGTTTACGATGAGGCAACAGCAGTTTTTCACACGGTTGGAATTACGCTGACCGGTAAAAAGCCTGTTTTTAGGAATTTCCTTAATGGTTTTTTGATTATGACCGAATCCGACAAGATGCAGTATGTTAAAAATGATGAGAATTTTACTGTTGTAGATTGTAATTTGAAAACCGTATCAGGCAGTGACCTTACAGGCGGCTTTGTGACGACTTACCGAGGCAGAGTTTGGGTTGCAAAAGATTCTGCGATATACTATTCAGCACTTGGGACTTATGATAATTTTACCGAAGAAAACGATGCCGGTTATATCAACGATTTCCACACTAATACGGATGTAATCACAGGTATTAGCGAGTATAAAGATTTTCTTGCGATTTACAAGAAAAATCAGGTTTATCTGTTGAGCGGAACTTCGCCGGAAGACTTTTCTATCCAGCTTTTCGCTGATAAAGGTACAAAAGCCGACAAGTCTTTGGTGAATGTTGATAACAGACAGTTTTTCTTATCAAACGGCGGAATTTTTTCGCTTGAAGAAGCCGGGGTTTTGCTGCAAATCCATGTCGGTTCTGAAATTTCGTTAAAAATTAAACCGGAATTTGATTCCTTTGATGAGGCGCGTATGTCAGAAAGCGTTTGTCTCCACTATGAAAAACGCAACCAAATGTGGTATTTTCTGCCTTATACGGATGAACCTTATTTTAAAACCATTTGGATTAACGATTATGTGCTTAAACTCTGGTATAAACGTGTTGTACCGCAAAATGTTCTCGGGGCATGCATATTTAAAGGAAATGTACTGACTTATGACGACTTGGGAAATATTTATATTGAAGATTTCGGACGTGATTTTTGCGGTGAACCGATAGATTTTATGTGGAAATCCCCGTTTCTTGCCCTAAAGGATGCACATCACAGAAAAGTTATTGATGAATTCTATTTCGTACTGGATTGCGAATATGACAATAATTTTAATTTTTCAGTATATAAGAACTTTGATACCGGTTATCCGGATGATAAAGAGGTTATAAATAATATAAATTACGAGCATCTTCTATGGGCTGATGAAACAACCGCAGAACATCTTCCTTGTAAATGGGGTGAAGATTCCGCGCGGGTTCCTATTTGGTCGGTTAATTCCGAAACTCTTGAAAAAGCCGAAATCTCCGAAAGTAACTACGCCGTACAAATTTGTATAGAAGGCTCGGAAGCTACTCACAATTGCGGAATTATAGGTCTGCAATTCAGAGAAATATTTGATGACGCGTACTAAAACCACTCATTTTATCTATATTATTACACTAGTTAAACGAAAGGGAAAGTGAAAATGTCAGAAAACACACCAACAACACCTGCTGCTCCTGCAGCGAATGCTTATGCTGCTTTTATTCCTGAAATTTGGAGTAAAAAGCTATCAACAATGTTAGAGAAAAAATGTGTAATGCTCCAATGTGTTAACAGAAACTACGAGGGCGAAATCTCTTCTCAAGGTGATAAAGTAAAAATTATTACACCGGCGCAAGTAGCGATTTCAACTTTAGGCACATCTGCAATTACTTATTCTGAACTTGAACCTACTTCACAAGAATTGGTAATCGACCAACAAAAATTCTTTGCGTTTAAGATTAACGATATTGCCGCTGTTCAGGCTAACTCAAGCATTATGGAAGCGCATTTGGAAAACGCAAGAAGAGCTATTGAACAAGTTCAGGATTCATATCTTCTTTCTCAACACACAAATGTTACTGCAGCTAATACAGTAGGCAGCGATAGTTCACCTGTTGCGTTAAATAAATCAACAATTTACAAATACTTTGTTGAACTCGCGATGAAGTTGAAAAATTCAGATGCCGTAAGCGGCGGTCAGCGTCCTTGGGTTGTTATTAACCCGTTGGTTGAATCTTACCTGCTTCAAAGTTCTGAATTTATCGGTGCGCACAATGTTGCAGACCAAACTCTTAGAGACGGCGCTATCGGCAGAATTGCAGGTATGGATGTTCTTGTAAGCACAAACTTAACTGACACTGATAGTAAGTATTACATATTAGCCGGTACTAACGAAGCAATTACATTTGCATCACAACTCGCTAAAATCGAAACTTTACGTGATAAAGATTCATTCTCTGATTTAGTAAGAGGTTTATACCTGTATGGTGCTAAAACTGTTCAACCTAAAGCGCTTGCGAAAATGGTTGTTACTGTAAGTGCGGGTGAGTAATATGTTTACCGGTTTAAAAGATAAAATTCTTGCACTTGCCAAAAATGCTGTGTTTCAAGTCGAAGAAGAACTCAAAGGGGAAGACGGTAAAAACAAAAAGATTGCTGCAATAAAATATGTTATCGCAAATTTGCCGGTCCCGTCATACCTGCGTTTTATTCTCGGGGTTGTGTTATCAGTATTCATTGACAGTGCGGTTGAAATCGCGGTTGCTTATATGAACCATCGCGATGATATTCAAGACGTAATTGAGGTATAACAAATGAACGAACAAGAAACAAATAAATTTTTCACAAGGGATTCATCAGGTGCCGTGACTCAAAATCCGGGTGTTTCTCAAGC
Source organism: Candidatus Gastranaerophilus phascolarcticola (assembly GCA_001899335.1). Taxonomy (GTDB): domain Bacteria; phylum Cyanobacteriota; class Vampirovibrionia; order Gastranaerophilales; family Gastranaerophilaceae; genus Gastranaerophilus; species Gastranaerophilus phascolarcticola. The sequence goes on from MOYE01000003.1 coordinate 153,514, forward strand.
AGATAAGGGCGTGTCTCCCGAACAGGCGCAAGTTGAAAAATTAGTCGAGAATGACCTTAATGCCATTCGTGCACTAATGGGTATGGGACTTATCGATCGTGAGCAAGGACAAAATTTAATGAAACAAGTTATTAAAAATGCATACACAAATGTTACTACTCAACAACACGATGAAACATCCCAACAACCAACAGCTCAGCAGCCTGCCGTTGATGCATTTGCAGAGTTTGCAGCGCTTAATCCTGATTTCTTTAATCAGGCAGGGCGTTCAGACGTACTGACTTATCTTAAAAATTCACCTGTTAATTTTGACAAAGATGAACTCTTGCAAATATCTAAACTCGTTGAAGCCTTAGAGCAAAACGCCGTTGATAGATATTTGAAAAAAGAAGAGTACGGAAAAACATTAAATGACGAAAACAATATCGCGAAGCAAAGACTTACCGCTAATGCGCAAAGCTCTAATGCATCCGATAACAACAGGGTTTTTACCCGTGCTCAAATCGGCAAAATGAGTGGTGATGAGTTTACTAAATATGAAGCTGCAATTATGGAACAGCTCCGTAGAGGCTTGATTAAATAGTAAATTCTTTTGTGAAGCCGTGAGGGGAGTTTTCCCCTCCAGCTTTACAAGCATTAAAGGAGTAATTATGAACTTTTTAGAAATAATAAATAAATGTTTGGTTGAGCTGAATTACAAGCCGGTAAACGCATTCGCCGAACTTACAAAAAATGAACATAAGAAAATTATGAACATTCTAAACGTCCTCAACGCCGAGGTTTGTCAGTATACTAAATGGAATTTCCTTTTGCGCAAGGTTTCACTGGTTCTACCTGCCGGCATGAATGAAATAGAAAATTCAGTAAACGGCAGAATTTCACAACTATTAGTGGATTCGCATGAGTTTCAGTATTTTGAAAGCGTCTCTGATATAATCAACGGAAAGCATAAAGGTAAAAATTTGTATTCATCATACGATGGTAAAATTATCTTTTCTAAGACTTTTGATGAAAATAAAACGGTTGATATTATCTATTATACATTTGATACTGTCATTGATAGTGCCGGCATGGAAAAATCTTCTTTTGCGCTGGAAACGGATTCATCGCTAATTCCTATGCCGTTTGTAGAACCGGTGTTGGTGTACGGTACGTGTATGCGATTGAAAGGTAATCCACAGCACATACGTTTCAACTACTGGGTAAGTATGTATAAAGATGCATTGGCTAATATGGTTTCGCGCTGCTCAATTGATGCAGGGTTCGCGTCAGGTGTCAAATTATTCCGCTCCTGACAAATTCTTTGCAATTGTATTCAACAATTGCGGAATTTGAAACGTTGCTGACGTAGTGTTCCGCGCCCTGCTCGCCCCGCTCCCGCGTGTCGACACCGGCGCTACACCGGGCGAAGCCATAAAAAAAACAGGAAGTTTGTATTCCCCCTGTTAAGATTTACACTAGCCGAAATATAAATAGCATGTTCATTATACTACTTATATAGAAAAATATCAAATTATGTAAAGAAATTGAAATAAAAATGATGAAAAACGTTACAATTCAACAAAAAAAGTTTATAGAGGAATATATCAAAACGCTTGACGGAGAAGCCGCTTGCAAGTATGCGGGTTATAAAACGGCAAACCTTAAAGAATTGTCAAATAAGATGCTTTCCGATAAGAAAATCATCAATGCAATAAAAAAGGAACTGCTTTCTCGTATTCCGTCATTAAGGGTTGAAAAGGGGTATATTGTTCAAAAACTTTTACAAATAATAGAGTTTTCACTTGAGGAAGAGGATATTTTGGATAAAGAGGGCTCACTTACCGGCAAACGTAAACTGCGTGATACTTCAACGGGACTTAAAGCTCTCGAAAATCTCTGTAAACATCTCGGCTTTGGCAACGCGCAGGAGGATACCTACAAAGAGGCCAAAATTATCACGATTTCAAACCTTGATGAAAATAAATTATAGAAAGGCAAAAATATGAAGGATATAAATAATTCTGATGTTGAAAAAATGCTCCTTACCGGTAAGTCTATTGATGAACTTATTCAAATGAAAATTCAGCAGGACTATAAAGAGCTTCAGGAGCGCGCTAAAAGCGTACCTAAAGTTAGAAAAATTGAAAGTATTTCGGATGTACCCCGGGATTTAATCTTTTCTAAATCAACTGTTTTTAAGGTTTTCAACAAAATTAATCAAACTGAAAGTTTAATAAACGGTATTCAGGCGGAGGCTATGCTTGGAATGCAGGAAACCGTCAGAATGGCGATGCTTGCAGGTAAAATTAACGCTTTTATTTCGGGCGATTCGTATGTGGAATTTATGTATGCAAAAACAGTTGTTTAGATTTGAAAGGCTTATGATTAACCGTCAAGCGGGATTGTTTCATAATATCAGATATTTCCCGCAGGTTATGAAACTCTACATAAAATACTTGAGGCATTTGGAAGATGATTTTTCAATGTTTTCGGAACGCTCGCTTGAGGGAATGGTTGAATTTATTGAAAGAGTAACGCCGCATTTTTATCTGGTGTTAGCTGACAATGAGGTTTGCGGGTTCTTTTGTTTGGAACATTTGATAGGTTCTGCAAAACAGATTCATTCAGCAGAAGTCGTTACCTGTTTCAATAAAAAATACTGGGGAACCTTTACAAAATACGCCGCACGCGCGTTTCAGGACTTCTGTTTTGAAGAATTGGGGCTAAAAAAGTTAAAAGCACTAGTTTATCCGCAAAATTCAAGAGTGAAAGCGATTTTAAGAGTTTGCGGGTTTAAGCGGGAGGCGTGCTTGAGGGCTGAAACAAGAAAAAACGGACGGTTTCAGGATATAGAAATCTACTCCGTGATCAATAATAAGGAGGATCTATGCAATTAGAGATGGAAGATTTAACAATTCAGATTGATGAATTGGAAGAAAGTCACCTTGTTGACAGAATTACAAGGAAATTTGATAACTACGAGAGCGCAAGAAGTTCGCAGATCGCGGATCTTGCGGCGGTGAGAAATTCTATTTACGAAATTAAATCACCTGTTCACGGGGCATGGGATTCCAAAGTTGACCTGCCCAATATGTACGAACTTGCTCAAACTCTCAAGGCTCATATTACGCAGAATGTTTATTCGCATCCAGAAACAATGTTTGATGTTTCAGGCACCAGCGAAGAATCGCAGGCATTTGCCAACAAACAAAAAGCAATGCTTGTAAAAACCTTTGAGGAGATGAATTTTGAACTTGAGCTTGAAAAAATCGTAAACGGTATCGTAGAAGCCGGGGAGGCAACGCTCTTTGTTGGCTGGGATACAAAAGTTAAACGAACAAGACGTGCGCAAACCTTTGAAGAAAAATTACTGGATTTTAATAATAAAGGGTTTGTTATTGAGGAAAAAGTTGTCTATGACAACGCAAAAATTAAATATATTCATCCGGAAGACTTTGTGTTTGATAAGTACGATGCGGATAATTGGGATAGCTGCTCGAAGATTTATAGGACATATAAAACCCTGGATGAAATCCGTTGTGATAAATCAAACAATTATCTTAACGAAATGAAACTGGAAGATTTGAAAGGAGTGGTGGCTAAAAACAGTAAACGACCAACGTCTTTTGACAACAACAAACTGGAAGTATTTGAGTTTTTGGGAGATATAGAGCTTAAAAACGGGAAAACTTTGAAAAACTGGTTTATAACGGTTGCGGGCAGAAAACATATTATTCGTTTTGAAAGCAATCCGTTTGTGATAAATCCGTTTATACACGCAAATATTATTGAAAATCCGGCGACAGGAAGGGGAATTTCACCGATTAGAGTTGCCTTGGTGCTGAATGATATTTCGTCAGAAATTTTAAACAAACAGCTTGATGCACTTGCACTCACTATGAATCCGCCGTATTTGGCGCCTAAAGGTTGTTTCCGGGGGCAGCAAAATATTAGTCCGGGTAAAATTATTGAATACGATGCAGCTTTGATGCCTACTACACCGACACCGCTAAACTTTGACAAAGCAATGGTAGGTTGGGATTTCCTTAACTATTTTAAAACGACAATAGAAAGTGCAACCGGAGTATTTAAAAATATGTCAGGAAATATTCAGGATCAGGCGCGGACAGCAACGGAACTTAACTATTCCGCAAGTGGTCAGGAATCACGTTTGAACATGATTTTGGAAGAAATTAACCGCAAAATTATAATCCCTGCGGTTGAAAAAACAGCCGATATTATCGCGAATTTTAAACTTGGCAAAGAAACAATCGCGGTTAACGAACACGGTCAAACTTCATTTATTGAAATTGACGATTCTATCCGAAACGCGAATTATATTTACCGTTACGGCGACAGAAAAGCGACATTTGAACGTAAAAACAGATTTAAAGAACTGTTTGAAGTTGTTCAGGCTTTTGCACAGGTGGATGTAATTGCGCAGAACATTGATTGGCTTGAATGTTTTAAATTCGCATTAGAACAGTACGGAATTGAAAATGTAAACAATTTCCTGCTGGATAAAGGTACAACAATATCTTAATCTGCTTATTCTTTAGTGCCGCTGCTTAATCCTTTCTGTAGACAGCGAAGCCGTGTACGACCTGCGAAGAGCAGGGCGGAAACGGCGAAGTACTGCTTTTGAACTCTTCTCGTCTTAATTACCCTTAGCGGCACTTTTTCTTGGAGGCTTATAATGGAATACAATTTACTGAAATCTCAGAGGGAGTTTTTGGAAATCCCGCATTCATATAGTTTAGATGTTGCGGTTTATCAGGGCGGTTACGGTTCGGGTAAGACTTTTGCCGGCTCGCTTTTGGGAATCCTGTTGGCACTTAAATTCCCGGGAATCCGCGGGCTGGTCGGCGCACAGACCTATACGCTTGTTCGCGACACTACGCTGCATACATATTTTGAACATCTTGATAATATGGGCTTTGTAGAGGGGAAAGACTATGAATGGTCGTCGACATTGCAAAAACTTCTTTTCCCAAACGGCTCGGAAATCCTTTTTCGCCACTTTGAAGAACCAAATAAACTTAAATCTTTAAACCTTGGGTTCGTTGAAATTGAGGAAATGTCGGATATTCCGTATGATACTTTTAAAATGCTTTTGAGCCGTATGCGTCAAAAGGTTCGTAAAAGCTGGAAAAATTTTAAATACCGGATTTTCGGACACACAAACCCTGAAATGCAGCGCGGCTGGGTTTATAAAACTTTTATTGAAAACCCTCCGCCAAATTACAGACTGATTTCGGCGCCTACAACGCAAAATATCTACTTGCCCGAGGGCTATTGCGAAGAATTGAAAAAACTTTATGATGAAAATTATTATAATATTTTTGTTCTTGCGCAGAATGGTGAATATAGCAAGGGGCTTGTTATAAAAGATTTTACAGACGACAATATAATGGAAATCAAATACCAGCCGGAGTTAGATTTGCATTTATCCTGCGACTTCAACGTTGACCCGATGTCGTGGGTATTGGCGCACAAGACTGAGGATAAGGTTTTTTATTTTGATGAAATAGTTATGGAAAACACTACAACTGCAAAGACGTGTGATGAGTTTTACCGACGTTATCCTTGCCATAAGGGAAAAGTTATAGTGAACGGCGATGCGTCAGGCGATAACAGAAGTTGTACAAGCGAATACACCAATTACGTAATTATTAAGAAAAAACTTCTTCAATATGGTTATGATGTTGAGATTAAAATTAAACCGTTTAACCCGCCGATAAAAAACAGGATTATGGCGTTCAACGCTAAAATTCGCTCTGCTGACGGTGAGGTTTGTCTTTTTGTGGATAAAAAGTGCGAAAAACTTCTTTATAACATCTACAATCTCAAGTATAAAGAGGGTACCTCAAAAATAGACATTCCGACGTATCAGCAAATTAAACAAACAAGAGAGTTGAAATTTCTCTCTCACCCGATAGACGCGGCATCCTATCTGGTGGATTTTTACTGGCCGATAACGTTATAAAGGAGCAACAATGGAGCAAGTTTTACAATATTCACCTATAATTATTGTGTTGATGATGTTTTTAATTCAACACAGAATTTTTGTCACACCGGAACAACTGGAGAAAAAGCACAGGGAAATTATCGAAAGCGTTGAGGCGCATTTTGTTTCTCTTCATAGCTTTAATGACCTGAAAGAGGGGGTTGACGATATGAAAGACAAAATCGACAAAATTTACGATTGCTTAATTACTTTTAAGTGATTTATTATGCAAAATTGACGATACAAGCGAAAGCACGATAAATACAAGCCCGATAATACCTGTGACGACTTCCGGAACTTCAATTTCGGTTGATATAAGCATAATAATCGCGAGCGCACCGATTGCCCAGTGAGCGCCGTGTTCAAGGTAAAGGAATTGCGCGAGCGTTTTCTTCTCAACGAGCATTATAGTTAGCGAACGGACAAACATTGCGCCTATTGCCAAACCGATTGAGATAATGATAATATCTTTACTCAGGGCAAATGCGCCTAAAACACCGTCAAGCGAGAATGATGCATCAATCAATTCTAAATACATAAACGCAACAAATCCGCCACAGGCTGCATTTTGCGTACACTGTGCCAGGCGTTGCTGTTCGTGTTTTTCGAGATAATGTGAAAGTCCGTCAATTGCTAAATATGTTATTACACCCGCAATCCCGGAGAGCGTTATTGCAAGCTGTGTTTGCGGGTCTTTTGCAAAACTTTGGGTAAAAAATACCATAATCAATGCGATAATAACCTCAATTCCCCGAAGATTATCAAGGTGAGAAAGCCACTCTTCCAGCGGTTTAATCCAGTGGACAGTCTTTTTGTGGTCGAAAAAGTAATGCAAAAACAGCATTAAAAGGAATATTCCGCCGAATGATACAATCGGAGCGTGCGTAAGGTGCAGGTAATGCGCGTATTTATCAGAATCGTTAAGTGCAATCCGCGTAACTTCTGCCATACTAAGGTTTGCAAAAATTGAAACAACAAGAATCGGGAACAAAAATCTCATCCCGAAAACCGCTATTGCAATACCCCAGGTTAAAAAACGGTGGCGCCAAATGTGGCTCATTTTTTCAAGTTTCATTGCATTTACGACAGCGTTGTCAAACGATAGACTTATCTCCAGAATAGCCAAAATAAACACTATGAAAACACTTGCCAATCCGCTTCCGGGATGCATGTGTTCAGCCCAAAAGTAAGCTGTAATAACGCCGATTATCGTAATTATGTATGAGCCTATAAAATATTGCATCTTAAATTAATTCTCCGTTTATATACCAGGTTTTAGCACCTGTAATTTTTACGTTTACAAATTCTCCCGTGCGGTCTGTGTCGCAAGGGATGTGCACGATTTTGTTGTTGCGCGTGCGACCCGTAATAACGTTTTTGCCCTTGTGATTTTCAAAGTTTTCGATTAAAACTTCCATTTCGCGCCCAATGAATTTTTTGTTTGATTTAAGACAATTTTCTTTCACTTTGTCGTTTAAACGTTTTAGACGCTCAACTTTAACATCTTCGTCGATGAATTTATCAACCCATTTTGCGGCAACGGTTTTTTCGCGCGGAGAGTAAGCCGCTGTGTTAGAGTAATCGAGTTCAAATTCATCAATTGCGGTCAGCGTTTCGACAAATTGTTCTTCTGTTTCGCCCGGGAAACCTGCGATAAAGTCGCTTGTGATTGTGACATCTTTTACGTTATCGCGGACTTTTTGAACAATTTTTGCATAAGTTTCGCGGTCGTAGCGGCGGTTCATTTTCTTTAGAACCTCGCTTGAGCCGGATTGCATAGGGATGTGGAAGTATTCACACACTTTATCTAATTTCGGTACAATATCAATTAGTTCGTCTGAAATATCTGTCGGGTAAGACGTTACAAATCTTATGCGGAATTTACCCTCAATCGCGTTCAAATCCTGTAATAACTGTGCAAGCCGGTAGTGCTTGTCTTGAAAATCTTTGCCGTAACTGTCAACATTTTGACCTAAAAGAGTAATCTCTTTATAGCCCTGTGCAAGTGCATCTTTCGCCTCTTTCATAATGATTTCCGGAAGACGCGAACGCTCACGACCTCGTGTGTAAGGAACGATACAGTAAGTGCAGAAATTGTTGCAGCCCTCTGTAATCGGAATCCACGCGTTTACACTTTTTACGCGCGTAATAGGGTAGTCTTTTGCGCAATCATCTTCTACTGAATGGCTTTCTTCACATTCACAAACCTTTTCACCCATATTGACACGTTGGATAATTTCAGGAAGTTTATAGATATGGTGGGTTCCGAGCACAAAATCAATGTAGTGCGCACGTTTAAAAAGCGCTTCGCCTTTTTGTTGCGCTACGCACCCGCAAAATCCGATTTTCAGGTCGGGTTTGTTTTTCTTCCATTTACCCCACAAACCGATAGCACTATAAGCCTTATCTTCGCTCAATTGGCGGATAGAACAGGTGTTAATCATTAATAAATCGGCTTCACGCGGTTCTTTAGTTTCTACATAATCAAAATGTGAAAGCATTCCGAGCATTCTCTCGGTGTCGGACTTGTTCATCTGACAGCCCATTGTCTCTATATAAACTTTTTTCATCTTTATTCCTTAAATTCCTGCACTGAAAGCGCTTCAATGCCTTCCAGCTTGTTAAAAACTTTGTATGTTGATTCTATCGGGTTTCTTCCTATGACTTCAATTACAACGTTGATTTTTGTACGTTCGCTGTCAGGCTTTTGAATTTTCTTTGTAATTTCAAAAAGTTTCGGGTATTTGTCGATTACAAATTCATAAATTGCATCAGCGGAGTCTGTCGGACAGGTAAGGTTTACGGTTAATCTTCTTGTATTTTTGGTGCTTTTGATAAGCATAGATTTTTCAAAAACTCTTACAGATACAAGGACGATTATAGAAATTACTGTTGAGATTGCCGCAAGGGTATAAAGTCCGGCACCGCAAGCCATACCAATACTTGCGACCATCCAGAGGGTTGCAGCTGTTGTAAGCCCGAAAACGGTTGCGCCGTGGCGAAGAACAGTTCCGCCGCCGATGAAACCGATACCGGTAACGACTTGCGCGGCGACACGTGCCGTGTCACGGATACCGTTGGCATGTTCATCAGTTACTACCGTCGGAAATCCGTAGATTGAAATTATAGTAAATAAACATGCTCCCAAGCACACAAGAATGTTTGTGCGAAGTCCTGCGTATTTGTTAGTCATTTCGCGCTCTAAACCAATAGCAAAGCCTAACAGGCACGCGCTGAATACTCTTAGTAAGATTTCTAAAGTTGAACCTAATTCCATTTCTTATCCCTTTTTCTTGACTAATTGTAGCATTAAAAATGGCTCGGGTCAACGGATTTTAGATTTCGGGTCGAGAATATCTCTGATTGTATCGCCGACAAGGTTAAACGACAGTACCGCGATGAATATCAGGAACCCCGGTGTCAGAAGCCACGGACGGTATATAATATTTGAGAAAACCTGTGCTTCTTTAAGCATATTTCCCCAGCTTGCGTCTGGTTGTTGAATCCCTAAGCCCAAAAAACTTAATCCGGATTCAGACAGGATATATGACGGGATAGAAAGCGTGATGGCAACGATTATAAAACTTGTGGTTTGCGGCAGAATATGTTTGGTAATAATTCTAAAATCAGACGCACCGATTGATTTTGCCGCCTGAACAAATTCCTGATTTTTAATAGATAAAACCATACCTCTGACAACGCGTGCAAAGCCTGCCCAACCTATAAAGGCAAGGATTATGACAATTAGCATAAACCGCTGGATACTGGTCATCCCGGCAGGCAAAATTGAGGCAAGGATTATTAATAAATAGAAACTTGGGATTGACATAATTCCTTCCGCGATTCTCATCATAACGGCATCGACTTTCCCGCCGAAGTAGCCCGAAATTCCGCCGTAAATCATTCCGATCGGAAACAGCACAAACAAGGCAAGAAATCCGATTGTCATAGAAATTCTTCCGCCAAAAAGTATTCTTGAAAATACATCGCGTCCGTTGATGTCTGTGCCGAGGAGGAATAATTGTCCGCCCTTATCAACGGTCACAAGATGAAATTTCCCGTCTTCACCGCGCGCAAAGAACTTTAAATAATGCTTTTGAGAGCGGTCAAGCTGGTAAATATTAAAGTTAGTTTCGTCAAAGGAACGTTTATAATTATATGTATAAGGACGCGAAAATTTTCCGTTCTCGTCAATCGTAAAGATTTTAGACGGCGGTGCGTATGCAAGGCTTCTGTTAGAAAAATCTTTGCTGTATGGCGCGATAAAGTTTGCAAATGCAAGCGCAAAATAGATTATAAAAAGAACCCATAGCGCGATTTTGGCAAATTTATCTTTCATTAAACCGTCGAAGATTTCTTTAAACATTATTTAATCCCTCCCGTTCTAATTCGAGGGTCGGTGAAGATTAGGAGCAAGTCCGCAATGAGGTTGCCCAAGATAAGCATAATAGCGCCCATCATCAAAGACGCCATAACAAGGTTAATATCGGATTTCATGACCGCCTCAAGGATTAGCCGTCCTAAACCCGGGTATTGGAAGACGTATTCTGTTAACGCTGCGCCGCTCAATAGCCCTGCAAATTCAAATCCCAGCAGCGTAATCATAGGGTTTACGGCATTTCTTAGGGCGTGTTTAAAAATAACTTTAAACTCGCTAATCCCTTTTGCACGTGCGAATTTAACGTAGTCACTATCCATGACGTCAAGCAAATTTGCCCTCATTTGGCGCTGCAAGCCGGCGAGCGAAACCGTAAAAAGAACCGTTACAGGCAAAATAAGGTGTTTTGAAATATCTAAAATCTTTTGTCCGAGGGTCATTTCTAAAAAGTTAGAGCTTGTAAGCCCGCCAATCGGGAACCAGCCGGTTTTTACCGCAAAAATCAGCAGCAGAACCGCGAAGAAAAACGACGGAATTGCCATTCCGATACTTGTCAGAACCGTTAAAATCCTATCCAGCGGCGATTTCCATTTTACCGCTGCGAGAATCCCGAGCGGAACCCCGACGAGCCACGTCAAAAATATTACGATTGATGTCAAAAGCAGGGTGTTCGGGATGCGTTCTTTTAATTTTTGTGCAACGGATTCTCCGTTCGATGTAATACCCAAATCCCCTTTAATAAAAGATTTTGCCCAAAGCCCGTATTGAACCGCTATGTTTTTATCAAGCCCGAGGCGTGCGCGTTCACGCTCCAGAGTTTCCTGCGAAATCGACGGGTTTAAACGCAATTCCGCAAGCGGGTCAACAGGTGAAAGCCTTATCAGCGCAAAACTTACAATTGATACGATGAAAAGCAGCGGAATGGTTTGCAAAATTCTTTTTAAAATATATTTAATTATGTCCATTCTCATCCTCCGAATCAACGTAGATTTCTTCAATATTGTGGATTACGCCACCCAAACTTGTCGGGTAAACATTTTTGAATTTATTCCTTATCGCCGTAATTCTGATCGGTGAATATAGATAAATCATTGGTTTCTCGTTGTAAATTATTTCCTGATAGCGGTCGTAAAACTTCTTGCGTTCTTTGAATGTGAGAGCGGTTGCTCCTTTTTCGAAAAGGTAATCCAGCTCTTTTTCCCACGGTAATAGGTTTACGCCTGCCTCTGCCGGTTTTCGCATGTTATACATGTGTAAAGCGCCGTTTGAAAGCCATACGTTTTTACCGCCGTTCGGTTCAAGCGGCGAGCCTGTAAGCCCCATTACAACCATATCCCAGTCGTAAGTTGAGAGAAGTTTATTGACAAGTGAGTTAAATTCTATCGGCTTAAAGTTGACTTTCATTCCGAGATCTTCCAAATCCTGTTTAACCATGACACCTATTGCCTCACGCTCTGCATTACCGGCGTTTGTAAGCAGGTCAAATTCTACCCGGTTGCCCTCTTTGTCGCGAAGTCTTCCTTTTTTATCCCACGTAAAACCTGAAGTGCGCAAAAGTTCTTTTGCTTTTTCAACATCGCGAGGGTAGCCTTTTAATTCTCCATTGAGGAAGATTGAATTTAAACTTTCCGGCGTAAACAGCGGTTTTGCAAACCCGTTTGCAATGTTGTAAACCATATTTTCCCTGTCGATTACAAGGTCAACAGCTTTGCGGAAGTTCACGTCACGGAACCATTTCCCCTTAATTGGATTGACATAGGGTTTGCCCTCTTCGTTTTCTCTATCGTTGAGGTTCATTGAAAGATACATTGTTCCGGTGTCCGGTCCAAGGTTTACAAGTGCAAATTCCCCGCGGGTTTGGCGCTCTTTGAAACGAGGAACATCGGAGCCTTTTACGCCGATAACATCAAGTTCGCCGCCCTCAAATTTCAGAACTTCGTTATTCGCGTCACCAACGATTAAGTAAATTATTTTATCAAGATACGGGAGCTTTTCGCCTTTGGAATTTATCACGTAATAATCCGGGTTACGTTTATAAACAGCACGCTGCGCAGGCACGTATTCAACCATTTTGAAAGGTCCTGACGTTACCAAATCTTTAGGGTTTATGTTTGTGGACAGGAATGTGTCGAAAAATTCTTTGCCCTTTTTGACGGCGGGTTCAAAAATGTGTTTTGGCGCAATCGCAGTTGAAAGCGACGCTAAAAACGGCGCAAACGGTTTTGGAGTGGTGAATTTTACAGTGTAATCGTCAATTTTTGTAACGGTTGGAAGTTTTCCGTCAACAGAGATTGAATCGCGGGTTGAAGTGTTTCCGTAGCCGTCAAGGATTATGTTTTTCCACGTAAAATAAACGTCATCTGCCGTAATCGGCTTGCCGTCAGACCATTTCAGACCATGGCGTAGGTGGACGATGTAGTCGTTGCCTTTTACTTCAAAGGATTTTGCAAGTTTCGGAATATACTGACCGCTAACGGCATCAATCGTTACAAGTCCGTCATACATTATATCGGCAAAAGTTGAGGAAGTTGCGTCTTTTGAATTAAACGGGTTGAAAGTTTTCGGACCCTCTCCAATAGTGGAGTTAATCAAGGTTCCGCCAAATTTCCCTACATGCAGGTCGGTTTGAAGATAATCAACACCGTCGATTGTGACGTTTTTGCGGTTCGCAGGATAAATGTTGAGTGTAAGTTGTTCTTCCTGTTCAGTGCCGGTTTGGGCTGTTGTTTCGGGAATATCCCGTCTGATACAGGCTTTGCCCAAAAGCAGTACTAAAATTATAACTAATACAACATAACCCAAATTTTTCATAGAATTAGAGTAACATAAAAAACTTTTTTGTTGAATACTCTGTTGGTCAATTACTTTAGAATAACGCTTGCTGTGCGTTGAAGTTTTTAACTTCGTAACCTAAGTGCCGGTAGGCTTCAGGTGAAACTTTTCTTCCTCTTGGGGTTCGTTGGAGTAAACCCGCCTGCAAAAGATACGGTTCGCAAACATCTTCAATTGTTCTCACATCTTCGCCAATTGCCGCCGCAATGGTTTCAATCCCGACAGGACCGCCGTTGTATTTTTCTATAATTAATTTCAAAAGCGCGCGGTCTGTGTTATCAAGCCCGTATTTGTCAATTTTTAATACTTCAAGTGCCTCTTTGGCAACTTCTTCCGTGATTTCTTCGTTGTATTTCACAAGCGCGAAATCTCCGGCACGTTTTACAAGCCTGTTTGCAATACGTGGTGTGCCGCGCGAACATTTTGCGATAGCTTTTGCACCGCCGTCAGTGATTTTTATATCTAAAATTCCTGCCGTACGTTTTACGACCTGTGTTAACTCTTCCATCGTATAAAATTCAAGTCTGTTTATAATCCCAAACCGGTCGCGCAGTGGACTTGAAAGCTCTCCGGCTTTTGTAGTTGCTCCGATTAGGGTGAATTTCGGCAAAGGAACTCGCAGCGTTTTTACTGTTTGGCTTTTGCCGGTTGTCATATCAAGATAAAAATCCTCCATTGCCGGGTAAAGAATTTCTTCTGTTACGCGGTTAAGACGGTGGATTTCATCAATAAAAAGGATTTCTCCACCCTTGAGTGACATTAAAATTCCGATAATATCACGCGGACGCTCAAGCGCAGGGGCAGAGGTGATTTTTATATCAACGCCCATTTCTTCTGCGATTACGCCTGCAATCGTTGTTTTGCCTAACCCCGGCGGACCGTAAAAAAGCAGGTGGTCAAGCGGCATGTTACGTTTTTTTGCAGCCGCAGTGGCAATTTTAAGGTTCCCTTTGAGCGCAGTCTGACCTATATAGCTGTCGAATGTTTTAGGACGGATTGTGTTCTCAAAATTCCTGTCATAATCCGTGTCTTCGGCGCTAACGGCTGTTTCTTTTTTTGCCTGTTCCATACTCTTTAAAGGCGTTTGCTCTTCAAAAAAATCATCGTCTGAAATTATACTCATTGAAAAACCTCTTATTTTATGATAGCATAAACCTTAATAAATGGGCAAATTATTAAAGGAGAGTATATGAGAGTATCAGAAAGATTAGAAAAAATTCCGCCATACCTTTTTGCGGAGATTGACAGAAAAATCGCAGAAGCAAAAGCGAAAGGTGCTGATGTTATAAGTTTAGGTATCGGCGACCCTGATACCCCTACGTTGCCGCCTGTGGTAGAGGCAATGCATAAAGCCATCGATAACCCTGCAAACCACGACTATCCGCCTTATAACGGAACCGCTGCGTTTAGAAAAGCAGCTTGCGATTGGATGCATAAACGTTTTGGCGTTGAACTCGATGCTGATACCGAAATGCTTGCAAATATTGGCTCAAAAGAGGCGATTGCTCACGTTTTCTTCGCGTTCGTTGATAAAGGTGACTACACTTTAATCCCTGATCCCGGTTATCCGGTTTATAAAAACGCAACAATTTTTGCTGGCGGAACCCCTTTTGCAATGCCGCTTTTAGAAGAAAACGGCTACCTGCCTGATTTTGATAAAATTCCGGAAGATGTTGCAAAAAAATCAAAATTAATGTTCCTTAACTATCCGAACAACCCGACAGGTGCGGTTTGTGATTTGGAATTTTTGAAAAAAGCCGTTGATTACTGTAAAAAATACGACATTTTACTTTGCTTTGACCAAGCATATTGTGAAATGACTTACGATGGCTACGTTGCGCCGTCAGTTTTACAGGTTGAGGGCGGCAAGGATGTGGCGATTGAGTTCTATTCACATTCAAAATCTTACAATATGACCGGCTGGCGTGTCGGCTGGGTTTGCGGCAACAAAGACGCAGTAAAAGCACTCGGCACAATCAAAAACAACATCGACAGCGGAACCTTTAAGGCTATTCAGGACGCAGCTATTGCGGCATTTAACGCTGACCAGTCTTACATTGATAATTTGAATAAAATGTATCAGGAAAGACGTGATGCGGCAGAAGAAGGCTTACGCGAGCTTGGCTGGAATATTAAACCGTCAAAAGCGACTTTCTACTTGTGGCTTCCTGTCCCAAAAGGAATGACAAGCGAAGAGTTTGTAACCCTAATGCTTGAAAAGGCAAACGTAGTTGTACCGCCAGGAAACGGCTACGGTAAATACGGGGAGGGTTATTTCCGTGTTGCATTGACAAAAGATGTTGAAACAATCAAAAAATGTATTCAGCGAATGAAAGACGCAGGAATTAGATATAATTAAAAGCAAGGGGTAAACCCTTGCTTTTTTGTTAAACATGTTACATAATGGTTTAAGAAAGGATAGAGATTATGAACAAGAAAAACGTATTACCACATGCAGGGGGGGGGNNCCGTGAGCCCGCAAGCCAGTGTATGGATGGCACTCAGTGCCTTTACTATGGCAGAAATTCTGTTATCGTTAACAATTATTGGCGTAGTTGCGGCGATAACGCTGCCGTCACTCACAGGAAACATTAACGAACGAACCTGGAACACACAAAGAAAAGCGCTTTATGCGCGTATGTCACAAGCAATAGCGCTTATGCCGGCGTTGAATGGTTATGCCTCAACTGAAACTTTTGTCACAGCCGGATTATCTAAGGTCCTTAAAATAAATAATATTTGTGATCATGAGCATCTCTCTGATTGCGGAATTTCCTCGACATTTACAAACCTTGCCGGAAGTATGATTTCCCCGTTCCCGAGTTCTATTGGAGAACTTAACAGTACTTTATTATTAAGCAATGCCGCAGCAGAGCTTGGTTCTGCGCACTCTATGTCAGATACAACGGCAGCAGCTTTTGAAACTCAAAACGGTGAAAGTATTGTTGTTTTTTATAATCCTAATTGTACGGCAAGTTCTAATATGTCTTCTGCATATTATACACAAAATATTATGTGTGCGAATTTTATCTATGATTTGAATGGCAATAAAGGACCCAATACTGTCGGTAAAGATATTGGTTTTATTAGTGCATTATACGCTTCGGATTCTAATGTAGTGGCACCTTATCCGAAAGTCGGAGATACACTGACAGGCGTCACGCAAACAACCGGTGGTGCTGCGTGTAATAATCTTGATAATGAATACAGACTTCCAAATAAAGATGAACTTGCATCAATATTTTATAATAAGCGACTTATTGGTATCTCCTCAAGCGGCTATTGGTCATCTTCAGTTGTATCTGCCGAAAAAGCCTGGCGGCAAAGTATGGACGCAGGTTATGTTGTGCCAAGAGCTAAATCGGAACCATATAATGTTAGATGCGTAAAACGTTAATAAAAAAGCCCCAATAAGGGGCTTTTTTTATTTTGCTAATGCTTTTTTAACTTCTGTTATTATACGTTCCGTTGCAGCATCAGGAGTTAAGTTTTCCATTTCGCCGGTTGAACGCGTTTTAAATTCAACTGTTCCCTCCGCAATTGTTTTACCAACAGTTACTCTGAACGGGAAGCCAATTAAATCCGCATCTTTGAATTTTACACCCGGACGTTCGTCGCGGTCGTCAATTACTGCTTCGATTCCGGCGGCAAGTAGTTTTTCGTAAACTTCTTGAGCAACTTTCATTTGAGTTACATCTTTAACACTTACAGGAATAACGATTGCGTGGTATGGCGCAATTGCAATCGGCCATTTGATACCGTTTTCGTCGTTGTGCGCCTCTACCGCAGCCGCCGCTGTTCTTGAAATACCAATACCATAGCAGCCCATAATATATGGTTTTGTTTTACCGTCAACATCAGTATAAACCGCGTTCATAGGTTTTGAGTATTTTGTACCAAGTTTGAAGATGTTACCTACTTCAATACCTTTAGTGACAAATAGCGGTTTGCCGCATTCAGGACAGAAATCGCCTTGTTCTACAAGTCTGATATCTGTTACGATTTCCGGCATTTCTATATCAATACCAAAATTTGCACCTACTAAGTGTTTATCTTTTTGGTTTATTCCAACAACAAAATTTTTCATTTCGCGAACAGTTTCATCGGCAACGATTGTAACGTCTTTTATTCCGTTTGGTCCGATAAATCCTTTTTCTGCGTCAAAACCGTTTTGCTGCATAAGTTCTTCAATTTCGCCGGCAACTGCAATTCTGATATCCATTGCACCAACAGCGTTCATAAGTTTTGTTTCTTCAACGGTTTTGTCGGCACGGATTAGGGCGAGAACAGGTTTTTTGTCTGCGATATAAACAAGAGTTTTTAAAATAACAGTTGGTTCAATGTCCAAAAACGCACTTAATTCTTCAATTGAATGTGTGTTTGGCGTGTCGATAACTTCAGCTTTAGCCCATTTGCCAACGGTGTTTGCCGGAGCAAGTTTTGAAACCGCGTGGTTGGAATTTGCTGAATAATCGCAGGAATTACAGTAGAAAACGTCGTTTTCACCGGCATCGGTGTCTGTAATTACCATAAATTCGTGTGAAACGCTTCCGCCGATTGCACCTGAATCTGATTGAACCATTTTTGTATCAAGCCCGCAGCGTTTGAAAATTCTTGTGTAAGCCTGTGCCATATTTTGATATTCTTTATCAAGACCTTCTTCTGAAGTATCAAAACTGTATGCGTCTTTCATAATGAACTCACGACCGCGGAGTAAACCGTATCTAGGGCGAACTTCGTCGCGGAATTTTGATTGAATTTGATAAAGGTTAACCGGCATTTGCTTGTATGATTTCAATCCATCGCGCGCAATTGAAGTAATAACTTCTTCGTGCGTAGGACCCAAGCACATAACGCGGTCGTGGCGGTCTTTTAATCTCATCAATTCTTTACCGTAAGCATCCCAGCGTCCTGATTCCTGCCAGAGTTCCTGAGGTTGAACAAAAGGCATCAAAAGTTCTTGTGCGCCGGCTCCGTCCATTTCTTCGCGGACAATTGTTTCAACTTTTTTCAATACGCGCCACATAAGCGGTAAGAAGTTGTAAACGCCGCTGGTTAATTTCCGGATATATCCTGCGCGGGCAAGCATTTTATGTGAAATAACTTCCGCATCAGACGGAAATTCTCTCAATGTTTGTACAAATAATTTTGACATTTTCATGGTTTATCTCTCCTTGATTAATTTTGATGCTAGCATAAACACAAATTTTTTGCTATAATTCAGCTATGAGTGAGAATTTTCAAGAAGATTTTATTTCAACTGTGAGCCATGAATTGCGGACCCCTTTGACTTCTATCAGAGGATTTTCGCAAACCATGCTTAATTCCTGGGATAAACTGGACGATGAGAGCAAAAAGAAGTTTCTCAAGATTATTGAGGAGCAATCTAACCGCTTGATACATCTTGTTGAAAATATGCTTGCGGTTACAAAATTGCAGGCTTGCAGCGACAAGTTTCTTTTAAAAGAGGTTAATCCCCGCGCGATTGTTGATACTGTCATCGCAATTGTTAATAATCAATATAAAAATAGAAAGTTCCAAATTACGCAATATAAAAACCTGCCCACAATTCTCGTTGATGAGGATAAGTTTCAGCAGGTAATGACAAATATTATCGAAAATTCTGCGAAATATTCGTTTGATAACACAACGATTAACATTGATTTGACACTCAAAGGCGATTTCGTATCGATTAAGGTCACAGACAACGGCTACGAAATTGAAGAAAAAGATTACGAAAAGATTTTTGATAAATTTTCCCGGCTTGATAATCCGCTTACGCGTCACGTGCAAGGAAACGGCCTCGGACTTTATATTACCAAAAATCTCGTTGACAAAATGGATGGGAAAATTTTTGTTACTTCCAAAGACAATTTAACAACCTTTGAAGTGCTTTTCCCTGTTTACAATATTGAAAGGCAGGCGGGTGCGAAATGCGTACGGTAACTTTGATTATTGATAAAAGAAAAGAGCTTTCAACTAAATACAAAAAACTTTTGAAAGACAGAAACAATGACTGCTTTGTTACTAAAAATCTGATTTCTGCGATGAAAACTATTCAGGATTATGAACCTGATTTGATTTTGATTTCGGACAGTATCGACAGTGATCTTTCTGATTACTGCAAAAAAATTCGTGCGCTTACTTACGATACCCGTCCGATTATTGTTGCACTTTCAAAGTCTGATGATATCGTGGATAAACTTGATGTCTTGCGCAGCGGAGCCGATGACTTTATCAGTGAACCCGTGAACCCGGAAGAGTTCGTTATGCGTATTAAAGCGCATCTTCGCCGCGAGTATGAATCAAACCTTGATATTAAAAAGAGTTTGCCAAACCGAAATTATTCAATGCGTGCGCTTAAACGTATGATTTCTGCAAAAGGCGCCCGTGCAGCGCTTTTGATTAGTATTGACAACTTCCTTAACTACAAAGAAAATTACACGGAACTCGCCTCTGATAAACTTATTCAAACCTACTGGGCGATTATAAAATCTACAATTGAGGAAGAGGATTTCTTTGGCGAAATAAAAGAAAATGAATTTCTTGTAATAACTGACCGCGACAAGGCAGAGGCTGTTGCGAATTATTTGATTTATGCCTTTGAAACAGTTTCGTCCAAATTCTACTCAATAGAAGATAATAAACGCGGTTATATGATGATGAAAGGTGACAGTCAGGCAGGACGCCGGTCGAACTTCGTTCATACAACAATCGGCGTTATAACAAATGAGTTTGTTCCTTATAAAGATTCTTCACAGCTTTTTAACGCGCTCGTTCAAATTCACAAACTTGCCAAGATGCCGTCAAAATCCAATTACCTGATTGAACGCCCGCAGCTCGTCGGCGAAACAGCTGTTGATCTTGGCGTTAATAAAAGGGTTTTAATCAGCGAAAAAGACGAGGCATTGACGATTTTACTAAAAACAATTTTGGATTTGCAAGGTTATGATGTAATAGTAATGCCGGACGGAAAAGATATTTCGTCAATAGAAGAGACGCCGGCGCTGATTATTCTTGATGCAGGCGAAATAGAAACTCTTGAGGGGATAGCGCATTGTAAAAATATTAAAGAGGATATGCGTTTTGCCGCTTCCAAGATTATTTTGACATCAATACTTCACGATAAGGAAATGGTTTTGAACTGTGGTGCAGATTTGTATCTGCCAAAACCTTATGAATTATCAACATTGATAAAATGGGTCGATACATTGTTAAAAGAATAAAACCGCCATCTGGCGGTTTATTTTTATCCGATTAATTCTTCGAGCATGCTTGCTTGTTGTTCCGCTTTTTTAGTGTTTGTATAAGATGAACGTCTTATGTATGAACGCAACGCCTCTCTTATCAGTTCACTTCTGGTTCGCTGTTCGTTATCAGCAACCTCATTGATTTTCTCCAAAAACTTATCAGACATTGATACCAACACTTTAGCCATAACTTTTTACCTCCTGACACAATCCATAATTAAATTATATCAGATATATATAATTTTACTATATTTTGTAAACTTTGGTAAAGTTTAATTTTCTAATGTCTCTGCGTCCAGTTTTGGCGTTGTGATTAAATCAATATTGTATTTATCTGCGAACATTGTTAAAATTGACGGGTTCATAATGTTTGGTGAGCAGCTTGCAAGCATAATTTTCTTCGCACCGTAGTTTTTCATCTGAATTATCGCACTGATTGAATTTGGATCGCATTTTTGGAGGAAAAACCTTACGTTGCTGTCGCTTATCTTAATTTTGTGCAAAAGTTTATCCATTATTGAGTGAAGCAGCGGAAAATTGTTTGCAATATTTATCTCGAGATGTTCTCTCTCCGTCAAAAGTTTTGAAAAACTTACTATATATGTGTCTTTGGAAAGGTGTTTTATTATGTCATTAAGATAAATTTCCTGAAGAGTTGATTTCGCAGACATACCGATTATTAGAAGCCTTTTGATATCTTTGTTTATCAGTTTGTCGTGAAGTGTTTCAATTTGTTCTTGAAGTTCTGCTTCGTTGAATCCGGTGATAACGTCGTTGCGTATTTGACCTTTGTTGAACCCTTTTGCATCGCGGGCGCTTTCTACGATTTTGTTAAATTCTTCTGCATTAACCTTTATTGCACCTTTGGGCTGAACTGTATCCATTGTGAAAATTCTGCCGCGGATGAGATGTTCAATATTTTGTTTGCTGTGTTTAGTCAGAAGAATTGCACCCGGGAATGTCGCAAAATCAAAGACACAGTTTTCATTACTGGTTCCGTAGTGACCGACAAAATGCTTAAATTGTTTGAATTTTTCAAACGCGTGGGCAATTAAGAGGTCGCCGTGTGAATAAACATCCAAGTCTTTCTCGTCTTTTGTGTATTCGAGAAATTTATACAAGTCAATTAGGCTCGAACCTGATACAAGAACCGCTTTATTTCTGCGTGTTGAGGTAGAAACAACGGTTTTGCTTAGTTCGCCAAAAGTTTCTGACTGAATTTGTGCACGCTCCTTAAGAATTTCGTTTTCCGTCTTTGTTAAATCTTTAATTGTCGTTTCAACCTTAATGAGCGGAAATTTGTTGGAATTATATAGGTTTAATCCGTCTATAACCTTGTCGATTGCGTCTTGCTTGATTATATTGTAGTCCGCAAGTTTAAGGATGTTAATTGAAAGGCTTTTTAGATTTAAAAGCATTATGTCCGAATAAAATTTTTCTTCGGCTGAAAGTTTGTTAATTCTTTTTAGATAAAGTTTTTCGCCCATTGCGATTATTGCGGAAAGCCCTGAAACCTTATCTACATTTATGAACTCGGAACCCTCTGTACAGTTAATATTTTTTTGCTTACAGATAGAAATGTATTTTCTCTGTAGTGTATTAAAATATCTGTTGAGTTTCAAGATAGCCGAAAAAACGTCGTCATCAGTGTATTCTGCAACAGAGATAAATTCAGACAATGCGTGAAGTATTTCAAACTCAACTTCCGGTAAATCGTAATTTAATCGTTTGAGTTTTTTAACATAGTGCGCTATTTCTCTTATCAAAACGAGCATAATCTCCTGAATAGATGAGACATTCGGGGAGATAGAGCAGGTTCCTTTGGCGCTGCATTCATTAAAATCGTATTCGTAGTTATTATAGAACATTTTATTCATTTCCCTCTACATATTTGATAATGTGGTCTGAATCGTAAAGATAGACGTTTTTATCTCTGTTAACCAGGAATGGAACCTGTGGTTTTCCGCCGAGTTTCATTAGTTCCATGGCGTTTTCCGGGTCGTTAACGTCTCTTTCCACATATTGAATGTTGTGGGCTTTAAAATAGTCCTTAACCTTGCGGCAGTATGGGCAGCTGTCCATTGAAAATAGTTCTAGCATTAATAAATACCTCCTGTTGTATGTTTTACTTATGATTGAAGTTTTTAAATTGCCCGACTTGACTAAATTAAAAACATGCTACATAATAAGTATAGAAAGGATAGAAACAATGAAAAAACGAATTGTAAACATTTTGACAGGGGGGGGTNNGGGCGTCTCTCAACCGCTTTTACAATGGCGGAGATACTTTTATCTCTAACAATTATTGGCGTAGTTGCGGCGATAACGCTTCCGTCGCTCACCGGCAACATTAACGAGCGAACCTGGAACACTCAAAGAAAAGCTCTTTATGCGAGATTTAGCCAAGCGATAGCTTTGATGCCGGCGTTGAACGGATATGGGACTCTGGCAGAAGACGAAAATCACAGCGTTACAGCTGATACTGTTACGGAAACGTTTATTACTGACGGTCTTGCAAAAGTTTTGAAAATTAACAATATTTGTGACAATGAACATTTGCCGGATTGCGGTATTCCGGCAACGCTAACTAATCTTAAAGGAAGTAAAATTGACGTATTCCCAAAGACCTTAACAGAATTGAACCCAATGTTTAACAGCACGATAGAGCTTGCTAACAACGCAGGTTCCATGGTTCCTTGGACGTATTCTATGATTAATACCAAGGCAGCAGCCTTTGAAACCGCTAACGGTGAAAGTATCGCTGTATATTATAACCCATCCTGCAGAATTGATGATTCTGTTAGCGATGAAGTTTATACTCAAGGTTGGATGTGTGCCAACTTTATCTATGATTTGAATGGCACTAAGGGTCCAAATACTGTAGGCAAGGATATAGGTTTTATAACCGCACTTTATGCAACGGATTCGGTCGTTGTTGCACCTATGCCGCATGTCCGTGTTGATAGAGCCGAGTCACAACAAAAAGCCGGTGAATTATGCAAATCAATTGATGCGGAATACCGTGTTCCTAATAGGCAAGAAATGGCGGCTATATTCTACAATAGGCTTCTTTATGGTACCGAGAGCGGACCTTTTTGGACATCTTCGCAAGCCACTGCAAGTCATTACGCAGATGGAATACTTGCCTATGGACAAAATCTTGGCGCTGGTACCAGCCATAAATGTCTTCGAACCGGCACGTATTATGTCAGCTGTGTAAAACGTTAAACTAAACTATTCAAATGAGCCCTTTTTTAAACGAGTTATGTATAATCTTTTTTAAAAGAGGCTCATTTTTATGTATAAATTTATTTTACCGATATTAATGCTTACTATTTCAAATGTTTTCATGACTTTTGCATGGTACGGGCATTTAAAATTCAAGTCTTCTGCGCTTTGGATAGTAATTCTTGTAAGCTGGGGCATTGCATTTTTTGAATACTGTTTTCAGGTTCCGGCAAACAGAATAGGGCACGAAGTATATAACGCTGTTCAATTAAAGACTATTCAGGAAGTTATTACTCTTATTGTCTTTTCGGGCTTTTCTATTTGGTATCTGAAAGAAGAATTTCGCTGGAACTATTTAATCGGATTTATCTTTATCGTCCTTGCCGTGCTGTTTATATTTAAAAAGTAGCGGAGTATATAAAGTTGCACTATTTCTTTTTTTAGATATAATTATAAAATATTGTAGATAGAAAAGAGGATATAAAATGAAAGCTAACGTTGTAAAAGAAAAAGAAAATATTGTTAAATTAGAGATGACAATTCCTGCGCAGGACGCTAAAAATGCTTATGAAAATGCAGTTAAATTGTATTCTCAATATGTAAATATTCCGGGCTTTAGAAAAGGTAAAGCTCCTAAAAATATGGTAGAAAGACAAGTTGGTAAAGACAGACTTCAGCAAGAAGCGCTTGATAAAATGCTTCCTAGATTTATTGATGAAGCGGTTAAAGAAAACAATCTTGATATCGTTACACAGCCGGAATTAACAGCGGTTAAATTTGAAGAAGGCAAAGACGTTGAAGTTACTGTAAAATTAGAAGTTAAACCAGAACTTACTGTTGGCGAATATAAAAACTTAAAAGTTGACGCAGAAGATGCACAAATTCCTGCAGATGCTGTTGAAAAATCAATTGAAAGATTGTTAAATCAATATTCAGAAGTTGTAACAGTTAAAGAAGCTCGTAATGCTAAAGAAAGTGATATCGTTGTTATCGACTTTGACGGTTCTGTTGACGGCGAAAAAATCAAAGGCGGAGCTGGTCAAAACTATAACTTAGACCTTGCTCATTCTAACTTTATTCCTGGTTTTGCAGAAGGTATTGTAGGCAAACCTATGAATGAAGAATTTGACGTTAACGTAACTTTCCCTGAAGAATACCACGAAGAATCTTTGAAAGGCAAACCGGCTGTATTCAAGGTTACTGTTAAAGAAATCAAAGAAAGAATTATGCCTGAATTGAACGATGAATTTGCGAAAAAAGTAGGCAACTTTGAAACAGTTGATGCGCTGAAAGCTGATATTCAAAAACACCTTGATGCACAAAAAGAAAGTGCAAGACGTCAAAACGCTGAATCTGCAATCTTTGCTAAAGTTTTGGAATCAGTTAAGGTTGAAATTCCTCAATCTATGATTAAAAGAGAATTTGAAGCATTAAAATCTGAATATGAAGAAAGATTCTCAATGCAAGGACTTTCTCTTGAAAACGTTTTCAAAGCGCAAGGTCAAGATGTTGAAAAAGTCCTTACTGAAGAGGCAGAAGCAAGAATTAAAAATACTTTATTAATCGACAAAATTGCTAAAGATGAAAATATTAAGTTAACACCTGCTGATATTCAGGCAAAACTTCAGGATTTAAGCAGAATGTACGGAGTTGATCCACAAAGCATGATGCAACAATTCTCTACAAATCCTGGCGTTTTAAGCGCTATTTCACAACAAGCTATTAACGACAAAGTTAGAGCTTTCCTTGCTGATAACAACAAAGTTAACTACGTTGTTTCATCTAAATAGGGAATTTGATTATTAAGAAGAGAGAGTTTATTATATAAATAGAGAAAGGAAAAACAAAAATGAGTTTTGTACCTGTAGTAATAGAACAATCAAGCCGCGGCGAACGCTCGTTTGATATCTTCTCAAGACTTTTGAGAGAAAGAATTATTTTCTTGGGAACTCCTATTGACGATATGGTTGCTAACCTTGTTGTTGCACAATTATTGTTATTAGACAGTGAAAACCCTGAAAAAGACATTATGTTATACATCAACAGCCCTGGCGGCAGCGTAACAGCCGGTTTGGCTATTTATGACACAATGCAGCACATCAGAGCTGATGTTTCTACAATTTGCTTAGGACAGGCAGCATCTATGGGTGCGTTCTTATTATCATCAGGTGCTAAAGGCAAGAGATTAGCTCTTCCTCACTCACGCGTTTTAATTCACCAACCTTTGGGCGGCGCGCAAGGTCAGGCTACTGATATCGAAATCCAAGCTCAAGAAATTTTGCGTATCAAGAAAACTTTAAACGAAATTCTTGCCGCTAATACAAATCAATCTATCAAAAAGATTGAAAAAGATACTGATCGTGACTACATCATGACACCTCAAGAAGCTCTTGAATACGGTATGATTGACAAAGTGGTTACACGTGAAGAGTTAAAATAATTAATATCGGAGATTTATATAAATGCCAAAACATGATGATAGTAAACTAAAATGTTCATTTTGCGGAAAAACACAAGATCAGGTAAAAAAATTGATTGCCGGACCGGAAGTGTTTATCTGCGATGAATGTGTCGAACTTTGTAACGAGATTTTAGACGAAGAGTTCTTTGAAACAAAAGAAAAATCCGGTATTGAAGATTCTGACAAAAGCAGTGAAAAACCTATTCCAAAGCCTCATGAAATTAAGGCATATTTGGATGAATATATTATCGGGCAGGATGATGCTAAAAAGGTTTTATCAGTTGCGGTTTACAATCATTATAAACGTCTTAAACACAACTCAACAAGCGATTTGAAAAATGATGTTGAAATTCAAAAATCAAACATTTTGTTAGTAGGACCAACCGGCAGCGGTAAAACTTTGCTGGCGCAAACTCTTGCAAAAATGCTTGATGTACCGTTTGCGGTAGCAGATGCAACAACATTAACGGAAGCCGGTTACGTTGGTGATGACGTTGAAAACATTTTGTTGAGATTATATCAAAACGCTGATTTTGATGCTACGAAAGCTCAACGCGGCATTATTTATGTTGATGAAATTGATAAGATTTCTCGTAAATCCGAAAATACATCAATAACCAGAGATGTATCAGGTGAGGGTGTGCAACAGGCTTTACTCAAAATGATTGAGGGAACTGTTGCTCACGTACCGCCGCAAGGTGGCAGAAAGCATCCGCATCAGGAATTTATCGAGATTGATACAAAAAATATTCTTTTTATTGTTGGCGGTGCGTTTGTAGGGCTTGAAAAGATTATTGAAAGACGTACAAACGAAGGTTCATCAGTCGGTTTTGGAGCAAAAGGTGCTTTAACACAGGCTGAAAAAGAAGCGCAAGCTAATAAAATATTGAAAAAATTGCAGCCGGATGATTTAATGAAATTCGGTTTAATCCCTGAATTTATCGGTCGTATTCCGACTTATGCTGTTTTAGATCAGCTTAACGAAAAAACGTTAAAAATGATTTTAACAGAGCCTAAAAATGCTATTTTAAAACAGTACAAGAGACTTCTTGAAATGGATAACGTTAAGTTGGAATTTGAACCTGCAGCAGTGGATTTAATCGCTAAAGAGGCTATCAAAAGAAAAACAGGAGCGCGGGCATTACGTTCAATTGTTGAAGAATTAATGCTTGATATTATGTATGAAGTTCCGTTGAAAACAGATATTACTGAATTTACGGTTACAGAAGAAATGGTGAAAAATCGCAATAACGCAGAGTTGATACAGCTTCCGACTATGAATAAGTCAAACGAAAGCATCGCTTAGCTTTATTGAATGAGGGATATGGAAAAGAAGAAAAATCTAATATTAATTGACGGACATGCCTTGGCATTTAGGCAATACTTTGCGTTAGAGCGTACGGGAATGCGTACGTCTACAGGTGTTCCGTCTTGGGCGGTTTTTGGATTCTTTAAGGCTTTATTTGACTTGATGAAGAATAAGGAATTGGAACCAGATGCGATTGCTGTTACATTTGACGTTAGCCACCAGACTTTCCGTACCGAAAGATACGATGAATACAAGGCTAACCGTGAAAAGATGCCCGATGACTTACATGTTCAAATGGGTTTGATTTATGAGGGCTTGCAGGCTTTTAGTATCCCGATTTATCAAAAAGAGGGTTTTGAGGCGGACGACGTTATCGGTACGATTTCCAAAAAGGCTTGTGAACTTGGGCATAAAGTTTATATTTTGACCGGTGACCAGGATTCTTTTCAACTTGTAGACACCGAGGGTTGTGTTAAAGTTATTATTCCGTCAAAGGGTGAGCTTGTTGAATACGATTGGGATAAGGTTTATGAAAAATTAGGCGTTTATCCAAATCAGGTTATTGATTATAAGGCTTTACGCGGTGATAGTTCGGATAACATTCCGGGTATTCGCGGTATAGGTGAAAAGACGGCGCAAAAACTTCTCGGAACTTACGGGGATTTAGACACTGTTTATGAAAATGTTGATAATATTAAAGAAAAAGCTGTTCGTGAAAAATTGAAAAACGGAAAAGATATGGCATATATGAGCCGCTTTCTTGCAACGATTGTGCGCGATGTAGATGTCGAATTTGATTTTGATAAAGCCTGTATTAATCTTCCGATGTTGAATAGTGTAACGGCATTTTTAACTAAAATGCAATTCTTTTCTTTCTTAAAAAATATTAAAAATATACTTGCAACATTTAACCGAAACGGTGCTTGTGCTCCAAATAGTGAAAGTAACACACAATTGGGGCTTTTCGGGACAGAAGAAGAGCACGAAAAAACTGTTGCGCAGAAAAATATTATTGAAAAAGAAGTCATGACTGTTGAAGATTTCAATACTATGGCGGATATGATTCATCAAAAGGGTGCATTTTTCTTTACGACAAGTGAAACCGTAGACAGCCTTTTAAAACAGAAGATAAATTATATTGCGCTGGGTGTTGCAGATATTAAGATTGATGCAGATAAAAGGATTACGTTGACAATTGATGATGAACATCAGGCTTATGTTTACTATATTCCGTTGAATTTGCGCTATAATCTTTCTTTTGGTTCTTCCGGTGCTTTAATGGCACGATTTAAGGCTCTTTTTGAGGATGAAAACCTTGCTAAATTAACAGTTGATTCCAAAAAGGAATATAACGCCCTGCGTTCAAACGGTATTATGCTTAACAATGTTGTATTTGACGCTGTTCTTGCAAGTTACGTTGAAAACCCGTCCAATAACCACGATATGGACGTTCAGGCGCTTCAATGTTTAAATATTTCACCTATTAAAGAAATGAACGTGAATGCGCGTTCGGTTCAGCTTGGGCTTTTGGAAGACGGCGCTGATTCGGCAAAGGCTTACAGGGAAATTTGGTTGTTAATGGAACTTACTAAGTATAGAGTAGAAAGTTTTGATAACGCTAATTGGAAACTCTTGCAGCAAATGGAAATTCCGCTTGCCAAAGTTCTTGCAGAAATGGAATATACAGGCGTTTCAATTAATATTGATTCCTTGAATGAATTGACAGAGTTTTTGAATAAGAAAATTCGCCGTTTGGAAAGATGTATTTTTGACATCGCAGACGAGGGTTTTAACCTTAATTCACCAAAACAGGTGGGCGAAATCTTATTTGATAAACTGGGCATTCAGCATAAGAAGAAATCACGTGGCAGGGCGACATATTCGACTAGTGCAGAGGTTTTGGAAGAGCTTGCAGAAGAACATGATATCGCAAAATATCTTCTTCAATACCGTAAGTTTTCGAAATTAAAATCTACTTACACAGATGCGCTGCCAAATTTGATTAACCCTATTGATAAGCGTATTCATACGACGTACAACCAAACAATAACGGCAACGGGAAGACTTTCTTCTTCTAACCCTAACTTGCAGAATATTCCGACAAGAACTGATGAGGGTGAGAAAATCAGAGAGGCTTTTGTTCCTGAAAATCCGGACAATTTGATTGTCTCTGCCGACTATTCGCAAATAGAATTGAGGCTTTTAGCGCACATCTCTGACGATAAAAACCTCCAGCAGGCGTTTATTTTTGATAAGGATGTTCACGCGATTACGGCATCAAATATCTTTGAAGTTCCGCTTTCGCAGGTTACAAAACAAATGCGTGCCCGTGCAAAAACTGTTAATTTCGGAATTATTTACGGTCAAACACGCTACGGACTTGGAAAAGCTATCGGGATTAGCCCTGAAGAGGCTGAAGAGTTTATTAACCGTTATTTTGCAACGTATTCAGGCATAAAACTTTACATGAATGCTATGATTGAACGCGTTATGATTGATGGTTATGCTGAAACTATTTTTGGCAGAAGACGCTTTTTCCAAAATGAAATCTCAAGTTCCAACGCTATGGTAAGGGAATTTGCAAAGCGTGCGGCTATTAACTTCCCAATGCAGGGCTCGGCGTCTGACTTGATGAAACTGGCGATGATTAGATTCCGCAACAGTTTACTTGAAAATAACCTTAAATCAAAATTGATAATGCAAGTACACGATGAAATGGTAGTTGAGGTTGAACGCGAAGAGCTGGATATTGTTAAAAAGCTGGTTCGTGAGGCAATGGAATTGGATCAACCGCTTTCTGTACCGTTAATTGTAAATATAAAAGAAGGATCAACGTGGTAATGAAAAAAGTTTTAATGCTGTTTTTAATGATTTTATTTTGCGTAGTTCCTGCAATGGCTGAAGATTCTCCGGCAGCGCAACTCGCTGAATTGGAACTCGTCACACCGCAAAATATTGACTTTGCAAAATGTGTAAAAACTTTTAATTTCCCGGTGGAAAAACTTTTTTACCTTTCTATTTCGGCGATTAATGCAAACCATTTTCAGATTGAAGAGCTTCAGTCAAAAATGGGATACATCCTTTTTAGAGCCGCAAATAAAAACTTTCTTATGAGTGTTGTCAAGGTCGATGCTGACCATTCTATGTTAAAAATTACGCCGGCAGATAATGTTTATTTCTTTCCGTACGGCGTAGTTTATAATATATATAAATATATAGATTTGAATGCTGAAGAACAGTTACAAATGCTGTCTACTGAACCTGTTGTGAAACAATAGCTTTAAATTTTTCCAAATCTTCTTTTGTATCAATTCCGACCGGAACAAAATCAACGACAGTTGTTTTGATTTTCATACCGTTTTGGAGCGCGCGGAGTTGTTCAAGGCTTTCTGCCACTTCAAGCTGTGATTGCGAAAGTTTTGTCATCCGTCTTAATGCTTCGCGTTTGTAACCGTAAATTCCTAAGTGACCGTAGAAAGTTGCAACATCAGCGTTTCTTTCATAAGGAATTTTTGAACGTGAAAAATAAAGCGCATAACCGTGGTTGTCTTTAACACATTTAACTAAATTCGGGTTGTTAATTTCTTCTTCGTCTGTAAGAACGCGCAAAAGTGTTGATATGTCAGCTTCTGAATCCTCTAAAACGTTTCTCATAACGGCGTCTATACTTTCAGGAGTGATTAAAGGTTCATCGCCCTGCAGATTTACAACGTGCGTGATTTCAGGGTGTCTGTCCATAACCTCCTGAATCCTGTCGCTGCCGCATTTGTGGTTTGCAGAAGTCATTTCAACATCGCCGCCAAAAGCCTTAACCGCGTTAAAAATTCGCTCATCATCCGTCGCAACAATAATTAAATCCGCTAAGGTTGCCTGTGCCGCTTTTTCATAAACCCACTGAATAATAGGTTTACCCTCAACCTCGATTAATGGTTTACCCTCAAGCCTGCTTGAACCGTATCTTGCAGGAATTATAATTGCTGTTGACATAATTACCTCTCTATATATTTCTAACCACGAAACCCACCCATTGATTTTGGTGAAGTTCATGAACAATCTCTAAGTTACAGCGCTTTATCGCTTCTAAAACAATCGGTGCTTTTTCTTCTAAAATTCCGCTAAGCGCTATATGTCCGCCTTTTTTCGTAATGCGCTGCAAATCTTCCATTATTTCGTTCAAAACATTGTGGAGAATGTTTGCCATTACAAAATCAAACTCACGGTGAATGTTTTCGGATGTGCCGAGTTCAAACTCGCATTCTACGTTGTTTTTGAGCGCATTTTCTTTCGCAACATCAATTACGGTGTCATCGTTGTCGCAACCGTAGACGTAATTTGCGCAGAATTTTTTCGCACAAATCGCTAAAATTCCTGAACCAGTACCAATGTCGGCAACATCTTTGCCTTCAACGCCAATTATTTCCATTGCTTTCATACAAAGTTGGGTTGTCGGGTGTGTGCCGGTACCAAACGCACAGCCCGGTTCCAAGCGGATAACGACTTCACCCGGCTGTTCGTTGTATTCAAGCCAGTCCGGAACTACTACGATTTTGTCAGTTACACGTGTGATATCCCATTTTTCTTTCCATTTCTTTGACCAGTCTTCATTCTCTTTTTCAGTCAAAGAGTATTCCCAGCTCCCGAGCATTTCATCTGTAAACCCACGGCTAAGAAGTAATTTGCGGTATTCGCCTAGCAACAAATCCAGCGCTTGTGGTCTTTCGGTCAAAAAAACTTTTAATGTACCTTGAGTCGTCGAAGTCATTTCCAAATCTTTGTATGCCTCTTCCGCAAGGATTACGCCCTCGCAAGGGAGATTGTCAAAACAAAATTCCGAAATAACATCTTCTATTTCCGGGTTTATTTTTATTAAAAGTTCAAAGTAGGTTTTCATTCCTGAAACGCGCCCATTCTTCTGAATTTATTATATCTGTCAGTTTTAAGCTGTTTTTCTGACATTTTAGAAAGCTCTTTAAGGCTATCAAGAATTGTTGCTTTCAATGTTTCAGCCATAGCTTTGTGGTCAGTGTGTGCACCGCCTAAAGGTTCTTTGATTTCGCCATCAATGATACCTAATTTTAAAAGGTCTGGTGCTGTAATTTTAAGCGCATTTGCCGCATCAGCCGCACGAGCCGCATCGCGGTAAAGAATTGATGCGCAGCCTTCCGGTGAAATTACTGTGTAATAAGCATGTTCAAGCAAGAAAACTTTATTTGCAACAGCTAAGCCCAACGCACCGCCGGAACAACCCTCACCGGTAATAACCGCGATAACCGGAACATTTAATTTCGCCATATCGCGTAAATTAACCGCGATTGCGCCGCCTTGGTTTGTTTCTTCCGCGCTGATTCCCGGATAAGCCCCAGGGGTGTCGATTAATGTTATAATCGGAAGATTGAATTTGCTTGCATGCTTAAATAATCTTAAAGCCTTTCTGTAACCTTGAGGCTGTGGCATGCCGAAATTGTATTCTAAGTTTTCTTTAGTTGATTTACCTTTCATTGTGCCGATAATCATAACCGGTTTGCCGTCGATTTTGGCGATACCGCCGATGATTGCTCTGTCATCCATACCTTCACGGTCTCCGTGAAGTTCGATAAAGTTTTCGCACATATTATTTACGTAATCCAAAAAATTCGGACGTTCAGGGTGGCGTGCAATTTGTAATTTTTGTGACGGTTTCAGATTTGCGTATAACTCTTTTTTGCAATCCTGTGCCTGTTGTTCAAAATTTTCTATTTCTTTATGTAAATCCATGCCTGACTCCGTACTGATTTTTTTGAATTCTTCAATTTTTTTCTCTATTTCCATAATAGGCTTTTCAAAATCCAAAACTGTCATTATTACCTCTTTTTCATTAAACTTTTGCTGCTGAGTGCATTTCCAGAATATCTGAAAGTGTTTTTTTCAAATTTTTGCGTGCAGAAACTACGTCAATTTGTCCGTATTTCATCAAGTATTCTGCAGTTTGGAAATCTGCCGGAAGTTTTTGTCTGATAGTTTGTTCAATAACTCTTCTTCCTGCAAAACCGATTCTGGCACCCTGTTCAGCGACGATTATGTCGCCAAGCATACCGAAACTTGCTGTAATTCCGCCGAAAGTCGGTTCTGTAAGCACATTAATATATAAAAGACCCTCATCATCAAGTCTTGAAACCGCGCAGGAGGTTTTCGCCATTTGCATTAAACTTAATGCACTTTCCTGCATTCTTGCGCCGCCTGAAGAAGTTATCGCGATAACAGGAAGTTTGCGCTTAATCGCTTCTTCCATAATTCTGGTAACTTTTTCGCCGACAACGCTGCCCATTGAACCGCCCATATAGTCAAAATCCATTATCGCAACGGCTGCTTTTTGACCGTTAATTTCACCAATACCGGTAATTACGGCTTCATCAAGACCGGTTTTTGCATGAGCTTTTTCAAGCCTTTCAATATAGGGCTCTGTATCAACGAAATCAAGCGGGTCGGTCGGTTTAATGTTTGCATTCAATTCTTCAAAAGAATCTTCATCAAAGAGCAATTCAAT
Organism: Candidatus Gastranaerophilus phascolarcticola; assembly: GCA_001899335.1. GTDB lineage: Bacteria > Cyanobacteriota > Vampirovibrionia > Gastranaerophilales > Gastranaerophilaceae > Gastranaerophilus > Gastranaerophilus phascolarcticola. Next base: position 187,484 of record MOYE01000003.1, read on the forward strand.
TCTCTTTCTTGCATTTATTCTGAAGTGGTAATCGCAAACAGGGCAGACCATTTCGTTTTCTTCAATATCTTTTTTTAGAAGTTGTGCGTCACAATGAACGCATTTAGTCCATAAATCAGGATTCATATCAACTTCAACTTTAGCTTCCAGTGCACGTCTTTGAATCTGTGCTTCTTTTCTTTTTTCAAACCAATCTTGAATAGTCATATTATAAAAATATCCCTAAATTATCTATTTACCAATCAATTATAGCATGTAAATCTGTGTGTTCAAGTCTGTGACGAAATTCTTAATATTTGTGTTATAATATTATCATTGAATTTGAGAGGAAATATGAAAGTAAGTGTAAAAGTACCCGCCACATCAGCGAATTTAGGACCCGGATTTGACACAATGGGAGTTGCTTTCCCGTTATATAATACGGTAACAATTGAGGAAACTGTTATGCCCGGCTCCGGCGTCTTGATAGAACTTGTATCGGATTTCGATTACAAAGATAAGGCGCATTTGGAACATGTTCCTGTTGATGAGAATAGTATTATATATAAGGCTGTTGAATTACTCTATAACTCTATAGGGCAAACGCCTGGCGAATTAAAAATCACTGTTAATTCTAAAATTCCTATGACAAGAGGCTTAGGCAGCAGCTCTTCGGTAATCGTCGGAGCTCTGATTGCTGCAAACGAGCTTTTAGGAAGACCGGCGGATGAGGCTGCACTTCTTTCTATTGCAACTGAAATTGAGGGACACCCTGATAACGTTGCACCGGCAATTCTCGGCGGAATGCTTTTTGCCTCACTTCAGGACGACGGAAGTGTTATATATAAAAAATTACCTTGGCCGGAAGAATGGAAAATTACGGCATGTGTTCCGGACTTTGAACTTTCAACAGATATTGCACGCTCTGTTTTGCCAAAAGAAGTTCCTATGAAAGACGCTATATTTAACGCTCAAAGAATGGCAATGTTTATTGATGCTGTTCATACAAAAGATTCCGCGATGATGAAACTTGCGCTTAACGACAGGCTGCATCAGCCTTACAGAATGAATTTAATGCCAGGTCTGGCTGATATTATGAATGCGTTGAAATATGAAGAAAATGTTTTGGGTTGTGTAATTAGCGGTGCCGGTTCAACAATTCTTATAATAACGGAAAAAAATGGCGCTGAAAAAGCTAAAGCAATTGTAAAAAATATTTGGCACGAACAAAATGTAAAAGTTGATACCTATGATTTCCCTATTGATTACGAGGGTGCACAAATTATCAGTTAGGCAATTGTAACAAAAAGTTTACAATTCATGGCATAAAAAGGCAATTTATCACGAAAGTATTACTTTATATATGTAACGAGGACTAATTTAAGGTAATACACGATGGTTGCTAACATTTTTGGAAAAATTTATGCAAAATTAGGCAAACTGGAAGCCCAGAATAAGGTTTCCCGTATTACTCGTCAAATCGCAAGAATGACGAAGGAAATTGGTCGTGCGGAAAAACAACATAATGCAATGAAAAGAGCAGCAATTAATGATGCTAAGATGATGAATAACAGTGTGTTTGGTATGGCTGGTTTGATGCAGATGATGCCAAAAGATGCTGACTTCGCATCTATCTTTAAAAGCGATGGCTCTCTTGATTATGCTAAGGCTGCTACCGATGAGGGTAAAGCTCTATACAGCAGTTATCAACAATGGATGACTCAACAACAAACATTTGCTCAAAATAATTTGAACCATACTCTTGCGATGATAGAAGATCAATTCGACGCTAGATATGAACTTGAAATCCAGGCTATGAAAGACGAACAAGCTGACCTTGAAATCGAAAAAGAAACCGCTCAAGCAGAAGTTCAAGTCTACGAGGGCATGGAAAAACAAGAAGGCGAATTTGCTAAGAACAATATTCAAAATATGTTCGGATAATAAGTTAGGAAATATGAATAAAGATTTACCCGCCTTAAAAAAGGCGGGTTTTTGTTGACTACATTATTTGTTTGCCCTAAAATGTTGTCAATAGGGATTTATAATCATGAAATATTCAATATACTCCGCAATTGTGGTGGGAAGCGGAATAGCCGGTCTTTATGCCACCCTTAGAATGAATAGAAATTTAGAGCTTTCTGATAATATTTTACTCGTTACTAAATCAAATTTAGGCGAAAGCAATTCCCACTATGCTCAAGGCGGCATGGTTGGTGTTATGCAGGAAAATAAAGAGGATTCTATTTCTTCACACGTCGCAGACACACTTAAAGCCGGAGCCGGGTTGAATATTTCCGATACCGTTAGAGCAATTTCAGAAAGCTCTGATTCTGTAATAAAAGATTTGATGAATTACGGCGTGGAATTTGACACAACCGACGACGGAAAACTTTGCTACACACTTGAGGCTGCTCACAGCGTAAGACGTGTATTGCATTCCGGGGGCGACGCTACCGGAAGAAGGATTCAGGAGGCTTTGGCTAAAACAATTCAGGAAACCGAGGGCGTTGATATTTATGAAAATTATATTGCGGTTGATTTACTGATAAATTCAGAAGGCGAATGCCGCGGTGTTATATTATTTAACACTGTTACGAGAGAGTATGAAGTTGTTTACTCGTCTGTAGTAATCCTTGCAACCGGCGGAATAGGTCAGCTTTACAAATACACGACAAACCCTGTCGGCGCAACCGGAGACGGACTCGCATTGGCTCATATAGCAGGAGTTCCGTTGCGTGATATGGAATTCGTTCAATTTCACCCTACAGCTTTCGCTCAAGCCGGAGTTAAAAATCGTTCGCTTATTACTGAGGCTTTACGCGGCGAGGGAGCTAAACTAGTTGATAAAAACGGTAATGAGTTTATGGCAAAATATGATGCGCGCAAAGAACTTGCGCCTCGGGATATCGTAACCCGCGCTATCTGTAAGGAAATGATTGCACAGCATGTTGATAACGTATTCCTTAAAGCGTCACATATTGATAAAGAGAAATTAAGACATCGTTTCCCGACTATTTCAAGAATTTGTAAAAAATATGGAATTGATATTACAAAAGATTTAATTCCTGTCGCTCCAGCGGCACACTACTTTATGGGTGGAATTGTTGCTGATGTAGACGGAAGAACTAAGATTAAAGGTCTCTATGCAATCGGTGAAGTTGCGTCTACCGGGCTGCACGGGGCAAACAGACTTGCCAGCAATTCGCTTTTAGAGTGTGTTGTGTGCGCTTACAACCTTATTGAAACTCTAAAATCTATGGATTTGAGTGCGCCAAAACAGATTGATTCTGATATTAAGTCCGTTATTGACCGTTATAGTGATGAGGTCACGGTTGATGAAAGCATTGATTTTGACGTAGAAACCCTTATTCAGCAATTAAAAGAGCTTATGTGGGATAAGGTAGGAATTTTTAGAGATGAACTTTCATTGAAAAGTGCACTTGTTGAGTTGAATAAATTAATCCTAAATTTTAACCGGGAATACAAATGTCTTACCAAAGAAGAATATGAGTTTAGAAACATGCTTATCGTAGCAAAAGCGGTAACTGTTTCAGCCCTACACAGGCAGGAATCCCGCGGTGCGCATTTCCGTAATGATTTCCCTGAATGTACCGGTGAGGCTGTGCATAGTTATTATAAAAGTGAAGAGGTAGAAGCAAAATGTTAAGCAGATTTTATATAGAAGAACACGTTAGAGAAGCCTTAAAAGAAGATATTGGGTTTGGAGATATCACAACAGAAAACCTTGCCGGTGAAAATGATTATTTGGAAGGCTTTTTAAATACCCGTTCCGACGGCGTCCTTTGCGGCGTTGATGTTTTCAAAACCGTATATGAAATGCTTTCAAAAGATATTAAAATCAAATTTTACTTCAAAGACGGTGACAAAATTAAAAAAGGCGATAAACTTGCGGATATTTCCGGACCGGCAAAAGAGCTTTTAATGGGTGAACGTCTTTCATTAAACTATATTCAGCGAATGAGTGGTATTGCGACTGAAACAGCTAAATATCAGGCTGCAATTGCGCCTTATTCCGCAAAAATTGTTGACACACGCAAAACGACACCAAATTTTCGCGCTTTTGAAAAATATTCTGTGAAAACGGGTGGCGGCGCGCTTCATAGATTTAACCTTTCTGACTGCGCGATGATTAAAGACAACCACATTCGCCTTGCAGGCTCTATTACAAATGCTGTAACAAAGTTGAGAGGAGCAATTTCTCACGCGCATAAAATTGAAGTCGAATGCGATACGCTTGAACAAGTTAAGGAAGCGATTGAATGTAAAGCTGATATCATAATGCTTGATAATATGTCAACAGATATGATGAAAACCGCCTGCGAAATGATTGCGGGACGTGCAATTGTAGAGGCAAGCGGTAACGTTCATCTTGATACGGTAAACGCAATAGCTGCGTGCGGTGTGGACATTATTTCATCAAGCGCGATTGTTGCCAAAGCTCCAACCTTAGACATTGCGTTAGATATTTAAGCGGTGCAGATGTGGAAAAAGCTCCAACCTTGGATATTGGTTTAGATTTATAAGTCTTCCGGCACATAAAAGTAAGAGTTTTTAACTAGGTCCCGAACAATCGGGGCCTCGCTGTATCCACGCGTAACTGTTTGATATTGTTTGACAATACTAATTACATCTTCCGTACTAAGTTTAATCGTTCTTCGTTTGATATAGTTGTTTTCAATAATAATAGCCATTTATACCTCCACACCGTTATATTCGGCAGTCGTGCAGGGATCTTTAAATTTTCAACCGTTTGGTATAAAAATAAAATTTCAAATAACAAAAACTTTTTTGTTTGAGTTTTGTCTTATTATGCAAATTAGACCGATTACCCTGCAATATAGTACTAAATATCAGAACCCGTCTGCGAAGCCTGACCTTTCGTTTGGCTTGAATTGTAAACGATTACAGGATTTAACTTTTGAAAAGTATAAAAATTTGTCGTTTTTAGAAAAATTAAAATATAGATTTATTACTCCGTTGAGAATCAAACATGATGCGCTGGTAAATTACTATGCCGCACGGCGTACAAAAATCTCTCTTGATGAATATTTTGGCAGGGATAATTACACGGCAATGATTATCGGGCGTTCAATGGCTACAATAGGAGAAACAATGCGCTATCTTGGTAGTGATGTGAGAATTTTACCGATGTCAGGGTTAAGTGATGGTTTACCTAAAGAGATAAAACATGTCGATGTATATAAAAGTTTTCTTGATTCAATAGGTTTAACAAAAGAATTTATTGACCAAAACCCTAAACGTAACTTTATTTTAATTGATTTTGTAAGCAGCGGTTCATCATTAAAAAACGCGCATAAATTTTTGTCACGTCCGGAATTATTAGGTAATTCTGAACGGTTACAATTAATATCATCCCAAGAGCTTCTTGGAACTAGAGATATTATGGCTTCATATTTAGAGACACTGTTTATGCTTCAAAATTTAAAAAAATATTCACCGGTGAGCATGTTAAATTTAACGGAATTAGATAAAACTTTTGAAAGAGCGCAGCCGATGCCAGAGTTTAAGCAAAAACGGGAATTATTTTTATATAATATTATGCGTAAAGTTGATAATTACAAAAAAAAGACCGGCAGGTAATGCCGGTCTTTTTCCATTATTAGTATCTGTAATGAGCAAATGCTTTGTTAGCTTCAGCCATTCTGTGGGTATCTTCACGTTTTTTGCAAGCAGAGCCTTGACCGTTAGATGCATCAATGAGCTCGTTTGTTAATTTGTCGATGAAAGATTTACCACCGCGTTTTTTAGCAGCTTCAATTAACCAAGAAGAAGAAAGAGCAAAACCTCTGTCTGCTTTAACTTCGATAGGTACTTGGTAAGTTGAACCACCGATACGGCGAGCTTTAACTTCCAATAAAGGAGTAGCATTTGTTAGAGCTTTTTGGAAGATTTCAAGAGCTTTTTCGCCGGTTCTTTCTTCAATTCTAGTCATTGTAGCATAGAAGATTTTTTCAGCGATAGACTTTTTGCCTCTTCTCATGATTCTGTTGATAAATTTAGAGATATCAACACTGTTATAAATAGGATCTGCTAAAGGAACTCTTTTAGCAGGTTTTGAACGTCTTGACATTATTTCTTACCTCCTTTAGCTGCACCTTTTTGGTTTTTCTTAGCACCGTATTTAGATCTGCTTTGTGCTCTGTTAGCAACACCAGCAGTATCCAAGGTACCTCTGACGATGTGGTAACGTACACCTGGAAGGTCTTTAACCCTGCCGCCTCTGATAAGAACAACACTGTGTTCTTGGAGGTTGTGACCGATACCCGGGATGTATGAAGTAACTTCAAAACCGTTTGTTAATCTTACTCTGGCAACTTTTCTAAGAGCTGAGTTAGGTTTTTTCGGTGTAGTTGTGTACACACGAGTGCAAACTCCACGTCTTTGAGGGCAATCCATCAAAGCTGGAGATTTTGTTTTGTCTGTCAGTTTTTTGCGTTCTTGACGAACTAACTGGTTAATTGTAGGCATTATTTTCTCCTTTTTCTGATTGTACAGACCTGAAACCCTTACGCATTCCGGTCTTCAGTGTTATTAATACAAACAGCCGTTAATCCAGCACGAACTCGGCTATGTGTCTTTTTTTATTAAACATCAAGCATTTAGGGCTGTCAAGTGATATTACTTTTTCTCGGTAACATTCTAAACAATTTCTCAATGCAAGTTTTTTTGATGTTTGCAAACCGCGGGTTGTTTATTTCTTTAATTCGTAAAATTTCTCTGGTAATGACCTCTCGCGGAATTGACCCAAGTTTGCTTATATCCGCTTGGATTTTGCCTTTTGAAGCTATGAAGTAGTCGTTGCAAACTGTAAAAATGTATTCTTTAAGTTTTGCTTTTGCATTAGGTTCTGTCAGCAGCTTCCATTCTCCGTTGTTGTGAATTTCGATGAGCCTGTTTATTGTGTTCTGAATATTTTCGCCCATATTGGGATTTAGCATATGTTGATTATTTATTGATATTGCCCCGCGTGCGGAATTGTCGGCGCTGCATTCCCAAATGACGATTTTGCCGCCTTGCGATTCCGGGATTATATGCTCTAGCGTTCCGAAATCATCCGGGTAAAGTTTCATTCCTATATTTTCCGGATCACGGTACGCGTATTTTACAATGAATGCGTTTTCATTGTTTGATGAAGTCGGGAGATGCTGGATTGTATCGTTTATCTGCTTAGTCTGTTTTTTGTCTTTTAATCCTCTGCTGAATTTATTAAATTTTAATATTGTACGTTTCCGTTTAAACCTTTTTTCGCTGTCGGTTTGGCGTTTGAAAATTTCTTCAAATGTATCGCCGATGATTTTTCTAAGTTCTTCGCCTTTGTGTTCGGGCAAGTCGCGGGAGATGAAGTTTAATTCATCAAGAATATCGCGTTGAACCAGGATTAATTTCTTTTCAGCTTCAGGAAACATTTCTTGCAGCAGCCCTTGAATACTTTTTTCTGGGAAATTAGGTGCCATTTGAGAAAGTCTTTCGTAAATTCTTCTGTTTATAACCTCCATTTTTTTGAGATGGGGTTTAAAAATCGGTAAACTTTCGCAGGCAGGAGCGTTTAAAATATCTAGCGGAATCATATTTTTTTGGCAAACCGGGCAGGGAAGTCCCAAACTTAATAGTTCTTTTAAGAATTTTTTTGAAAATCGTTCGTCTAATTTCGCGCCAAAAGTTACGGTATCTACCTGAAGTCTTTTATCAGGCTGGGGGGGGGGGNNGGGGGGGGGAGCTGAACAGGTATTATATTTTGGGATTACCGGCATTATAATTGGAAGAATTCTCATACGCAGTTAACGTTCAAACAAATTTTTTTTTGCTATAATAACTTTGGAGGTTTTTATGGGCATTCAAGAAATAAGAAAAGAGCACGAGCTTGTTGATTTGTTTTGTAATTTGGCGGAAATTCCGTCACCGTCTTTGCACGAAGAAAAAGTTTCAGAGTGGATAAAAAATTATTGTGCGGAACGTGGCATTCACGCGGAAAACGATACTTACGGAAATGTTTATGTTAATATTCCGGCGACTGATTCTTCAAAACAACCTATGTTGTTATCAGCACACATGGACGTTATCGGGGATGACAGTCCGGTTGTAAGTTATCTTGACGGAGAAGATTTAATCCGTGCGGAGGACAGAACTCTTGGCGGAGACGATAAAGCAGGTGTTGCTAACGCGTTGTATTTTGCTGCGCAACTTGCTAAATCAGATATGAAACACGGCGGTTTGGAACTTTTCTTTACCCGTGATGAAGAAAGCGGTATGAGCGGCATTCATAATGCTGATTTCAAAAAACTTCATTCAAAATATATTTTGGTATGCGATAGTGATACGCTTGGACAGTTGGAAGTTTCAGGCGCAAGTTATACTCTTGCAACAATAAAGATTAAATCCGCAAAGGGCGGTCATTCCGGAATTGATATCGGCGATAAAACCCGTCATAATGCGGCAAAACTTGTTGCTGAACTTGTAAACAATCTTCCGCAGGGCGTATTTTATGAAGAAAACGGCTTTGTTATTACTTCTTGCAACATCGGCGGAATTGTTGCCGGCAAGCTGGAAGTAACAAATATTATTAACACTGATGCGCTTGTGACATATTCAATCCGCAGTGCAAGCCGTGCAAAAGAGGCTGAACTTAAAGCTGAAATGGAAGCAGAAGTTCAAAGATTTAACGATAAATATGCAACGCTTGCACACGCTGAATTGACTTTTGCCGAACACCTGCCGCCATTTGAGGCAAGTAACGACAAAGTTATTCCGGAAGTCTTCAAAAAAGCCGGTGCAAATCTTGGTTTAGACGTAAAGGTTTCATCTTTCCACGCAGGTGCGGAAACCCATATTTACGCAAATGAAACCAACGCAAACGGCGAAAAATTTCTGCCATACCTGATTGGTTTGGCGACGGTATGCAATATGCACTCACGTGAAGAAAATCTTGATTACAAATCCTTGCTTAAAGGTCAAGAATTGTTGAGCGAAATTTTCAAAATTTTCAACGCTTAATTTTTCTCATGCTATCATTATGGTATGGACGTAAAAGCAACATTAGAATTTGATAAAATAACCGAAAAACTCGCAAATTACGCAAAAACAGCTCAATCAAAAGAGCTTTGCAGAAATTTGCGGGTTTTTGATGATATAAATATTATTTCTTCCGAACTGAATTTAACAAAAGAGGCTAAAGCGATTTTAGATTCGCCGGCGGAACTTCCGATTTCACATTTGACAGACTTTTCGCAGGTGAAATATTCTACAATGCACGGCTACTTGAGTGAAGAAGAAATTTTTGAATGCGGCAAAACGCTCTCAACTTTCCGCTATATTAAAAGGTTTCTTACAGACAATTCTTCACTTGCTCCAAAACTCGCGGAATTATCGCGAAATATTACGGTTGATAAAGATTTAGAGGATAAAATTTTTGCTGCGTTTGATGAAAATTTACAAATCAAACACAATGCTACACCTGAACTTGCAGGACTTTATTCATCATTGGGTGACAATGAAAGAAATTTGAAAAAAACAGTGACGAGTTTAATGAATAATCCGGATTTTTCTAAACACCTGCAGGAAAATCTTTATACAACACGTGACGATAGAATAGTTTTTCAGGTTATGGCGCCGTCTAAAAACAAAGTTAACGGTATTGTTCACGATGTCTCTGCGACCGGCAGAACTTTCTATGTTGAACCGGAACAAATTGTTCCGCTAAACAACAAAATCCGTGAGATTAAATCTCAAATTCACGCGGAAATCGTACGAATTTTAGTAGCTTTTACAAACCTCATAAAATCAAATATTGAAGAGTTTATTAAATCCGAGAAAATCGCGGCTGAAATTGATTTTCATTTCGCAAAAGCCCGTTATGCAATAAGAATTAAAGCAATAGAACCGACACTTAATAGTGAAAAATTTATTAGATTAGAAGAAATGCGGCATCCGCTTTTGATTGATGTGACAGAGCACGTTGTTGCAAATGATTTTGAAATCGGGAAAGATTGTCACTCTATAGTGATTACGGGTTCTAATACCGGCGGCAAAACCGTTACAATCAAGACTGTGGGGCTTTTTATACTTATGACAAAAGCAGGACTTTTCCTGCCGGCGGCTTCGGCAAATATTTATCCTTTTAAAGCTGTTTTTGCTGATATCGGCGATGCACAAAGTATTCAACAGTCACTCTCAACTTTTTCGTCTCACATGACAAATATTATCGAAATTTTGAATAAATCTGATGATAAATCCTTTGTTATTTTGGACGAAATTTGCGCCGGAACTGACCCTACAGAAGGGGCGCTGCTTGCAAAAACAATTTTGGAATATTTGGCTCAAAAAGGGGTAACTTCTGTTGTTACGACACACTATGGTGAATTAAAATCGCTTGAATACACCAATCCGTATTTCAAAAATGCCTCCGTGGAATTTGATGTCGCAACCTTAAAACCGACCTACAAACTTTTGATAGGTATTCCCGGGTTAAGTAACGCAATCCTTGTTGCCTCAAACCTCGGTTTACCGGCTGAAATTGCAGAAAAAGCCAAAGAAATGCTACATAGCCAAAAAGATAATTCAATTATCGTTGTGGAAAAATTGCAGGAAACCCAGCATAAACTTTCGCAAGAGCTTCAAACCGCGCAGGAACTTCGCGAATCAACCGACGAAATTAAAAAAGAGTATGAGGAAAATCTTACGCACCTCAAAAAAGACAAAAAGAAAACCGTTAAGATTATAAAAGACAAGTTTGACCGTGAAATTTTGGAAGTTAAAGCCGAAATCAAAGAGATTATGGACGAACTTCGCCGCGAAAAATCAGAAAAAATTGCACGCCGCGCTTATGCACGTCTTGCACAATTAGAGGGTGGGTTTAAAGATAAACTTAGTGAACACGAAATCAAAGAAGAATACGGCGAAATCGACTGGAACACTGTCAAAACCGGAACTAAGTTGACCGTGAAAGAACTTAACCAAATAGTCGAACTTCTTTCTCTTCCTGATAAGAATGGCAAGGTTCAAGTTAAAATGGGTAACTTAACAACAAAACTTCCGATAAAGAAACTTGCGCCATACAACAAGAGTTTCGATAATTCAGGCAAATATTATACGCCTAATACTACCCAAAACTTTAATTTGAAGAAATATTCTGTTTCAACCCGCCTGGACTTACGCGGCTACAGGGTTGAAGACGCTCTTGACAGTCTGGAACTTTACCTTGATGAAGTCAGTCTCGCAAGTCTTCAAGAAGTAATCGTAATCCACGGTCACGGTACAGGCGCTCTAAAACAAGCTGTTCGGGAATATTTGTCAGAGTCACCTTACGTGGCTTCTTTCCGTCCGGGCAACGATTCCGAGGGCGGCGATGGCGTATGTGTTGTTAAAATTCGTTAATATTTATAGCAAAAAATTTTTTCCCCGTTTTTAAATAAAACAAAGGACAAGTTTTATGTTTATAAATAATTTACCCCAAAATAATCAAACCCCAAACTTTGGATTTAACGTGAAAGTTAAAGAAAATTCCAGACTCGTCAGTATGGCAGATTCTTATTTGTTTAGGAGCTTACCTAAAGATTCGATAGAGCTTTTTGAGAAAAAAGCCGCAGAAATTCTTCCTGACAGAAATGTTAATATAGAATATTCCGTATGGCGGAGCGAACCTTATGAACTTTTTGCAGTAGATCTTTACACTGACGGAAAATGCGTAGATAAATCACTCGGACATGATGCAAGAGGCTTGTTGAATTATTTGAAAAAAGCAACAAACAGGTACTATACATTACATTCTAAGTTATTCTACGACGGACAGAAAAGTCCTGAAACCCTTGCCAAAATTGAACGATTTAAAGAAACCGTTTACAGACCCTTTAATCGCACAAAAGGAAAATAATACCCCTACAACACAATATCAATTGTGTTGTACTTGTCGGAAACGTCAAGTTAAAACTTAAATAATGGGAGCTTTTTTGCTTAATAATTCGTAATAAATTGTGCCATCAAAAGGCTGAAATGCTTTAAGCACGCCATTGACAACACAATTGATATTGTGTTGTCACAAAAAAGAAAGGTGGTAAATTAATGGTGGAATTTTACAATGTAGGCGAAACACAAACAGCAAAAATTGTGCCTCAAAATGGCAGCGGAGCTGCAAAGGTAGACGGCGGAACAAATATTGTTCCTATGACAAGCGGTAATGTCGCAGACAACTCTCGCGGAACTTCTGTTCAGCATCAGGGCGGTAACCCGTTTTATGCGGAAACGGATTTTGAACACTTTGACGGACTTGGCAGCAGCGGCATGACACAGGCTGATAGTGCTACAAAACGTGTTAAAGGTGAACTTGCACGACTTTACAATGATGTTAAAAGAACTAATCCGGAGGCGGTTGAAAACTTAGAATTTCCACCGCTCCCGTCTGTACCGGCAAAAGGTAAAAAACCATTAAAGCTGGAGGCTTATTTGAGTGCACTTGACCAATACAGACAAACCTGTGAGGCGCTTTTAGAGGGCGTTGCAGAGCAAACTGTAGTTGATGAAGTCCGCGGTGCTGCGCAATCCGTAACAAATACTGTTGTTGAAATGGGCAATGCAAATCTTGCCGCAACGCTTGGCGTTGGTGAAGCAATGTTGAATGGTTTGGCAGAAATTTATAACAAAATTGATACTGATACTCATACGATTTTATCTGCGGTGGATTCTAACGGTAAGAAAATTTTGCGTGCTATAAATAAACAAACCGGCGAAATTAAACAATTTATTGCAGAAGACGGTGACAGAACACGTTTACAACAATTCTTGAATACTATTGCTCTTGATAATAATATTTCCGCTAAAATTGATGGTGTTCACAGGCATATTGATGATAAGGGCAACTGGCTTGCCGACCGAATAGATGACGCTAAAGACGAGATTAATGAACATACCACAGCAGAAAATAAAAAGACACGTCATCGCGTTTCTGAAGAACATGATAAAACACGAAAATTTACGAAAAAAGAAATTGAAGAACATTCAGTTTTCTGGCACGGAATCCCTGATCCGGCTGGGATTCTTGATAGAATTTTCAGATAATCTTTTAAAGCCCTCGCAAGAGGGCTTTTTTTAGTGGTTGATAAAATTTTGAATAACAGTTATAATAGGATTAATATTTTGAAAGGAGAAAATATGAAAGTAGATTTGAAATTAGTAGCAGTTGCAGCATTAGCTTTGGGAGTAGGTATTGGATCTTCTAACGTTGCAATGGCTGATGCCGGCAAAGTCGCTGTTGTAGATGTTCCTAAAATCGTATCAGAATCAAAACAGGTTCAGGCATTAAAAGATGAACAAGCTAAAAAGTCTCAAGAACTTGCAAAATGGTTAGAAGTTGTTAGAGCTGACGTTGCAAAACAACAAACTGAAGCAGGTAAAGAAAAATTATTGAAAAAATATGAAGCTGATCTCGCGAAAAAACGTGAAGCAAACGCAAAAGATTATGCAAAAAAACTTGCTGATATAGATAAGAATATCTCTGCAACAATCGAAGCTCAAGCGAAATTAAAAGGTTATGATTTGGTATTATCTAAATCAACAGTTTTATATGGCGGAGATGATTTGACCGCTGAAATCGCAAAAGTTGTTAAGTAAGCTAAAATTCAATAAAAGGGGACACTCACGTAGTGTGCCCTTTTTTATCCTAAAATAGAGGTAAAATGTCACAGGAAAGAATTATAAATGTTGCCCGGGGACTTGAAAAAGCAGATTTGGTAATTAAAAATGCAAATATTGTAAACGTCCTTTCAGAAGAAATACACAAAGCCGATATCGCAATAACCGACGGAATTATCGCCGGTATAGGTGATAATTATTCAGGTGAGAAAGAAATAGATGTCAATGGTGCGTATGTAACGCCATCGTTCATTGACGGTCACGTTCACCTTGAAAGCTCAATGCTTCTTCCGTCAGAATTTGCCAAAGCTGTTTTACCGGCCGGAACAACTACGGTTATAACCGATCCGCACGAGATTGCTAACGTGTTTGGACTTCACGGAATAAGTTTTATGCATGAAGCTGTTAAAAATCTCCCGATGGATGTTTATACAATGCTTCCCTCCTGCGTTCCTGCAACCTCGTTTGAAACTTCCGGCTTTGATTTAAACAGCTATGATTTATCACTTTTGATTGATAAACCTTGGGTTCTTGGTGTTGCCGAAATGATGAACTTCCCGGGAGTTTTAAATCTTGATAAAAATGTGATGGCAAAACTTGAACTTGCGAAGTCCTATGGTAAACGTATTGATGGACATGCACCATTCCTTTCTAATAAAGATTTATGCGCTTATATCGCCAGCGGTGTGAAGTCTGACCATGAATGCACTACGCCGGAGGAGGCTATTGAAAAATTACGGCTTGGAATGTATTTAATGATAAGAGAAGGCTCTGCAGCAAAGGATTTGGATGCACTTATTCCTGTCCTGAAAAATTGCAATTCCAGAAAATGTCTTTTTGTCACGGATGACAGACACCCGTCTGATTTAAAAGAACATATTAACGGAATGGTAAGGCGCGCCGTTGAAGCGGGGGTTAACCCTATTAAAGCTATTCAATGTGCCAGCTTGAACACTGCAGAATACTTCGGACTGAAAGATTTAGGTGCTATTTCGCCGGGCTATAAGGCAGATTTACTAATTTTACCGGATTTAAAGAATTTTAAACCTGATTTCGTGCTTAAACACGGTGAAGTTATTGTTGAAAATGGACGTTTAACATCGAATTTTGAAGAATGTATGCCGCCTTCAATGAGGGGTTCTGTGAATGTTAAGTGGATTGAAAAAGATGATTTCAGGATTTGTACGGCAAACGATACCGTAAGGACAATGGAAATCATTCCTCACCAGCTTGTGACGAAATCAATTTTATCAAAGGTAAAAATTGAAAACGGTAATACTGTAAGTAATATTGACACTGATACTTTAAAAATTTGTGTTATAGAACGTCACCGTGCGACAGGCAATATCGGTAAAGGCTTTGTAAAAGGTTTTAATCTAAAGGCGGGAGCTATTGCTTCAACAGTAGCGCACGATTCGCATAATATGATAATTGTCGGCACAAATGATTATGATATGTATATTGCGGCGATTGAACTTGTAAAATCTCAAGGCGGAAAAGTTATTGTAAAAGACGGAGAAGTCGTTTCAAAACTACCGCTTCCGATTGCGGGTTTGATGTCTGATAAAAATTTTGATTATGTAATGGAAAAATGTGCCGAATTGAATAATGTTGCACATGAAATCGGTTGTACATTGGAAGATCCATTTATGACATTAGGATTTCTTTCTCTTCCGGTAATTCCGGAATTGAAAATAACTGATAAAGGGATTTTTGATACCAATAAATTCGATTTCGTTAATTACTAATTAATTACCTGTTTTTGTTGCGTTGCGTTGTATCGGTCTCCAAAGATTTCTATTTTTGAAATCTTTTCTTCAAAATCTGTCCATTCTTTGTCTGACCATTTCAAATTTACAGCTGCAAGGTTTTCCCTTAAATGGGCTTCAACGGTAGTTCCCGGGATTGGCACAATATAAGGTCGTTTATGCAATAACCACGCAAGAGCCACTTGCGCAGGTGTTGCGCCCTTAGATGAGCCAAATTCTTTCATAACTTCAATTATTGCATAATTCTTTTTCATTGCTTCAGGTGTGAAACGTGGAAGCGTATGGCGGTTATCATTTGCCTCATAGAATTTCGTGTTTTCATTCATCGTTCCTGCAAGATAGCCTCTGTTTAAAGGACTATAAGGTACAAAGCCGATTCCTAGTTCTTCAAGTGTCGGGAAGATATTTTTCTCCGGTCCCTGCCACATCAAATGATATTCACTTTGAATTGCGGTTACCGGCTGTACAGCGTGGGCTTTTTTTATTATTTCAGGGCTGACCTCACAGAGTCCAAAATGTCGGACTTTACCTTCTTTGATTAGCTCTTTTACAGTTCCTGCAACATCCTCAATCGGAATTTTCGGATCAAATCTGTGTTGATAAAACATATCAATTACATCACGTCTAAGGCGTTTTAAGGATTCCTCACAAACTTTTCTGATTTGTTTTGGAGAACTGTCTAATTCACCATAGTAATATTTTCCGTCAACTATTTTATGCCCGAATTTTGTTGTTACATTGATATTTTTATATTTATACAACCCCTTGCCGACAAGAAGTTCATTTATATGAGGCCCGTAAACTTCTGCCGTATCAAAAAGGTTAACACCGTAATCAACACATTTATGCAAAAGCCTAATCATTTCTTTTTCGTCTTTTGCCATACCACGATTATAGTTCATTCCCATACAGCCAAAGCCTAAAGCTGTAACTTTCATCGCTGCTTCACCTGTTCCAAGTGTTCGGTATTGAGTTATCAATTTTTCATCATGAAATATTTTTGCATCAGCCTTGCTTAAAATAGGCTGTGCAAGCAAAACCGCACTAATTAGTCCTGCTGTTTTTAAAAAATCTCTACGTCTATTATCAACCATAAAGAGCTCCTTAGTATTCTTTCATAGTATTTCCCTCGTATTTCTACATCCATTATTTACGATGTTTTTAAAAATAGCAAATACTTATATTGCATTCTTTGTAATGCTTGACAAGCATTGCAAGTTTATATATCATTTTTGTATGGAAATAAGAGTTTTAAGATATTTTTTAACAGTAGCACGCGAAGGCTCAATTACTGGAGCGGCAAATTATCTGCACCTTACACAACCCACACTTTCAAGACAACTTCAAGATTTGGAAAAAGAATTGGGAGAGAAACTTTTAGTCAGAACTAATCACAATGTAACTCTCACCCCTGAAGGAATGATTTTGAGAAAAAGAGCCGAAGAAATTCTTGATATGGTTGAGAAAACAGAAAAAGAATTTTCTTCTCTTAAACACGAACTTGCAGGAGAAGTTTGTATAGGGAGCGGTGAAACCGATACTCTTAAAAGCGTTGCAAATTTGATACAAGAAATCCGCAAAACTTATCCGAAAATTATTTTTAATATTTCAAGCGGAATACACGAGGATGTTGTTGAAAAAATCGATAACGGGCTTTTGGATTTTGGGATTGTTATGCAACCGGCGGATTTATCAAAATACAATGTCATAAATTTACCTGACAATGATGTTTGGGGTATTGTAATGCGAAAAGACTCCGAACTTGCAAAAAAAGAATTTGTAACTTTTGAAGATATGGAAAAAATCCCGTTGATTTTATCAACAAAAGTCTTTAGAAAGCCGACCCCTGATAATGAATTTTTTAGATGGTTTAATAAAAATAAAGATAAACTTGAAATCGCAGCAACGCATACTCTGTTTTACAATGCTGCAATAATGGTAGAACAGGGTGTTGGTTATATGTTTACGTTAAATAATTTGGCTAATACAGCAAAAAATTCTAATCTATGTTTTCGTCCATTAAAACCCAAAATGGAGGCAAGTTGGGGGCTAATTTGGAAAAAATATCAGGTATTTTCACCGGCTGCCAAACTATTTTTAGAAAAAATGCAAGAAATATTGAAATAAAAAAGACCTGAAAGTCAGGTCTTAAATTCTGGGGCGGAAGGATTCGAACCTCCGAGATGGCTGGACCAAAACCAGCTGCCTTACCACTTGGCGACGCCCCATTATTTATTGCGCTTCGCTAGTGTTTACTCCTTTATTCTACTCGCTCAATTTCTATTGTCAAGAATTTGTTTGTATAATCGGACTACTTTCTTTTGCTTGCAAAATTTCAATTTTATTCGCTAAAAGCCTTGCCAATTCATTAATAACAAGGATTTCGCTCTCAAAATGCCCGATGTCAATTATTGAAATTTTACTGTCTAAGGCGGTATGGAATTTTAAATCTCCACTCACCAGCACATCTGCACCAAATTCCATTGCGTCATGCCAGAAATCTGCCCCGCTTCCGCCGCAAAAAGCTATGCGTTTTATGGCTTTTAAGCCTTTCGGATTAGTATATCGGATATTTTTCGAAATTCTTTTTAAATGTTCAAACAGATCCTCAAAGATTATTTCACAGTCGCAAAAACGCAAAAAATCATGTCCGTACGATTGAACATTCCCAAAGCCTAAAACGTTTATAAGTGTTTCTGTTGTTCCGCATTCTGCTTTATCAAGGTTTGTGTGCGCGCAATAAATATCAATTCCGCGGTTAAAGTCAAGCGGCACAACAAATAACGGGTGATGTGAAATTATCATATCACAGCCGCTTTTTTGCGCCTGATTTAAAACATCCTCAGTTACTGTCAGGCAAAGCATGACTTTTTCAATGTTTGTGCGCCCGGTCTCGACAACCCAACCGCTCAAATCCCACGGCTCAGCAGTTTCCGGCGGCGCGACCTGCTCAATAATTTTAGTTATTTCGTGTTTGTTAACCATATCTTTTTTAAAATTTCTTTTGCGATATTTTCTTTTGAAGTTTTCTCAATTTTTTCGATTCCGCCGTCGGAGCTCAAAATATGGACTTCATTTTCGTCGCTGCCAAATCCGATATCTTTACGTGAAATATCGTTTGCTATTAAGTAGTCGCAGCCTTTTTTTGTAATTTTTTCTTTGGCATTAGCGAGAAGATTTTCGCTTTCTGCACAAAAACCAACGATTATTGCGGAATGCTCTGTTTCGCAGATTGATTTTAAAATGTCGGGATTTTTAACGAGTGTTAGCGTTATTTCATCAGTTCCGTCAACTTTTTTGAGCTTTTGCCGTGCAATATCTTTTACTCTGTAATCAGCTACTGCAGCAGCCATAAAAACGGCGTCTTGTGCGGGAAGATTTTTGAGAACAACATTTTGCATTTCTTCTGCGGATTTAACCATAATAGCGTTTTCATGTGCCACTGTTGAGACAAGTGTGACGTCAGCGCCAAGGTCATGTGCAGCTTTGGCAAGCGCAAAACCCATTTTACCTGAGGAGTAGTTGGAAATATATCTTACAGGGTCGATTTCTTCAATTGTTCCGCCTGCTGTTATAAGAATTTTTTTGCCCTTAAGCGGCAAGTCAACTGTCGCGTTAAAAATCGTTTCTAAGTCACTCAAGCGTCCTTTGCCTTCATAACCGCAAGCAAGGAAACCGCTTTCAGGTTCAATTATTTTATAATTAAGTCCTGAAAGTTTTTTTAAGTTTTCCTGAATAATTTTGTTTTCCCACATATTGCAGTTCATTGCAGGGGCAAGATAGATTGTTTTTGTGTAAGCACAGGCAACAGAGGTCAAAAGATTATCACAAATTCCGTTTGCCAGTTTTGAAATCGTGTTAGCCGTTGCGGGCGCAATTACAAAAATATCAGCCTCATCAGCAAGCGAAATGTGTTCCGGTTTGTAATCTTCAACATCAAATTCGTCTACCGCAACATTGTTTTGAGAAAGGTTTTGCAGCGTTAGTTTAGTGACAAAGTTTAGGGCGTTGGGTGTAGCTATAACCTTAACGTTAGCACCTGCGCGTTTGTACATACGTATAAGCTCACAAACTTTATACGCTGCAATGCCGCCGGTTATGCCGACAAGAATAGTTTTTCCATTCAAATTATACATTTGACGCCTCGTCTTTTATAATTTTTTCAAGTTCGGCGATAGCCCTGTCAACCTCATCGTTAACAATTACATAATCATATTTTTTTGAACGCTCAATTTCTGCGCGTACTTCGCTAAGACGTTTTTGAATGGTTTCTTCGTCCTCTGTATGGCGGTTTCTAAGACGGTGCTCGAGCTCTTCAAAACTTGGCGGAGCTATAAAAATCAAAACCGCGTCTGGCATTTGGTCTTTAACTTTTAATGCACCAATTGTCTCAAGCTCTAGAATCAAGTCTTTGCCGTTATTCAGACATTTTTCAACAAAAGCGCGTTTTGTGCCGTAAAGGTTTTGTGCAAATTCTGCCCATTCTAAAAATTCGTCATTTTGAACGCTTTTTTCAAATTCTTCACGAGTAAGATAAAAATAATTTACACCTTCGGTTTCATCGGGGCGCATTTTGCGTGTCGTACACGAAATCGAAAGGCTATAAGAGGGATTTCGTTTCAGAAACCCGCTGATAACAGTGCCTTTACCTACACCTGACGAACCGGATAATACAAATAATTTTTTCTTCATAGTATACTCATTATACAATGAATATTTTAAAAGAAAAAGATTTATATAATTTTTTGAGAAATCTTAATATGAAGACGGGGTTAAAAGAGACTTTGACCTATATGACGGATTTTTTGCGAATCGGAGCGGACGCAGCATGGGTGTTGCTGCTCAATCCTAAAACAAATAAGCCGCTTATAAGAGTAGGTTCCAAAAATCATGCCCGGGCTGCTCAAATAAATAAACTTGTAATTGATTACTTTGCCAATGGTTTTGAACAGGATGATATTTTGGAATTTATTAGTTCTATTTCTGATAAAGATCTTGTTATTGAACCGGTTATTTTTGCGGGAAATCTTCAAGGAATTTTGGGCGTTATCGGGCAGGATAAGGATTTTGTACAACTTGTTTTGGAGTGTGCGTGTCAAAAACTTGAAAACTTTTCGCTTAAAGAAGAGAATGAACGTACTTTTAAAGAAAGAATGGAGTTTTTGGCAAGTATTTCCCATGAGTTCAAAACCCCGCTCAATTCAATTATCGGGTTTTCAGACATTATGCAGGCAAAAAATAGAAATCCTGATTTAGAAAAATATATCAAAAATATTTCTAATTCTTCCAAATTTCTACTCGGTCTGATTTTGGATGTACTGGACTTATCGCGTTCGCAAAGCCGGCAAATGGAGCTGCAATACGAAACTTTCTCGCCTAAACGGGTAATCCTTGAAACTCTTGATTCTTTGGAAAATCAGCTGCGTGAGAAAAATATTGAAGTTCGATATACGCTTATGGAAATGCAAATTTCTGCGGATTTAAGGCGTTTTAGGCAGCTGGTGTTAAATCTTATTAGTAATGCGATAAAATTTAATAAACTCAACGGGAAAATCACTATAGTTTCTTATCAGAATGAGAAAGGTGAATTTGTCTTTGAGATTAAAGATTCAGGTGATGGAATAAGCAAAAAGGATTACGCAAAGATTTTTAAGTTCTTCTCGCAGGTAAATCAGGACCAGCTTAAACGCCAGCAGGGTTCAGGCGTAGGGTTATTTTTGTGCAAAACAATTGTTGATGCACACAAAGGACATATTGATTTCAAATCCCGTCTGCATTATGGAAGTACGTTTTGGTTTAGGCTTCCTGCACATTGAAGCCTTTCCAAAAAGAGTTTTGCTGCAGGTGAGAATACTTGATTCTTTTTCCACACTATATCTAAACCAGAGTCTAACCTAGGGCTTAGGGGGCGGAAACAAATTTTACTGTTTTGGGAAGTATTGGCAAGTTTATCAAGTGTTACCGCACATCCTACACCGGTTTCGACCATTATTGCGGCGTTGTATATCAAATTATATGTCGCAGTGATGTTTAATTGGTCAAACTTATCGCCAAACCAGTCCAAAAAACCGCTATCCTTGGAATATTTTGGTGACATTTGACGCGAGGCAAGAAGCGGCACACCCATTAAATCCTCAAGTTTTATTTCACTTTTTTCTGCAAGAGGATTGTCTTTGCGCATGAGTAGTCCCCAAATGTCTTTCTCTGGCATTGGAATATAATCATATTTTGACAGGTCAATTGGCTGTATTAATACACCAAAATCTAAAAGTCCTCTGTCAAGTTTCTCTGTTACATCCTCTGCATTGCCGCTATAAATATGAAATTTTATCTTTGGATACTCCGCTTGTAGCTCTTTTATAACTTTTGCAATATATTTAAAAGCATCGCTTTCCCCGCCGCCAATATAAATATCTCCGCTGACTGTTTCGCTTATTGATTGAAATTCTGCCTCGGTTTTCTCAACCATTTCAATAATTTCTTCAGCCCTCTTTCTTAGGATTAAACCCTCTGGCGTAAGTGAAATTTTGTATTTACCGCGAATTAAAAGTTTTTGCCCGAGTTCTTTCTCAAGTTCCTGTAGCTGACGCGTAAGCGTAGGCTGTGTTAAATGAAGAGAATTAGCCGCACCTGTTATGCTTCCTTCTCTTGCTACAGCTAAAAAATATTTCAAAACTCTTATTTCCATATTACAATAATAATTATTTTAATTATGCCTGTCAAGCATTTTTAGTTATTTAATATAAGTATTTGCTATTTTTTAAAAATCGTAAATAATAAATATATTATGGAAATAATTAGAGTAATTACAAATAGAGGTTTAGAACTTAAAGGCGCAATGTGGGGCGATGCGTCAATGGAAGCCGTTGTCATTATGATGAGCGGAATTTGTTCAAATGTTTTTCAGAATGACTTGCTGCCGGCAACCGCTGAACTTTTGAGCAAAAATAATATTGCTTTTATTGCAGGACACGCAATGGATGCGTTTTCTTGTATTGCATATTCGGATTTTTCTACCGGCAAACAGAAAAATACAGGTGTTGTTTTTGATGACTTCAGTGTTGTTTACGAAGATGTCGAAAGTTACGTAAAATATGCGCGTGAACTTGGGTTTAAAAAGATAATTCTTGCCGGTCATTCACTTGGTTCAAATAAAATTATTAATTATTTGGGTAATACGTCCGATGATTATGTGGACTACTTTATTGTCAGCGCGCCCGTTGATTTGGTTCATTGGTTTGACGTTATGCCAAATGTAAAAGAATGCCTTAATCTTGCGCAAAAATTTGTAGATGAGGGCAGGGGAAAGGATATTTTGCCGTTTATGTTTGGCGGATTCTCACCGATGTGTGCAGAAACAGCTTTGAATTTTTACAATGCTTATAATCTTAAAAACTGTCCTGTTATATCAGGAGATGGCGAAACCGTTTCTCTCGGAGCAATTAAACCAAAGGGTTCATTTGTTATCGGCAGCAAAGACAGTCTAACAAACGGTGATGCTAAAGGGTTTATGGAAAAAATTAACTCTTACTGTAAGCGTCCTGAAGAAAACAAGATAATAGTTGTACCTGATGCGTCGCATATCTTCTATGGGAAACATGCTGAATACGCGAAAGTTATACTTGAAGTAGTGAAAGGAGTTTTATGAGACTGATATTCAAATGTCTGATATTATTTTTAGTTTTAGTTACAGGAGGTTGTCTTATGAGTGAAGCCAAAAATTGGGATAAAGTTTTTCCTAAAAGTGAAAATGTAAATATCGAAAAAGTTACTTTCAAAAATCGTTACGGTATTACTTTGACAGGTGATTTATATATTCCCAAAAGTACCGTTGGGAAACTTCCGGCAATAGCGGTTTCAGGACCATTCGGAGCAGTCAAAGAGCAAGCCTCCGGACTCTATGCGCAAACTATGGCAGAAAAAGGTTATATTACATTGGCGTTTGACCCGTCTTATACCGGAGAAAGCAAAGGTGAACCAAGACATGTCGCAAGCCCTGATATAAACACGGAGGACTTTTCAGCGGCAGTTGACTATTTAAGTACCAGAGAAGATGTTGACTCTGATAAAATTGGTATTATAGGCATTTGCGGGTTTGGGGGTTTCGCGCTTAACGCTGCGGCTATGGATACAAGAGTGAAAGCAACAGTAACTTCTACAATGTACGATATGTCACGCGTAAATGCTAACGGATATTTTGATTCAATGGATGAAAAAGCACGTTATGAACAAAGAGTGGTTTTAAATAAACAAAGAACTGATGACTTTAGAAACGGCACTTATGCACCGGCTCCAGGGCTTCCTGATAAGTTGACCGGTGACGAGCCTCAATTTGTAAAAGATTACTATGATTATTACAAAACAGAAAAAGGTTTCCACGCCCGTTCGATTAATTCCAATGGTCATTGGAACATGACTTCGGCATTGTCATTTCTGAATATGCCAATCCTAGCATATTCGAGCGAAATCCAAAGTGCTGTATTGATTGTTCATGGTGAAAATGCGCACAGCAGATATTTCTCCGAAGATGCATTCAAAAAATTAAAAGGAGAGAATAAAGAGTTATTAATTGTTGATGGCGCGAACCATACGGACTTATATTACAATTTGGATAAAATACCGTTTGATAAAATTGGCAAATTTTTTGATAAATATTTGAAATAAAAAACGGGGCGTTTGCCCCGTTTTTATAATAAAGATTTATATAAATTTAAGTATTCAGCGGCGCTTTTCTTCCACGAGAAATCTGCTTCCATTGCTGATTTACGCATTGCGTTGAATACGTATTTATCTTGATATACCCACATCGCAGTTTTAATAGCATTCAGCATATCCCAACCATTATAACCCCAGAATTTGAAACCTGTTGAATTATCAAGCGGATATCCCACAACTGTGTCTTCCAAGCCTCCGGTTGCTCTTACAACCGGCAATGAACCGTATCGCATAGCGATTAACTGGCTCAATCCGCAAGGTTCAAATTTTGACGGCATTAAGAAGAAGTCACTTCCGGCGTAAATCAGGTTCGCAAGTTTTGCATCATAACCTACATAACATCTGATGTTTGCACTGTTGTTTGAAAGCCAAATAAATAAGTTTTCATACGCGCTGTCACCGCTTCCGAGGAATACAAAATCCGCGTCAAGGTTTTTAAGCTCGTTTTCCATATCACGGATTAAGTCAATACCTTTTTGGTCAACAAGTCTTGAAACAAACCCGAAAAGCGGACGGTCAGGGTTATATTGAAGCCCGAAGTATTCGCACAGAGCTTTTTTATTCTCTTCTTTTTTATCCAGAGATTTAACATCGTAATTTTTAGCGATACATTTATCTTTTTTCGGGTTAAATACATCGTAGTCGATACCGTTTAGGATGCCCGCTATTTTATGTGTGCAGCCCCTTAGCGTGTAATCCATTCCCTCTCCGTATTCGGAGGTAAGAATTTCACGTGCATAGTTTGGCGAAACTACAAGGATTTTATCGGAGTAGTTAATTGCACCTTTCATCCAGTTAACGCGTTCATAGTGCTCGCAGCCCCATTCATTATAAACGATGTCTTTGCGCATATTCGCAAAATCAATGATATCGTCAAGCCAAATTCCCTGATATGCAAGGTTATGTATTTCAAAAACGCATTTTGTGTTTGACCAAAATTCATCAAATTTATAGTTACTGTGCAGGTATAGTGGCAGCATCGCAGTATGCCAATCATTTGTGTGAATAATATCTGCGCGGAAGTTTAATTGTTTTGCGTATTCCATAACAGCAAGCGAAAACGCAACGTATCTTTCGTGTTCGTAGCGTGTGTCAAGCCATTTTGGATAAACTTCGTGAAAACAAGAGAAATACCAATCGTTTTTGACAAAAAATACATTGATATCGGTTCCTGGTAGTTTACCCATAAAAAGGTTGAACTTTTGCGGCTGCCAGCCGAAGGTTATCCAAAGGTCTGAATTAGGAAGTTCTTTGATATCGTATTTTTCTTTATCAATAAACCCGTGAAGAGGAGTAAACATAGCGATTTCTGCGTCTTTTTCAAGATATTTGGGCAAACTTCCCATAACGTCAGCTAATCCGCCGGCTTTTGAAAACGGCGCAATTTCGTTAGATGCAAATAATATTTTCATTTCCCTCTCCTTTCGAGCTTTATTCTTGTTCTTGCTGTTCTTCTGTTGCTTCTGCAAGACTTTCTAAAAACTCTCCTGTCTCTTCTGCTTCAAGGTCTATTGGTTCGCCGTTTTGAATTTTAGCCATAAGCTCGTCACTTATCTGAATACCATAGTTTTTCGGATCGACATCAAACGGGAAGAACATTTCGTGTTTTTGGGTTATAGACATTGCCTGTTCGATACAAAGCTGTGCTTTGTTGAGTTCTCTTCTAAACATAAACACTTTATAAAGATTATAATTTAATAACATAATTAACAATTCACTATGCAGTCTGTTTTTTTCAAGCTGGATAATTGAGTTGTTAATTACACCGTAAGCGACATCGTATTCTTTTTGTCTAATGTGGATATTGCTCATAAAGTACCAGGCAAGAAGTTCAACGCCAGCCATGCCTTTGGCTTGGGCTGTGTTAATCACATCGTAAAGAATATGAGTTGCTTTTTCAATTGAATTTATTCTTATGTAAGCGTTTGCAATAAACAAGTCGCAGATTGATTCAATTTTGTGGAGCATACAGTTTTTAGCGTTAATTTTTGCTCTGTAAATATCTGTTGCGAACTTTTTCGGATCTTCAAAATTGAATGCGAACGCTGAAATTATGAATGAAATCGCTGGTGAGAACCTGTCGGTTGCAGCTATTTCTATTTCCGGAACTTCCTGTAACTTACCTTGTACCAATTGTTCCAAAATTACGAAGTATTGATATGATGACGGCAATTGTGGAAGGTCTTGTCTTACAAGTTCTAAGAATTGACCGACATTTCCGGCAAGCAGACAGATATTGCAAATTGCAATGTAACCGACTGTATCGTAGAGCATTGCTATAAAATCTGTACCCTCCATATCGTCAGGTTTTAACGTTTCGATATTTTCCGGTGTTACATATTCTAAAATTTTATATCCAATATCCAAACAATCTTTCAACGCTCCCAGGTTGAAGAGGATTACGATATGCACCAATGACATAAGGAAGAAGTTTTTATCAAAATTCGGATTGTTCGGATCAATAGATGCGTTAGGCAGCAGCGAGAGAACTTTGTGCATAAGTTCAAGACACTTGTTGTAGTCGCCTTCTTGCAAGCCGGCTTTAATCATTTTGATACAAAGTTCAACAATTTTTTCTTTCTCGTCGAGACGTTCAAGGTTTTTAAGCGTATTTTCAGCAATTTCACTTGTTTTATCAGGAATAACCTCAAAAATATTGTTGGAAATCGCGTTGTACATTTGGTCCTTAAATTCATCCGCGTTCTCAACAAGGTTGTATTCCTCGTTCTGACTAACAAGGTCAATCATTCTTTGTGCACAGTTCAAATATGAGCAGAAATCGCCCAATGAAAGGTTAATATTCGCAAGTTGTTCCCATTGCTCAAACTCTGCCTTGTGGTCGCCTAAAAGGTTATACAGATATGCTTTTGTCGGGCTTGGAATATTTTCATCAAAAACTTTTTCAAATAATTCGCCCGCAACTTCTTTTAAGTAATCCTGGTTCATTGTTTCAAGAAGATTTTCTTTTAACAGGTTGTAATTCGGGAAGTAGAAACAGTTATTATAATAATAAATATAACCCATTGCGGAAAGCCTGTTAATCAGGTCTTCACTGTTTTCATAGCCGAGTGAATCCATCGTTTTGACGTCAACACGGGTTCCTAAAAGCATCATTGATGCTAAGAATTTCAACATTTCTTTTTCGTCTTTCATCAAGTTGAGACGTCTAACCAAAAGTTTGTTTAATGAAGACGGAATAAGGATAGTTTCAGCTTTTGCAAGTTTTAAACCGTCATCTGTAATCTTGATAACTTCAAGTTCCAAAAGGTATTGAAGCGCGAAATCAAGGAATAAAATACTTCCGCACGCGTATTTTGCAATACGTTGAAGATAAAAACTATCCAAAATGTTTTTGTACAAATCTTTATTATCCGCGATAATTTTTTCAAACGGTGTTGGTTTGAGAAGAATTTCGCAGTAGTAAGGCTTGCTAAGAAGGAAACTTGAATTTTTATGCAGTGAAAATTTCTTGTTATAAGAGATTAAATAGCTTATATCAAGTTCTTCAAAGACTTCCAAAACATGGCGCATAATGTCGAGTGAGCCGGCATCTATTTTTTCAAAGTCTTCAATAAAGATAAGACTGTTCGGAATTGCCTGCAAAAGGGAGGCAAAAATATCATAATATTTGAACCTTGTTTCTAAAACATCTTCATCATTGTGCTGATTTAGAGTAATTAAATCTCTAATAATCAGGTCAGGGTCGATGTTTTTAAACATCGTAAAGTCGTTAGTCGAAAATAGTTTTTGCGAAACCGTGTATTCAAAAATCGCGGCAACTAAATCTCTAAAGAAAGAATACGGAGCGTATTTCATATCATCGTAGCAGGTTATGCTGATAATATTTTTGTAAAGCCCGAGGTTTTCAATTTCGTTAATGATTTTGAGTGAATACGGCTTGTAAATCTCGTCGGTTTTAATCGCTAAAATACCTTTCGGATAAGCCTGAAGCCTGTTAACCATGTGCAGAAGCACATCGGCATTTTCAATCCGCATAAATTCACTCTGAACATCTTCCAACCCGATTGTTTCCATGTCATAAATCGCATCCGGATCTTTTTTAGCTTCCATTTTGCGCAATGCCTGACCGTCAATTTTGTCCTGCTCCATAAGCATGTTTTGAACAAAGTTTGGAATTTGTATTTCATCCGGTTCGTCATAAACATCCACGAGTTCTATTTTGTCTTTGACTTTTGCCTCGTAGAACATAACCATTTGTCCGTTAACCATAACGGAATCAAGTTGTTCAAAGTCATATTCGTTTTTCAATACATCATAAACAGATGAATCTGTGATTACCTGAAAAGCCGTTAAAATTTGTTCTTCCGGAGAAAGTTTGTCGTGGTTAACGAAACTTACGTTAAAATCAGATTTAACAGAGCGCGGATTGTCTGAAGTTTCTTTTTTAACAAGCGAAATATTACATCTGATTGTACAATTCTTTTTATGCGAAAGTTTACAGTTAAGTTTTGTTATTTCCTGAAGAAGGATAAGCGCCGTTTCCATTGCTTGTGCTGCGGAACTTGAGAACGTATATTCTTTTGTAAAACGAATTATGTAAGAATTACCGTAAATTCTGCATTTATTTTTAGTCTTTTTCGCAACATCCTTGATAATTTTATCAGTGTTTGATTTGAACTTGTTAAGCAATTTTGACGAACCGATATAGTTTTTCATGTCGTCAATGTTTGGCAAATCAACAATCATCATCGTGTAAATATCAGTGTTTGCATCGTTTAGTATACAAGATTGCTCTGTATCAAATCCGCATTTTGCACACTTTCCGTTGATATTAGGAACGATTTTGCCGCAGTTGTTGCATTTAACAAGAATAGGGAACCCGCATTTTTTGCAGGAGTTTGAAGTATTGACCGTTCTGCAAACAGGACAAATCAATTTTAAGACCTTCTTACAATTCGGACAGGTCATTGCATTATCATCAACTTCATAACCGCATTTTGGACATTCCATAATTAAAATTATACCACAAAAAGATAAAATGTTACAAGAAAGACTGCTAATCTAAATTAACCGGTTCGCGTTGGATTTTTTCTATTGCCTCACGAGCCGTAAACACAAGCCAATCCGGTACATTCGAAATCGTTGTAAATTGTCTTAAAACATCAATTACTCGTTTGAACGAACGAACCAAATCGCCCTCGCCTATATCAATTTGACCGGCAATTGTATCCCATTCGGCACCCTCTACCCACAACTCAATCAATGAGGAGAAGTATGCGTTAATATACAATGGCTCTTCAAGCAGATATTTTCCTTGTAGTTTTTCTATTCTGCGTTTGATATTTCTGATATTGTTAAGCGATTTTCGTACCGGTTCGGAGAACGGTAGATACGGGAAATCTCCGCGTAAATCTTCTGTTGTAATCGCGCAGACTACAGCTGCCAATTGAGCAGGTGTAAGGTTTTCCAATGCGTTTGAAAAAATTATTTCTGCAAGGAATAGTTCGTTTTCAGAACGGATTTGCGAAATCGTTACGCCGCCATCTGTCGGGTAGTCGTCTTTTAAGTAACCTGCGTCTGTAAGAGCGTTTCTGTGCGCTAAAAATTTGTTCCAAAAAATATCGCGTTGGCGTTCAATTTCTTTTTCAAGTTTACGTTTGTGCTCTTTAACACGGGAAATTACTTCAATATTTTTTGAATGTTTTTTGAAAAGTTTGCAATTATCACAGCAGAATGTGTGCATTTTTTCAAGATTTTTCTTGTTATCTCGTGAAAATTGGATTATTTCTTCTGAAATTTTTCGGTTTTTAGCGCTCTCTTGTTTAAGGATTTTTTTGTAAGTGTCCTTGTTTTGAACGTAAAGCGCTTTTATTCCGAGGTATTCGTGAAGGGTTTGGTCATTTTTCTTGTACGGACAGACGATTACGCGTTCTGCAATTTGAGCGTCAAGCTGTTCGTTAAGTTTCAACAGCGGGAAGAGTCTTGAGCCGGATGAAAAATAGCCGAAACTTTTCATAATAAGTTCTTTTGCCTCATCGAGTGTGAAACGCTGTAATAGGTTGAGAACCATGGAATAACTCGGGGAAAAACGGCTTTCAAGAGGGTTCGCATCGCTTAAAACAAGTTCTGCGACTTCTTCCGGTGTTTGGAAATAACTTCCAACGACGGTTACATAACCTACTTCGTCCATGCCACGGCGTCCTGCACGACCGGACATTTGCAAAAATTCGCTTGCCGTAAGCATCCTGTGTCCGCTGTCAGTGCGTTTGCTGACTGAACTTATAACGGTTGAGCGCGCCGGCATATTAATCCCTGCGGCAAGGGTTTCGGTTGCAAATACAACTTTTATTAAACCCTTTTGAAATAATTTTTCAACAAGGATTTTCCATGACGGCAAAAGACCGGCGTGGTGCGATGCTACGCCCTGATAAAGATATTCTAAGTGTTTGTTATTGTAAAGGTACGGGTTTTCCGCGATATATTCTTCGACAAACTGGCGGATTTGCGCTTTTTCTGCGTTTGTCACAAGGTCTAAATACGCGCATTTTTCCATTTGTTCATCACATTTTCTTCTTGAAAACGTAAAATAAATTGCCGGGAGCATGTCTTGTTCGTGAAGGTTTCTGACGATTTGTTGAACATGATTTTTTTGTTCTTTAATTTTGCCATGTCTTCCGAACGGGCGTTTTTCGGGCTTAATTTTAGAATTAAGTTGTCCGCTTGGTGTTAAAAGCGGAAGAAGCCTTGTCGGCTGCGAACTGTCAAAATAGAAGAATTTTAGCGGAACCGGGCGGAAATCCGTGTCAACAAGTTCGGTTGCGGAGTGGACGGAATTTATCCAGTCTGTCAGCTCATCTGCATTAGCAACCGTTGCGGAAAGCGCAACGATTTGGATATTTGTCGGACAGTAAATAATACTTTCTTCCCAAACAGTTCCGCGCTGCTCATCGTTCATATAGTGAACTTCGTCTAAGATTACATATTTTACGTCTTTTAGGTTGTCGGCAACCGCGCCAAGGTTTGTTCCATAGAGCATGTTTCTGAAAACTTCCGTTGTCATAACAACGATTTGCGCGCCTCGGTTAATTGAGGTGTCGCCTGTAAGAAGTCCGACTTTATCAGCACCGTATTTTTCGGAAAAATCATAAAATTTTTGGTTAGAAAGTGCTTTTAACGGTGTTGTATAAAAAACACGTGTGTTATTTTTTAACGCCTGGTGGATTGCGTGCTGCGCAATAACGGTTTTACCGGCACCGGTTGGCGCGCAGACTACAACACTTTTGCCTTCTGTTATGAAATCGCAGGCTTCTTTTTGAAACTCGTCCAGCTCAAATGGAAATTCGTACATTGCTACTCCTAATCTGTTATTATTTTAACATGCTTAGCTGCCTATATCAAGATTTAATAAAAATTTACAAATTCGGAGTGCACTGTTATAAAAGGAAATTTTCTAAATTAACCGTTCGATTGTACGACTGTGCAAACTTGATTTTCTGCATGCTTTGAATTATGATGTCAATAAGGTAACGAATTTGTTATCATTTATGGGTTTTATCCCGCCAAAGCAATGTACAAGATTGAGGGTTGTTATATTGAATATCAAAAAAACATTGACAATATTGGGCTTAGCGCTTCTTTTGGGCTGCACACAGGCAAATGCTTATACATTAGATGAGATTAAAACTACTATTGTTAATCAGGCAATTGAATTGGGAATTGATCCTGCGCTTGCGCTTAGTATTGCAAAGGTTGAATCAAATTTTAGAATGGAAGCTAGAAGTTCTTGCGGGGCTGTCGGGGTATTCCAGCTTATGCCGTCTACCGCTAAGAAAATCGGAATTAATCCGTATTCATTAAGTGACAATATTCGCGGCGGTTTGAAATACTATCTTATGATGTACAGAATGTTTGGTTCGGTTGAACTTGCGCTTGCGGCATACAATGCAGGTCCCGGAAACGTAAAAAGATATAACAATACTGTTCCGCCGTTTGGTGAAACAAAAAGATTTGTAGAGAAGATTATGGCACTTCAGAATGTTCATAAAAACGATCCGGCTGTTCTTCAGGCTAAGGCTCCAAAACCGGTTGTTGTAACTCCGGCAAAAGCTGTTGAAACCGTTGAGGCGGCTGCAGAGCAGGAAGAAGTTATTGATATTGAACAACAAAAGGCATCTTCTGTTATTATCGAAACCATTGTTCAAGAAATTACAGCTATATAATTATGAATATATGTCTCTTTTGCGGAACGTTTAATCCTATTCATAATGCGCATTTGAGAATGGCTCAATATGTTTTAAGGAAGTTTAATTTTGAGAAAGTAATTTTTATTCCGGCGTGCATACCACCGCATAAAACTGTGCAGGGCGGCACTTCTGAACAGCGTTTTGAAATGGTTAAACTTGCTATTGAGGGGCATAAGGGGTTTGAGGTTTCGGATATAGAGTTTAGGCTCGGGCAAACTTCTTATACTTATTTCACTATTCTTGAGCTGCAAAAAATTTATGGCACCGGTGAAAAATTTAATTTTATTATAGGCACTGACGCGTTTGAAAAAATTGAGTCGTGGTATGAAGTCGATAAATTGAAGATGCTTGTAAAATTTATTGTTTCCCGTCGCGAAGACGATTGTAATTTAGCGCGTTTTGATTATTTGAGGGAAAAAGGTTTTGATTTTGACTTTACAAACCTTGCGTTTTATGATATTTCTTCAACAGAATTAAGAGATAAAATTGCGTGCGGGGAAAGTATTTCCAACCTTGTTCCGCAAAAAGTTGAGGATTATATTGTTGAAAACGGCTTGTATAGATGAAATTAAGGAATGGTTAAGGTTAAATTTGACTGCGGAAAAATATGTTCATTCACTTGGAACAGCAGAAGCGGCAAGAGCAATTGCTAAAAAATGCGGTTATGATGAAGAAAAAGCATATTTTGCAGGTTTAGTTCATGATTGCGCTAAAAACCTTTCTCACGAGGAACTCCTTGCTCTGATTGAGCGCGCGCCGTTTGAACTTCAGGAGGGTGAGACCTGTAACGGAAAAATTCTCCATGCTCCGGCTGGTGCTGTTTTCGCACGTGAAAAGTTTGAAATTGAGGATGAAGAAATCCTTTCTGCTGTTAGGTGGCATACTTTAGGTCGTGTCGGGATGACGGATTTAGAAAAAATAATTTTTCTTGCTGACAAAATAGAACCCGAAACCCGCGGGCGCGAAACGTATGAAGAGCGTCTTAAATCCCTTGATATACCTGGCGGGCTCGAAAATGAAATTTTGGCATGCTATTCATACACAATAAAAAGTCTTGTTGACAGGCAATTAAAAATTTGTTCGCAAACAATTGAAGTTTACAATTATCTGTTATCATTTGCTAAATAATGTTTTTTATGCTAAAATCGCAATGAAGGAGCTGGGTTTTTAATGAAAATATTGGAGATAAAAAATAGTTTAGTTAAAATTTCTTATGAAGTAGAGGACAATTTAGCGCTTTCTGGCTTTGCGATTATTGAAGATTCCAATACGCCTTATGTTGCGCAAGTGGTGAATTTAAAAGCTGAAAACGGCAGAAATTTTGCGGTTCTCAAACTTTTATTTACTTTTAATACTGACGGTGTTCTGAAAAATTACAACGGAACGATTCCGTCACTTGAAGCTACAATTACAAAGCTGCCTTCCGAAGAATTATTGAGCATTTTGCCAATGACGCATCCTGTTTATCTCGGACTTTTAGCACAGCAGGAAGTTCCGTTTAAGCTGGATTCTTCCGTGCTTGAATCAAATCTTTTAATTTGCTCCAACAATGTTGATAACACCAGCAAACTTCTAAGTAATATTTTACCGCAAATGGTTGAAGAGGGTAAAAAAGTTGTTCTCCTTGACGTGAACGGTGATTTTTCCTCTGAAGAAAACTTCATTTTCGGTAAAAACTTTAAACTTCCGCTCAATTCACAGTTTTTAGATTATATTTTTGAAAACGATTTAGAAGGCGTTGAACCGGTTAGTAAAGCGGTTATTCAGGATATTTTTAAAGAAGTTCAGGATTATATGGAAAACCTTCCGCAAGGATATCTTCCGATTGACCTCTTTATAAATGTTGTTGAACAACAGTACAAAGAAACCGGTATCGCGGAACTTGTTCTTTTGAAAAATAAACTCCTTAAATATCAGGAATCAAATATTTTTGCGGCTGGAAACGACGATATCAATATGTTCAGAAACAAAGTCGCACATTCTGATTCCTTAATCGTTGACATCTCTAACGTTGATGTTGCGTTGCAAAAGCTGCTTATCCCGCATCTTTTTGACTGCATTTCAACAGTTAACGCGGATACTTTTGTTCTCGTAACGATGAACAACGATGTTGCAGATAAACGCCTTCTTAGAAAAACTTTGGAATTTAAAAACATTTATACAACAATTATTTGCGGTCATGAATTTAAGTACTTACCGGATTTGAAACAGATTATCCAAAACCTTATTCTTTTTGCACCGCAAACATTACAGCACGATTTCGCAAATTATAACACTTTCCTTAATAAATTGAATGTTGAGGAATTTGTAGTTTACGGTCCTGCAACTCAAAATATGCCGTTTATTGTTCAGGTTAAGCCTTACGAAGAGCTTATTGAACTTGATAAACAAATGGAAGAAGAGGAACCTCAAGAAGTTGTTGAAACCGAAGAAACCGAAGAACCGGAGGTCGTTTCTTATGAAGAACCTGCGATTATAGATGTTGAGCCGGAAGAACCGACCCTTACAGAACCGGAAGAAGAACCAGAGGTCGTAGAACTTAACGAAGCTCCGGAATTTGAAAGCGAAAGTGAGGATGTTGAATTGCCTCCCTTTCAAGATGAACAATCATTCCTTTCTGACGTTGACGAAACTTCTACATTTGAACAAGAAGCTCTCGAAGATAGAGAAACTTTGGAGGAACAGGTAGCAAAAGATGTAGATGCTGCTCTTTATCGCAAATTTGAAGAGGAATCTTTAGAAACTGAAAACGATGTTAACCCTGAAATTTTGCTTGATGAAGAAGAACCTGAACTTTCAGACAGTGATTTAGATTTTATTCAATCAATGCCGATGGAAGATAATACACAGGAAGTTTATTCTTCAGAAGAGTTTTTACAAGAGGAAGAACAGCCATCAGTTGAGGAATTAGAGGCATCTGTATTAGATGAGGGCGCAATTGAAGAGCTTGAAGTAGATTCTACGCCTGATTTTATAGACGAAGATGCAGATGATGAGTCTCAAATCGTGCCGATTTATACACCTGAAGAAATAAATGAAAGTAATGATGCGCCGTTATTTGAATCAGGGGATGTCGTAACACACCCTAAATACGGTCAGGGTGTTGTTGAAAAGATGATTAACTACGGAAATAAAACGCTTTGTTCAATCAGCTTTGTTAACATCGGCAGAAGACTTCTTGATCCGAATTTGTCAGAGTTAACACTTGTTAGCCGTGACGGTGTAATCGTTAGTTAGATCTTAATTTAGATGCACCATTAAGATAAACGTATTGAGGAACAAAATATTCCTCACAGTTTAATACGACTAAAATTCTGATACATTTTTCAATAGACCCGTCGATATCAGCCTCGTTGAAACACAACATTGCAACATCTGTCCAGCCTCTGTCAAGGCGTGCAAATTTTGCCGGAAACGCAGCTGTCAGGTCTTTGGTAAGCGTAAAAATTACATGCGAAACCATTGTTCTGTCAATGTTATTTTTTTCAACGATTTCATCAAGAAGTTTTAAAGTTCCCGCCTGAATTGCTTCTACGGTGTTTTCTTCTACTGTTATTGCGCCGCGTATCCCTTTTGTAATCATGATATCTCCTAATGTTTTAAGCCGTTGTACCAGTCACGGGCAAGCATTTCGCCTTTGCCCTCGGGTTTAATCCTGATTAATAAAATACTTTTTTCGCCGCAGGCAACTTCAATACCTTCTTTTCCTGTATTGATAAACTCGCCCGGAGTTCCGCTGCCGCTAAGAACTTTGGTTTCAAGAACCTTAATTATCTTGCCGCCATGCATAAAATACGCGCATGGGAATTTATAAATTCCACGCACCAGATTGTGAATTGTTTCGGCATCTTTGTTCCAGTCAATTAGACATTCTTCTTTATCAAGTTTGTTGGCAAAACAAACCCCGTCTTCACACTGTTTTTGAGGTGAAATCGTATTTTCAACAAGTCCGATAAGCGTTTTTTCAAGCAATTCCGGAGACTTGTCGCTAATTTCTTCGAATAAATCAACACAGTTCGTTGTATCAGCAATTTGTATAATTTCTTTCATACAAACATCGCCGCAATCAAGTCCCAGTTCTGTTATCATTGTACAAATTCCGGTTTCTTTGTCGCCGTTTATAATCGCGCGTTGAATAGGGTTTGCACCGCGGTATTTAGGCAATAATGACGCGTGCAGGTTGATTGTTTCATATTTCGGAATATCTAAAACTTCTTGCGAAAGAATTTGACCGAACGCAAAAGTAACAAAGAAATCGGGTTTTAATGCTTTTAATGCTTCTATAGTTTCTTCGGATTTTCTGATAGATTTCGGTTGAAAAACCGGGAGTCCTTTTGATAGCGCAAATTCTTTAATCGGTGACATAGTGAGCTTATGCCCGCGTCCGGCAGGTTTATCCGGCTGGGTGACGACGGCTAAAACATTTATTTTGTCAGAATTATACAGATATTCCAACGATTTAAGCGCTATTTTAGGTGTTCCGAAAAAAACTATATTTATCATTCTTAATCCTTAATTAATCTGTCCTGTTGAATTTTTGGAAGGCTATGTTTTGCAAGTTCCTGTTCTGTCGCCTCAACATCTGCACAGCGGTCGACAAATAAAATTCCTTCAAGGTGGTCATATTCGTGCTGAATTGCGCGCGCGAGGAGTGAACCGTCTTTTGCTTCCATTACAAAACTTCTGCCTTTTAAGTCTGTTGCCTTAACCATAACGTATTCAGCTCTTTTTACGTCAGAATACACCTCTGGAAAACTCAAACAGCCCTCTTGCGTGCAAATGGAACCTGATTTTTTAATAATTTTCGGGTTAATAAATACAAGCGGGTTTAACGGTTCGTTTTCAGAGCTTACATCAATAACAAAAATTCTTAAATTAACGCCGATTTGCGGTGCCGCTAAACCTACACCGTTGGCGCTGTACATAGTTTCAAGCATATCATGAACTAAATCCTGAATTTTTTTTGAAACTTTAAAAACCTCTTTTGAAGGTTCTCTAAGTGACTGTTCTCCATATTTTACAATTCTTTTAATAGCCATTTTTCACCTCTTTAAGATTATACTACAAAAAAGGAACTTTTCAAAATCCCAAATATAGTGTATAATAATGCTTATGAACAAAATAATTATATTTCTAATATTTGCAAGTGTAGCGGCCTGTAAAGTTTCGGCTGCTGAAGAATTAAAACAGGCAGAGCCTAAACCCGCAGCGCAAGTTAAGGATTCACGTCTTTTTGTTGGTGCTAAAATTAATCCTCATTACAAAATTGACTGTAAAGAATCTTCTAAAACTTATGACCCGTATTACTGCGGTTTGAGAAACTCTCCTGAAGTTATAAAATTCAGCGCACCTAGACCGGGGCTGACTTTTACTTTTTAATCCTTGAGAATTAGCAAATTTTGTTTAATTTATTTTTTTATATATAATAAAGGGGAAATATATGAAAAAATTATTTGGTTTATGTATATCTTTAGTATTTTTATGTTGCAATGTCGCACATGCATACGGAATGCGTATTGAAAATTATTCAACAGGCGGTACTTTTAATATGTCAAAACCGGCTGTTGTTGCCCCTGCTATCGGTTACGTTAATTCTACCGGAGAGGCAAAACTTGTTGGTTATTATCCCCACAGACGCAGCCAAAAGATGATTCCGCGCCACGACGGTCAGTATAAAACTTATGAACGTAAAACAGTAAAACGCACTGCCGTAAATAAAACTCAATACCGTGATGCTGATTCTACACGCAAAACCCAGTATAAAAATGCTGCGTATCGAAACCAAACATTAGAAGCGCGACGCTAATTATTTAAGCATTACCATTAAAACTGAAATGTCCGCAGGTTTAACCCCGCCTATTCTTGATGCTTGTGCCAAATCTTTTGGTCTTATTTTCGCAAGTTTTTGTTTAGTTTCTGTTGAAATATGTTCAATTTTTGAGTAATCAAGGTTTTCAGGAATTATGTACTTTTCAAGTTTTGTAGACTGTTCAACCTGAAATTCCTGGCGTTTTAAATAACCGTCATATTTTACAAGAATTTCTACCTGTTCACAAATGTCTTTTGAAAGCCCTTTTGCATCCTCGTCAAGCTCTTTTAATACTTGATAAGTTATATTTGGTCGTTTTAAAAGTTCCGCGGCTTTAATTCCGCGGTCAATGCTTTCTCCGTATTTCGCGAGAATGGCATTTGTTTCTTCTGTTGCAGAAATTTTAGTCTCTTTAATTCGTGTCATTTCACGCTCAATGGCAGCCTGTTTATTTTTGAAAACTTCAAACTGTGCGTCATCAATAAGTCCGCATTTGTGACCGATTTCAGTTAAGCGTTCGTCCGCGTTATCCTGACGTAAAAGTAAACGGTATTCAGAGCGTGATGTGAGCATTCTGTAAGGTTCGTCAATGTCTTTGGTTACCAAATCGTCAATCAGGGTTCCGATGTATGACGAACTGCGTGAAAGTTCAAGCATTTCTTTGCCATTTATATAATTAAACGCGTTTATGCCGGCGATTAAACCCTGTGCCGCAGCCTCTTCATAACCGCTTGTACCGTTAATTTGACCGCCGAAGAAAAGCCCTTGAACATTTTTGGACATCAATGAATGTGTTGTTTGAACAGCCGGAACATAATCATATTCAACCGCATAAGCCGGTTTTATTACGTGTGCGTGTTCTAAGCCCGGTAATGTTCTAAGCATTTTTACCTGAACATCTGCAGGCAGGCTGCTTGAAAATCCCTGGATATAAACTTCGTAAGTATCAAGTCCTTCAGGTTCAATAAAAATGTGGTGTGACGGGTTTTCGTTGAAACGTACGATTTTGTCCTCAATAGACGGACAATATCTTGGTCCGACGCCTTTAATTAATCCTTGATACATCGGAGATTTGTCAAGGTTAGCCTTGATAATTTCGTGTGTAAGTTCGTTTGTGCGTGTTAAATAGCACGGAACCTGTTTCCTAATCGGGCGGTTTGGCTTAAACGAAAAATGCGTAATTTCTTCATCACCCGGCTGAATAATCATTTTTGAATAGTCAATAGTTCTGGCGTCAACCCTTGGAGGAGTTCCGGTTTTGAGCTTTTTCGTGATGATACCATATTTATTTAAGGATTCAGATAATCCAAGTGCAGGAGCCTCGCCTAATCGCCCTGCAGGATAGGATTTCAGCCCTACAAAAATTCTTCCGTTTAAAGATGTTCCGGTTGTTAAAACTATTGCACGGCACTTGTATTCAATGCCAAATTCATCAATCGCCCCCGTAATTCTGCCGTTTTCGACAATAATATCGGTTATGCAGGCTTGACGAAGTTTAATATTATCGTTAGATTCAAGAATATTGCGCATAAAATGCATATATTCTTTTTTATCAGATTGCGCTCTAAGTGCTCTGACGGCAGGTCCTTTAGAAGAGTTTAAGACT
Source organism: Candidatus Gastranaerophilus phascolarcticola (assembly GCA_001899335.1). Classification (GTDB taxonomy): domain Bacteria; phylum Cyanobacteriota; class Vampirovibrionia; order Gastranaerophilales; family Gastranaerophilaceae; genus Gastranaerophilus; species Gastranaerophilus phascolarcticola. Next base: position 227,231 of record MOYE01000003.1, read on the forward strand.
TTCATCTGAACATAAGTTGCGTCTGTAACTTCGCCCATTACGCCGCCCAGTGCGTCAATTTCTCTTACAAGTGTGGATTTCGCCGGACCGCCTACCGCCGGGTTACAAGGCATTAATGCAATATTATCTATATTAAGAGTCGCAAAAAGAACTTTTGCGCCAAGACGTGCACAGGAAATCGCTGCTTCACAACCAGCATGTCCCGCACCTACTACTATTATGTCATATTCGTTTTCAAGGTAATTCATAATATAAATTATATGCGAAAATTATCGTGAAACAAGTGATAATTTTTCGCCGCAAACTGTTGTTGCCGGTGCAGCGTATGAAACCGCGCCAAACGATTTATACTGCGGGTTGTAGAGGAATTTTCTGCCTTTGAATGATATATTTTCAACCTTACGTTTCGGGTCGTGGTACAAAATCATGGTGTTTCCGGTAATTTCAATAGGCGCCTCTTTGTACAAGCCGTCTGAATCTTTTACTCTGTGTTTAATGCAGTATTTATTTTCGTCATTTTTTTCAACAGTATAAATGTTTTTCAAATCACTGTTATCTTCATTCGCGTCAAGGAATACTGTTTTGAGCGGCAAGCCGGCAGGAAGACCTACTGTCAGAGAGTGTCGTGGTCTCTCATCTTGTGACAAATCAATTTTATCAAGTGTAACAGTATTAGGGGTAAGTTCATCTAATGAACCGTGAACCTTATCCAAACCGCTTACGTTAAATAATGAAATCGTCATATAACCGGCAGTGTTTTCACGCAAAATTGTTGGAATTTGAACATTTTCATTACCGTTATATGCGCCTTCCTGAAGTTTTAAGGTAAAAATAGCACCGTCGTTTAACGCTTGAAGTTCTGGGCGTTTACGTTGATACATTGTTTTTCTTAAATTATTATTATTTTCGACAACAAACATACGTCTGTCAGGGCTGTGTTTGTCAACCCATTCATTATGCAGGTACGAACGGTTTTGGAGAGTAACGTTTTTCGTTGCGTATTCAAAACCTGTTGAACCTAATTCATCGCCGGAATATAATGTCGGGTTACCCGGAAGTGCTACCAAAAATTCCATCATTGCGTTGTATTTCTGATATGCAGGCTTCATAATTCTTTCAAAAACTTTTTCTGAAAGTGTATTCAATTCTTTATCACTGATTTCAAACCCGGCTTTACGCGCGTTATCAAGTGTAAAATCAATTGCCATATCTATTGGTTTTACACCGAAAGAATCCATTTCGAACGGACTTCCGTTGAATGTTCCGTTTGCGATTTCAGTTAAGGATGTTTTAACAGCCTCTTTTAACAGGTGTCCTCTGTCTTCGCCAATGAAATTTTTGTCTACAAGGTCATCAATTTCAGCCATAAAACCGGTTTTCAAAGCGCTGACCATAGCAAGGTCTTTCGCACTGTAACGGCTCAAGTCATAACTGTCAACATCAGCCGGAACAGTGTCGTATTCGCCGGTGATAAGTTGTACCGCTTCTTCTCTGTAATCGTGACCGGTCCATTTGTTTTGGAGTCCGTGGAACATATCCATATTTAACGCAAGAGCGTGCAGCGCACGTGTGTTATCGTGGTTGTTCAGGAATGTATAAGAGTAAGTCAACGCCTGTAATGGAGCGGAACGCAAAAATCCGCTTTCAGGGTCAACTAATTGCATGTGGAGCTTTTTATCCAAGTAATTCCCGCCGTTTTCAGAATGCTGCCCCTCGTTGAAAGATTTAGCAAAAATTTCAGGTAATGTACTGAAATAATAATCATAGTTTGCAACTGAAGTCAGGTTTGAATCGGTAAGGAATTTACCGATTAAATTTGTTTTATTAGGATATCTTTTTGAACCTTGTCCGTATTCAGAGTAAATTTCGTTCATATCGGTAAGTTCTGCAACCATATAAGAACTTGGGTTTTCTTTGATTACATCTCTTGCGAATTTTTCCCAGAAAGATGTTACCTGACTGAAAATAGTATCAAAATCGGTTTCGCCATCGTTTCTTAAAGAATCTACGTCAGCAACGTCTTTTGCCGCGTCAATACGCCAGTCTAAACCGGATTGGGTTCTGTCAACAATGGCTTCAGCAAGTCTGAAACTTTGAGCATTTGTTCCTTTAAGTTTTTTCTTCAACGCGTCAGCGAGTGCTTCTTTGTCGCTTTCTGAAATATTTTTCAAGCCGGATTTAACGCGTTTAATAAGCTGGTGCGCTTCGTCTTCCGGTGAAATTCCGTTTACACCGATGTCTTTAAGCGTAATTTTTTTAAGTCTTTCGTAATCGTAAGAGATATCACCGTTGTCGTTTGTTTGGAAACGAGGTGCCTCGCATAAAGATTTGATTACGGCGTATTTTAGAATTTCTTCTGCAAGGTATGGAAGAACGTAGTTTCCGTATTCAGTGTTCTCCATTCCGTGGTGAATTTTTTCGTTTTCAGGGCGATCCTTGTGGTCGTTTAATCTATCAATAATATCAATTGCGAAATCCGTTAAAACGCCGGTTGTACGACCGTCATCACCTATAAATAATCGGTTTGTTTCGTTATAAACTTTTTCGTATTTTGGCTGTAAATGCGGGTTGCCAATTTTGTTGAGGAAGAATCTGTCATAAGTCATTTCTTCATCATAATCAGGATGATAATATTTAGGTTCGCCAATGTAATCTTCACGGCAAGAACGTTTTGTTATATAAGGTGTTGCAAAAACCGCTGAAATATCGTCACCAAATTCTATTGAATCTAATGGCATATTCATCATATATTGAGCAACTTGTACTTTAAATTCTTCCGTATTTTGGTTACCTTTAAGACCCTCATAGTTGTCGGTAAGAATATTTTTTACAGCTTCTTCTGAAAGGTTATTTTTTAATCTTGTAGGGAAAACGCCGGAATTAACTTTTTTGATAATAGTTTTATATGCTTCTTTCGGGTCTTCCTCATCAATATGTTTAAGGTTTTGCGCTACGTGAAGATTTAAAATCTGGTTAGTTTTTCTTGTCCAGTAACGCGCTGAAGTTACAACGTAATCTTTTGCCTCGTTTGAAGCGTATTCAAGTTTTTGAACTTCTTCTTTTTGGTCGATACCTGGTTTAATAGACAAAATATTGTCCATATCATTGTTGGAAAGGAAATAATGAATTTTTGCGATATCAAAGTTAGAGTTCCATGTATCAATGTTTCCCTCAATTTTGTTATCTAACTGCATATTTGAGAATTGTGAAATAAATTTCGTTCCCATTCCGCTGTATAAGTTGATTTTAGCGGAACGTTCTTTGTTATGCTCGTTGAGAAGTTTAACGTTAATATCGTATTCATCAGCATCAATTTCAAAACGATAAGGAATTACGGTATCGTTGTGAGTCGCTTTTGAAAGCGGTTTATCAGAGAAATCTTTATCGTATGCTTGAATCGGTTCTTGCGGATCAAGTTTTTTCGCATTAACCAAATCTTTATCATAAATTTCCAAATAAGTTGGTTTCTTTTCGTTATAGTTTTCGTTTTCTACCGGAACGTAGCTGCCTGTTGCATCCTGTTCGTAGAAGAATTTAGGGTTAACTAGTCTGTGTGTGATGAAATCAGTATTTTGAGAGAACACACCAAAAAGAATTTGGTCATTAGGGTTCATACGGAACCAGTTGAAAAATGGTGATTCTTCTTTCCATTTTATAGCGTGGTTGAAGTGAATACCTTCCAAACCTTCGTTTACAAACGCACCGTCAGAAACCAAACTTTTTCCTTTTGCAAAAAGAGATTTTGTTAAAGAGGTATAGTTGTTGATGTTTCCGAGTGAAAGTGCCATTTGCATACAGTTTTTGTTCCAGTAAGCGTGGTGGGTTCTGGAATCATCTGTAAATAGCGGTAAGCTGACAATTCTGTCGTAAGCATCCATATCGCCGCTTGCAAGTCTTTTTTCCATGCCGGCTAGCGAACCGCCCATTTTGTTTGAAAATAATCTTATGTTATGTCTTAAATCTTCGTAGTTTTCGTTGCGAATAATATCGTTGTCAGCATCATAAACCCATTTAGGGTCAAGGCTGTCCGGAACCGCAAGGAGCATTGAACCCCCACGGCTTACGTCTGATGCCGGAACGTAAAGGTTATAAACATTTTCGTCGGTTAAATCTTCTCTGTCACCTCTGTCATCAAGGAGTGAACCTGCATCAACGCCGTATCTTTCAATGTTTCCGGTTCTTTTATTGACTAATTTGTAGTGGTAGGCAAAAGGTTCGTCTTCCATAACGCCAAATTCAGCGTGAATATTGACTCTGTTCTTGCCGGAGTATAGTTTTCTGCCGTCTTCTGAATTGTGGAGTAAATCAGTATATTTATCACCTGTAAGATAATAATTACCGTATTTGTCGCGTTCAACTACAGCAATTTCAAGGTAACAATCGGTTTCAGCCGGGTCAAACGGATATGAAAATTCTCCGGTGCGATAACCTTCGTCATTTTTAGTTGGCTTGTAGCCTTTAAATGCCATTTTATTAATATAGTTTGCAGACTCGAAATTTATTTTCACGCAGATGCCTCCACCACACAATTATATTAGTCGGCTGAAAAAATTTTTTTGCCTTTTTCCGCCTATATAGAGGAAAATTTTTACAATTCTTAAAACATTATTCCGCGATGAGCGCGGGCGGTTTTTATTCGATTATTTTTCCGTCAAAAACCTGCAAGGCAAGATTGACTGTATCAGAATGCATGTAATAGTCTTCAGAATGCGCATTGTAGGATGTCAAACTAACTTCTTTTTCGTCATCTTCGATGCTTTCTTCTTCAATCGGCGGTGTTTCTTCTTTCAAAGGTGCCGGTTTTGGCTGTTCTTTTTCCGGTGCAGCCGGTGCCGTTGGCGCAGCGGAGCTTAGCCTGGGAGACACCGCAGGTTCGCCGGCTTTTGGAAGCCTTACCGTCAGTTCAACTTCTTTGCCAAACATCGTATTAATAGCATTTTGAAGTACTTCTCGTTTTGCTCCGTCAGTAAATTGTTTTAAGAAAATTTCATTTTTAACGGACAATATAACCCCGTCAGCAGAAATCTCAACAGGATTTGACCATTGTTTAAGTAGCGCTCTTGTAGGAGCACTGGAAACACATTCGAGCAACTGTCCCCAAAGCGATGCCAAATCATTTCCGGCAGGCGTGCTAGGCGCAGGTTTCGGCATTGGAGAAAACTCTTCAACGACTTTCAGTTCTTTTGCCGGTGCAGCTGCTTGCGGTGCCGGTTTTGGTGTGGCTGGAGTAACCGGTCTTGCTGGCGCAGGCGCTGCTTGTTGTACTTGAACAGGCGCTCCGCTTTCTAAGCGTGTTATTCTTTCCTGCAGCTTTTCTAACGTTGTGTTTTGCGTCAGATTTGCCAGGTCAATTACGCCTACCTCAAGCCAAAGTTTTGGGTTGTTCGTTGTTTTTAATTCTTTTATGTATTCTGAACATTTGTTTACAAGGAATACAATTTGATGTGCATCAAGCGGTGCAGACTGTTTTAACAGCGCCTCAATTTGCAGGTCGTTAAGCTGTGATAACTCAATCGCAATTTCTTTTGAACAAGTTTTAACAACAAGCAGGTTGCGGAAATAATCCAAAAGGTTCGTCAGAATTTGAACAGGTTCGTTGCCGGAATTGTAGACTTTTTCGAGAATTTCTATTGCTTCATTTGGTTTTGACTCAACAATTTTTTGTGAAAACTCATTTAACAAGTCAAAAGAAAGCCGTCCGAGCAAGTTGTCGATTTCTGCGGTTGTAATTTCGCCGCCAAGAACGCTCAATTGTTCTAAAAGCGCGATACTGTCACGCATCCCGCCGGCAGAGTTTTTAGCGATTGAAATAAGCGCATCATCTGTAATATTAATGCCTTCTTTGGTCGAAATCATGCGCAGGTGGTTAACGATATCGTCAGTTGTAATTCTTCTGAAATCGTAGCGCTGGCAGCGGCTTTTTATCGTATCAAGAACCTTATGAACCTCTGTTGTCGCGAGAATGAAAATAACGTTTTTCGGCGGTTCTTCAAGTGTTTTGAGAAGCGCATTGAACGCTGTCGTTGAAAGCATGTGAACTTCGTCGATAATGTATATTTTGTAACGGCTGTTTACAGGCGCATACATTACGCGCTCTAAAATATGTTGTGCGTCTTCAACAGAACGGTTGCTTGCCGCGTCGATTTCGATTACGTCCATTGGCGTCGAATTTGTAATGTCAATACAGTTTCCGCATTTGCCGCAAGGATGAACAGTAGGTCCTTCAACGCAGTTTAAGGATTTCGCAAAAATTCTCGCTGTTGAAGTTTTACCGGTTCCGCGCGGTCCGGTGAAAAGGTAAGCATGCGAAATCTTATTCGTTGTAATCGCGTTTGTTAACGCTTTTTTAATATGTTCCTGCCCGACAACTTCTTCTAATTGTTGTGGACGATATTTTCTGTACAAAGGCATATAATTCATGATAATATCATTATAGCAAAAAGTTTTGAGGAAGGGCAAAATTGTGAATATTGTTAAACCAAAAAAGTTACAAAAAGGCGACTGTATAGGAATAATCGCCCCTTGCGGAGTTTTTAAGGCTGCGGACAGGCTTGAAAAAGGTATAGAATTTTTACAGAATGCCGGTTTTCGTGTAAAGGTTAGCGAAAAACTTTTTGCCCGGGAGCGTTATATGGCGGGAACCGATGCAGAGCGTACAGGCGAGATAGAAAAATTCTTTGCAGATGACGAAGTCAACGGCATAATTTGCGCACGCGGCGGCTATGGCGCGATAAGACTTATTGATAAAATTAATTATGATATCATTCGTGCTAACCCGAAAGTTTTTTGCGGGTTCTCGGATGTGACGGCGCTTTCTGCGATGTTTTTGAAGCGTGCGGGGCTTGCAACGTATTCCGCGCCGATGATTAACGGAGATTTCGGAAACGATATTTCTGATTTTACATGGGAGAATTTCAAACAGGCTGTAATGAGTGATGTGCCGTTAGTGTTTGATGGCTTCGGTTCGGGTTGCGCAGAGGGTATTTCGTTTGGCGGAAACCTCGCGACATTGGTTTCGCTTTGCGGTGTGGATTTTTTGCCGGATGAAGATTTTATTTTATTTATTGAGGATTTGAACGAGCCTGCGTATAAAATCGACAGAATGATTACACAATTACGTAACATAGAAAAATTCACCCGAAACCTGAAAGGGGTTGTTCTTGGTGAGTTTTCTGATTGTGACCATCCTGAATATTTGGACGAAATCTTTGCAGAATTTGAAGTCCCAACCGTTAAAGGTTTAAAGATTACGCATTCTCACGATAAAATAACTGTTCCAATAGGCGTTCCTGCACGGATAGAAAACGGCAAATTTATTCTTCGTCAGAACAGTTAATTTTTAAACCAAAAACATCACCTGCATTAATTATTATTTCTTCACCTTTGCTTGCGTATGATAGAACTGAATGGTCATAAACATTTTCGACGGCTGAAGAAATTCTGTTGCCCGCGCCGTTTTCAGACTTCACAGCGCCCTCAACAGCACGGTATCCCATACTTAAACCCTCAACAAAATGGTTTCCTACTGATAACGCCGCGTCTTTTGCTACCTCTTTTTTATCAAGTTTAAACGGCGGAACATATTTTGCAACATTGTTTCCTTTTACTTTTACAGTACAGCCGTTTTCATCTGTTATCGTTTTAATTTCATACTTGAAAGTTGCATCCCGTTTTAGACGTTTTGGATCTTTAATATCTGTTAATTTGCCGGTTAAAATGTCACCCTCGTTGATTTTAATATCAGGCGTAAGCTGAATAGCACCCAAAGATTTAACTTGGATTTTTGACGGCGGGTTTTCTGTTGTGAAAGGTGTTAATGCCTCTACCTTTAACGTTTCCGCAAAAGCTGCTGTCCCTAACATTAATACGCTGCATAAAATTAATAGTTTTTTCATTTAACCTCCAATAACGGTTTTAAATATTTTCCGGTGTATGATTTTGAACATTTCACAATCTCTTCCGGCGTACCCTGTACAACAATTTGACCGCCAGCGTTTCCGCCCTCCGGTCCAAGGTCAATAATATGATCCGCAACCTTGATTAAATCCAAATTGTGTTCAATTATTAAAATTGTATTGCCTTGATCAGCAAGTTTTTGCAGGATTTTAATCAATTTATCAAGGTCGTACCAGTGTAGACCGACTGACGGTTCATCAAGTAAATAAAGGGTTTTGCCGGTTGCACGTTTGTTGAGTTCGGATGCAAGTTTTATACGCTGCGCTTCGCCGCCTGAAAGAGTCGTTGCATTCTGACCGAGTTTTATGTAATCCAAACCTACATCGTTGAGTGTTTGGAGCTTGTTTTTGATAGACGGTATGTTTTCAAAGAACTCTAACGCCTCTTTAACACTCATTTCCAGAACGTCGGAAATGGTTTTGCCTTTGTATTTAACCTCAAGTGTTTCGTTGTTGTAACGTTTACCTTTGCAAACATCGCATTTAACATAAACGTCGGAAAGAAAGTTCATTTCAATCTTGATAACGCCATCGCCCTTGCACGCCTCGCATCGTCCGCCTTTGACGTTAAAGCTAAAACGTCCAGCCTTGTAGCCGCGGGCTTTTGCCTCGTTGGTTTTTGTAAACAAATCGCGGATATGCGTAAAGACATCCGTATACGTTGCCGGGTTAGAACGCGGAGTTCTGCCGATTGGCGACTGGTCAATGTCAATAATTTTGTCGATATTTTCAAAGCCTGTGATTTCGTCAACGCCCTGCGGTTTCGGTTTGTCTTTGCGAAGTTTATAAATCGCGTATTCGTAGATTAAATCCTGCATTAAAGAGGATTTACCGGAGCCTGAAACCCCTGTTAAACAAACAATTTTGCCAAGCGGGATTTCAACGTCGATATTCTTTAGGTTGTTGATGTGAGCGTTTTTAACGACAAGTGAATTTCCGTTTCCCTCGCGGCGTTTTTTCGGGACCGGGATAAATTTTTCACCTGAAAGAAACTTACCGGTAAGTGAATTTTTTGCCGCAATTATGTCGTCAACAGAACCCTGTGCGATAATTTTGCCCCCGTTAACGCCGGCTTTTGGACCTATATCGACAATGTAATCAGCCTGACGAATTGTGTCTTCATCGTGTTCAACAACAATAAGCGTGTTGCCGAGGTTTCGCAGGCGCAAAAGTGTATTGATAAGTCTGTCGTTATCGCGTTGGTGAAGCCCGATTGACGGTTCATCAAGTACATACAAAACGCCTGAAAGCCCGCTTCCGATTTGAGTTGCAAGCCTGATACGCTGCGCTTCGCCGCCGGATAGAGTTCCTGCCATACGAGCAAGGTTTAAATAACTTAAACCAACGTCTTTTAAAAACTTCAGGCGTGCGCTGATTTCATCTAAAATCTGTTTTGCAATCTGCATTTGAAAATCGTTTAATTCTAAATAAAGATCTGAAATAAAGTCATACGCCTCATCAATCGGCAAAAGCGTAAATTCATAAATATTTTTGCCGTTAACGGTTACCGCGAGCGCGAACGGGTTCAATCGTGCACCGTGGCATGCCGGACAAGGTTTGGTAATCATATATTTTTCAAAATCTTCACGCGCGTTAATGTCGCCGACAGAATCCTGATATTTCTTTTCGTAATAAGGGATTACGCCTATGTAACGGTGGTATTGTGTATGATAGCGGCGTGTGCCGAATTTTTTAACGTGAAGTGCCACAATATCAGGACCTCCGTATAAAATTATGTCCTGCTGGTCAGGCGGAAGTTCCTCAAAAGGCTTATCCATATCAATCCCGTAATGAGAGCATACAGAGCCCAAAACATCTTCATAATAGGTATTAGACGTACGCGCCCACGGATAAATTGCACCGTCGCGAAGCGATTTCGTTCTATCAGGAACGATTAAATTCGGGTCGAAAAGATAGTCAAAACCGATTCCGCCGCAACGCGGGCAAGCACCGTATGGTGCGTTAAATGAGAAAATTCTCGGTGCAAGTTCTTCAAAGCTGATATTACATTTTGGGCATGCCAGTTTTTCAGAATAAATTTTTTCTTCGCCGCCTATAACATCAACTATCAAAACACCATCAGCTTTTTGAAGTGCAATCTGTGCACTGTCTGCAATACGCGAACGTGCGCTTTCTTTTACGACAATTCTGTCAACAACAACGCTGATATCGTGTTTTTTAGTTTTGGCAATCTTAATTTCGTCTTCGTCAAGGTTATAAACCTCATCGTCAACTTTTACACGGACAAATCCCTCTTGACGAAGTTCTTCAAATACGTTTTGAAACTCGCCTTTTTTGCCCCTCGCAACCGGTGCCAAAATCTGAATTTTTGTTCCCTCTTCAAGTTTTAAAATAGACGCGACGATTTCATCAATTGATTGTGGCTTAATAACTTCGCCGCATTCAGGACAGTGCGGAATGCCTACACGTGCATATAAAAGTCTTAAATAGTCGTAAATTTCAGTAACTGTTCCGACAGTAGAGCGCGGGTTGTTACTGGTTGATTTTTGGTCAATAGAAATAGCCGGCGAAAGCCCGTCAATTGATTCGACATTAGGTTTATCCATTTGTCCCAAGAACTGACGCGCGTATGTAGAAAGGCTTTCGATATAGCGTCTTTGCCCCTCCGCAAAAATCGTGTCAAACGCCAGCGAACTTTTCCCGGAACCTGAAACTCCCGTAAAGACAACCAATTGGTCTTTCGGGATTTCCAGTGAAACATCTTTTAAATTATGTTCTTTTGCACCTTTTACGACAATTTTATCTCTCATAACAAGATTATGTCACAAAAAATCATATTGGCAAATTACGCTGCTTTTTTATCCATGTGCTTGTGGCGTAATTCTTCAACCCAGCTTGCAAGAGGTGTTGCCGCAATAGGTACTGCTAATCTGAAGATGATACCGATAATTGCCATTTTCTTCAATAATCCCATACCGTTTACGAGCTTATCAATGTTGGTTGGAAGAACTAATTTTTTGTCTTTCGCATAATCTAACGCTTTCAGAGGCTTCAATTTCTTATTAGTTTTGATTTGAGCGTTTCTTTCTTTTTGCGCTGTTGCGAACGATTTTGCAAAGTCTTTTTCATCAGCTCTTGCGCCTATGAATTGTGCTGTAACTCTTTCCCACCAATTATTGAGTTTACTGTCGATTGCGTAAGAAAGGAATGTTGAAATCGCAAATGTTAAGCCTTGGTTTATTGCAAGAATCTTTTTCTTGTCGTCTTCAAGGTTTTTATTAGCAAGGGTTCGTTGCATATAAACACCGCTGATAACAGTTGAAGTTACTGTTGACATGTGGTTGAACAGGAATTCTGAATCTTTCCACTTATCAGAGATATTTTGCATTTTCTTAGAATTTATAATCGGGCTTGTAAATTTGTTTGCGATAAAATCAGTAAATTTATCGTAAAGTCCTCCGGCTTTGCTGCTCTTTCCTGCGGTTACAACGGTTTCTACCGCTGCTTCCGGAAGTTTACCGTTAAAGTTTACATTTTTAGCGTTATTATTTTTATTAGCCAAGAAAATATTGATATCTTTTCCGGCCTTTAAGTTATTAAATTCAGCTGGTTGTTGTGCCTCTGCAGGTTTGTTTTTCGGTGTTTTTGTCAAGCCGAAGACGTATTTCAGAATCAACGGAATCAATGCAATTGTAAGCATTGCTCTTGGAACGCAGATTGCCCATTCCGGAATATTTTTAACTAACAAGTCGAGGGTTTTCTTTTGTTTTTGTAAATCTTTTAATTCTTTACCTGTTGCACCTTTTGCTGCCTCTTCGAGTTCTTTGATCTTTTTATTCATATTGACTAAGAAGGTACAATTGTATTTTTCCGGGTCTTTTTGAACTTTTTTCAGGGCATCATCAAGCGGTTTTGTCATCGCCATTGTTACGCCAAATCCGAGGAAACCTGATGAAACAGCTTGCCCCGCAGAATAGATTTTGTCTTTTTTATCTTTCATGCCCGGAATTGCCATTGTTAATGTCGGGCGAATCATGCCGGCGGTAACGAGAGCAACTAAAGCGTTTGCAGTTTGGTTATGAGCATCGGAGTATTCAAGGAAGTTTGCAAATCTGTCGCTGCCCAACCATTTATTAAAACGAGCCCCTTTAAAACTTAAAGCGGCAGCCTCACTCGTATCCGTAAAGCTGCCGCTATTAATAACCTCGTTTTTATCTCTTGTTGTTACACCACTCTTACACTCTGCCTGGTTAAACACACTCTTCTTGTGCTTGTCCATCGAACTTTCATGTAAATAAGGGTTATTTGTATAATTCATCGAGTTAATAATCATTTTCACACCATTTAAAATAGTATCTTGTACATTTATTTTAAAACAAAGGAAAATTTTTTTTGTTATTAAGTAACAAAAAGTTTACAATTTACTATTTTATAATTAAAATATCGCAAGAAACGTTGTCACTTATGCGTTTCTCGGTCTGGTTAGAAAATAATTTACTCTTTTTTTCTTCATTTATTCCGTCAAGTATTACTAAATCAATACTGTTTTCATGAGTATAATTAATAATTTCCTGCGCAGGGATTCCTGTTAAAATTACACTGCGGGAGGATTTTAACCCCATGCTCTCTAAAATTTCTTCAAGATTTTTTACTATATTATATGCATATTTCTTCTGTTCCTGTTCAATTTTAAGGTACCAGTTTGTATCCAGCGTGCCCTCTAAGAACAAAAGGTTAGGGTTTTCGTTGACAATGCAGATATGAATTTCCTTGTCTTCAAGGTTAAGTTTTTGAAGTTCTTTCCTGAAATGTTCTGCAGAATTGTTTTTATCACCTATTGCAAGAAGGACTTTCTTTGCACTGTTTCTGTGTTTTGAAACATAAACCGAAACCGGAGAACCGCTTACCAAATCGTATGACACCGAACCTAGCCATTTTTGCAGCCCCTTTTTCCCGTGTGAACCCATTAGAACGATATCATATTCGCCGCTGCCTAGCTCTTCAAGAATTAAGTCTGCGACACCGCCGCACATTTTTATGGTTTTGCCTATATTAAGCCCCGTTTTTTCAAGTTCCTTTCTCGTGTATTCCAAAATATTATCTGCCATATTTGAACACGAAATATTAAAATCTGATTGTTCGACATCAACGTCTTCAGGCAAAAAATTCCAATCAATAACACAAATTGCATCAATAGCCTCGCGTTTTGACCAGTTTGAAAAATTATATATAGCATTAAAACTTATCTTTGAACCGTCTGTGCAGAATAAAGCCTTCATATTTTCTCCTTTTTTCAGCCTCATTTTAAAATATGTTAAGGATTTTTAAATTACCTGCTCATCTATTATTTTTATGGTATAGTAATTTCATTAGGTAGTATGAGTTTTGTAACAATGCCGGCTGACAATAAAGTTAATCTTAAAGAATATAAAGAATTAATAGATACAATAGCAAAGGTTGAATATCAAAAATTTTCATCATTCAGGCTTATAGAACTTCCTGAATTGGTAAACATAGGCAACCATACTTTGTATATCCTTTTTAAAAACAATTCTAAAGAAAATTATAATAACACTTACCTTGCAACTGCAATCAAATGGGCTATAAGAAACGAAGTCAGACGCCGTTATAAGTGGTATACGCTTAAAAACAGCCGCAAAAATGCGCTTGAAGATGACGGTGAAAACAACGTTAGAGAAGAAGTTTACAAAACAATTCTATCTATTGAAGAGATGCAGGAGGCTGAAGTTCCTACTCAAATCCGCGCTCTTGACAATACGCCGGAAGAAAATATTGAACTCATAGAACTTAAACACGAAATTATGGAATCTATGAAAAAACTGTCGCCGAGAGAGCGAGAATTGATTGAATGCAAATTCTTCCAAAATAAAAAGTTAAAAGATATATCGGAAGAGTTTGATATTTCCCAGTCGAGAATTTCAAGAATTATTCAGGCAGGATTGGACAAAATTAAAAAGGATTTGAAAAAACAGGGGATTTTATGAAGACTGTATTTGAAAAAAGTAATGGGGTTTTAGGTGTATCTTTAACAGATGAGGAGATTGATTTAGGGTTTATGGGCGGCGTTGAGCTGCGTAAAGGGGAGATTGGTCTTCCGCAGATGAGCGAACTCGAAGTTCTGCGCCACTATAAAGAACTTTCTGATAAAAATTTCTGCATTGAAAAAGGTTTTTATCCGCTGGGTTCGTGCACAATGAAATATAACCCGAAAGTTAACGAACTTCTTGCAAATTTGGACGGCTTTTCAAACCTTCATCCGCTTGCGGCTGATGAGGATTGCCAGGGTGCGCTTGAATTAATGTACAAATTGCAGGAAAAACTTAAAATTGTTACCGGAATGGATGCCGTTACACTCCAGCCTGCGGCAGGTGCTCACGGCGAGTTGACAGGTATGATGATTGTCAAAAAATATTTTGAACACATCGGAGAAAAAAGAACCAAAGTTATTATTCCGGATTCCGCGCACGGAACTAACCCTGCAAGTGCTGATATGTGCGGTTTTGAAATTGTTTCGGTCAAATCAAACGACAAAGGACAAGTGGATATTGAAGCGTTAAAAGAGCTTTTGACACCTGAAGTTGCGGCGATTATGATGACAAACCCTAATACGCTCGGAATTTTTGAGGAAAATGTTCTTGAAATCTCTAAACTTATGCACGCCAACGGTTCACTTCTTTACTATGACGGAGCAAACTTTAACGCTATCATGGGGCATTCTAACCCGAAATTAATGGGTTTTGACGTTGTTCACCTGAACCTGCACAAAACCTTTGCAACTCCTCACGGCGGCGGCGGTCCCGGGGCTGGTCCTGTTGGTGTTGTTGAAAAACTAAAAGACTTTTTACCGGCACCTGTTATCGCTTTTGACGGACAAAAATATTTCAGAAACTATAATATTCCGTATTCAATCGGGCAAGTTAAGGCGTTTTACGGAAACTTCGGCGTGCTCGTCAGAGCTTACGCTTACATCCTTATGATGGGCGAAAACCTCAAAAAAGCCAGTGAAAACGCTGTTCTTAACGCAAATTATATTAAAGAAAAGCTAAAAGGCGAGTACAAACTGCCTTATGACGTTCCTTGTATGCACGAATTTGTGCTTTCAGGCGACAAACAAAAAGAAGAAAACGGCGTTTCTACACTGAATATTGCAAAACGCATTATGGAAAACAACATTCACCCGCCGACAATTTACTTCCCTCTAATCGTTCACGAGGCTATTATGATTGAGCCTACAGAAACAGAGTGCAAAGAGCGTTTAGATGAATTAATTGACGTAATGTTAAAAATTGCGCAAGAGGCAAAAAACAATCCTGAAAGGGTTTTGGCAGCACCGCTTACAACCCCTGTAACCAAGGTTGATGAAACTCTTGCCGCCAGAAAACCAGACTTAAAATATCAAGAAAGTTAGAACCATGAAAGAAAAAAAGAAAATAAAAGTAGCGTTCCCGCACATGGGAAACATATACATTGCCTGGTCTTCAATTTTGAAGAAAATAGGTATTGAACCTTATATTCCGCCTTACACAAGCAAAAAAACGCTTTCTTTAGGTACAAAACATTCACCGGAAGCGATTTGTCTGCCTTATAAACTAATCCTCGGAAACTTTATTGAGGCAATTGAGGGCGGAACTGATTACGTTGCGATGATTACGTCACCGGGAATTTGCCGCCTTGGCGAATACGGCGGATGTATTAACAGCGCGCTTAAAGATATGGGCTACGAAACTAAATATCTTGAAATGCGCCTTTATGACGGTATTAAAGGTATGTATAACTTCTTAAAAGAAGTTTCCGGCAAGAATGACCCTGTTCTTTTCTTACGTGCAATCAATTTAGGTATCAGAAAAGTTTTTGTGCTTGACGCAATGGAGGCAAGACTTTCCTATCTTAGAGCACGTGAAATCCATCACGGCGATGCTGAAAAACTTTATAACAAGGCTTTAAAATTCATCAAAGACGCAAATTCAACCAGAGAACTTAAAAAAGCTGAAAAAGAGGCTTTTGCGCTTATGAACCAAACAAAGATTGATGAAAAGCGTGAAGTCTTACACGTTGACCTTACAGGTGAAATTTATATTGTTTGCGATGAGTTTTCTAACCAAAATATAATGCGTGAACTCGGCAAAATGGGCGTTGAAGTTCGCCGCAGTTTGACAGTCAGCAGCTTTTTAAAAGATGCTATTATTCCAAAAGCGTTTAAGAAAGAGGAAACCCACCTTGAACGTGCGGAAAAACTCGCAAAACCTTACTTAATGCGTGATATCGGCGGTGACGCTTTAGAGTGTGTATCCGACGTAGTTTATGCAGAAAAACGCGGTATTGACGGAATTATCCACGTTTCTCCGTTCACCTGCATGCCGGAAATCATGTCACAAAATATCTTCCCTGCAATGAGAGAAGACTGTGATATCCCGATTTTACCGCTCATTATGGACGAACAAACAGGTAAAGCCGGATATATTACGCGTCTTGAGGCATTTGTTGATTTAATGCGCCGCAAAAAACGTAAATTAGCTCTTCAAAATGCGAAATAAGGTTAATGTTTTTTCGCGCGGGTAATGTAGGATAGGGATATGATTAAAATACTAAAAGAGACATTCGCTATATTAAATAAAAACTTGTGGTTATTATTTTTATTTATGACCATAAGTTATATTGGTCTCGTTTATTTCAGTGTTCTTCGTGCAGCAGCACATAATACTCTTCAGATAACAGTCGGAATTATAACATTGTTATTTATCGTTGTTGCTGGTGTTGCGGGATTTTTCCACACTTTGCGCTCAACTATTGATGCCGATGCCAAGAGTCCGCGTTTAGAACTTTTAAAAACTTTTCCAAAAGGCGTTTCGGAATACTTTTTGCCGGCGTTGGGAATTATTGTAATTTATTTAATTATTACGACCCTGGCGTTTAGTGCTGCAATGTTTATCGGCAAAGCTCTAATCGGAACTTTTTCGTTTACTCCGGAAGAACTTGGCAAAGCTATGGGTTCTGTTGAATCGCTTGCAGAGTTTCAAAAGAACGTTTCACCGGATGATTTGTTGAAATTATCTAAATGGCACCTGCTTTATTTGGTATTGAGTTCAATTTTGACATACCTTTTGATTTACTGGCTGCCTGAAACCTTTTACCAAACCAAAAATTCTGTTTTGTCTCTTTGGCGTGCAGTGAAAAAAGTTATTTTTAACCCTTTACAAACCCTGCTATTACTAATTACATTGGTTTTGATTAATATTCTTACCTCTGTAATTATGGCACTGTTTATGCCGATACCGATTTTAACTTTCCTCGTATACTTTGTATATTTTTACGGGCTTTTATATATCCTTATTTTGACATTTAATTTTTATCGTAATAAGTTTGTAGAGTCTGAAAAAATATATATTGCGGAAGAAACGGATGAAGAAGAATAAAGTTATCGCGATTGTTGGAGCGACAGCGAGCGGAAAAACCGCTTATTCGATTGAACTGGCAAAAAAAGTAAACGGAGAAATTATTTCAGCTGATTCAAGGCTTGTGTATAAAGGGTTTGACATTGGAACCGCCAAGCCAACGCTTGAAGAGCGCAACGGGATTCCGCATTACCTGATAGACATTGTAGAGCCGGAAGTCGACTATTCTGTCGGGCTTTGGGCAAAAGAGGCGGAAAAATGTATTGATGAAATCATTTCCCGCGGCAAAGTTCCTATAATCGTCGGCGGAACCGGATTGTATTTTCGGATTTTGCTTGAAAACTACGACCTGCCAAAAGTCGAGCCAAATTATGATTTGCGCAGAGAACTTGAAACTCTTACGTTTGAGGAGCTTCAAACCCGTCTTGCTTCAAAAGACCCTGAAACAGCCTCTAGAATAGAGAAAAATGACAAAAAGAAAATAATCCGTGCTCTTGAAATAGTTGAAACTTTAAATCTTCCTATGAGTGAAGCTCGCGGCGTCAAAGACAGTTCGCCTTACGAGGTTGAGTGGCATGGACGGAATTTCCCGCGTGAAGAGTTGTACGAACGAATTAATAAACGCGTTGATTTAATGATAGAAACCGGACTTATTGAAGAAACAAAAAATCTTCTGGAAAAGCACGGGCGTATTCCTAACCTTATTGATACTATAGGTTATCGTGAAATCATTGAATATTTAGACGGAAAACTTGATTTAAAAGGTGCTTGTGATATATTAAAACAAAATACAAGGCGGTATGCAAAAAGACAATTAACGTGGTTTAGAAAAAATACCATGATTGACTGGAATTATTACCCTGAAATTTTTCGAAGATAGCAATTTTATTTTTGTTTGGACTTAATAAAAACGCATGCATTTATCAGACAACAAAATAGTAAATACACGAAATCTTGAAGCGGGCATATTTCTATTAATGGGCGCTGCAAAAACCGTGCACGATTACAAGAGTGTTGGGGAGAAGTATAAGCAAAAAATCCTTTTAAACGATGTTGTCGTTTTAGGAGCCTCATCAGTAGGTATGCTTGGTTACAGGGCGCTTGGGCATAATAAAACCCTCAATAACAAACTGTTTAAACCAACCGTTGAGTATTTACACGGCAAATTCAACAAGTTCTATAACTCTGATTTTGCCCAAAATCATTTGGTTGGCAAATTTGACAGTTTATACAGACCGCTGCAGACACCGATTGAATACTCAAAAAACATTATCGCAAGCTGTATTTCAAATACCGCAATGGTAGGTGCCGGTTTGTTCTCGGCAATTTTAGCTGATTTTGTGCTTACTAAAAACGGGCTGGGTATCCATAAACTTAAAAATAAAAAGGAAGATATTGCGCCGCCAAAACAGCTTGTCATGGTCGAAAAATTTAAGAAAAAGAATGTTGATACTGTGGTCAGCAAAGATGTTCAGGAAGAAATGTTCTGGCGCATGACCGATTTCAAACTCTTCAGCGCGCTCAACTCTGCATTTGTAGGGCTTGCCGGTCTTGACATAACAGATGATGAAAAATATTCTAAACAGGTTAAAAACGCAACAAAATACCTGCTTTTAAACACTATGGTTCCTCTGTTCTTTTTCTCTGTAAGTTCCGCACTTACTAAAAAATTGAAAAATATCTATCGTTTCCCAATAATGTTTGCCTCACTCGTAACTGGTTCGTTACTTGTTAAAAACGCCGTTGAGAATAAAAAGAATTAATTCCTTAACATGTTGAAATATTCCTTAAAATATTGTAAAATGGTAGAAACGAGGTGGGCGTATGAAAAGATTTAAGGAAATATTAATTCATTTAAGTGAATTTTCCGGTTTGGTTATTGGGTTAGTAATTTTGTTTTTTGCAGTAACAATAACTGTATTTGCGTATTTATTTATGAGAAACGTCGATTATGCCTTTGACGGAGCTTACGGTGCAGGTGCTTACACCCGCGGCGGCAGAGCAGGGCATGTTTATCACGTTAATACTCTTGAAGACAGCTATAAACCCGGAACTTTTAGATATGCGTTAACGCAACAAGGCGCTAGAACTATTGTATTTGACGTTGCCGGAACTATTGATTTAAAATCTCCGTTAATTGTTAAACACGGATTTGTCACTGTTGCCGGTCAGACAGCGCCGGGAGACGGTATTTGTATTAAAGGCGACTCTGTAATCTTTCAATGTAACCACGTAATTTTAAGATATCTGCGTTTCCGCTTTGGAACTAAGGCAAAACAAGCATCTTTGATTATTAAAAATCAAAATAACATTATTATAGACCACTGTTCTATTGCCTGGGGAAATCCTAGTAACCTTGATTTCTTTGATAATTCTGATTCTACTATTCAGTGGTCAATTATCGGCGAATCCCTTGGACCTTACGGTGCAAGAGTCGGTGGTTATGATGTAAGTATTCACCATAACTTCTTTGTAAATAATACTTTGGGTAACCCTTATTTCTGGCAGGAAAAATTAAATCTTCTTGATGACGTTTTAATTGACTTTAGAAATAACGTTCTTTATAACTGGGGTTCACAATCAGTCCATGGTGTTCATTTAGGACTTTATAACCTGGTAAACAACTATTACAAATTTGGTTCTTCTACCATTATTCCGGCAAGATTCCAAATTGTTGATACCGGTTCTAAAAATAATACTCCGGGCAGGGTCTTTGTTGCGAATAACTTCGTATTCCTGAACCCGCTTAACACTAAAGACAACGTAATGGGTGTTTATCCAAACATTATGTACCTCGTTGAATCTAAAAACTCTATGATTTCAACAAGAGAATTTCCGCACGAACTTATTTATACCCATAGTGTTCAAAGGGCTAAAAATAAGGTTCTTAAATATGCCGGTGCCTCTTTAAAACGTGATATTATTGATACTAATATGGTAGAAACCGTTAACGTTAAAGAAATGGAACATACTTCATTCCGTAACGATCCTACCATTTATCCAAAATATACTAACTGCGGTGAAAACTCACCTAGTGATACTGATGGTGACGGTATTCCTGATTACTGGGAAATCGAGCACGGTTTAAACCCTAAAAACGTTTATGACGGTAGAAAATTCAGCACTAAATATCATAAATATACGAATTTAGAACTTTATTTGAACTCTCTTGTAGAACCGATTACAAAATCTGAATACAGAGGTCATAACTTAAACTTCTCATCTTATCTGTTATTTATCAGAAAAATGGTTAACAGATACAGAGATAACTAGACTTTTAATCTGTAAATTTTGTAGGTGCCGTGTTCACCTTTACCATCTCCGGCACCTGCAGATTTAAAGTCATCCCAGCGTAAGTTGTCGACTTCATCCGCATAACCTTGTCCGTTACCGTTTGTGATAAACGCGTGACCTGCTTGTTTTTCATATCCAGGTCCAGGAATAAATACGCCGACATAACCCGCCGGAAGATGTTTAATATCCGAACCGTTTAACTCACGTGAGGTTCCGTTGCCTAGGCTTACATATTTTACTTCTTCAAATTTTTCAGGATGCGCTTTCAGATAATAAACTAAATCTTTTGCATCTTCAATCGGTTTACCCCAGTCTTTATGACCTTTTGGATAAACAACTTCACTTCTGTTGGCTATGCCGGCACTTTCAAATGCTGCCTTAACACCGGTAAGACATAGACCGCCGGTACCCATATCGGAAGCAACGTCTGAAGCATATTCTGCAAGTTCTCTCTGACGTTTTGGTATATAATTACCATTTGCATCGTAAGGGTTAACGCCTAAATCCTGTTGGACGGCAAAACCTTTATAATTACCTGCTGCTATAGCGGCATCATCACGGGCAATAGCTCTTTGTGCTCCGCCGCCTCTGCCGGCACGGTGGTATGAAGTTACAACTGTTTCACGTTTCGCAACAAGACGCTCATTTACAACATCGCCTGATGCTAAAGCCGGAATAATACTTCCTGCAGGCACATCATGGTTATTGACGACAACTTGTCTTGATTGCAGATAACTTTTACGGAAATCATCTTGCGTTGCTTGCGCTTCTTTTCTTATCTTAGCCGGATCAACAAGGTTTGCTATCCGGGTTTTTAAAGTATCAAGTTTATTAAGCATTAATTTAACATCTTTAGCGGTGATTGATGCTGCCTCTTCAGGCTTTAAGCCGTAGCCGAATGATATTTCATTCTTGCGTACTGCCATAAGAAGTTTATCCTTGTCTTCCTGCGGCATATTAATTTTGGCAAGTGCATCTTCCAGTGTTTGGATGTCTTTTTTGCTATTGGTAACATCTGTAGTATATGCGGCTGGCATAAAGACTACAGAACCGATTTTACCATTATTGCCTTGGGATTCTGCACCTAACGCGTTTGCCCGGTTTCTGGAACCTGCATCTTCTGAAATACTATAAAAATGTTCGGTATAGGCACGGATATTTCTTGCATAACTTGTACCGTCTTTAATTTCATTGCCATTTTTATCTTTTTTACCACTGTTTTTGTCACGAATAGTAACAACATCATTTGGATCATCAAAACGTTTTGCGATTGCTCCCAAACCGTTCCAAGATAATGCGATTATATCGTTTGTGGTCATGTGCAGGTTAGAATCTTCAAGTTTGGCATTATTTTGGGCTAATCTATTTTGCCAGGTTGCGCCTTCTGCTGAAATACGTCTGTTATTTAATAAAATCATGGTTAAAATAGCTGCTTTTTCAGGGCTGTCCTCATAATCAGCTTCACCATGTATGCCAAACGCTGCCGCTTGCGCTCTAAGTTTAGGATTAGGGTCTTTATCACCCTCAAAGTTTAGTTTCCAACGAATTTGCGTTAAACCTTTAGACTTGGTTTTGCCAACCATATCACCAATATCTTTTAATATAAGACGTTTTTGCCAGTGCTTATTACCGTCGGTGTCCTTGTAATGGTAGTCCCCAAAGTGAGTTTCTTGCTCAGCAATACCCATTGCTATGTTAGCAAGGTTATCGTATTGTTCGTTGCTTAAACCAAGTTTTTTCATTAACGCCGCTTTATTTTGTTCCAACGAATTTGCAAACTCTGTACCCTCTTCATTCAGGTGTTCAGGTCTGTTTATACCTATTTTTACTGAAACATTATCCGTAGTGGTTCTTTGAGCGTCAATTTGTCCGTAACTTACATATTGCGGACGTTTTGTTTCTGTTGATATAGGTTTGCCGGCGTTATCATAATTCGTTACGACGGTTCTATCAAAAAACTTTTGATTTTGAGATTTAAGATTACCGTCGTTATCAAGAATTAAACTTTTTTCACTGCCGAATATGCCTATTGCATCCGGGAAACCTGGTTTCGTTTGAGTTGCAGGAATTGGGCTTTCTCCAAACATAGGACGAGTAAAACGCTCTAAATTGTTAGCATTTTCATTTAAATCTAGTTTATAACCGTCACGCATTTTGGTAACTGTTACCTCAATACCAGCACGTCTGAGTTCAAGAAGTCTCTCTTGTAAGTTTTTAGGATAAGACAATTCAGACATTGAAAGGTATTTATAAGTATCGTTTTGTTTTGGTTTTTCAGGAGCTTTTTGTGCAGGTGCTTTTTTCGCGGTTGGCATTGCAACATGCCCTTTTTGTGATGCTTTTCTCGGTTGGTGAATTTTACCTTCATTGCCTGCAGCAGGTTTAAACACGTAGCCGTTGTCTTTGTCGGTATTACGTATAATATTTGCAGTATTACTGCACATCTTTTGAATTTGCTCCATGCTGTATTTGCTTAAATCATTAGGAATACAGTGTTTGTTCATTCCTAATTCTCTTAACCTGCTGTTAAGCGGATTAATTACATATTTTTTTACATCATTAATATCCATACCCCATTCGTCATCAATATCGGTGACTAAATCCGGGTATGCCTCTAAAACATAGGCAACATTTTGATTTGTAACTTTACTTCCAAGCATTGACCTGGTATTTGAGTTAATAGATGCGCCTTCAATTTGGTTACGAAGCGCTTGCGCTGATGTTTTTGCATTATTTCGTACACTTGTTATCGCAAGCCTTTGTGCGGCTGGCGTTTTATCTTTTGGCTGTGGCGGCGGGGCTGTTGGTTTTTGTTTTGCCTTTGCCTCTGCTTCAAGTCGTTCTTGCTCGGCTCTTTTTCTTGCTGCATCCGCAGCTATGGCTTTTTTACCAGATTCGGTATTAGACCAGCGTTTTTGTAACGTGCCTAAATCCTCTGAATAATCTGCCATATTTTTAATCGCTTCAGAGTGTTCGCCTAAAAGTGTAATTTTTTGGCCTACAGAAAACCAGCCTTTTTTATTCGTTTGGGTGCGTAGATGCTTAATAAATGATTGTGCTTCTTCACCTTGAAGTCCGAATTTTTGGGCTAATTTTTCCGGAGTATCGCCGGGTTGTACTGTATAATTCGTTAAGGTAGGGGGGGGGGTGTCCTTAACAGATTGTTGTGCTTGAGGCGCCTCTTCCGGGATAGTGTCCAAAAGCGAATTTAGATTATTAACATTAAAGTTTTTCTTCTTGCCTTGTTCATCAAGCTGACCGTAGCCGAACATTTGGTTTAACTCTTCTTGGCTTACGTTATTATCATTTGCCTGATATTTTAAAAATTGGTTTTTAATTTGGGTAACTTCAGCTTCATCAAAAACATTATTAGCGTTACCGCCGTTTTCGCTGCTGTCAAATTTCGCAAAAACAGAGCCGGCAGTAGATTGCCCGATAAGTTTATCTAACTTTTTAAGGTTGATAGTCTTACCGTTATATAGCTTGATATTAATTTGATTTCCGTCTTGTCCGCCTACATTGCCTGACATGTTTTACCTCAAAATTTATAACAAAAAGAATGTCGGCATTTTGGCGGCGGAAATTTAATTATATTAAAAAATTGTTACAAAGATTTTACCGGCATACGACCGCAGGATTTATCCTCATCGCAAAAACCTAAGCGTTCGCATTTCGGAACAAGGTAAGGTTTAAGCCAAGGTTCTTCTTTAATAAGCTCATCACACATCATTTTTACCATTGTACGGATTTCGTATTGAGCGCGTGTGCAAAGGCGCAGGTTTGCAATGTGAATCATTTCTCTAAGGTTTAAGCTGCAAACGAGTGAGCTTGCTGCAGCGTTAGGAAGTACAAAACGTGCATCTTCTGCAGGGATTCCGGCGTCTACAAATTCCTGATATTTATTTGAAATTTCACTCATAAATTCCTGAAATTTTGCCTTTAATTCAGGATTTCTTTCGATTGTAGGCGGAATAATATAGTCAAATTCACCTTTTTCTTTAACATATCTTTGTGATTTTTGAGAGAAAGACATGTGGCGGTGACGCACTAATTGGTGTGTGCAGGCACGGGAAACATTTGAAATCGCAAACGAAATTTGTATGTGTTCAATAGTTGAGTAGTGACCTGATGAAATAACGCGTTCAATTAGTTTAAGCATTTTCTCTTCATCGTCTGTTGAATTATAAATGTTAATCGGATAATCTGCGCTATAGCAGGTTCTGCAAGCCGTATATACTGTTTTTAGCATATTGGCAGGTTTAGAAATCAGGTTTACCACCGGTTTATTGTTTTCGTTTGTCATACTTTCATACTCCTTATATTAATCATATAATACATTTGTTTATTTGCAAGTTAATTAATTTTTGTTTATAATTCGTTTATGAATAAATACGTGCCTTATTTATTTTTACTACCGGCGTTTGTGTTGTTGGGAATGTTCTTTTTTCTGCCGTTTTTGCAAACGATAGTTTTGAGTTTTTCCGATTATTCTCAAAGCCTTTATCAACCAGCTTTTGCCGGATTAGGAAATTATGCGGCGGTACTGAAAGATCCGGTTTTTCAAAAAGTCTTGTTGAATACATTTATGTATTTGATAATTGCCGTGCCGTTTTTAACTATTTTCCCGTTGTTTCTTGCAATATTGGTGAACCAAAAACTTCGCGCAGTAAAATTGTATAAGGTTTTAATTTATCTGCCGGTTGTTGTTTCTATTGTAGTTTGTGCGATTGCTTTTAAGTGGTTGTACGCGGAACACGGAATTTTTAATTATTTTTTATCGCTTTTTCATATTTCACCTATAGGCTGGCTGACAGATACAAAATTTTCACTATTTTCCGTGGCTCTGGTGACCATTTGGAAAGGTATCGGGTATTATATGGTAATTTATCTTGCCGCGCTGATGAGTGTGCCTAAAGAGCTTTATGAGGCGTGTGAGATTGATGGCGCAAACGCCTGGCAAAAACATTTTACTGTAACTATTCCGCAGCTAATGCCAACGATTGCTCTTGTTTCAACTATAAGCGCGATTTCTGCAATGAAAGTTTTTGCTGAAATCTATGTTATGACAAAAGGAGGTCCGTTAAATTCCTCAAAAACTATTGTTTATTATATCTATGAACGCGCATTTGAAAACCTGGATTTAGGCGTTGCATCCGCAATGGCTGTAATCTTACTGGTAATTGTGCTGGCAATGTCCGCTATTAACATCTTTGTTTTTGAAAGGGATAAGTACAGATTATGAAAATAAAACCCGTTTTGTCACATATTATTTTAATAACAGTTTCAATTTTGTCGATTTTCCCTTTTTTATGGTTGATTTCAACGTCACTCAAGGGCGCCGGTGAAAATATTTTTGCATACCCGCCAAACTTCTTTCCGACCGATTTTACGTTTGAAAATTATATTGGCGTTTGGGGAAAAGTTAATTTCTTAAAATATTTCTTTAACAGCTTTGTCGTAGCATTTTTTACCGTAATTTTAAACCTTATCTTTTCGTCTATGGCTGCATATCCGCTTGCCAGAATGGATTTTAAAGGTAAAAAAACTGCATTTTTTGCAATTCTTGCAACCATAATGATTCCGTTCCAGGCAATAATGCTTCCGATTTATCTTATTATCCTAAAATTAAATCTCATAGACAGTGCAGGAGCTGTTCCGGGATATTTGGGATTAATTCTGCCGTTTGCGGTCAGCGCGTTTGGAATTTTCCTGATGCGCCAAGCGTTTTTGGCTATCCCAAAAGAAATGGAAGAGGCGGCTATCGTCGACGGCTGCAATTCGTGGCAAATATTTTTCAAAGTTCTTCTTCCTATGGTAAAACCAACGCTTGCAATCCTTGCAATTTTTACGTTCATTGGTTCCTGGGGTGAATTTCTATGGCCTAGTATCGTTCTAAGCGATGAAAAAATGTTCACATTACCGGTTGGAATTAATAACTTACAAGGGATTTTCAGCTCCAACTGGCGCTACATCGCAGCGGGTTCAATTATTTCAATTATCCCTATTATAGTATTTTTCTTATCACTTCAGCGCTACTTTATCGCAGGCGAAAACGAGGGCGCTGTTAAAGGTTAATTAATCTTAACAAATTTATTGACTATATATCCTTTTTATAGTTTATTGGAATTGTAACTACTAAACTAATAGTATTAAGGGGCTTAGATTTAATGAGAGTTTATGCTATAGGCAGCACGCCGGGTAATTGTTGTGCTGTCAAAAATTCCGACAAACGAGAGAAGTTAAATTTTAATGGCTTTAAAATGCACTTAGTTGACGGCGGTATTCACGGTGATACAATGTCGCATTTCGCCAAAGCAATAAGTTCTGATATCGCTAATTATGCAAAACTTGTTTATCACGAAACCGGGCTTTTACCTCATAATAAAGGACTAAAAGATTTGGCTTCCCTTGATGAATGTTTAACTAAACTTGAATCCCAAAATATAGTTAAACCCGATGATTTTATATCTATTCCCTGCACTGCGCCTGTAGATCTTAATTCTTTATGCGGGCACCTGTACTATGCTTTTGAGCATAATGAACGTATTACGCCGGCAAACGTAAAAAGTAAAAAAGATATAATACTTAGACTTTTATCACCTGAAAATAACTTCACCTCAAGAATGGACAAAGATAATCAAGGCTTTTCCCACATTTATAATATTATTGAAACAATAAACAGACTTGTTAAAAAAGGGGTGAATGTCTATATTCCGTCCGATCATCCTCTTGAAGCAGCGATTAAAGGTAGTGCAAAAGAGGCTGGTTTAAGTGATTCTCTATACAGATATATCGCAACCGGTTACGACAAAGACGGCGAAATTGAGAAAATAATTAAGAAATTAAAATCCAATAACGTCTATAAATTTAATCTTTTAACCCTCTCTGATGCCCATATCGTAAATCTTCAAAACCGTTC
The DNA here is from genome assembly GCA_001899335.1 of Candidatus Gastranaerophilus phascolarcticola. Classification (GTDB taxonomy): domain Bacteria; phylum Cyanobacteriota; class Vampirovibrionia; order Gastranaerophilales; family Gastranaerophilaceae; genus Gastranaerophilus; species Gastranaerophilus phascolarcticola. Next base: position 254,773 of record MOYE01000003.1, read on the forward strand.
GGAAACTGGTGATTACATTTTTTCTGCCTTTGACTCGTGTGTAACTGACAGGGCAAGAGGTGTTTATAATTTCTGTCCTGTACGTGACAATACCGGCAGAGTTTTGGGTTACAGTTTTACAGATAAAACTACTGTTCAGTACCCTTACAATGAATACCCCGACAACGAATCAATTGCAAATATTTTGCACTTTGTAGGCAAAAAACCGTCTGATTTTTCCTATGAGGGTAATATTATAAGAATTATGGAGCAATTAATCGCCTGGGAAGAACCACATGAAAAAATGCGTAATGTTCCATATCCGATAGGCTGTTTCCCTAAAAAAAGACTGGAGAGTGAACACCTCCTGGAAAAAGGAGACTTTTTCGACCCTACAGAAACCCTGTTTTTTGACTTAAATCGTGACAGAGAGCTTATTTTCCGTAAATGCGACTGTGAAGGCTCAGGACGTCCGAGTGTAGTCTCTATGTGGGGAAATTGCTTTGCAACTGTAAATCTTATGACAAAACACATCAGAAAACAATTAAAAGAACTTTTTGATGTAAAAATTCCTAACCTTATGAAACTTGCAGAAGAAAGCAGAAAAGCAGATTGCTTACCGGCTGCCGAAAGCATACTTAAAAGAGCTTTAGAACTTGCCAAACCGGAAATTAGACAACCTGGTTTTAGAACACAGCGTGAATACGATATTTACACTGAACTTTATAAATTGTATGGTCAGCAAGGCAGAATTGATGATGCAGAAAAACTTCTTTATGACGCATTCCCGGATAGAGGTTCCGATATAAACAGAATGATAGAATGTAAACTTGATAACTTGAAGAGAGGGATTATAGGATGATAACATTTAATACTTGCCAGCTTAATTTTAGGGCAAATTTAATAGATGTGCACGCGCATGTAGGCAAACATGAAAGCGTCACTTATACAAAAGATATGCTTGATGTTTTCGTCAAACAACCGCTCCCGAATAACGATACTGTAGAAAGAATGATAGTTTCTGATACGGACACCTTTAAAGGCATAGGTTTAGATGAGTATGAGGGAAATAAAAAAGCTCTTCAATCATTCAACGGCGATAAATCTTATTCCTTTTTGGCAAGCTGCTGCCCTAAAAGTGGTGATGTAAAACTTATTGAACAAGTTATGCAGGAATTTCCAGACGATTTTGTAGGTTTGAAATTTCACCCGAATGAAATTTCATTAGCTGTTTCAGACCCGAAATACCAGCCATATTTTGAGTATGCAAACAGAAATAAAATCCCTTGTATGTTTCATACACATGTTCCCGTAGACGCTTCAGGAAAGCTATTCCGGTTGCCAGACGGAACTCTGGATATGACAAGACTTGACCCGTTCAGTGACCCCGGGGCAATCTATAAAGTCGCAAAAAAATATAAAGATACACCGTTCATAATGGCGCATATGGGTGCCGGCTGGAATGAGTCACACGACAGAGCAATAGATATACTTGTAGAATCTGTTAGAAAGGGAGATGCAAATCTTTACGCTGATATTTCATGGGTTGATATAGGCATGGAGGGTGACACCCGCGCTCTGCCTAAAGACCGTGTAGTAAAAGCAATTAAAAAACTTAAAGGTATAGGCGAGCCGGATTGGACATACGGCGATCAATCGTTTAGACTTATGTTCGGTACAGACGCACCAATTGCGCGCTTTAGAGGAGATTCTGCCCGCAATGTGTATTCAAAATTCGTAGAAGAAATTAAAACCGCAATTCGTTCTGATAAAGACCTTGCAAAAGATGCGGAAAAAATAATTGAAGATTTATTCTACAACAACGCCAAAAAACTATTTTTTCCCGAAAATATTACGAATGCTGTAAAAAAAAGTGGTGGCGGACGAGGTAAAGTTATAGGCGGAATAGCTGCTGCTGCAGCTATTTTTGGCGGCGGCGCGGCCCTTCTTCGTAAGAAGAATAACGAAAAACAAATGTAAAGAAATATATACTTAGTATATATAAAATACGCAATTTTTAAATCATGCTTGTTTTTATAGATATATACAGAAAGAGTATAAATTTATGAAAAGGAGTTATTGATGGCTCGAATTTTGATTTCAATGCCTGAGGATTTTCTCAACAAAATTGATTTAGTTGCAGACGGCGAAAACCGTTCACGGAGCGAGTTAATTAGAGAGGCTCTGCGTGTTTACATTCAGAAACAGCAGCGGGAAAATCTTTCTCACGCCCAGCGCGATGCTGATTTACTTGAAAGTCTTATGTCTTAACAAAAAAAAATGACCTCCGATTTGGAGGTCATTTTTTTATTTTGACTGACGTTCTTCAATCCATCTTTCTGCTGCTCCTCTGTTTGGCAAGCCGTCAACGTATACGTGACCTGTTTTGCAATCATATACTTTATAGTTACCCGGCGTACCTTGAATAGCTGCAGTACCTTTTCTACCTTGGTAAGTTTTGCCTTTACCGCCAAGTTTTTTTGCATTTTTCGGCGGTGTATAGCAAATACCTTTAATTTCAAAGTTTTCTTTTCTTTTAACTTTTATAATGTTGCCGTTTTTGTCTTTAACTTCTAAGTATTCAGGCAAGCCAACAACATCAGGTGCGTATTTGTTATGTTGCGGGTCTCCGTTTACATCACGAACAGCATTGTATACTGCTTGTTTTTTCATACCTTGAGGAATATCATACGCATCTGCAGTTTGGTACCAGAAGATTACGTTACATTTATCATTCATTCTAAGATTGAATACATTTTCATCAGGTGTTCCTTCCTGTCCTTCTGTGCCGTCAACACCGTCAATTTCGTAGCAGGCATCGTCGACCGGTGGAACTTCATGACCGCCTTCGTCGATTTCGACCTGTCCGTTAATGTCAGTTACATCTTTGCCTCTGAAGATGTTTTGTGTTGAAATTGTTGCGGCAGTTATACCTTCAGCTTTTCTGTCTCGTGCACCTGCTGGGTCAACCCAAGGGTTATTGAGTAAAGTTGCCAATGCACTTGCTAAGATAGCGTTTCTTGTCGCTACGTCACGGAAGTTTGCGATAACTTCACTTCTTGCTTCTGCTATACTTACGCCGTCAACAAATACAGTATATTTACCCGGATCAGCACTGTCTGCAATGATTTCAATTTTGTCTTTGAGTTCTTTAATATCGTGAATATTTGCGTTTGTCATATATGCAAGGATTGGACCGGCTAATACACCAACCAATGTTTTGGCAAGGTTAATTGTCAACGTATGGTCTTTTTGTGTGTCTAAACCTGCATATTCAACAGCTTTTTTCATATCACCTTTGCTTAAACCTGTTGCCATTGCGGCGTTTCCACGTTCTGTTGTTGTAAGAGTGTTGTCGCCTTGAGTATGAGATTTTGCCCATTCTTTGTATTTTTCAGAGCTAAATTTTCCGTTTTCATCGAAGAAACGTTCTCTGTTTTGCGGATTGTTAATATAGTTACGAACATCCTTATCTTTTACGTATTCAACAGAAGTTTCCATTGTCATCATATCAAGTTCAAATTGGATTTTATCCTGTTCCGTCAAAGCATTACTTTTAGCGTAATTTTGGAAACGTTTAATACGTTCTTTAGCAGCTTTTTGTTCAGCTTTTAATTTCTTTTCTGCCGCCTTAAATTCATCTTTATCAATGTAGACTTCTCTAAGTTCAGATTTTTCACCGGCACGAGCATCCTTTTCTGCGTATTTACTCATCTTTTTAGCAGCTTTTTTGTCAAAACTGCCGGATGCAAGTAATTCATCTTTAACAATATTTTGATAATCTTTTCTTGCTTGTTTTCTGGTATCTTTATCGTAAGAGTTTAAATAGCTTTCAGCGTGTTCTTTGTATCTTAATGAATCTGCACCTGCGGCATATTCTGATGTATAGAAGTGAGCCGGATGATTATCTTTAAACTCTTCAAACTGTTCGTCTGTTAAGTAGCCTAAACCTGCTCTTGAGTTAGGAACTGTTTTTCTTTCAAAATAAATCAGGTCTTTAGTTTTTTCATTATGATAATCATAAGTACATACTAATTTCCCGTTAGCATCTTTCTTATAAGTAAAGATTGCACCAGTCTTTTTATCGGTAAAATTTTCCGGTAAAGTCATACCTGATTCTGAATAAAATTTTTGAATTTCCAATGCACGCGCTTTAAGTTGGGCATCGGTCATTGTTACCCCATTTGTTCCCATACAAATTTTCCCTTTCGTGTCTATTTAATTTCCTCTATACCCCTATAAAAAATTTCACTCTTGCAGAATTGCTTATTTAAAGAATTTTTATTAAGAAATGTTACATAATTTTGAGATATTGAATATATAAATCCGTAAAAAACTTTATATAATAAAAGAGATAGAGGGTTTTATTATGGCAGATAATATGAGAATTAAAAGTTTAGATGAGTTGAGAGACGCGCAAGCTGCTGCATCAGCTCAGGGCGGAAGTATTCCGAATTATAATGACTGGAATAATATATTAGCTGATTTTGAGGAGCAGGGTATCAAGTCAACCGGAAGTTACGAGGGCGATATGGCTTTACGTAACGAAATGCAGACCAAAGTTATGGATGCTTTTGAGGAATACCAACAAATTGCAGAGAAAGAAGAGACAAAACAAAAAGAGGAAAAAGTCGGAGCGACTGAAAACGTTACTAAATTAACAGATTCAGACAGTGACCAGAACCTCAAGGCAACCTTTGCAAACGCTACCAGTTCAACTATTGCGGCTGATTATATGAAGTATTTTCACCAGTTGTAAGCATTTTTATGCGTGTAAGCGGCCAAAAACGGAAAGTTGTTTTACCAATAAATTGTTTCTTATCGAGCGTTCCCCAGAAACGTCCGTCATAAGAGTATGCACGGTTATCACCCAGCATCATATAATTGTTTTCGGGGATAATGAACGGTCCGCAATTAACCCGTGGGTCTTCGCAAGGTGTAAATTCGTATTTGCTTTTAATATAAGGTTCATCCAGCGGTTTGTCGTTAATGTAAACCGTATATGCACCGGTTTTATCACGTTTAATTTCAAACTTTTCACCCGGCAGACCGATTACACGTTTTATATAAGCAATATCATTGCAGAAAAAGCCGGTCAGACGTTTAAAGAGTAAAACAGGTCCGTTTTTAAGTTCAACAAAAGGCGGATAAAAAACCATAATATCACCGCGCTGCGGGTCAGAATAGAAACGTGAAAATCTTTCAACAATAATTCTGTCACCCTCTATAAGCGTTGGACGCATAGAACCGGACGGAATCCAGCGGACTTCTGCAACAAAAAATCTTATCAGCGACACCGCGACTATAACAAAAATTACTGTTTCAAGAAGCTCATGCAAATCCTCTTTGAATTTCTGTGATTTAAAATAGTTTATATCCATATAGTCCCAATATCTCCCTTAATGCCTGTGAGTACTTGTTTTGCGGCAGATTTTCCAACTCTGACGCGGCTTTATCAAGATAAGTATTTATCAAATCTTTTGTTTTTTCAAGTGCCTCTGTTGTTATTTCAGTACTTCCCGTAAAAATAACGGGCGCGGTATAAATCCCGTTTTTTATATCTTCATCAATATCTTTCAAATCATTATTAATTTGAAATGCTATACCAAAGTTCAGCCCAAAATCATTGCGAAGTGCTAATTTGAATAATCCCGCGGTTTTTTGGATAGTTTTTTGCAAATATTCCTCTAAGGTAGGGATTTCAAACCTTGTAAAATACTGATTAATTTCGCCTTGTGCCATATGCGAAAAAGTTTCTAAAAATTCGTGTAAAATTTCAGGCTTATCAACGATTTTCTTTAGGGCAACGCTTAAAATATAATCACCGGTCAAAACAGCTGTTTTATCGCCGAATTGAGTGTTAAGAGTGCTAATTCCGCGTCGTTTCTCGCTGATATCAATTATATCATCGTGGATTAAAGAGGCAGAATGTGCAAGTTCTACTGCTGTTTGGATTGCAAAATGCTCATCAGTAGGTTCAATTCCGTTGGCACGCATAAAAAGAAATGCCAGCACGGGTCTGATGCGTTTTGCAGGAGCAAGTAAAAGTTCATTTAAAGCGTTATTAGGGAAACTTAAATCTGCAATGATTTCGCTCTCTAAACGCTCAATATCCCCTCTCACAACTGAAATAATTTCCTGATACGTTTTCATAAGACGATTATAACACAAAAAAATAGGGCGATAATTATCTTATCGCCCTATCATCTTATTCTAGTATCCAACCGTTAGTTAAATCAACTCTGATTGGGCTGAATGTTTTAACAAAAATCGTTGAGTCTGCAGGTACTGAAAGTTTTTCGCCTTTAAATACCGCTCTTACAAATTGCATAAACCAATTTCTGTCTTTTGTAATATTTGAATAACCTTTTAATTTGGTTGTTTGGTCATTAACTGTTGTAATTAATGCGTTATCAAGGTAAAGAACACCGTTTTTAACAAACCATCTGCCTTTTACAACATCTAAAAGCTGACCTCTAACGTATGCACCCTCTTGGATTAAGATATAATTTTCAGAAGTTACACAATTTTGAGCAATTTTTGCGGTGTAGATGTCGCCGATTTCAGAAGTTTGAGAGCTCATATAGCCTGTAACTTGTACAGGTAAATATGAACCTGCCGGAATTGTACCAATAGAACCGTCTACTTTAACATTTGGAATAACGTATCCCTCACCGGTTTTCTTTTTCATCGCATAAGCAAGTTTTGCGTTAGGATTTTCTTTTGCTTGTTCTTTCATATTGTAAAGAATTACAGCACATTCCGCACGAGTTGCAGCTCTTCCAGCCTCAATTCTTGCCTCTTGCATTGTCGGTTGAACTACAATAAGTTCAAAAATTTCAGCTTTACCATAATTAACAACAGCTTCTTCTGTAAGCGTATTATAGTCTACGTATTTTTTAGCAAGAATTTCTCTAGCTTTAGCGTAGCTAATATCTTTATCAGAAAGCGCGTTGCTTGCAACCATGATAGCCTCTGCTCTTGATACAGAATCTTCCGGACGGAAAAGGCTGTCTTTTGCAGAGATTAAGTCAAAGAAGAGTGCTTTTTGGATTGAATCATACGCCCAAAAATCAGGTTCAATATCAGCGAATGTAACAGGTTGAGCAACTTGTGCGTGTTCCTGTCCTAAGGCTTTTATTGCCATTGACGCAAATTCAGCTCTTGTAACTAACTCATCAGGCTGGAAGGTTCCGTCAGGATAGCCAACCAAAACGCCCTGTTCAGATAGTTCATTAATCTCTTTTGCTGCCCAGTAATTTGCCTCTACATCAGGATAGGCAAACGCAGTATTCGCCATCATTGACACTGTCAAAAATGATAACAAACCCAGTAGTAATTTTTTCATTATTTCTCCTCTCTTTATAATTCGTAATCATTAATAATCATAATTTGAATTTCGCCGGGATTAAGATTTATTGTCATCTTGCCGTTATCCAAAAGCGGCGGTTCCGTAATTTTTACAGGAATTGTGACTTTATCAGAGTTAAATTTCGGAAGTTTAACTTCCCCTCTTGCGTAAGAACTGAAATTTATATTACCCATAGCGATTATTGTTGAACGATTGTATGAAGTTGCGTATGCAAAAATGTCAGGGTGAGTTGTTTTTAAGACGTGGAAAGTTCCAGCGTTCATGTGGGTAGTAAAATATCTTTTGAATTGATTAGACATAACATATTCACTCATAAGCAGCTGGTTGCCTGTGCTTGGTCTGCGGGAATAGTTAAAGATATCAATTTTACCTCTGTTAACGAAATATTGCATATCATCGGTTTCGGATTCGGTTGCTTTTTTGTTTCCCCAGGCATAGACAAAATTATCACCGCCCTGGTTGCCGTCAAGTACAAATGAATTAATTGGCAATGTCGCGTTAAGCCAAAAAAGCATAACTGAATAAGGCATACCTTTTGCCAAAACCGGGCTTAAATCATCGTGTGTTGCGAAAGCGCCTACAACAGCTTTTTTGTCAGAACGTTTGTTTAATTTACTGAACAAAGTTGAAAGTTGTGTTGTAAAATCTTTAGCACTTTTTGTATTTTTGAACTCGTCAAACGGTCCGTAGTATCCGTCGAAACCTGCTTCTAAAAGTTTTTCGACAGGAGTGTTTACAGGGGAATTTGCAACATTTGTATTTGCATCGGAAACTTGCGCGAGCCACAACATTTGCGCATCATATTTTCTTGAATAAGTAATCAAATCTTTCCAAAAACTTGCAGGTTTGGTAGACGGAACACTTGCTCTGATACCGTCGACTTCAAGTTCAAGCATTAAATCAACAAATCCTTGATAAAGTGCATAAACATCCTTATTATAAGCCTCTTCTGTTCCGGCATTGAAAAGTCTTACGTCAGTCCAGCTGTCAGGAACAATTGCCTGCCCGTTTTTGTCTTTGGCAAAGAGTTCAGGACGTTTCATATATAAATCATAAGCACCGCATGCCGGTAAGTCTACCATAACACGGATATTTCGGTCGTGAGCTTCTCTAACAAATTTTTTAGCTTGCTCAATATCAGACATTGCGGTTTTATCGCTTACAAGCTGCGGGTTAAGTTTTGAAAAATCAGAAACTGCATACAAAGAACCTGCCGTACCTAAAGCCTTAATTTTTCCTATTTGGTTAACAGGCATTAGTAAAAGAGTGTTAATGCCGTAAGTTGGCATTGCGTCAAGTCTTGAAATCCCGTTTAGGAAAGTTCCGCTTTCTTCTGTTTCAGATTTTTTAATCAAACCGTCGCCGTCGACATCGTGAGCGTTAAATGTACGCGGATTGACTTCCATAATTATTGCCGAGTTATTCAAAAATCTTGTTCTTAAATCATTTACCCAAACACGGTCTGCAAACGCCGTGTTCATCGAAAAAAGTAGTAAACCAATTAATAAAGCTGCTGTCTTTTTCATACACTTCTCCCTTTAGCATAAGTATAGCTAAAAGTTTTTAATAGGGCAAATTATTAAGGCAGGACTTAACCTGCCTTAACAATTAATGTTTTATAACTGTTGACCAAAGCCCGTGGATATTACAGTTTTCACGCGCAATATAGTTTCCAAGCCCTTCTTTTACACCCATTTTCGGTTCTTCGCCCGGTTCAAGGAATTTTATTACTGCGGTCTTACCGTCTTCAGAAATAGTTTGAATAAATTGAATATAATGTTCAGGAATCATAGGATGTATTTTCTCGCCTATTTGAAGAATTTCTTTGCCTTCCTCGTTGTGATACATATAAGGCAAATGCGCTTCACCCTTAATTTCTTCCTCCGTATGCGCTGTTAAAAGGTTCATAGGCTGCCCGCAGCATACAAGCTCGCCCTCACCGGGGATTAAAACCTCTACTAAATTACCACATACCTCGCATTTGTATAATTGAAATTTTTCTGTCATAATAACCTCCTGACAAATTTTTCACGCAAACGAGACTTTTTACAATAAACGAAAGTACATAACCTATTGATTATTTTGATTTTATTATATTATAATGTTACTACTATAAGATTAACAGGAGACAGCCGAATATGATTATCGTAATGGAAAAAAATGCTACAGAAGAGAATATTCAAAAAGTATGTGAAAGATTACAGGAACAAGGTTTTGGTATACAGGTAAACCGCGGTGAAATAATTACGGTAATCGAAGCGTTTGGAGACAAAACAGGAGTATCACAAGATAGAATTTTAGCACTTCCTGGAGTAAAAGAAATTAAAGTTATCCGTGAACCGTTCAGACTTGCGTGCCGCGACAGAAATCCTGAAGATACCGTTATTACATTCAAAAACGGTACTAAAATCGGCGGCGGAGAAAAAGCAGCTTTTGTCGGTCCATGCTCTGTTGAATCGTATGAAGGGCTTTTAGAAGTGGCCGTAGCCGCAAAAGAAATGCAATGTGAGTTTCTAAGAGGCGGCGCGTTCAAACCAAGGACTTCACCTTATGACTTCCAGGGTTATGAAGAAAAGGCTTTACAATACCTTAAACGTGCAAGCGAAGAAACCGGTCTTTTAACTGTTACAGAAGTTATGGATTCTGAAGATATCCCTATGATTACACAGTATGTTGATGTTTTGCAGGTCGGCGCAAGAAATATGCAAAACTTCAAATTATTAAAATCTGTTGGTAAATGCGGCAAACCAGTTATTCTTAAACGCGGTTTATGCAGTACTATTACGGAATTTCTTCTTGCTGCAGAATACATTATGTACAACGGCAACCCTAACGTAATCCTCTGTGAACGAGGAATTAGAAGTTTTGACAGTAAATATACCAGAAACGTTGTAGATATTGCAGCAATTCCGGTTATCAAAAAACTTTCTCACCTTCCGATTATTCTTGACCCGAGCCACGCTACCGGTCAAAGATATTTAATTGAACCGATTTCTAAAGCAGGTTTGGTAGTAGGTGCAGACGGTTTGATGATTGAAGTTCACCATAATCCGGAAACAGCGCTTTCTGACGGTAAACAAAGCCTTTCAATACCTGAATTTAAAGAAATTATGGCGCGTTTAAATACTATTAACGGAAGACTTGCATACGAAAAAAATTGCCTTTCTGCTAACGTAAAATAACCCCCCATACCCCTTGCCAATTGTACAACATAATGTGTATTGTGTTGTACTGTTATAAAAACACGCCTGAATTGAAAATTGCGTTTTGCACTTCAAAATGTGAAGTTTTGTTAAGTGCCAATCCCCGCACTGAATTTACCCCTCGCAACACAATACACATTATGTTGTACAATTGGCAAGGGGTATGGGGGGTTATTTTACGTTAGCNNCAACACAATACACAAACTGGTGTACGGGAAAACGAAAGGGGATAAATTATGGGAAATTCTGTACAAAAAATTATTGGATTAGGACAAAACATGGCTAGAAAAGTTGGAAGACGTTTTAGGGCGGGTTCTTTTGAAGGCAGCGTACAACAAATGGGAGGCAAAACAGTAACTAACGGACGATTGAGTCGTAATGGATACACGTATAATTATACTAAAATTTACAAGGAAACTCCGGAAGGTTCCAGAACGGTTTCACGTATGATTCCGTCTTATGGACCAACCGGCAATGGCGATTTAACTAAAATTACAAACGATACAACCTCAAATGTTGGTAATTTTCGCGTAAATACGTTAAACCAAAAATCTTATGAATATGGCGAGAATAATTTGTATATTAATGAGAAAACTATAGATAGAGTTTTTTCAGGGAAACATCATCTCGGAGGACGCGCGGTTTACAAAAATAATGATAAAAGTTCTACAAAATACTTCTTTGGACCGGATGGCAATATCTTGAAAACGGTTCATTATAACCAGCAGGGCGTGCGCACCTTTGCAGAGCTGCCTGATGGAAGAGTACTTCGTTATGATGCCAAAGGATTACCAACATTTACAAACGCACAATATGGAGATTCAATTGATTTTCGCGGCTTAGATAAACTTATATAAAACAAAAGCGGGTTCATAGAACCCGCTTTTTTATAAATCACCCCGCAAGGCTAGACATATCGCTTAATTAAATAATTCCTGCAATAAGTTATTATTTCGATTAAGGAGTTATTGTCATGCAAAAATTATCTTACAAGAAGATGAATATTGAAGAGCTAATTAATCTTTCTCAGCAGGATGATTTTAAAGCGTTAGAAGAACTTATTAAACGCGAGCAAAAAAATATTTATACAGCTTTAATGTATCTTTCTGGCAATAAAGACAACGTTTACGACCTCACGCAGGAAACTCTTTTTAAAATCGCAAAAAATATTAAATCTCTCTCTAACCCCAAAAATTTTAAAAGTTGGAGTAACCAAATAGCAACAAATGTTTTTTACGATGATTTGCGGAAAAACAAAAAGGATTACGAGGTTATATCGCTTGAGGAGGACGAAAACAGCGGTGTTTTTGCGACAATCAAAAACTTTTTTATTGATAAAAAATGCAAACCGCCCGAAATATGTCTTTCCTCGGAATTGGATAAAATTATAAAATATGAGATATTAAATTTGCCCGAGGCGTTCAGAGTTGTAATAATTTTGCGCGAACTGGAGGGGCTTTCCTATGAGGAAATTGCGCTTGCAACAAACAGCAACATTGGAACCGTCAAATCTCGAATTTCAAGAGCGCGGAATAAATTGCAAGAAAATTTAAAAGCATATTTATAGGGGTAATTATTATGAAAAACAAAATTACGTGTAAACAAATTCAGGCAATACTACCTTTTTATTTAAAAGGAAGGGTCAATCCTGCCTTGACAGAAATTATTGAAGAGCACCTTGCGACCTGTCCGCACTGTAAAGAGCTTTATTTAAAAGCATTTGATGAATACAATGACTTTGCGTTCATTGATGTGGAAACCGCTGCAGAGGATGAAGATAACGAACGTTTTGCAACAAAAGAGTATGCAAACTTTAAGAAAAAACTATCTGCTTATCTTGACAGCGAACTTGAAGACAACGAAACTATTAGAATTAAGAAAATGACGATTTCAAACCCTCTCGCACGTAAGGATTTAGAAGACATGTACCTTTTTAAAAGGCTTTTGCATTCCTCTTTTGAACGCACAAAAGAAAATTGCAAACACGATTTCTCAAAACTTATAGTTAAAAAACTTGATGATCAGAATTTTTATCAAACTGATTATTTTATGAAAATAGGCGCAATTTTACTATTTATTTCTGCCATACTATCAATCAGTTTTTTCACAGGGAATTAAACACGCATTCCGGGACTTTTTAAAATTGACTGATACCCCTGCATTGTTATACGGTTATATGGTTGTTGTGCTACGGGTTTTTCTTCTCTGCGTTTTGCAAGGTATTCATTTGCCTGAACTTGTTTCTTTGCTGCATATTCGTTCCGTAAAATAGGCGTTACAATGTTGCAGGAAAGGATTGAACCGGCTGTGCTTGCCAACACATCTACACCGTTTTTGAACGCATTGAAATCTTCTTTTATTTCGGCAAAGTTTTCGGTCTTTTTAATATTAAAATCAATCTTGCCAATTTTATCAGTTAATTTATTTTTTTCGAGATAACCCTTAATTGCTTTGTTGGCAATTTTACCGTTAAGAACGGCTTTTGACGCAAGATTTTTAACGGAGGAAGTCAGAATATAGAACGACAAAATATTAATTAACCCGTCGCCGATTTCCTGCGGAATCAGGAATGTTTTTTGTTCCGGCGCGATTTTGTCGTTTGTAATAATCGCCATAACCTGTGCGGCACAGGATAAAATCCAGCCGGCAGTGCCGGTATGAAGCAGCATTTTGCCAGGATTTTCACCGTAATTTTTATACAAATTGGAAAGTACTTTATCTAAACTCATTTAGTACCTCCCGATGCTTTAGCATTTAATTTATTTGTAAGGAATTTGGTTAACGGGGCGTCAATAAGGAAGTTTGTAAACAGCATTACACCCAAAGAAATAAAGGTTCCTAAGGCATTTTGATACTGTTTAAACTCATCTGTATCAACTTTTTTAACATCTTTTGGCGTAAATAATGTCTGCCATTTAGGAACATCTTTACCCGGAAGTTTGGAACACATTTGTATTCCCTTAATCGCACCTTTACGAACAGCGTAACCTGTTACGGTACCTGCAATAATTTTGGCTATTGTCCGGCAGACGGCAACACGCCTTGTATCCTCATCAATTGTACGGTTGTAGAAGTCAATAAACGGTTGTGACATTAATGCGGTTGCGCCTAAAATCAAACGGTTTTCGGCTGAAGATATCTCTCTTCCTGCGGTTTTGTAGAACTTATCGGCTTTTTGACCGGCAACAAAATTTGGCATTGCGTTATAGAATGCCTGTTGTACTTTATTCGCCGTATTTTTAATTGCGCTTATTGCCATGTCTACACACCCGACAACCATAACGTATATCAAGCTGCAGAATTGCCTAAATATCGCTTATTGTTAAGAAATATTTATACTAATCCTTCTTTCAACGCTTTAACTGCGGCTTGAGTCCTGTCATCTACGACTAGTTTCTGTATTATATTACAAACATGGGCTTTTGCTGTGTGCTCCGAAATCGTTAACGCTATCGCAATTTGCTGGTTAGATTTACCGTCAACGACAAGTTTTAAAACCTCATATTCGCGCTGTGTAAGATTTGCGTGCTGTGCACGGAATGTAGCGCGTGACATTTTACGTGCCGGGATTACACCGCTATTTTTCTCGCGCAAAATAGGTACAATTTTAGGATCAAGCCACATTGCGCCATCGTTTACTGTTTTTATAATCATCTCTAAAACATCTGTGTTAACGTCTTTCATTACATACGCTCTGGCACCGGCGTGAAGTGATGAAAAAATTTCTTCCTCTGACAAGTGTGACGTTAAAATTATAACTTTGCAATCCTGACTGTATTCAATAAGTTTTTTGGTCGCCTCAATTCCGTTAGTATCCGGAAGTCCTATATCCATTAAGACAACATCAGGCTTTAAAAGTTTATATTTCTCAATTGCCTCTTTGGCTGTTGTCGCCTCATAGATTGTATCAATACTTTTATGTTCCTCAAGCAGCGATTTTAAGCCTATTCGCATAAGTTTCTGGTCCTCGACCAATAAAACATTTAAGGTTTTAGTTTCCATAGTTCTCTCCTTTTGAATATATTTAAAAACCTTTGCTCTAATAATTAATCCTTTTTATAGGAATTAGAAATGGTAATATTACGGGAAGAAATATTTGTTTACAAATACGGTTTAAAATCAAATTTCTTGTTAAGATATGTATATGAAAGCATTAATGTACTACGGACCTGAAAATATCAGGTATGAAGAGGTTGAGACGCCAAGCCCTAAGGAGGGTGAAATCCTTGTTAAAGTAATGTCTGCACTTACCTGTGGAACAGACGTAAAGACTTATCGCCGCGGGCATCCGGTATTGATAAAGAAAATTCCGTCCGGCTTTGGTCACGAGTTTTCGGGAATTGTAGAAGCCGTGGGAGCGGGCGTAACAAAATTTAAGCCAGGAGACAGGGTCGTTTCAGCTAACTCTGCGCCTTGCGGGGGGTGTTTTTTCTGTCAGAAAGAACAATTTAACCTGTGTGAAAATCTTGACCTTTTAAACGGCGCATACGCGCAGTATATTATTGTTCCAAAACGAATTGTTGAGAAAAATACTTTACTTTTGCCTGACGGTTTAAGTTTTGATAAAGCCGTTTTTGCCGAACCTCTTGCCAATGTTGTTCACGGTGTGGAAAGAACTAAAATTCAAGCAGGTGACACTGTTGGGATTTTGGGGCTTGGACCAATTGGTTTAATGTTTGCACGGCTTGCAAAACTGAAAGGCGCAAAAGTTTATGCCGCAGCGCGCAACCCGATGAAACTTCAAAAAGCACTTGATTTTGCCGGTGTTGACGGTGTTATAGATTTAAAAATTCGCGATGATATTTGTGAAGCGTTTAAGACAGCGGCGAATGCACCGCAAGGTTTAGATGTAATGATTGAATGCATAGGTCTGCCTCAGATGTGGGAAACGGCTTTTGCGTGCGTCAGAAAAGGCGGAACAGTACATTTCTTCGGCGGCTGCAAGGGAGGCGAAAAAGTTTCGCTTGATACCGCAAAAATGCACTATGGCGACGTTAATATTTTAAGCGTTTTTCATTACACACCGAAATACTTCCGCCAATCACTTTCACTTATCGCATCAGGGCAGATTGATGTCGAAAAATTAATCACCGCTGAAATAGGACTTGATGAAGTCGAAAATGCTCTTAAAGAGCATATAAAAGGCGATGCAATAAAATTCTTGGTAAAACCTTGGAAATAACATTTGAGGTCCGCTTATGCGAACCTCAACAAATCTCTTCTTATTTAATGGCGTATAAGCCAGCTTGAATACCTGCCTCCGAGTTTATAGCTCTTACGGCTTCTAACGCCTTAACTCTGCGGCGTTTTGCTCCTCTTAATATATATTTAACGCTAACGCGTTCATTTCCGGTTTGGGTAATTTTTTTCATTTACAAACTCCTTATATAAAACATATCGGCGTTTCGTATAAAAACTTTAGCCATTGTAACGAATTGTTAAAATGACGGATAAATTTGTCAATTCTTTAGAACTGAAAAACTTTATAAGTATATATAGAGTATAGAAACAATATTTATCATGGAGGATAATTATGGCAGAAGTCGGAGCAATGGGCGGAGCTGATAATGTTTCATTATGGACAAAAGCTGAAGCTAAAAGGAAACCGCTTGAAGAACAACAAACTGGCGGAATGACAGCAAGTTTTGCACCAAATGGCGCTAATTTTCTTGATACAGTAAAATCAACCTTTGGTAGTCAAGGAAATAACTGCGGCGGTATATAATAAATTTATTTTTTGTGCTAAGATATCTTTGCTATGATTTTAGTAATAGATATCGGAAACAGTAATATAACATTTGGAATATTTGACGGTGACGAATTGGTCAAACGATTTAGAGCGCCGTCAAATTTTTGTGATTTAAAGATAATTGAAGAAAATGTTGCCGGATTCAAACTTGAAGGCGCAATTGTAGCCTCTGTTGTAACAGATTTGGATTATAAGTTTAAGTTTGCACTTGATAAAATGTTCGGGTTTGAAACGATTGTGGTTTCCCCGCGGACGCCTTGCAACCTTGATATTAAACTTGATAACCCTTTGGAAGTCGGTGCTGACAGGATTGCGAACGCAGTCGGGGTTTTAGAGAAATTTGGCAAGAACGCAATTGTTGTTGACTTTGGAACAGCTACAACTTTTGAAGTCGTTACAGAAAAAAGAGAGTTTATTGGCGGTTTAATTACAACCGGTCTGCACATGCAGCTTAACGCGCTCAATGCTAAGACAAGCAAGCTCCCTAAAATTGAGCTTTATCCGCCAAAACGTGCGGTTGCAACCAACACGGTGGATGCGATTTTGTCCGGAATTGTTCTCGGAAACGCCTGCATGATTGACGGAATGATTAAAAAATTTAAAGCAGAACTCGCGCCTGAAGAATTTATTGTTGTTGCTACCGGCGGATTCGCAACATTCATTGACGGCTATATGAGAGAAAGTTTTGACTATATCCTACCGGATTTGACGCTTGAGGGATTGCTTGCAATTTACAAATATTGCAATAAGGATGTTTTTACGTTAAAATCAAACCATGGCATTGATTAGGCATATATTAAAACAGACTGTTACATATAAACTATTCAAAAGTATCTTGGTTAACTTGGTTGATTTTATGGAGGTAATGGGAAATATTACCACAAGTTCGATTGAAGTAATCAAGTCCTTTTTCCGTGGGGAACTGGACAGAAAAGAATTAATCACCCAGTGCGAAAGATTCGGGATAAGTTCGCTGCCAATAACGCTTTCGATTGTCGGAATGACTTGTGTAATTATTGTTTCACAAATAGCCCAGGAAATGGTAAAACAAGGCGGTGGGAACTTTGTAGGTGCACTCGTTGCGGTCTTAATCGTACGCGAACTGGGTGTTATTATGTCAGGTTTTGCGATAATTTCCATGATTGGCTCGTCACTGGCATCAGAACTTGCCACAATGAGAGTTACAGAACAAATTGATGCGCTTTATACATTAAAAGTTAACCCGTTCGGATACCTGTTTTTACCGCGCGTTTTGTCGGGAATGATTATGATGCCGCTGGTTGTAATAATTTCGTCACTGTTCGGAATTTTAGCGGGTGCACTAACGTCAGATTTGGCGGCAGGGCTTAGCTACAGAACATATTTTGAATCAATTTGGATAGGAATTTTTGCAAAAGACTTGTTTGTATGTCTCGCAAAAGCAGTGTGTTTTGGTGCTGTAATTGCGCTTATAAGCTGTTCTTTCGGCTACCATGCGAGCGGCGGTGCAAAAGGCGTCGGTATTGCAACAACACGTGCCGTTGTATGGTCATTCGTTGCAATTGTTATAATTGATATGCTGTTTGCAATCGCATTTTTCTTTTAGAGGTATAATTAAATAAAATGAGTATTGAAGTAAAAAATTTAGTAAAAGCGTTTGGAGAGAAAAAAGTTATTGACGATGTTTCGTTCAAAGTCAATGACGGAGAAATCCTTGCAATAGTCGGGTTTAGCGGCTCCGGTAAAAGTACTATTCTGAAACTTATTTCCGGACTCGTAGAAAAAGACAGCGGCGAAATTATCACCTCTGACGGGGATATTGCCTTTGTATTTCAGTATTCAGCGCTATTTGACTCTTTAACGGTGTATGATAATATCGCATTTGCGCTTCACGAACGCAAGGATTTGCGAAAAAAACACTCTGAAAAAGAAATCCGTGAAATCGTAAACGAAAAATTAGGACTTGTAGGTTTAAAAGGTATTGAAAACCTTTTTCCGTCAGAGCTTTCGGGCGGGATGCAAAAACGCGTAAGTTTTGCCCGTGCGATTGTTACAGAGCCTAAAGTAATCCTTTATGATGAACCAACAGCGGGCTTAGACCCGATTGCATCAACACTTATTGAGGACTACATTCTGCGCCTGCGAAACGAAACCGGCGCGACTTCAATTGTTGTAACCCACCAGATGTCAACTATACAAAGAACAGCAGATAAGGTTATAATGTTGTACGACGGCAAAATTGTTTTCCGTGGTACACCGCAAGAACTGTGCAATACCGACAATGAATATGCAAAACAATTCGTCACCGCCTCTATTGACGGCCCAATGAAAATTATAGAAAAATAAGGAATAAAATTATGAACACACTATGCTTGGAAGAAAAAGTTTTTAACAATGAAATTATGTCGCTTGACACATATATTATGTTTAAGCTAAAAGAAATTACAACACGTTTGACGCCGGAACTTACAGCGCGCAACAGAAAACCGATTTCATTGTCTATGGGTGCCCCTACAGCTAATCCGCCGGAATTTGTAATTAACAGACTTACAGAATATCTCTCCAAACCAGGAGTTCATACATATTCTATTCCAAAAGGTGAAAAACCTTTCCGTGACGCAATTTCTGTATGGATGAAAAGACGTTTCGGCGTGGAAATGGATCCGGAAAAAGAAATTTTCTCACTTATCGGTTCCAAAGAAGGTATCGCAAACCTTATCAGATTTGCCACAACACCTAAAGAAAATGAGTTTGAAAAAGACATAATTCTTTGTCCTGACCCTTGTTACGCATCATACTGGCAATTTATTAAATGTTCAGGAGCCAAAGGTTATCCTATTCCGTTAACACGCGAAAACAACTATATGCCAAATATGGAAGAAGTTATGGCTAATTTAGAACGCGACGGATACGATAAAAACAAAGTTAAAATGGTTTTAATTAACTATCCTAACAACCCGCTAGGCGTTAGCGCAACAAGAGAATACGTTCAATCTGTAGTTGACTTCTGCCGCAAGGAAAATATTTTGCTTGTATCAGACGCAGCGTATTCAGAACTTTATTTTGACGAAAAAGAAAAACCGTTCAGCGTTTTTGAACTTAACGGTGCAAAAGATATTGCGATAGAATTTTTCTCATTCTCAAAACCTTATGCCGTAACCGGCTGGAGATTAGGCTGGGTTTGCGGAAATTCATCAATTGTTCAACGTTTTGGCAAAGGTAAATCAACTATTGATAACGGAATTTTTAAAGCACTTCAATACGCTTGTGCCGACCTTATGAACTCACAAGAGGGCGATGATTTCATCGTTGAGGGTAACAAAAACTATCAGAAAAAACAGGCTATAATGGTTAAAGGTCTGAAAGAACTCGGCTGGCCTATTGATGAAAAACACGTACCGCATACAACATTCTACTTATGGCTTCCGATTCCGCGCAAATACGATAACGCATTTGCGTTCTGTGAAGAGTTACTTGAAAAATCCGGTATTGTAGTCGTTCCTGGTAACGCATTCGGCGCACACGGAGAGGGTTATTTCAGACTTTCATTTGTATGCTCTGACGAAGAATTACAGGAAGTTATCGACAGAATGAAAGCCGACGGGTTCTACTTCGCGTAAGCCAGGTGTAGCCACGGGTGGCATCACGTGAGTGATGACAGCAGGTGGCGAAACAATTGATAAGCGACGTTTCAAATTTTGCGGGTGTTAATTACACCCGCTTAAAATTTGTCAGGAGCTACTATTAATAAAACTTTACAAAAAAGGCAATAATTGAATGCACCACAACTTTATACCTATATGTAGGTAAAAGTAGTGGTGTATTTTTATGAGTGTAGATATCCAAAAACAGTTAGATTTACGTCCTTACAGCGATAAAAACGTTGTGTCAACTCCTGTTAAGCAATCCCCCCCCCCCCGACGCATGATGTTGTAGACGAGGAAAAATCTAACGCGGCAAAATGGATGATAGGATTAACGGCAAGCGCTGCGATTGTTCTCGGTGGACTTTACGCTGCAAAACACGGTCACCTCGGCAAAGACGCAGAAAAATTTGCGAAAAAGATTTTTGGCGAAAGCGTAAAAGAAGTTAAACCTGCGGCTACCACAACTACAACGCCTCCAACCACTTTAAATGAAACAGTACCAACGGCGATTGCGCTTACGCCATTAGTTTTTGCGCGCAAAGGAATCAGCCGTTTAATCAAAAAACCGAATAAATCTCTTACAGAAGTTATGACCGAACTTCAACAAGCTGGCGTAAAAATGGAGAAAAAAGGCGAAAATCTGCTTGAAATTCAAGCCGGTAAATCACCGAATGATATAACTAAATTATTCTTTAACTCTGAAGGAACATTGGCGTCAATTCAAAGAGCAACGAAAAAAGCACAACAAGAAGTTTTCAAATTTGAAAACGGTATTCTTTCAAAAATCGAGCGTCAAATCCCGACACCTAGCGGCAAACCGCTTGAACATCTCATAGAATTTGCCGAAAATGGAAAAGTTAAAGCTAAAAAACTTGTTTTAAATGACGCATTGGAAAATCTTCCGATTAACAGTAAAACTCTCAACAAATTCAAGCCTGATGAGATTGTAGAAGCATATATTCCACGCGACAGCAAATATTTTAATCAAGCAGTTGAAGAATTTCAGGTTCTAAGAAAGCACGCTCAACACTTCGGAGATGACAGCACTATAACCTGCCATAAAGTGTTTAAGGGCGTTCAGGAAGCTGAAAGGAACACTATTGAGGCTCATTTCTTTGAAGAAAACACAATGAAGCCGTCAGGTCTTGCTATTATGATAGAAAAGCAACTAAATGGCAGCGTTGAAAATAAATTTAACGCAGAAATCTTAAAATTAGTTCAAAAAGATTTAGGCGATTTAAAAGGCATAAGTTACGATAACTATGCTATGATGTATGAAAACTACGTCACGAAGTTGAACACATTCAAAATTAACAGCCCAGAACACGTAGCAATCGTTGGCAAACCAATAAAAGATTGCTCGTACGATGAATTTGTTGAAATTTTACGTCAGGTTGCACCTGAAAAAGCCGGAAAGCTCGGTGTGGTTCAGGATCCGTGGAAAGATAGCGCACAAGAACAAAAAGCGATAATGAGTACAATTGAATATTTAACCGGTCGTTCAAATATCAAAGAGCACACCTCTCTGCTTGATATCTTGCAAGACTTATAAAAACTTTACCAAAAATTAAAAAATCCTTATTTTTATGTTATCATCAGGGAAAACAAACATATAACATTTTAAAGTAAGGAGAAACTATTTATGACAGAAAAAAGAGTTTGGCTTTTCCGCGAAGGTGACGCTACTATGAGAAACCTTCTTGGAGGAAAGGGTGCTAACTTAGCCGAAATGACTAATTTAGGCTTGCCGGTTCCACCGGGATTGACTATCACAACCGAAACTTGTATGAACTACATCAACAACGGCAACAAAATGCCGGAAGGTTTAATGGATGAAGTTAAAACCGCGTTGAAAGACGTTGAAAATCAAACAGGTAAAAAATTCGGTGATGCTACAAACCCTCTTTTAGTTTCTGTACGTTCCGGCGCTAGACTTTCTATGCCTGGTATGATGGAAACTATCCTTAACTTAGGCTTGAACGACGAAACTGTTGAAGCTATGGTTAAATTAACCAACAACCCTAGATTCTGTTATGACTCATATAGAAGATTTTTGACTATGTTCGGTTCCGTTGCTTGGGATATGGACAGACAAAAATATTTTGAAGCTGAAGTAGAAAAAGTTAAAGAACGCGAAGGCGTTAAAGAAGATACGCAAGTTTCTGCTGAAGGCTGGAAATCTTTAATCCCTGTATACAAAGCTGTTATCAAAGAAGTTACAGGCAAAGAATTTCCTCAAGACCCATACGTTCAATTGCAAGAAGCGATTGAAGCTGTATTCCGTTCTTGGAACATTCCTCGTGCCGTTGCTTACAGAAATATGAACAAAATTGACCACAACTTCGGTACTGCGGTTAACGTTCAAACAATGGTATTCGGTAATATGGGTGACGACTGTGCAACAGGTGTTTCATTCACTCGTAACCCTGACACAGGCGAAAACAAATTCTATGGTGAATACTTAACTAACGCACAAGGTGAAGACGTTGTTGCAGGTATCAGAACTCCGAAACCTATCGCAATGCTCGAAACCGAAATGCCTGAACTTTACAAACAATACGTTGATATCGCGAAAAAACTTGAACTTGGTTACAAAGATGTTCAAGATATGGAATTTACAATTGAACGCGGTAAATTATGGATTTTACAAACCCGTAACGGTAAAAGAACCGCAGCAGCAGCTGTTAGAATTGCCGTTGAAATGCATAAAGAAGGCATTATCACAAAAGAACGTGCTATCCAATTGGTTGACCCTTATTCAGTTTACCAAATCTTGTTACCTTGCTTTGACAAGAAAGCTGCAGCTGATGCACACGTTATCAGCAAAGGTGTAAACGCATCTCCTGGCGCAGCTGTTGGTAAAATTGTATTTGATACCGAAGAAGCAGCAGAACGCGGCAATGCTGGCGAAAAAGTTATTCTTGTTCGTATTGAAACCTGCCCTGATGATATTCACGGTATGGCTGCAGCACAAGGTGTTTTAACTCTGCGCGGAGGTGCAACTTCTCACGCAGCAGTTGTTGCTAAAGGTATGGGTAAACCTTGCGTTTCCGGTTGCGAAGACCTCAAAATTGACCTTGAAAACGGAACTTTAACAGGCTTTGACGGAACTGTCTACCATAAAGATGATATTATTTCACTTGACGGCGGCACAGGTGTTGTTATGGCTGGCGCTGTTAAACTTGCTGAAGCTCAAATTGATGATAATTTCACAACTTTCTTCAAATGGGTTAACGAAATTAAAACACTTACAATTGAAGCTAACGCAGATACTCCAAAAGACGTTGAAAACGCTCTTAAATTTGGTGCTGAAGGTGTTGGACTTTGCCGTACAGAACACATGTTTATGGATCCGGACAGACTTCCTTGGGTTCAAAAAATGATTATCGCAGGTACTCCGGAAGCTCGTAGAGAAGCATTAGACAAACTTCTTCCTATGCAATACTCTGACTTCTACGCAATGTTCAAGGCATTAGGCGAACTTCCTATGACAGTTCGTTTGTTAGACCCGCCTCTTCACGAATTCTTACCTTCTAAAGAAGATTTAATCGCTGAAGTTGCAACATTAAAAGCTAAAGGCGAAGACTACAAAGAAAAAGAAGAACTTCTTCACGTTGTTGAAGGCTTGTCTGAATCAAACCCTATGATGGGCTTGAGAGGCTGCCGTTTGGGCTTAACTTACCCTGAAATCAACGAAATGCAAGTTCGCGCAATCTTTGAAGCCGCTTGTGACTTAAAAAAAGAAGGATTAAACGTAAAACCTTACGTTATGATTCCTTTAATCGGCCACGTAAACGAGCTTAAAGTTGCAAAAGAAATTCTTGAAAGAGTTGCTGAAATCGTAATGCTTGAAAAAGGCGTTAAAGTTGAGTACAAATTCGGTACTATGATTGAAATTCCTCGTGCAGCATTAACAGCTGATAAAATTGCTGAATACGCTGAATTCTTCTCATTCGGTACAAACGACTTAACTCAAATGACATTTGGTTACTCACGTGATGATGCTGAAGGTAAATTCCTCAAACGCTACGTAGAACAAAAAATCTTGCCGGCTAACCCGTTTGAAACACTTGATGTTGACGGTGTTGGTCAGCTCGTTGAAATGTCAATGGAAAAAGGTAAGAAAGTTAACCCTAAATTATTAGGCGGCGTTTGCGGTGAACACGGCGGCGATCCTGATTCAGTTAAATTCTGCCACAGAATTGGTCTGGATTATGTATCCTGCTCACCGTTCAGAATCCCGCAAGCAAGTCTTGCAGCTGCACAAGCTGTCGTAGAGCAGGCATAGCTAAAAGGCGGCGGGTAAACCCGCCGCCTTTTTTAATAGCAAAAATTTTTATTCAGCGTTTTTAATCCTTACATGCGCATAGACAGTTTCAGTATTACCCAAAAACCGAAATACAATACTCCTGGATTTAGAGGCGGGATGCCTATTCGTAGTTATACCCTCTCGGAATTAATGAATAACGATAAACTTGTTAAATTATTTGCCTCAAATGAGCCAAAAATGAGCGAGGAATATGTAAAAGGCTATTGCGAGTTTATGAGAAAGATTAAAGACAATAACAACCGGGAATATCTTGCATCTTTAACCCCTCGTGCCCGCGCTGCAGCAAAAAAAATTCTTTCTCTTGATTACACAATGGATTATTGTGAAAGTTTTTTATATTACAAACCTAAAGAGCTTGAAGATATTTACGGAATAGTATCGCAGCGTGATGCATCCGGGAAATTACGGTTTCCTGGCTCAACAATGACTTTTATGTTCGGAATTGACCCGGAAAGGTTAAAAATTCTAAAACCTATTATCCTTTCAAAAAGTGATATGGGACTTTGGAATTACAGAGAGACTTTTATAATGGATTTAGACACGCTAAATGACAGACAGCTTGAAGTTATGTCTAAATTGACGGATTGCAATATAGAACCGCGTTCATTATTCGGTATTGTAAGAAATCCAAATCTTAACTGGGATAAGACGGTTGAAAAAGCCCAAAGTATGAAAAAACTGTTCGGTAACAATTTACGCGAAATCGCATTTTATTCAAATCGTAACGGAGAAAACTTTTTGAGTGCGGATATACAGCTTCCGCACAGTGACGAAACGCCGGACTGGAAAAATTTCAGAAGGATTTTCGCCCTGTTGGATAACGATGTTAACCCTATTGCGCGAATGAAATCTAATTCAAATATAGATAATGTAGTCGAAAATATCTATGCAAAACTCGAAAAGAAACTTCATGTATTTACGGAAAAAGATTTAAACAGAATTATTTTTAACATTAGAAACGAGGTTCCGGGGGCATCAGAACAAGATGTTTTATGCGTGCTGCAAAGGCTTACACAGTGGGCAAGTTATTCATCATTACCAAAATTATCGGAAAAACTTATAGCCAACAATATCGGAGAGATTTCGGAATTAGGCGAGTTAAACCCTATATTTAAATATTTTAATGAATACAAAAAAATATTACCATTAAAAGATGATTATTCAGCAAACACGGCATTCATATTAGACAATAACGATATTGCCAATAATGCTATGCGTACAGCCCGGGGGGGGGGGNNGGGGGGGGGGGCCTCTATGGACATCATTTATTAATCTTGAGGGTTGGAACGATGGCGTCAACTTAATTTCTGACGACAGAAATCTCGAACCGGCGGCAAAACGCGTTCTTATTAAAGCCCGGGAAATTCTAAGGAAAAGCAAGGATTGCACGCTGGACGAAGCGATTGGTTATGTTTTAAATCATAGATTTAAAGAGGCGGCGAGAGAGGCTAATGTAAACCTTAAAACGTTACGGAATAATGCACCTGCAACCAAATCAGTAATTCTAGATCAAATGTGTCCATACATGCCGACCAAAAGCCTTTTAAAGTCGACAATTGAGTCTATTGCGAAACATTATTCAGGTGACAGTAAGGAATTTGAAGATTTATGCCTTAGGGTCGCGAGATACTATGATGAAAACTTAAATGTATTTTCTAAACAGTCAATCATTGAAAATCTTAAAGAGATTAACAGAAATATTGATGTATTTTTGGAAAAGAAAGGACTTTCGCGCGAAAATTTATACTTTGTGAAATCAAATTTACCGCCGTGTATGGTTAAAAGTTTTGATTTGATAAACAAAATGAATGCTGATTTATTTGGGATTTCGGCGGAGAAAAACCTTAGAATTTGTACATTTTTTGAGGCAAACAAATATCCGCCGGGCTCAACTTTTGTTATTTTAGATGACCTGGCAGGTTCCGGCGCATCAATGCTGGAAATGGGCGAATATATGTTTATGGCAAAAGCACTGCCAAAGGACAGACATATTCTATTTTGCCCGATTACGGCAACAAAACTGGGACTTGATAATATACAAAATTCTATCACCACATCAGGGCGTAATAATTCTGATGCAATAATCACAATTGCCGAAAACACCAAGGACTATAGCAAAACAAGTGAGTTATTTGTACAAGATAGCGAACTCGCGCAAACTGTTTTTGGCGAACGAGGACACGGGAATGCAGGAATGTGTACAGCGTTTCCATATATGGCGCCGGACAATAACTCTACGCTTGCGGGTTATCTGGCAAAATTTTTCTTACCAAATGATAAATGTATCAAAAACAAAACAGATTTATTACCGGTGATTGAGGAGGAAACTTATTATTATGACATATATGGCACGGATAAAGAGCACGTGCTGACAGACGCAATAAGAGTTTATGATCCGCCTAAGCCCACATTTATAACCAAAGTAATTCACAAGATGTTTAAGAGGGATGAGTAAGATGTACCTTGGCATAACCCCGATAGCAAATACAAGTGCCAATTATAAGCTAAATTTCACGGGAATAAAACTTCCCGGGGTGTTCAAACCTGATATTTTTGAAAGTAAATTTGACGCTGAAATCTCGGATAAAATATTTAAAGATTTCATTAATACAATTTATGAAAAAATAGAGAGAAATTTAATGACATTTACGCCGGAGAAACTCGAAAATGCTATACAAAACCTTTTGAAAGAGGTACCTGAAACCAACGAAAAGGATGTTCTTACTGTTATGCAGCGTCTTACACAGTGGGCAAGTTACTCTTGTTTTCCGCGTTTATCGAAAATGCTTGATGAAAAAGGGATTCGCTCAATACATAAAAATGGCGGAATAAATAATGATTTTGAGTATTTCAAAACTAAAAAAAGACTTATTAAAACCAGTTCACAAAATCCCTATAAACTTTATTTAATAACCAAAAGCACTATTCATAACGGGTTAAAAACTCTTGAGCCTAACACTAAATTTATCAATTTAGATGGGTTTGACGACGGCATAAATATTTACAATGATGATAATTTGCTGAAAGAAAAGACTAAGACCGTTCTTTTAAGGCTAAAAGAGCTTATGAATAAAAATCCGAAATTGTCGTTTGAAGAGGCATTAGACGCTTGTTTAAACAGAAAAATTACCAAAGCAATGAAAACTTTGGGTTTAGAGTTTGAGACATTGAGAGTAGACGCCCCTCCGACACGTAAAACTATTTTAAAACAAATGGCGCCGTGCGCTCCTGAATCAAAAGAGCATATAAAGGTTACTATTGAAACCGCAGCGCATCACTTTGCTAAAGGTGACAAACAATATATGATAATGCGCAATAATATGGCAGATTTCTTTGAGAGCAAGCTGGATGTATATTCAAAACAACGAATACTTGAAAACCTGAAAGTTATAAAATCACAAATTGACGAATATATGCAAAGCAACAATTTATCTGCCAAAAATATGTACCTGATAATTTCAGATGAATGCGGTACAAATAAAAGTTACGGCTTAATAACACGAATGTTCGCGAGACAAAACAATATTGCTGATAATAAAATTTTAACAGTTGAGAATGTCATGGCATTAAACAAATATCCTGCTAATTCAACATTTATTGTATTAGATGACCTTGTAGGCAGCGGCGATTCGTTCACTAAAGTAGGAGAATACTCGACTTATGGCTGGCAGCTGGGAAAGGATAAACATATACTTTTTTGTCCTATAGTTGCGCATTCACAGGGTATTGACACAGTAAAAGATGCTATATGTTTTGCAAAACGGGATTCTGTTGATGAAATTTTAACGATAAAAGCAAACATTAAAGAGCGTCTTATGAGTAAGAGAGAGGTTCAACGTGACGAATATTTTCGTTATGATAGCCGCGGCTTGGATGCTTATGGTTATGAGGGCTTCGATGGCGGCGAGGAATGCCTTGTTTTCCCATACACAACCCCTGACAATAACGCTGATATGGCATCATTTATAACGAAATATTTCCTACCCGATAGCGACGCAATAAGCAGCAAACACTTAGCTTTTGAAAATATTGAGATTGCGATACGTAAAAAATTAAAGTTTTAACTCCATGCTCCCGATAACTTAAATGTGATTAGGAGATATGGGTATGAACGAATTAGATTTAACAAAAGAGATTAAAAATCTTATTGAAACGCGAGATGAATTTAACGGAACAGATGACTGTTACTGTGCACTTATGAAACAAATTTTCTTATCTAAATCAACATTAAATTAAGTCCCTTGGCGGCAATTTAGGCAAAGCAGTTCTCCGCCACTTCCCGCCTCGCTGAACCGCGAGCCGGACGTGGCTGCGCTGTCTCATACGCCGCTCCCAATTTTCGCTCATGTTCCTATCGCGAAAATTGCTCGGACAGGCAATAGAAAGACATATAAATATCTTTTACCCTTGTTGTATGAAAATTGTTATTATTGGTGCAGTTGCCGCCGGTGCCAAAGCCGCTGCCAAGGCAAGAAGAATTTCTAAAGATAATGAAATAGTTGTTTATACGGATGACACGCATATTTCTTATTCATCCTGCGGGCTTCCGTACTATATTGAGGGGAATTTTGATGATTACAGAATGCTTCTTGTCCGCTCTCCGGAGGAATTTGAGGCACAGGATGTTAAAATCCATCTCCAACATAAAGTAATTAAACTTGTTCCTACAACTAAACAAATTTTGGTACACAATCTTAACGATAACCAGGTTGAACTTGTCAGTTATGATAAATTAATTATAGCAACCGGCGCCAGACCGTTTATTCCGCCTATAAAAAATATTAACCTGCCAAACATTTTTACGCTAAGAAAAATTGAGGACGGCATTAATATTAAAGAAAAAGCGGTACTTTCTAAAAAAGTTGTTATTGTAGGCGGCGGCTATATTGGTATGGAACTATTAGAAGCCTTTGTTGTAAGGGGTTTGCACGTAACGCTTGTGGAAAATTCCAACCATATTATGCCAATGCTTGATCCTGATTTAAGTGAACTTGTGTATGAACAGCTTGCATCAATTAATAGAGGCCGTTTTGAGATTATACGCGGCGAAAGCGCTGTAGAATTTAACGGAGATGAAAACGGGGTTTCATGTGTGAAATTAAGTTCCGGACAAATCTTAGAAACAGATATGGTAGTTGTAGCTACCGGTGTAAAACCAAACGTAGAGCTTGCTTATGATGCAGGGATTGAACTTGGAGTTACCAAGGCAATCAAAGTAAATTCACGTATGGAGACCAACCTGCCGGATATTTACGCTTGCGGCGATTGCGTAGAAGAAAATCTTATTATTAATGATACGGCAGCCTGGATTCCACTGGGTTCAAACGCCAATAAAGAGGGTAGATGCGCAGCAATTAACGCGAGCGGCGAATTTGATGAATTTAACGGGGTTTTAGCTTCAGCCGTAACACGCTGTCTGGATTTAACTATTTCAATGACAGGTTTGACAGAGAAGACCGCACGTGAACAGGGTATGGAGCCGGTTTCCGTCACTGTAACTAAATATGATAAAGTCGGTTATATGCCCGATGTTAGCAACATAACGTTAAAACTCATTGCAGATAAAGCAACAGGACGACTTATAGGCGGTCAAGCCGTCGGTGCCGGAGACGCGGACAAAAGAATTAATACACTCACAACAGCACTTTTAAGCAGAATGACAGTTGAAGAATTTTGCAAAAACGACCTTACCTATGCTCCGCCATACTCTCCAACGATAGATCCGCTGCTCAATGCCGCAGAAATTCTGCGTTCTAAGTTAAAGAATTAATATATTTTGCCACAGCCTCACCCATTGAAAAACAAGACTGCTGAACTCTTAACGCAGCCTGTGCCTTAAAATCCGCACTAATACAGCGTCCCACGACAAACAGGTTGTTAACTTCTGCCGCCATAAGGCTTTCTATTGGCAGCTGATAGTATCCAACTTTTTTAAGCGTTGAACCGTCTTTTTCACTACTGTGTACATCTATCGGATAATTGGCTTCTAATACAGGATTTTCAAAGCGTTTACCCTCTTTTAAATCCCGCTCGGTATAAAGATATTTTCCCTCAATTCTGCGCGAAACCCTTATGCCTAAATCATCTGCGATGTTTGATATGTAAGCCTTTTCAAACCCCGAGAGGTATTTTTTACAAAACTCTGCAAGACGTAAAATGCTGCCTCTTGCCTCAATTAAAGCTGCAGAAACATCCTGAACGCTAGTGATATCAACATTTCTGGCAATTCTAGGGCAATTAAACGCCAATGCACCAGGGCATCCTGCGACCGTAAAAACTTGGAAATAATTACTGTCTTCTTCAGTCAAATCCCCTGCAGCTATTGCTTTTTCAAAGATTGGACGCAAAGCCCAAGGACTTGCCTTATCCCATGTGTAAGCCGTAGAAAGATGCACTTCTCCACCTATGCACTCAACAGGCGAAACCTCCCTGTTATCATCTACAGAGCGCAAAAACTCTGCAAACTTTTCCATATCAATCCCGCCCATAATAAACCTTAACGTCACAGGTTGAAATTCATTTTCAAAAAAATTACATCCGCAAATTTTTCCGACATCACAATTTCCTGTTGCATCAATAACGTATCTCGTTTCGATAGGTTCCAATAATCTTTCATTCAAAGAGCTTTCATTATTATCAGTACGTATCGTCTCGAGACATTCTAATAACATATCTGGGCTAAGGTTTCTTATCACGTCAGGATTATTTGAATATCTCTTGTTGATACATTCTGATAAGAGTTCCTGCTGTAGATATAGCTTTTTTATGTTTTTGTTGAAATCAAACTCTACGCTGTAGACGGACGATAAAAAACGGATTTCGACGCCAACAGAGAGGAGCATTTTATCTAAAACGATTTTTAGAACTTCGGGATTGAACCAGCCTTTGTTGCCCTCAAACTCAATCTGCGCACCTTGTTGCGCCATTTTTTCGGTAAGTTCATCAAAAAATTCACGATTAATTTCGGATTTTCCGGCGTTCATAACCGGCAAAACCAGCCCAGACGTAATCGCGCCGCCAAGATGAATTTTCTTTTCGACCAAAAGAGTTTTCAAACCATTCTTAGCCGCGGTATAAGCAGCAGCAACACCGGCGGTTCCGCCGCCTACAACAACCACATCATACATTTTGATGTTCCTTTCTGTATTCTTTTATAAACTTTGAACTTGAGATAAGCGGACTATTTTCCACTTCAATTTTATGACGCTCGATAATCGCCTCGTTAAGCGCGTTTAAATTTTCGTCACGATAAAATATACCTGCCCGGGTTTTCATAAGGCTTAAATCGTATTCTGAAAGGGGGTAATATATAAAAGAGCTGTTTTTAACGGCAATCGTACCTGTATACTTGCCGGCACGTTCGTTAAAAATCTTTCCTACGTGAAATCCTGCAGCTTGAAAAGCGTTTCTAACCTGTGCTGAATTTGAGTACGTCAGAATACGACCGTTGTCATCAAGACGTTGATAAAGCAGCTTGAAGAAGTCAACCGACCACAGACAAGGGCACTTAACAGGTGTAAAAGCGTCCAAGAATATAAGTTGATATATCTTATTATCTTCTTTAATAACCTTTCTTGCATCATCACAGGCATAGTCGATATCAAAAGCGCCTATTTTAAGGGCTTTCAGAGCCTTTTTGTAGCGTGTTGATATATTCAAATAATATATATTATGTAAGAACGTGCTAAAAGCCCTCAAAGGGGTGTCAGCTATCCTATTTTTATATAAATTTACGCTCATTTTATCGAAAAATGCGGAATATTCTTTTTTGAGAAAATCCTTAGTCAAAAAATCAGGGAATTTCTGTGCCAGCTTTTCAATCAAAATCAAATTTATAAAATTATCGTATTCATATTGCTTCTCAATTTTATCTGACGAAAGATGCTTTACTTTTTCCGTCGGTAAATTTTCATCTTTAGGTTTGCGTTTTGCGCAGCATGTAAAAAACGGAGATAAAAACATCAATTCTTTATCAGTGTCTACAGCCTTAATATTCAGTTTAATATTATCGGAATGTATCGTATCGTTATAGTATTTTTGTACAAGCGATTTTGTATTGTATCCGATTCCGTAACAAATATCTAAAACATTTATTTCTTTGTAGTTTTTAAAATAAAAATCCAAGTCGGCAGGCAATACAAATTTTTCCCACGCCTCTGCGTACGCACCGTATGTAGAGTGGTATATATCATCAAATTCTTTACTATACAGCCCTACAGAGCCGTCATTGGTTATATAAGGATAAAAATCTTTCATTACCCTACAATTATAGCACGGCAAGGGTTTTGGGCATATTGTAAAGATATGTTAACTCAATATTAAGCTGGTAAAGCAATTTTTTTGTATTAAAATACTTTATAGAAATGTAAGTAGTAAATGAGGATTGGGAATTATGAAAAATTTATTTATCGTATTAATGAATGTTTTATTTTTGTTAGTAGTTGCAGCTGATGTTGTTGCTGTAAAATATGATTGCGATACAACTCCGGTAGTTCAAAAATCTTGCTACCAAGAAAGACAAGCGCAAACTCAATATCACAATATTGCACAAACAACTTACAATTATAATATCTAAGATTTACCAAAGAGCGTTCGGCATGAGGCGGTCGTAAAGCCAAACTTCGACACCATCATAAAACGGCGGAAAATCAATTTTCTTATCCACACCGATAGCTCTCACAGGGATGTTAACTCTTTCGGAAGCCTTTTTTAAGATTTCATAACCTCTCACAACATCATCTTTAACTGTATCATCACCAAAGTGAGTATTTGAAATCATACCGGTAAAATGTTTCCAATCCCTCTTTTCAATACCCTCCGAAAAAGTTATATATTCAACGATATTATCAGCATTACAGGTTTCAAACTTAGAAGTATTAACCACAAGGTATATTTCTAAGTTTGTTTCTTTTTCAATGTTATTAAGGATATCAAGAATATCCAGTCCTGACGCCCCATAACCGACATCAATTATGATATCGCCGTCAGTGGCAAGACAGTTTTGCTGCGCAGGTGTAATATAGCTTCCGGCTTCGCCAAGCCCGAAATAATCAAGCTGCGCGATAACATTTATACCTTCTTCCTGCAGCTGTTTTGCAATCGGGCGGAGCGTATAAGCAGGTTCAACCGTGTCTAAATCCACAAGCGTAATCGCCTTTCCGGCTCTTGCATATTGTCTGGCTCTATTTAGCGCGGTTTCAGATTTTCCGCTGGCGTAGGCTCCCGCATAAACTTCAACTTTTCTTGCCATATTATCCTCCGTTAGATGACATATTAGCATAAAAAAGCATTACTTGCTAATATTCTTTTTTGTGTGATAATTAAAATAAGGCTAAAAGTAAATAGCGTATAGTAATTATATAGAAAAGAAAAAGGAAAAAACAAAAATGGCAAGAAAAACTCCATTAGAGAAAATCAGAAACATTGGTATTGCCGCTCACATTGACGCCGGTAAAACCACTACAACTGAAAGAATTTTGTTTTACACAGGTAAAACTCACAAAATCGGTGAAACACACGATGGTGCAGCTGTAACCGACTTTATGGAACAAGAAAAAGAACGTGGTATTACAATCCAATCAGCTGCAGTAACAGCATCTTGGAAAGGTCACCAAATAAACATTATCGACACCCCTGGTCACGTTGACTTCACAATCGAAGTAGAACGTTCATTGCGTGTATTAGACGGCGTTGTTGCAGTATTCTGCGCAGTAGGCGGCGTTCAATCACAATCTGAAACAGTTTGGAGACAAGCTAACAGATACGAAGTTCCTCGTATGGTATTCGTAAACAAAATGGACAGAACCGGTGCTGATTTCTACCGTGTAGTTGACCAAATCAAAACAAGATTAGGCGCTAACGCAGTACCTATCCAATTGCCAATCGGTTCAGAAGATAAATTCACAGGCTTAATTGACCTTATGACAATGAAAGCTGAAATTTATACAAACGACTTGGGTACAGATATCAGAGAAGAAGATATTCCTGCTGATATGCTTGAAAAAGCTCAAGAATACCACGATGCAATGGTTGAAGCTATCGCTGCTGAAGACGATACTTTAATGGAAAAATTCTTTGAAGATCCTTCAACAATCACTGTTGATGAATTGAAAAAAGTTTTAAGAAAAGCAGTTTGCGACAACAAAATTGTTCCTGTTACCTGCGGTACAGCATTCAAAAACAAAGGTGTTCAATTGCTCTTGAACGCAGTAGTTGATTATATGCCATCACCTGTTGATGTAAAAGCTATCGAGGGTGAATTGGAAGACGGTTCAAAAGTAGAACGTCACTCATCAGATGACGAACCGTTCTCTGCTCTTGCATTCAAAGTTATGACAGACCCATTCGTTGGTCGTTTAACATTCTTGAGAATATATTCAGGTAAATTAACTTCAGGTTCATACGTATTGAACGCTACAAACGGCAAAAAAGAACGTATTTCACGTATCGTTCGTATGTACGCTGATCAAAGATCTGAAGAAGATGAAGTATGTGCAGGCGACATCTGTGCAGCTGTTGGTTTGAAAGATACAACAACAGGTGACACATTATGCGACGAAAAAGCACCTATTATCTTAGAAAAAATGACATTCCCTGAACCGGTTATCTCTGTTGCTATTGAGCCAAAAACAAAAGCTGACCAGGACAAAATGGGTATTGCTCTTCAAAAATTGGCTGAAGAAGATCCGTCATTCAGAGTTAAATCAGACTCAGAAACAGGTCAAACAATCATTTCCGGTATGGGTGAACTTCACTTAGATATCATCGTAGACCGTATGCTTAGAGAATTTAAAGTTGAAGCTAACATTGGTCAACCACAAGTTGCATACAGAGAAACAATCCGCGGAACAGCAGATCAAGACTCTAAATTTGCTCGTCAATCAGGTGGTAAAGGTCAATACGGTCACGTTAAAATCAAAATTTCTCCAGCTGAAGAAAACGCAGGATTTGTATTTGAAAACAAAATCGTCGGTGGTGCTATTCCTAAAGAATACATCGAACCTGCAAGAAAAGGTATGGAAGAAGCTCTTGAAGGCGGTATCTTAGCAGGATATCCTATGATTGACGTTAAAGTTGAACTTTACGATGGATCATACCACGAAGTCGACTCTTCTGAAATGGCGTTCAAAATCGCTGGTTCTATGGCAATCAAAGAAGGTACTAAAAAAGCTAGACCTTGCATCCTTGAACCAATGATGAAAGTTGAAATCGAAATTCCGGATGAATTCACAGGTACAATCATCGGTGATATTTCAAGACGCCGCGGTCGTATCGAAGGTCAAGAACCTTTAGGAAACACCGGTAACGTAATCGTTAGAGGTATCGTACCTTTGGCAAACATGTTCGGTTACGCAACAGACTTGAGATCTAACACTCAAGGTCGTGGTACATTCTCTATGGAATTCCAATGCTACGAACAAGTTCCTGGAAACATTGAGTCTGAAATTATCGCTAAAGCTGGTGCGAAAGCATAATTTAAAGGCTATAAAGTATAAAGGCGGGGTTATCAATCCCGCCTTTTTTATTACCCGTTAAGGGGATATGGTATATTTTTAGTTTTTAGGATATAATAAGGACAGTAAAAGGGGATATTTATGAGCATACAATTGGCAGAACAATACGAAGAAAACGAACAATATGAATTAGCACTTGAGGAATACAAAAAACTTCACGAAAAAATGCCCAAAGATTTAGGAATTATGGAACGTTTGGGACATCTTTTCCTTATGCTTGGGGACAAAACTTCAGCTGCCGAATATTACTCTAAAATCCTTGAATACGATGCCACAAACACAATGGTTTATGAGCAGCTGTGCGATATTTACTATTCAACAGACAAGTTCAAGTATTACACATACCGCGGTAACATGAAAAACCTTGAACAGCAGTACGAATACGCAATAAACGATTACAAAAAAGCTATTGCAAATACCGACAAAGAAGAGGAAATTATTTTGACACGCTTTGCTGTTGCGGGACTTTACGAACTAATCAAAAACGACAACAAAGCCATTGACGAATACTTAAAAATTCTTGACCACGACAGAAAAAATGAGGCTGCATACGTTAAACTGGCAAACATTTATTTGCGCCAAAACATTATTACGGCAGGGATTTCAACACTTGAACAGGCAATGAAAAACGGCGTTGATAACCGCGGTGTACAAGAAATCTTAGCACAGCTTTATTTGAAAAACGGTGACTACGAAAAAGCAATTGAAATAACTGAAAGCGAACTTCTGAAAATCAAGTGCTACCTTGAACTCGGAGAACTAAAAACTGCTATCGGCTTAATTGAAGAAGTTGAGAAAAAATACGAAAAAGAGCCTCAACTTTACATATTGAAAGCACAAGTTGCTTTTATGCAGGAGGATTACGACAAAGCGTTTGAATTTATTGAAAAATATAACGAATTAGAGAAAAATTCACCGCTTTATTATCAGATGAAAGCACTTATTTACGAAAACAAAGGCGATGAGTTTAACGAACAGGTTTCCTGGGCAAAATATCACCTTTTGAGAGGCGAAAAAGATATTGCAATCAATGAATTTCTCCATGCCCACAAGGCTAACCCTGAAAGTATAGAAGTTGTAAGTACATTAGCGATTTTATTGGAAGAAAACAACGACCGTAACCACGCAATGGAATTTTATGAAAAGTTATCAAAACTTGACCCTAAAGATAAATCTGCGCTTTTGAAACTTGCGGATTTCAGAGAATCAATCGGGGACTACAGAACAGCCGTTGACTATTTGGAAAAACTTCTTGAAATTGATAGCAAAAATACTGAATGCTTAAAAAGAATGGCAAATGCTTATCAAAAAATGAAGAATTTTCCTGCGGCATGTGAATGTTACAACGAGTTTTTGAAATACAGCAATGACCTTGCAGAAAATGAAGTTATCAAAGCTAAATTAGCAAAAATTAACGGGCTTTCCAGTGAAGAATCCTCTGAAGGCTGGCTTGATAAAATCATGAAATTCTTTAACAAATAACATCTTTACGATATTTCATGCCTTCAAAAGAGAGGTTTGCAATCTCATCCGCGAGTTTTCCTTTTGCACGGGAAAGCGTATTCGCAGATGCTGAAATCGTTCCTATAGCTCCCTTACGGGTTTTAGCAGAAACGCAAAGATTTAGGTTATCAGGCTCATCAAGGTTTTCAATACCCTTCATTTCTTTTCCGTCATAACGCGAAAACAGCGTCACAGAGACAGAGGCAAGCTCATTTGTTCTGATAAATTCGTAATCATCGGCGAAAACACCCATTGCACAGGCTTCAAATAGCGTTATAGGATTTTCTTCAAGAGAATCTAATAAAACTTGTGCATCAGAATCTTCGATAAAAGTTGAAATACTTTCCACAAAGACTTTCTCGTCCGATTTAACGCACTTAAATCCCAAAATACCACTATAAGGATGTCCGGCATTTTCTAACGCGTTTAAAAGGCGCGTAACGATGTCTTTCATTATTTTGGATTCGTCTTCTTTTGTAATCTTAAAATCCGGCATGCTTGCGGCAGAACCCTTAGTTAAATAGCCGCCGTCCGCCTCATCCGAAAACTTATATGTTGAAACAATTCCCAACGGCAGCGCTTTGTAGCCGTCTGTAACTACGTAATACGTAAATTTATGCCCCGGAACATATTCTTCAATAAGAATTTTGTTTTCAGACTTAAAGAATAAATCGTTAATAGCTATGTTTGCTACAGAAATCGTCGGGCATGCAAACAAATCGCGTTCACTTGCAGGTTCTGCAGATTTTATTACAAGCGGGAATTTGGCGGTTTTGATATAATCCTGTGCCAATTGCGCTTTTTCAAAAACTCCAAACTTTGAAGTCGGAACTTTTAACTTATAAAGGAATTTTTTTGTTGCTGCCTCATCAATAATTTGTTTTGCGCTTTCAAAATCAGGTGCAAAAATCATTTGTCCGTTAGCGCTGAAAAAGCCGGTTATGTCGGCTTTTATAGCCTTATTAGAGACTACAATCGTCAAATCAATTGAGTTTTCCAAGGCAAATTCCAAAAGTTCAGAAACATTTTCGTCTCTGATATCAACCATTTTTACGTAATCCGGCATGCCACCGCGGAACCCGGTCACAAATATTTCGCCGCAATTATCAAGTTTGTGCAATTTTTTCACCAGCGCAACCGCTGAAATCGTATTCCCTACTATTAAAATATTCTTTTTGTTTTCCATATTCCTTATTATACTACATAAAAAGGATGATTTTCATAAAGTTATATTAAATTTTAAAAAATTATATGTTATAATTTTGACAAAGAAAAAAAGTTCATTAAAATAATGTCAGAAGAGAGGTTATATGGCAGGTCTTGTGAATTTATTAACTCGTGCGTTTCTTCCGAGTGCGCAAACTCCGGCGGTAGCTCCGGTTAGAACATCAACATCATCACCTTATGATAATAACCCGTTTGTAACATATAACGGAAATACAATTTCTAACAGCTACGGCAAGAACCAGCCAGTCCGCGGCGGTTACTTTGCCGGTTATATTAACGGCAAACAAAATATCGTCGGTCAAAGATTATTTATTGAAGTTTAGCGCGAGCGAGCTGAGGGCGCAGGCTGGTGTC
Organism: Candidatus Gastranaerophilus phascolarcticola; assembly: GCA_001899335.1. GTDB lineage: Bacteria > Cyanobacteriota > Vampirovibrionia > Gastranaerophilales > Gastranaerophilaceae > Gastranaerophilus > Gastranaerophilus phascolarcticola. Next base: position 293,628 of record MOYE01000003.1, read on the forward strand.
GGTTCGCGAGAGCGAAACGAGCAGAGCCGGAGACCCGTTAAACGCGAGTCGAGCAAGACTTATTTTAATAATCCCTTTGGGTCAAATACAGTTTTTAACTTTAAAGCATAGACGTTGTTGAAACCAAATCGTTGGATTTTAACGGCGTCTTTTTCAGTTGTTACTATATTTCCCTTAATTTGCGCAATATCCTCGCGCGTATAAGTATAATGATCCTCAAATATCACAATATTTTCTACGTTACAATCCGAAAGGAATTTTATGAATTGCTCCGGCTGACCGATTGCACAAAGTGCCGTTACCGGTTTAGATTTATCTAAAGGCTCGTTTGTTTTGATGTTATAAATAACATCCGGCTCAACACGGCAAACCCGAACGTCTTTGCCAAGTTTCTTCGACATAATTCTTGCGTATTGTTCAGCTTTTTTATGGTCAGTGTTTTTGCTCACAATATAAATTAAATCTGCACGTTTTAAGCCATTTAAGTTCTCACGTAACGGCCCGTAGGGCAGCAAACCCTCGTTGCCGAACTTCATTTCGCTGTCGATTAGAACTATATCAGCGTCGCGGTTTATTCTTCTGTGCTGAAAAGCATCATCAAGAATAATTTTTGTAACTTGGAAATTATTAACCGCGTATTCAGCCGCCTTAACCCTGTCTGCGCAAGTCAACACACTAACTTCCGGATGAGTATTTTGTGCAAGCCAGTAAGGCTCATCACCGGCATAATATGCATCGCACTTAATCTCACCTTCATGCTTGATTACATTAACATTTTTATTATCCAAATGACCGCCGTAGCCACGGGAAATTATACAAACTCTTTCGTCATACTGGCTTGCATAATAATCAGCAATTTGTGCCACTACAGGGGTTTTACCGACCCCTCCGGTTGTCAAATTCCCTACAGAAATAACTTTTGCATTAACACATTCTATCGGCAAAATGTATTTGTCATAAAGAAAATTTCTTACTATAGTTACCGCATCATAAAAATACGATGCAAATTTCAGCAAACTCTTCATATATCCAGGAATTTTGTTTGCTCTGTTATAGTGGAATTTTGTTATCTCGGTTTTCATTACTCAATCCTAAAACATCAATCTGAAAAGTAAAAATCTCTTATTCAATTTTTCAGAGAATTTTCTTAAATTAGCTGTTGTAGCCGTTGCATCGTCAATCATAGCCTGAATTTCAGTTTTATTCTCGCAATTTACATTGTTCAGCGGTGCTAAAGTAGTTGAAATATCTAACATCGCGTTATTCAGGTTTTTAATTGATGAAGTGATACTGCCTTTAAGTTTGTCGTCTTTAGTCATTGTCTCAACAAAAGCACTTATTTCGTTCATATTAGAAATAATAGCTCTGAAGTCAGCCGCCAGCTTTTGAGAAGAAACATCATCACCAAACAGAGTATCAATATTTTTAGAAATTGAATTAAATGAATTTGCGGTTTCAAAGACAGCTTTTTTAACATCTTCGTCCTTTAAAAGGGTGCTTAAATTATCAGAAAGCTGGTGAAAATCTTTCGTTGCAGCGTCGGCAATTTTAATTAAGTTATCCAAATCCTCTTCCATAAATACATTCAACTTAGCCAAAACACCGCTTGCATCCGAAGTTAAAGAGTTAATATTTCCGACAGATTTCTGAAGTTCTGCAATAAGTTCGTTAGACAATAATTCATTAACCTTTTTATTGGTCTCTGTAAGCCCCTCTGCGGCACGATATTGCCATTCCATGAAGTCTGCTATCCTCATCGGCTCAATAATCGTATATGGCGTCTCCTGGCTCGGATATGGAAGCACTACATCATCAAGAGTTGAAATCAACATAGAGTTAGGATTATTTCTTTCAACAAGTAATTTACCCTTCATAAATTCAGGCAAAATTAATCCCGGAAGATCTACAACGTAATCAACCTTATACGCGTAGTTTGAAGTTACAATTTCGCGTAAGTAATATGGAACTAAATCGCTTGAGACGACTTTAATATCTTTGATTTTACCAACGTCATATATTTTGTCGTCAAGTTTCATTTTAACTACATCGTCTTTATAAAGAATATCTTTTGTAACCATAGGGAGATAAACAGTTCTTGTCTTAGGCGGCGTAATTTCAAGGAAAAGCTCTCCGATTAAGCCTGATTGTTGAATAGAAAGCGCAGACGCCTTAGGGATTGAGACATCAGAATCAGTGATAACGAATTTAACTTTAACGTAATTTTCATCTTCAGAAATAACAGGTTCAATCTCTTCAACCTGTCCGACTCTCATCCCCATCATTTGAACAGCTGAACCCGGACGCATGCCGTTAACATCCTTAAAACGGACTTCAACCCTGTCTGCATTAGAGAAAGTACGTCCCTTAACCCTTATCACTACGCCAAGTAATAATACCAGCGATATAAAAGCTAAAAGTCCTACTTTAAACGATGATGAAAATTTCATTAAATATCCCCTTTATAATGTTGATAAGGATATTGTAGCAAAATTACAAATAGTTTGCAAGGACATTTCTAACGTACTGCTGGGTTTCCTTATATGGCGGAACACCATCGTATTTATCAACAGCCCCCGGACCGGCATTGTAAGCCGCAAGAGCCAAAATTATGTTACCGTTGTATTTATTGAGCATGGATTTCAAATATCTCACGCCCCCGTCAATATTCTGAACAGAATTATACGGGTCTTTAACCCCCAAACTCTTCGCTGTTGCAGGCATTAATTGCATCAATCCCATTGCACCCGCTTTAGATGTTGCTTTCGGATTGTAATTTGATTCCTGACGAATTAAAGCATTCACAAGTTTTTCGTCAACACCATGCTTGTTACAAATTTGCGAAATCAACCCTACAAGTTGATTTCTACCTGCCGGCATGGCACTGACATTATTTATCTCTTCTATGCTTTTATTCAGATTATTTCTTTGTACAGCCTCAATTTCGGCATAAGCATCATCTGCCGCATAAGGATTGAGCGGTGTACTTAAAGTCGCATTAACTTTCTTAACCTTAGGGTTTAACAAAAGCTGCCCAAAATTAACCGACTGTGGCATGGAAGTTTGTAATGCTTCGTTAAATGATTTAGGCATGCTTGGCAAATCAGAATTGGTTAAAGGTGCCGGATTAACCTGCGCCTGCGGGTAAAGCCTGTTTAAATTCGCGTTCATTTGCGCCGCCCTTTGCATCGCCGCGCTCTGTCCGCCTGTATTTAATAAATTTTGGATAAAACCTGAAAACATATCTCTACTATCCCGCCAAGTCTTAATCTACACTTTTTATTTTATCATAATTTATTTCTTTGGTATCCTCTAAATAGATTAATGATTATAAATTTAAAGTCAAAAATATTAGTTTATGCTATACTAACTTTCAAGGAGTCAATATGGTAATGAAAGAAGAGACTTTTGACAACTTTAATTTTTCCGATGAAGTTCTAGACGAAATCCAGCAAAATATTCAGAGCATTATTGAGAATTTCGATGTTCCTGAAGACAATAAACTGGATGTAATCCGGAAAATAAATTTCATGTACACAAAAACCAAAGAATTAAGCATTACAGATGCTCTGACCGGTCTTTTCAACAGAAGACATTTTGAGAACACTGCTGATAGAGAGTTTTTGCGTGCAGTGCGCTATAAAAACGATTTAACATTTGCGATAGTTGATATCGACTTTTTTAAACATATTAATGACACCTATGGTCACCTTTGCGGCGATAAAATTCTTAAAGAAGTAGCTTTTCTTTTGAATGACAGTTTCCGCAAAACGGATATAGTATTCAGATACGGCGGCGAAGAGTTTGTTATAATCTTAACCGAAACGAACGCCCAAAGCGCACAAATTCCGCTGGAAAGGCTGCGCGAAAAAGTTGAGAAGAATAATTTTAAATTCAAAAATCAGGAACTAAAAGTCACAATAAGCGTTGGTTACGCCTCAAATCTCGATGATTGCGAAGATGCAACCGAACTCTTTGCATTCGCCGACGAGGCTCTTTATTATGCAAAAGAGCATGGCAGAAACCAGATTAAGAACTACATTAAGGAGTAAAATATGAAAAAACTTTTAGCATTATTTTCAGCACTTCTAGTGCTTTGCGGCTGTGCGTTTGCCGAAGATTACAACATGGTTAAGGCAAAACATATTTTGGTAGACACAAAAGCTCAAGCAACCAAAATTAAAACAGATATAGACGAGGGCGGCAGCTTTGATTACTACGCACAAAAATATTCAAAATGCCCGTCAGGACGAAACGGTGGCAGCTTAGGTTACTTTGGCAGAGGACAAATGGTACCGGAATTTGAAAACGCAGCATTTAATGCACAAGTCGGTAAAGTTACAGAACCGGTTAAAACACAATTTGGCTGGCATTTGATAATGGTTGAAGACAAAATCAAATAACCAAGTCAGGGGTACGTTTAGAAAAAAATTAAAAAAAGTGCTTGCAATTTATTTTTCAGCATGTATTATAAAAGAGTACCCGATGCGGGGGTAATTCAGTGGTAGAATGCCTCCTTGCCAAGGAGGATGTCGCGAGTTCGAGCCTCGTCTCCCGCTCCATAAAAAAGACTCATCAGTTGATGAGTCTTTTTTATTAACCAAAAGTTTTGAAAGAGGATTCAACGTTCTTTTCGATTACCTTGGTAACGGCATCCATTTCNNTATTGAGCTTTGTCATATTCATATTGATTCATTGCATCATTGTATGCATCATCATCGGTTACCGTGCTTGTTGTCAATGAATATGTTGTCAAATTGCCACTGGCATCTTCCATCGTAATATTTATGTATCTGCCGGTCGCATCCTGCTCCATAAACGCCGTAACACCCTTAATCTCTTCACTTACAGGCGCTGATCCTTTTGTATATGCACCAATATATGAAACTGAAGTGTT
>MOYE01000004.1:0-77842 GCA_001899335.1 Candidatus Gastranaerophilus phascolarcticola
CTACGCCGATAATTGTGAGGGATAAAAGTATCTCCGCCATTGTGAAGGCCTGTTGAGCACGCCCCCCCCCCCCTGCATGTGGTAATACATTTTTCTTGTTCATAGTCTCTATCCTTTCTTAATTCATTATGCACTATTTTTAAGTAAAAGTAAAGCCCCCAAAAGGGGGCTTTACTTTTAACGTCTGCGTTGCGTTTTTGCAAGTAGTTTCAAGATTTCAATATACAACCAAACAATTGTAACCATTAGCCCAAATGCACCATACCATTCAATATGTTTAGGCATTAATCTTGAACTTGCCTCATAGATAAAATCAAAATCTAACAATAAATTAAATGACGCAATAGCAACAATAACTAAACTAATCCCAATTCCCAATGGGGTTGCCGCATTAATCGCCGGAACTCTTATGCCAAAAAGGCTTAAAAGCAGGTCAATTAAGTAAATTCCGGCAATTGTCGCCGTACACATAATTATACCTGTGCGAAATTTTTCCGTAACCTTAACCAAACCGGTCTTAAAAAGTATAAGCATAACCGCCACACATAAAAGTGTAGCTTTAATAGCTGTTTGAACTATTCCCGGAAATGAGGTTTCAAACATAAAAGAAACTCCGCCGAGAAACGCGCCTTCAAACAACGCATAGATCGGAACAAGATATTGAATAACCGGTGATTGTCGTTTGAAAATTATAACAAACCCCATAACAGCCGCAACAATAAGCGAAACAACTGTAAGGGAATGAGCCATGTCCATATAACCTTTAGCAGCTAGGCTCCAAGTAAAAGCAGCAGCGATAAAAACAAGGAATAAACTTATAGCAGTTTTGTTAATAGTACCGCTAACAGTCATTGGCTCTCCATCAAGAACTCTTTCTTCAACGAGGAACTCGGGATTGAACGCCGGGTTACTGGTATTTCTAGGTACAAGATTGTTTTTGTCGTTATTTTCCATAAAATTCTCCTTTATACAATAATATTATATAATAAGCGATTATAAAAATAAAAAAATTAACAATAAATTAATAAAAGGGTCTTTACAAAAAAAATGTTTGTTGTAGTATAAAAGTATAGAGAGATTCCTCAGTAGCTCAATGGCGGAGCAACCGGCTGTTAACCGGTAGGCTGTTGGTTCGAGTCCAACCTGGGGAGTTTTTCAATATAAAGAGCGGGTGTTAAGCCCGCTTTTTATTTTTTAGCCAATTCATAACTAACTCTTATACGTTCAAATATTTCCTTTATAGGCACAGAACCATTCAATATTATCGTTAACCAGTGCTTTTTATTCATATGATAGCCAGGGAAATATTTTTTATTATCTACAAGTTTTAATAATTCTTCAGGCGGCATTCGTAAGTCGATTACTTCTACTTTTTCTGCACCGCCTAAGCCAAATTTTTCAGCTGCCACAGTCAATATTGCAGCATACCATTTACAAGTATCTTTACGCCGCAAAACAGCATTATCCGAAAACTTCTCCCACAAAAATTCTAATTCATCTCCATACTCTTTACGTGCAAATTCAATTACCTTTTTTGTATATTCAGATTTAAAGACATCTTTCTCAAAACATCTTTCATAAATATTCTGAAGTATCGTATCATATTCTTCTTTAATTTTTCCAACAAAGGAACCGCTGACACCATCAAGTAAATGAAGTGTATATGGTTCTTCGGACGACTTGTCTACAACTTTTGTCGTCAAATGTCCTTGAGCTGAAACAATAACTTTTAAACTAAACTGTCCTTCAAACAAATCCGCGTTATAAATGTATTCTTTGCCCATTGGTAAAAAACCAAATTCTTTAAGTTTTTTAAAATTAACTTTTCTTTTATGTTCCATGTTGAAAATCATATCATAAATAAAAAGAGCAGGATTGAACCTGCTCTTTTGCCTATCCACCATCAAATATCTTCGTGCGGTGCATCATAGGCTTTTTCATACGTTCCAACCAAAAAGTCATCAAACGCTAATAGTGACGTATTGCCTTTTACATCTTTACGGTACAGGGCGACAATTTTCACCAAATCAAGAAAAACTATTTCACGTGCATAAGGTGTAGATTCATAGTAAACCTCCTTAGTATTCGTGGTACGATTTTCTTTATAGTATTCTTCCATTCTATCAATACTGTAGGTTGTCGTGAGCATATCACGTAAGGAACCTATTTCAGCATTGCCTGTAGCTTCGATAGTATTTTCAATACGTAAACTTGTTGTTTGCGAGCTTCTGAAAGATGACGTATGGCTTATATCAATTGTTTCCCGAAACGATTTGTTGGCGACCAGCGACAATCCTCCAACTCGTTTTAGAAAATATATTGCGGTAGTAAAATAAGATTTCGCAAAAGCCTTTTTGGAATATCCGTCAGGAAGTACGGGGTCCTTAATCTGTTCCCACTTTTTCATCGGAATTTCCATTATATCGGTACGTCCGATTATAATTTCAGAAGTATGCACATTCTCTTTTGGGATATAATTTTCGACAATAAACGAATCGTTTATTACCCGTAAGGGCTGAACGTCATTCCATTTTAAGTCAAGCATACAGCCTCCTTTCTTAAATCGTAGTTGTTACAATGACCGAATTTTCAAAATCGTGGTTTCCGTCCGGAACTTTTTGGAACCCGTCAACTTTCATTATACCGGTTGTTGTACACGTACCTTTGTTGGCATGTTTCCAGTAAGGCATGTCAACATAAACTGTAAAAGAACCGTATGGATCTTCATCCGGTTTATGTACATCCGAGAATGTGGCATAGAACTCGAGTCCTACCGGCTTACCCGCAGGTGAATAAACCGCACATATACCCTCGCTCTTTGCCGGAATATTCGCGGAGACATCTTCTTTTTTGCCGTAAGGTATGCGCAAACTATCGAGTTTTAAAGGTCTGTCTAAAGTATTTTTAATTAATAATTTGTATTTCCATTTTGGCATATCAATAAATCCTTTCATACTTTTTAATGTAATACGATAGCTCCGCCGGCATTATTAAACGGACCGCCCGGGATTTCGCGGAACGAAGGGCGGCGTCCTCCGGTGTTGTTATTTTGGGTAAAATGAGCTATAGCTGCTGTCGAAAGTCTTAAAACAGCATTGCGATACTGTTCATTTGGACGAATAAGCGTAGCATAATTTTGAGTAATTTGTCTGGCACCTGAACGACCGATAACAGCTACTTTTGCATATTGAGCAACTGACATAATGATATCCTCCTTTTTTAAATACCTCCAACAGGAAAACGCGCATAATCCCTTATTTGTATTATAAAGACTACGTACAAGGATTTAATTAGCCAAACGAATAAATAAAAGAATGATTTTTTAATAGCCCAAAATACTATGGTTAAAATTTCGATTTCGTATAAAAACTATAATATGAGAAAACTGTTGGCTTTATTGTATACATTTATCATACTTTTGACGCCTGGCGCGTATGCTGCGGAAGGATGTGTTCCGTGCCTGCAGGAAGGTGAACAGGTTCAATGCTGCGAACATATGTTTGACGAGAAAGGCGCAACCTGTAATCAGGTTATAATAACTAACCTTAGAAACATAATTTGCAAAGGGAATGCATTAAAAGCATATTTTACCTGTAAATTTTGGTCTGAATGTGCAAAAGCCGGTGACAGAATAAATTTTAGTGTTCCGGAAGAAATCTATACCCAGGAGGGAACCCTTTTAATTCCGGCTTGTTCTAAAATTGTCGCAACAGTTATTAAAATAGAAAAACAAAGATTTCCAAATAAAAACGCAAGAGTATATTTGAATTTTGAATGTCTTATCTTACCTGACGGAAGTGTTATCGCCATGTCAGCACAGCCTTTAACAAAAGACGGTTCGTTAAAAGAGGGTCCGTGGCACACTGCCGGAAAACTTGCGGCTTATACAGTCGGACTTGGTGTTGTAGGTGCAGGTGCAGGTACAGGGTTTGCATTTATTCCAAACCCCGCAAAACTTGGCACTGGTTTTGCAATAGGTATACCTGTAGGATGTACGGTCGGACTTATTACAGGACTTTTAACTCCGGGGTTAAAATATCATGCAAAAGAGGGCGAGGCAATAAAGATTATACTTTGCGAAAACTTAGATATTTGTAAGCAGGAAAATCCTTGCAATCCGTGTGAACAATAAAGAAAGGAAAATACTATGATTTTACTTTTAAGATGGATTTTATACGCACTGGCTGTTATGTTTGTAGGCTGGCTTGTGCCGGGTATTGAAGTCGGAAGCCTGCAAAGTGCATTGCTAATTTGTGTAATTATGGCATTAATTAACATTTTTATCCGCCCGCTGGTTACATTTATCACACTTCCAATAAACCTTTTAACATTAGGATTATTTGGTTTTATCATTAACGCTCTGTTATTCCTGCTTGCGGGATACTTCGCGCCGGGGGTTGCGATAGACGGGTTCTGGAGCGCTCTGCTTGGCTCGCTCTTACTCTCATTCCTCGGTTTGGTTATAGATTCAATTACCGAAAGAAGATAACCCTAATCCAACTCGGCGGAATACATTAACCAATATGTTATACCGAATTTATTAGCTACCTGCTCCAAACGTTTAACATATTTTCCGTCTTTTTCAGGATTTTCGATAATTAGTACAATACCCGGAGTCCTTTGGGTCTTTAATCCGTAATAAAGTGATTGTCCGATGCTTTCAGCCCATTTGTTAGCAAAATCAAATTCTATTGCATGGGTTTGCGTCAGACAATCTATACGGGTTTTGTCGTCAAGAATATATTCCGTCAAACCGCGATTGGCTGAACACCAATGCATTTGATATACAGATTCTTTATGCAAATGTTTTGCCCATGCCGGCACACTTAAAAATATTAATAATGCTAAAACCAAAACATACTTCATAGCTAAAAAAAATATATCATTTTTACTATTGAGAAAATATTAGCCACTGTGCTAATATTTTAAATATGAAAGCATTGATTTATAACAACGGAATACATTATGGCGAACGCAGGATGCCGGAGATTTTAAATCCAAAAGACGCGATTGTAAAAGTTACGCTATCTTCAATATGTACAAGCGACTTGCATATAATAAAAGGTTTTGTTCCTCGCGCAAAGAGCGATATTGTTCTTGGGCACGAATTTGTGGGGGAAGTTGTTGCGATAGGAGACGATGTTAAAAAAGTTTCCGTTGGCGACAGAGTAAGCGCAAATTGCGAAACCTTTTGCGGGGAATGTTATTTTTGCAAACGCGGCTGGGTAAACAACTGTATAAACGGCGGTTGGGAACTTGGCTGCAGGATTGACGGTTGTCAGGCAGAATACGTCAGAGTTCCTTATGCTGATAACGGGCTTACAAAACTGCCGGATAGCGTAAGCTATGAAAATGCGCTTTTTGTGGGTGATATTCTTGCAAGCGGTTATTTTGGCGCAGAGATGTGCGAAATTCAAAAGGGTGACACTATTGCTGTAATTGGCGCAGGACCTGTGGGTTTATGCGCTATGATGTGCGCTAAATATATGGGCGCGGGGAAAATAATCGCAATAGATATTGACAAAACAAGACTTAAAATCGCCCAGGAACAAGGACTTGCGGATGAGGTATTCACACCCGAAACCTGCGATATAACTAATGCAGACGGCGTAATTGAATGTGCCGGAACAAGCGAAACTTTTCAGCTTGCCTGGACAATTGCACGTCCTAATGCAATTGTCGGCGTTGTCGCTATGTATGAAGAAAACCAAATTCTTCCGCTGCCTCAAATGTACGGGAAAAATTTGACATTTAAAACCGGCGGCGTGGACGCAAACAAATGTGATTTACTGGTCAAACTGATTGAAGAAAAGAAAATTTCGACTGATTTTCTAATAACCCACACTTTCAGTTTGGATAGAATTCTTGATGCGTACAGACTTTTTGAAGAAAAACCTGAAGGTTGTTTAAAAATAGCTATCACGCCAACTTGCTAATTTCTCTTTTGTGTTAATATGAACGTATGGATAAAGTCTTTTCAAACGAGATAAATATTCTAAAAGCGCTCGCAATTTTGCTGGTTGTTTCAGGGCATTTGGAATTTTCACTTCTTGGCATGTTCACACCTTATTCATTCCAGCTCGCATTGTTTTTCTTCATTTCCGGCTGCCTTTTCAAAGACAAATATCTTTATGATGTCAAAACCTTTATAGGCAGACGAATTAAAACTTTGTTGGTTCCGTATTTTCTATATAATCTTTTTTACCTTGGTGTAACTTGTTTAATCGCAAAACTAACCGGCAAATTTTGGGGCATGCCTCTTAGTTTCAAAAACTTTTTTATAACTCCGTTTTTGAACGGGCACCAATTTGACCTCTCCTGCCCGATGTGGTTCGTTACGCAACTCTTTATGACGATGATTTCGTTCCTTCTGGTTTTCAAACTTCTAAATAAAATAACTACTAATAAATTCGTTCATCTCATATTTTTTACACTTGTCGGCATACTGGCAATACCGTTTTGCAAAATTTTTGAAGTAACACCGCTAATGCTGGTGTTGATACGAATAATGTTTTCAATGTTTTTTGTGTATCTGGGATATTTTTACACACATTACATAAAAGATAACCACGATATTTTTACACCAAAATGGTTTGGTGCCGTAATAATTTTGCAATCAATCCTTTGGCTGTTCAACAGGGATTTCGACCCGGTTCACGGGATTGGTTTGAGCTATGTCCTCGTTTGGGCAAGGTTTGACGAACAGCTTTTCGTACCGGTAATAACAAGTATTACCGGAATTTGGGCGTCATTATTCACAGTAAAAATATTTTACCCTTACATCAAAAACGTAAAATTTATTGAAGATATGGGGAAAGTTACATATCATATTATGGCAAACCACCTGCTGGTTATGTACATAATAACCGCAATTCTTCTGTGGTTGAACGGCGTTCCGCAAGAGGAACGCTTAAACCACAATATCTATTGGATTTATAACCCTGTACAAACGACTTATCTTTATTTTGTACTGACAATGCTAATAACCACTTATGTCGGCATTTGGCAACAAAAAATTTGGGCAAGAATAAAAAACGGGGCAATCAAATGATTGCCCCGCGTTAACGCATTAATCGCTCCTGACAGATTTGTTTCGATTGCGTTGCAATCGTCAAATCTGAAACGTCGCTATCGTAGTGCTCACCTGCTTGTCTTGCTCCCGCAAGCCAACACCGCGAGCACCGGCTGACGCATTATAACTTAAATGTTATACCACCCATAAATCCGACCCCGGTTCTGCCGCCGTTTCTAATAACGATTTGCAAGAAACCGCTAAATCTGTCTTTCCAGGTTTTGGTAGCACCAATACCGTATTGGATAAATCCGTGACGCATTCTCAAATGCGGTAAATCTACGTCATTACCTGCAAGACCGCCGGTGTAGCCGAGAACATTATAGAAGTATTGAACAGTTGCATAAATACTCCAAGTTTCACGTCCATAAATAAAGTTAATACCCGGAGCTACGTTTACGCCGTTAAGCATTTCAGCTCTCATACTCATATCACCGTAATTTGAGTGCCAGTTTTGCTGACCAAGATATGTGTAAGATGCCAAAACTGTAGGTTGAATTATAAAATGTTTTGACGGATGGAAGTTATAAGCCGCTTTCGCTGCGGTACCTGCAATCCAGTTGCCCGTATTGTCAGTAACTCCGCCGACATCCATTCTATTGCTATAGCCGCCGCCGAATGCCATAATGGAACCGATGAAATCATTTTTCATAAAGGTTGCCATAGCACCAGCCTGACCGCCGTTTTGGTACATACCAACACCGTCATAAGATTGGTGAGCACCAGTATAGCCGATATAAGCTGTCGGAAGCATTGTCCAACCTCTCTTCAACTCAATAGCCGGGAAGTCTGCACCGATTAATGCACCGTAGAAAGTATTGTTTACATTCAAACCTTGTGTCATATTCAATTTTTCAATTGTACCGAAAGGTTTAAACCAAAGGCTTCCGTCTTTTTTATCATATTGATATGGTGCAAATTGCGGATAAAGAGCCGCGTATTTATTTGGTTGTGATTGTGACAAATATTGCATATTAATTTCTTGAACGTGATCGAACAAGAGGTTATTAATAGTCAATTGATTTTGCCAAGTTGACATTGTTGCGACCTGCCCTCTGAAAACTTCCGGAACATATCTTGTTAAAGATGCGTTATACATTCCGTTTCCGGCAGCGCTAGGGAAAAGACCGTAGTAACCGATTGGCGTACGAATTTCTTTATCTGTTGCGGTGAAAAGAATATTTTCATAACCAGGTCTTGAAGTATCAAAGATTTGCAGCGGAACATGTCTGTCAATCGGGCATTTATTAATAAATTGGAAATCGCTGACGTTAAGGGTTCCGCCAATACCGTTTGTTGTAACAGCGCCGGCAAGAATTTTATCAGATGTCCAGTCTCTTGGTGAAATATCAATTGAGAAATTTGTCACAGAGGCATCGTCAACTGTTAAATTTCCAATATTGTTATCAGTAATAACGCCATTCATCAGGTAAACGTTAGAATTTCCTGATAATAAAAGGTTATCGGCTGTAAATCCGTTCTGTGCGATTTGCAAAGTTGAATCAGTAAGCGATAAGTTACTGAACACTGAATTTTTAGCACTTGTATAAATTATGCTGTTTTCAGCGTTCACTTCGCCGGCATTTACAGAATTACCCATTAATGCAAGGATTGCATAATCTTCTTCAGCGGTTCCGCCAGTTACATTAACAGGAGAGTTGAAATTAACATTTCTTCCGCTGTATACGATTAATGATGAATCGTTGTTTACATTAACTTCACTGTTAAAGTTTACGTCCTTACCGTTGTGTGTTTTAGCAATCAATTCGCCTTGAAGAACATTAACTTTATCGTTAAAGTTCAAGTCTATATCACGATAAGTTGAATAAGTTATTTCAGCATCAACGTTTTGGTTAATTTCTCCGTGAATTTTATCTGCAATAATACCGATTTCTTTTCCGATGATATCGCCGAATAAAAGGTTTCCGCCAAAACCGTCTTCATCAACGAAAGTTAAGTCGCCGGAATTATTAACAAGCAGATTGCCTTGATACTGACTTGTTCCGCCAGAGAATTTGACGTCGCCTGAACCGTTTTTATTAATTTGACCGTCTGCGCCGACAAGTTCAGCTTTCAAGTCAAGTTTGTTATTAGTTTCAAGGTTCATAACAGATTCTGCACTGTTAAACGTAATTGTTTGACCGTTAGCAGCCATTGTTACGTTATCGCCCAGGTTAAGAACACCATAACTGTCAATTGTAGTGTTGCCCAAAAGCGTATCGCCTGAACTTAAAGTTACATAGCCGGTATTATCAGCATCTGTGCCGGAAATATTCAAATCACCAAGAATATTTGCCTTAACAGCTTCACCAATATAGCTGCCGCCGCCAATATTTAAGACGCTTCCAACTGTAGAATTGAAATTACCGCCCTGTCCGGCAAGTGTACCGTCAAAACCGGTTGTATTTGAATAATTCAAGGTACCGCCGTTTTGAAGGTTAATAAGCCCCTGCCAGTCATCACCATTATTATAATTTACGGTACCGTTATTCAAAACCGTAAGGCTTGCATTTTGGTCTAAGTTCATCTGCGTACCGTTATTGATAAAACTTCCGCTCGCAATTGTAATTGCGGAGCCTGAATTTATATTCAACGTGCCGCCATCAGCCTCAAGTTTATCGTTTTGAGTTACTTCGTTAAGATTTAAAACACCAGTGTTTCCTAACTGAACTGTTCCGTTCCAACTATCAGCACCGTCACCGTTGGTATTAAGTGTTGTCTCTCCGCCTTGAACATTTAGTTTACTGCCTGATGCGATATTAACAGAGGCATCTTGGGAAACGGTCCCGGTATTTTGAGTTAAAGTACCTGCTTGTGATGCGGTTCCAACATTAAGGGTTCCCTTGGAAATAGTATCGTCAGCGTTATTCATTGTAAAATTGCCGACAACCGTTGTTGTTGCATCTTCAGAATCTTGTTTTAAAACACCTACAGCATTTTTTGACACATTTGATAAAGTAAGGTTTCCGTCAATAGAATTAACAGTACCTTCCCAAATATCATTATTGTTTAAAACAACATCACCGCCAGCTACATCAAGTGAAGAGCCTTTCGCCAAATCTACTGAAGTTTCGGCTTTAATATAGCTGTCAGCTGCAACAATGAAACTTTGGGATTCGCTTGTAATATTTAAATTACCATTATTACCTTTAAAAATACCATTTGTGCCGTTTGTTGTTCCTGTAAAGTTAAAGGTTCCGCCGTTTAACTGAACGGTTCCGTCAGTTGCCCAAGCATCACCGGTTCCGGAATCGTTATTCAATGTTACATTTGCCGGAGCATTAATTACAACAGTGTTTCCGCTTGTAACGTCAAAAATTGCTGCTGCAAGGACATCACCATTAACCGTTGCTGTTACATTGCTGCCGGCAAAGTCAACTTGGCCGCCTGAAACAACGCCGCCCTGCTGAACATTAAAGGAAGAACCATCACCAACAGTAATTTTACCGCCGGTAACTTCTCCGCCATTACCGATAACGAAAGAAGAATCATTAACATTAACCTGACCGTTGCTAATCGTTCCGTTATTGCCTAATGTAAGGTTGGAATTGTTTTCAAGATTTAAAGTTCCACCGTTTTGTTCATAAGCGCCGTTTTGGGTATTATGCGTAACCCCGTCCAAAGTCAGAGTACTGTTATCATTACTAACTTTACCTGCCCACTTGTCATTATTGTCTAAAGTTACTTTACCGCCGTTAGAAATATTAAGTTCAGAACCGCTTTGGATATCAACCGTTGCGTCTTTGGTGATTTCACCGCCAGCTACATTAACTTTACCATTATTTGCGATAGTTGTTTTACCACCGGTAATTGCACCGCCGTTATTAACATTCAAATCACCTGCAACAGTAGTATTGTGTGTTCCGGAAAGTGTTCCACCGTTCTCAACATTTAGCGTGTTGCCTGATTGAACGTTGACTATTCCGCCTGAAATACTACTATCAGCATTTCCGATAGTTAATTCCGAACCGTTTTGTAACGTTAAATCACCGCCGGTTTGCGTATAATTTCCGGCACCAGACGAAGTAGAATGCGTATAACCGTCTAAAATAACACTTCCACCGGCTGCGTTATTAACATCACCCTCCCATACGGAATCGCCTTTGAAATAAACATCAGCGCCTGCAGCTCTTGCAACGGTACTACCTGAAACATTCAACACACCACCGCCGCCAAGTGCTATTTTATTATTCATACCTAATGTTCCGGAGGTAATCTTCAAACTTGCGCCGTTTGAAATACTTACTGTTACCCCTGCAACATCTTTAATAACTTTATTTACCCCGTCTGCAATCGCGGTTGATGAACCTGTAAGATTAAATTCTCCGAGGTTAATATTATAATTATTAAACATAGTGGAATCGGTAAGTTTTAAAACTCCGTTATTTTGAATATACTTACCGGTAAATGCTGCAACTTCGGTGTTGCCAACAAATTCAACCGTTCCCGCACCACTTTTGTTAATAGTACCGCAACCTGCAATCGCACCGTTATCCTGGAATGAAACCGTACCGGCTTCACCATTAATATTTAATTGTGCGCTTGTTCCGTCAAGATAAACAGAGGCACCGCCACCTTGCGCGGTAGCCGTATTTCCGGAAAAAGTAATGTCTGCTTCGTACGAATCCAAATTCAAGCTACCTGAATTATAAACAGCACCACCTTGTGCCGCACTGTTTCCGGAGAAAGTTGTTCCACCGGCAATATTCGTTTGCGAAGTCCCGCTAAAACTTGCGTTATAAATAGCCCCGCCGTTGCCAGCTGTTGTATTGCCGCTGAAAGTATTATTTTTACCTACATTAAACGTAGAATCAAAGTTCGCAACAGCACCGCCGTTTCCGGTCGCATTATTGCTATTAAACTCCGTACCAACACCGGTACTTGTAACTGTTGTTCCGGTCACGTCATACATATAAATTGCGCCGCCGGTTTTAGCCGTATTATCGCTAAATACTCCGGTACCATTGATTGTCAAAGCGCTATCACCGTTATAAATCGCACCACCCCTGGTATTAGCAGAGTTTCCGGAAAATTCTACATTCCACATTGTCACAGAAGAAACGCCTTGCAAAAATATTGCACCACCGTTTGATTCTCCACCTGAAACACCATTGCTAACAACATTATTTAAAAATTTTACATCCCCAATATTCAAATTCTGTGTGCTAATCGCATAAATCGCGCCACCGGACGGACTATCAATTCCACTCCAGCCAGGATAAGTTTGTTCAGGGCCGATAATACGGTTACCGTCAAAAGTTACACCTTTTTGGATAGTTAAATTTCCGCCGACTTGATAAATCACGCCGCCAAAAACCGCCTGATTAGTCGCCTCTAAGATATTGTTCGTAAAAGACGTACCCGTAAGTACATTCAAATTATAACCACTATTCTGAATTACACCGCCATTACCTTGATTAGAAGTTGTAATGTTCGAATAATTTCCGACCGTAAAATCTCCACTTTCAGTAATATTATAGGGAGCAGCGTTTACAGTTGTAAGCGTCATAATCGACAAAAAGCCTGCAATTGCAAGAGAATTTTTTAATTTTCCATTCATATACTTCTTCCTATTCAATCATTCCTATAAATGTATATTATAATAGAAAATTCAAATATGTAAATAGGTGTATAGCCCCTATTCATCAACATGTTCAAGAGCTTTTTCCAAAACAATTTTGACGTGCTCGTCATCAAGCGCATAGAAAACATTTTTTCCTTTTTTTTGCGCCCGCACCAACTTTGCACTTCTTAATACTTTCAACTGATGAGAAACCGCAGACTTTGTCATATTCAACAAACTCGCCAAATCTCCAACACACATTTCACTCTCTTCCAACGCCCACAACAATTGAATACGTGTACCGTCGCCCATAACCTTAAAAAAATCAGATAATTCATAAAGCCGTTTTGTCTCCGGCATCTTAGCCCTAACAGTCTCAACTACATTACTATTCATCGCTTTCTCCATAATACATCTCCACTTCATCATACCAATATATGAACAGTTGTTCAACTATGTAAATTTATATTGCGAAGCCAAACGCTCTCACTTGACAGTTGAACAGTTGTTCAATTATAATACTAATGGAGGTAATAATTATGTGCCAACATCATCACCACCACGAAGTACATCCCCTGACAAAAGTTATAGTAGCTGCTGTTTTGCTTGTAGCAGCATTAATTTTACCGTTTTCAGGATTGGCAAAATTTGGAATATTCTTCGCAGCATACCTTATTGCCGGAGGCGATATTCTTCTCGATGCCCTAAAAAATATCCTTAAAGGTGACATTTTTAACGAAAACTTCCTTATGGGTATTGCAACTATCGGAGCTTTCGCAATTAAAGAATACCCCGAAGCCGTTATGGTAATGATTTTATTCCAAATCGGTGAATATTTACAAGACCGAGCTGTTGAAAAATCACGTAAATCCATAACACAGTTAATGAATATAAAACCCGATTACGCGAATATAGAAGAAAACGGGAATATTTTACGCAAATCGCCGCAAGAAATTAATATAAACGACATAATTCTAGTTAAAACCGGCGAAAAAATACCTCTTGACGGCATTGTAACCGAAGGAAACGCTGTGGTTGACACCTCCGCACTTACAGGTGAGCCGCTTCCGCACAACCTAAAACCCGGCGACATTGCGATAAGCGGCTGTATTAACACAAACGGCTTGTTAAAAATTCGAGTTACAAAAAAATTCCACGACTCTACAGTCTCCAAAATTCTTGAACTCGTAGAACACGCAAGTACTAAAAAAACAAAAACAGAAAATTTCATCACCAAATTTGCAAGATACTATACACCTGCAGTTGTGTTTGGCGCGGTCTTACTTTCTTCTATACCACCTCTGTTTTTCGGCGCCGAATTTGGCGTTTGGTTTGAAAGAGCATTGACATTCCTTGTAATCTCTTGCCCTTGCGCACTTGTAATCTCCGTACCTTTAGGATTTTTCGCAGGAATAGGCGGCGCCTCCAAATGCGGAATTCTTGTAAAAGGAAGTTCCTATCTTGAAAGGCTTTCAAAACCGTATGCCATTGTGTTCGACAAAACCGGAACCCTGACCAAGGGAATATTTAAAGTTAGTGAAATCAGACCTGTTCAAGGTGTAAGCGCAGACGAACTTATCAAACTTATAGCATTAGCAGAAAAATATTCAAATCACCCAATTGCGCTTTCTGTCAAATCCTACTATGGGGACAAAACCGGTAACGACATCGTTACTGATGTTCACGAAATAGCGGGGCAAGGCGTAAAAGCACTCATAAATGGTATGACGATACTCACCGGCAACGACAAATTAATGAAAAATTACAATATCAAATACGAAGAATATGAAACTATTGGAACAGTTATCCATATAGCTTTAAGCGAAAAATATTTAGGATACATTGTCATTTCAGACGAAATTAAACCCGATGCTGCACAGACTGTTAAAGCGTTGAAACATATTGCCAGCAGAATAGTAATGCTGACAGGCGATAGTGCAAATTCAGCCGAAAGAATTTCACAACTATTGGGTATAGATGAGTTTCACGCACAATTGCTACCGGTTGATAAAGTCGAAAGAGTTGAGGAACTTATAGAGAATAAAAAGTCCTCCGGCAACGTAATTTTTGTAGGAGACGGTATAAACGATGCACCGGTATTGACGCGTGCAGACGCTGGGATTGCAATGGGTGCCTTAGGCTCCGATGCTGCAATCGAGGCAGCAGATGTTGTAATAATGGATGATAAGCCCTCAAAAATTTATACAGCGATAAAAATTTCGCAAAAAACAATGAATATAGTAAAAGAGAATATAATTTTTGCCATAGGAATCAAAGTTTTATTTTTGGTACTGGGTTCAGTCGGATATATAACGATGTGGGGCGCGGTGTTTGCGGACGTAGGCGTCACGCTGCTTGCAATACTAAATTCACTAAGAGCATTTAAAAAAGCGGGTTAAAACCCGCTTTTTATTAGATTTACGCCTGCCGCGATTCGAAGCGGGGCCCTCTGCTTAGAAGGCAGATGCTCTATCCAGCTGAGCTACAGACGCATATCTTGTGTTCTATTTAATTGTCAAATTTTGTTTTTCTGAGCCCGTTGACCTACCGCTTAGAAGTAGCTTATAGCCCTATCTGCAAGGATTTTCAGGTTTTGCTGGAATTGGTCAGAAGTTATTATTTTTATTGTCTTCTGACTTGTTTCATCTCTCAATCTTTACCCTCTTTTGCTAGGATTTATCAGGATTTTTGCAAGAAGGTTGCAGTATTACTGTAGTAAAAGCCTAAATTTTATAAAAGTAGCCCCGCCCTATAGGGGAAAAGTTGAAATTTAACATGTTGTCGATAGTTAGAACAACTCGCGGCTGATTTTTGAAAATTGAAATTAAAGAAGTTTTGTCAATTCTTCAAAAGATTTTTTATGCTTAATTATGTTTTTTCTTATTAATTTAAATTTTTCTTCATCATCTTCCATAAGATTTTCTCTATGAGCTAGAGCATTTCTTTCTTTGAGAATTTCGTCATAAAATACTTTTAATGAATCATATGAAGAATTATATATGTTATTATTTTCTGACATTTTCTTTATTAAATTTTTTAATAACTTGCTTCTCATAGAACTTGTCAAAAAAGCAGTAGAATCATCTTTAGAAAGCAATTTTTCTCGTAGTACTTCATTTGACATATTTTCAAAATCAGTTTTTTGGATTTTTGTTCTACATCTTACATATGGAATAAGTGATTCTACATCAGTAATTTTATTAAGGATTTCCCATATTTTATTATCAAATTTGGCAACTTCTGACATCATAATGCCTCGCATAGAATTTAAATCTAAATCTTTTTTTAAATAATATGTTATTATTTCATATATTTGGTCAATATTTTCATTGTTAAAAACTGCTCTATCAAAAATAGAAACATTCGAAATTTTATCTTGTTTTACTTTTTCATACAAAGTAGCTATATCAGTATTTGAGTAAAATATTGCATCAGCCAAAATTTTTCTATTTCTTAATAAAGTTAAAATATTATTACCACGATTTTCAGAACCACAGTTTAAGTTATAATCAACTAATATTAAATCATAATCATTATATTCCATTTTTGTTAAATCACAATCATTAATTGTGTTAATCAATGGCAAAAATCCATATGATTCGATTTCTTTCTCAATCCTGTTTTTTGGCACTCTTAGCCAAGATATATCATCTTCAAGCCACAATATTTTATATTCAATTTTCATAAAATATAACCTCTAATCGAAACCCTTTCTCTAATCCAGTCGCGACTACATTACCACCCAAACTTTCAACAGTATTTTTTACCTGATAAAGACCTAGTCCAGCACCATGTGTGGTTGTAACTCCCTTTTCAAAAATAGATTCAATATTTTCTATTTTTTCAGAAAGTCCTTTTCCGTTATCTTCAAAAATTATTATTGTTTTATTCTTTTCTTGTTTTACTGAAATCATTAAAGTTGGCGATAGCACACCTTTTGTCGCTTTTTTGGTATTTGATAAAATGTTATCAATCATGGTCATAATTTTTAATGGAATAAATTTTAGATTTATACTATATTGTTCAGGTAAATTATTGATAATATTTATCTTTTGGTTGCTTTTATATTTTTTTATCTCTTCAATATGCTTCTTTATAAATGTTATAAGGTCTGCATTAATTGGATTTTCCTTGTCTTTATAGTTTTTTAAAATTGCATATTTTGAAATGTTTTTGATTTTATTTAAAGGTTCGTCAATATAATCTAAAAAATCTAGTACTTCTTTTGAAAGTTCATTATTTTCTAAAAAATAACTACGTTCATTTTCAATTGTATCCATTGCCGTAGATATAGTATGCATACAATCCAATAATTCATCTATATCTTGGTCTGAAGTGGTTCTTAAAAAGAAATTTTCACTATTTATTTGCTCAATGGTTTTTTCATGTTTTATAACTTTTTCTTCTACTAATTTTTTCTCAACTTCTGATTCTTGCCATTTTTCTTCAGCATAGTCTCTTTCTTTATAAGCTGTTTCAGCTTTCTGTTGTTCGTATTCTATTATCTTTTGAAGTTTATTTTTCTCGTATACATTTAAATCGTGAATTCTTTTTGCCCCAGACGATTTAATAAATTTACTGGTAAATTCTTTATATTTATCTTCCGAAATTTTTCTTATATTATCTATAGTAGATTTATTAATTGTTAAATTATCAATTTTATAATCAGGTCTATTTAGTACTTTATTAACAGCTTCCTCTACCTGACCTTTATTTAATGGACGTGGGGCATATCTTGTAGGATTTTCTTTAATTTGTTTTTCAGCGATTACTGTATTAGATTCAGGGTCAAGTTTGTCATAAAAACCATCCCAGTTTACACCTTCAACAACAAATGTTTCTAGTTGTCTAAATATATTGATAACGTATCCATATGCGGATTTGCCATTTTTTAAAATAGTTTTATCATCTTTTTCATATGACACTAAATCTTTATATGCATTATTATGCACAAGCCCTTCTCTACTTGTAATGATGGCAAACGTATCAATATCCTTATTAATTGCAATTTTTCCAATAACTTCTCTTGAGCTTAAATATCGTTTGATACCTTGTGATTTTCGGACATCTAAACCTAACCAGTCATTACCAGGATTACCATATGGTGATATTCTATATCCATTGTGATAAAGAAAAATTGAGCCATAATCATTTGTTGGATATCCAGTTTTTTTATGAAAGAACGACTTAGAATAAGTGTCCAAATAATGTATTTCAACTTCAATATTTTTTAAAGTATTATATGGATTTTCAGCTTCATATGAATAAATAACATCTCCTTGATAATACAAAGTTGTTTCAAGTTTTAAGCCGTCTTCCGAGATTTTTGATTTAATATTTGTTGTTGTTACTGATAATTTATCAAGAATTTTATTTTCAATCAATTTATCATTTAAAAAAACTTGAAAATTAGAGTTTGGATTGGAAGAATATTTTTCTAATTCCTCAGTTAAGCTTTTGTATTTCCTTTTATTCCATTCAGAACGTAAATGCTTTATTAAAAGTGTTGTACCTGAAATATTTGTTATACCAGATTCTTTTTCAAATTGTTCAAAAGAAAGTTCTTCTATTTTTAATGGAACACTAGAAACTTCATCATCTATATTTTTATTTTCAAAATCTTTCCAATTAATTGATAATTTTAAAGGTGCAGAATCTATTTTTTTAGTATATAAAGTTAATTCAGTTCCTAATCTGTCACATGAAAAACGTCCAACCCCCTTGTTGCCAGCATAAGCTTCATTATTGGTTCTTAATGTTCCTTTTTTTTCTGAATAAGCCATATTTAGCCATTTATTTTCAATATCATATAAATTCATTCCTTTTCCAATATCTCGAATAATAAGTTGAGATTTATCTGATATTGACTCAGCTTCAATAAACTGGATTTCTACTTTAGATGAATCTGCATCTTGTGAATTTTTGACAAGCTCAATAATCGCAATATTGTCATCATAAATTAGTCCTCTCCCTAAAATATCTTTTAAACCTGCATTAGCCTTAAAATGAGTAGTTTTATTCATAATTCAACTCACTTTCTGCAAGATTAATTATAAACTTACCTAAAGTTTCTGCCATTAAAGGAGGAACAGCATTGCCAATTTGTGTATATCGAGGACACTCAAACTTTCTTCTAGGACCACCTGTGGTATAGCGACCTTGAAACTCAAACCAATCAGGAAATGATTGAATTCGTGCCGTTTCACGAGCCGTTAGTATTCTAGCTTCTTTATAATGCAAGGTATCTTCTGGAATAGTAGTTATTGTATTTGATATTTTATCCGGTGATAAAACTGACAAACAATGCTTTTTGAAATTTACCTTTTCCTTGATAGTGCTATTAACAGCACAACCTTTTTGAGCATGTTCTAAAATATATTCATATCTTTTTAAAGTATTCTCTTTATGCTTAGCTAAACGTAAGCTATTTGGCATTTCATTTTTCTTTAAACCTTTTCTCATTATTTTCAAATAAGGATTTAATTTAGTTGGTTGTTCGTATTGCAATTGATTAAAACCTTTGCAATCAACACAAGGTATTTTATTTTTACCAGAAAGTTCTAAATCGGATATTGCATCCCCTACAGTTACAGATTTTAACCCCCATTCTTTTTTTTGTAATTTCGCATTGTGCAAAATTAAGTCCAAAATATCATTATCGGAATATTTTTTTAACTTTTTAGATAAGCAATCTTTGCGAATTGCTACCATTATAAAACGATGCCTAAGTTGAGGAACTCCAAATTCTGCTGCGGATATCATATTTTTAAATACTTTATATCCTTTTTTATCAAGCAACTTTGACACTTTTTCTGAGTAAGGTTCTTTCGCCGTTTCTCTAAATGCAACTTGAAACCCTCTTACATTTTCAAGCAACAACATTTTAGGTCTAACTATTGAGACAATTTTAATATATTCTTCCGTTAACCTATTTCTAGGGTCATCAGGATTTCTTAAACCTGCAAAAGAAAAGCCTTGACAAGGAGGACCTCCTGCAATAAGAAAAACTTTATCTTTTAAATTTTCTAAATCACTCTTATGATTTGCCAACAAATCACTAGTTGTCATATGTTGACAAGGTAGCCAATTCGGCCAAGAAAAAGCCTTTTTTTTATCACATAAATTATGCTTTAAAGTTTTAAATGCATCTTCTGTTTTTTCAATGGCAAAAACACCCTCAAAACCAGCATTTATTAAGCCTAGTGAAAGTCCACCGCAACCAGCAAATAAGTCAATAAAATTGTAGTCATGCATGATAACACTTATTATAATTAATAATATAATTATAATAAAGTCTATTTACAAATATTTACATTAAATAAAGGATTTTATTCTCTCTTAAGCATAAGCTCAACTCTTAAGTTTCGCAACAATCTTTAATCTTGCTACATGAATCTTGATTCTTTCTCGTTTTTAAAACCTAAAAAATCTAAAAAGAAAACAACCCGTTGTTCATAATTTGACATACATTCCTCCAATTTGTAGTAAATTTGTAGTATTTTCAAAAATAGGCACAAAAAATACGCCTGCCACAATTCGAACGTGGGCCCCTCTTTAGATGTGCAGATGCTCTATTCAGCTGTGCTATAGAAATTTTGCAATAAAAAATACCCTGGATGCGATTCGAACGCATGACCTACCGCTTAGAAGGCGGTTGCTCTATCCAGCTGAGCTACCAGGGCTTGGATCCAGAGGGTTTAGACAAGCGTTTGGTTTTTGGGGTACCTGTATAATCCCTCATACNNGTGAACATTTTCTTTTGCAAGGGGGGGGGGGGAATTAATCCTACCGCCTCGCGAGGAACACCACCGCTCGGCGGGCAAAAAAAGACCCCTATGATCGGGGTCAAGGTTGGTTATTTTGGTTATGTTATTGGTATTATTTATAGTCTAGTTTGTACTTTATACTATAAAAAGAAAGGGAGTTTTGTACTCTTTTCAAAATCCCTCAAGATTCCTTTTTGCCATGTCGCAATCAAATATTTTACAAAAATTCACAATTTAATCTGTTATAATTTTATTATGTTTTTAGCAATCAAAAAATTCATCCTGGCAAAAATTCTTCGCCGGAAATACTATCGCACCGGCAAATGCAATGCCTGCGGAAAATGTTGCCGACAAATTTATGTCAAGCATTACAAACACGTTATTCAGAATGAGGAGGAATTTAAGAAGTTACAATATCTTCATCGTTTTTACACCTACCTCAAAGTTATAGGCAAAGACGAAACAGGATTAATTTTTGAATGCACAAACCTTGACCCTGTTACGCATAAATGTAAAATTCACAAAAACCGTCCGGGAATATGCCGCCGCTACCCGCAAGAAGAGCTTTTCACCATGGGTGGAGCACTTTCAGATGATTGCGGGTATAAAATGGAGCCGATTATTTCTTTTTCAGAGATTCTAGAAAAAACCCGCAAACGAAAGATTAGTTCAAATCCGTAAGCGAAAAATCTTCTCCTAACTTTTCACCAACTTCATTTAACAAATCTGCGACGGAAGTTTCTAATCCTTCTGCAATCTTCCAAAGAGTTGATAATTTTATATCCTTGCAGGCACCAATTTCTACTTCACGCCAAGTAGATTTTGACATTCCAACTTCCGCAGAAAGAGCGTACATCGTTTTGCATAGCGTTTTTCGACGTTTTTTTACCACTTCTCCTACGGATTTAATCAGTTCAGAAGTTTTGTTGTTACTTACTTCTTGCATATTTTTATTTTAGTGTTAAATTAATAATATTAGGCTGCCACGGCAGCCTAATATTAAGGATTAGTTATGACTCAAAAAATAGTATTTTCAATAATAATACCAGTCTATAATACGTCACGATATCTGCCGGAATGTCTTGACAGCATACTTCAGCAGGATTTTCACAGCTATGAGATAATATGTGTGGATAACAATTCCACAGATAATTCACTACAGATTTTAAATAATTATAGCAAGGAACATTCCTGCATAAGGATATTAACGGAAAATTCTCAAGGTGTCGGGAAGGCTAGAAACCGAGCTCTTCAGGCGGCAAAGGGTCATTATATTTGTTTTGTGGATTCTGATGATTATATATATCAGAATTTATTATCCGAATGTTACAAACAAATCGTAAACCAACCAGATATCATTATATTTGGGGCTAAAACTCTAAAGTCAAACCATATTAAAAACGGACAGTATTCCTCTAGAAACTTTCCGAAAACCTTTTCGTTAAAAAAACTATTTAATTTTCATACAATATCCTATAACAAAATCTATAAAAACAGTTTTTTAAAGCAAAATAATATACAATTTGGTACAACCCGAACCGGTGAAGATCAAATTTTTACTATTAAATCTTTGCTGTTGGCAAGAAATATTAAAATTTTAAAAAAGGATTTATACATATACCGACGTAACAGAAAAGGCTCGCTAACAAACGACCGGACAAAAAGAGACTTGTCACCGGTTATTACAACCTATGAAATCGAATTTTTCCTTACTGAAAACAATACTGGGTATAAATTAAGCGAGAACATTTTAAGCAGGTATGTTTTAAAAGCCATTTCCTGGTATGGAAAGACCGAAAAAAACTTTACGGATACATATTTTAACGAATTAACCCAAATGCTTGATTACATCAAAAAACGCAATGGCAGATACTGGTGGGATTATTTTAATTTAAGCAGAAATTGTTCATACTTGAATTTAAAAATAAATTATATTAAAGCATTGATTTTATATTTTTTACACGAAAAAATCATTATAATACCCGCCGGGCTATTATTTTTCCTTGATTTGCTAATAGAATTTTTTAATAAAACTAAATATTATGAGAATAGGAATGTGCTTTCACCTAAAATAGAATCAAAATATGAAACACTGCAAATTCTTATAAACTCCGATTATTCAATTTGCCGTTTTGGAGATGGGGAATTCAAATTGATATTAGGTCAGGACATCGGGTTTCAGAGGTATACAAAAGAACTGGCAGAACGACTTCAAAGAATTTTGGTCAGTTCCGAAACAAATATTTTAATCGGGATTCCGGATAAATTCGGAGGATTAAAAGCGTTCAACAGTCAAACTTCAAAGTTTTGGCGGAAATTTCTTTCAAAAAACAGAGATAAAATTTATAAATTAATAGACTTTGAAAAACAATATTTTTGCGCGGAAGTATCACGACCGTATATGGAAGAAAAAAACAAATCAGACAGCAAGAAATTCTTCAACGATTTAAAGAAAATCTGGCAAAATAAGAAAATAATTTTGGTAGAAGGTAAATATTCAAGACTTGGATATAATAACGATTTATTTGACAACGCAATATCTATAAAGAGGATAATTTGTCCCGAACGGGACGCCTTTAACATGTACGATAAAATATTAGAAATTTGCAAACTTTACGAAAAAGATAATCTTTTTATCCTCGCCCTTGGACCAACAGCTACTGTTTTAGCTTACGATCTGGCAAAGGATGGGTATCGTGCATTAGATTTGGGACATATCGACATCGAATATGAGTGGTTTCTAAGAAAAACAATAAAAAAAATTCCTATAAAGAATAAATACGTAAATGAAACAAAACATGGAAGAATAAAGGATGATTTACAAGATAAAAGTTTTGAAAAAGAAATCTTAGTGGATTTAACGCAATAAAGCAGTTCTCCGCGGCACCGCCTCGCTGATGCGTCAGGCTGGAACCCGCGAGCTGCTGCACTGTCTAATATAAAAAGGAGAAGTTCGATGGTTAAAGTTTCGGTTATAGTACCTGTTTATAATGTAGAGGAATATTTACGAAAATGTCTTGACAGTTTAACAAACCAAACATTATCGGATATAGAAATAATTTGCATAAATGACGGTTCTACGGATAACTCTGCAGTCATTTTGCAAGAATATGCAAATAAAGATAACAGGATAAAGGTAATTACACAGGAGAACGCGGGGGTATCAAATGCGCGCAACAACGGATTAAAAATTGCGAAAGGCGAATACATCGGATTTTGCGATTCTGATGACTATGTTGACTTAGATTTTTACGAAAGACTATATACGTCAGCGATAAAATATAGTGCTGACATTGCAGCCGCAGACATAATAAAAATCAGAAAAGATAAATTTAGAAAATTCCTTTCATTTAAAGACACAGTTGTTTGCGAAACTTACAGAGAAAAATTAAAAATCTGTGATGTACCGGATTATTCCTACGTTTGGGATAAAATTTACAGAACCAAAGCGTTGAAAGAGAGCAAATTATTATTTGAAGAAGGAAAAACTTATGAGGATATGATATTTTCCGTTCAAATATTATTACACTTAAAACGACTGGTTACTGTACCCGATACCAATTATTATTACCTGAGCCGCAAAAGTTCAATTGTGCATAACAGAGAGAATGATAAGGATAGTAAAAACGCTATGAAATTTATAAAAAACTTTTTAAAATCACAAAACATTCCGTTTGATGATACGGTAACTACTACAAAAACATATAATTTTCTTAAGTTACTTCAAATAAAAATCAAAACACGCGGCAAAAAGTTTAAATTTAGAATAGACAAAGGGTGGTAGAAAGATGAAAATAGCAAATAATCATTTTACATTCCAAATTCAATCAGTAACATGGGTTTCAATTTGTATGGCATTGCTGATATACCCGTGCTTATTTTTACCGGAGAATTTCGGATACGAAAACGGTCTGTTTGAAAACATACAATTAATTGTACTATTAATAGGTTTTATTATAGCAATTCGGGCAAAGAATAATAAAAAATTCTTTTATTTTGCTGCAATGGTAATCATAATATTGTTTTTGCGGGAAATCAACTGCGGTAGAACAATATTCTTCCCTATACCCGGAGAGGTTAATTCTTTTTACGGCTGGAAAGATTTGAAATACGGATACCTTGCACACCCGATTTTCGGTCTATATATGGCTTACACGGCATTTTATTTTATAAAAAATAAATTATATTTTACGCTTATCAAATTTGTTACTAAAACAAAACTCCCTATACTCGATATAGGATTGATGCTTTCCGGAATGGCAATCGGTTTAATTGCGGAAAAACATATCGGGAATTTTATTTTGGAGGAAACAGGAGAATTATTGTTTTATATAGCCTTAGTCGGCATAATTTATTTATATACAAAATATCCGAAACATTAAAAATGTTTCGGATATTTTAACTTTCTTAATATCTTGCTAAGTATTTATCAATTTCCCACTGTGAAACATAAGTTCTGAACGAATCCCACTCTTTTGTTTTTGAGGTAAGAAATTCATTAAAAATATGTTCACCCAATGCGGCTCTTGCTACAAGGGATTTTTCCATACAATCAAGAGCCTCGGCAAGGCTGCCCGGAAGTGATGTGATTTTTTGTTTTCTTCTTTCTTTTGAAGAAAGTTTATAAATATTAGTTTCAACAGCTTCCGGCGGATCAATTTTGTTTCTGATACCGTCAAGGCAGGCTTCCAAAATCGCTGCGAACGCAAGATACGGGTTGCATGCCGGGTCTGGCGAACGAAGTTCCACGCGGGTTGCGTTGCCGCGTTTTGCAGGAACCCTTAGTAGTGCGCTTCGGTTAGCGAGAGACCACGCGAGATATACAGGCGCTTCGTAGCCTGGTACGAGACGTTTGTAGCTATTGACTGTCGGGTTTGTGATTGCGGTAATAGATTTAACGTGTTTGAGCATACCGCCGATTGAATATTTTGCATAATCCGAAAGCTGATATTGTGCGTTTTCATCAAAGAAAGCGTTTTTGCCGTCTTTGAAAAGTGAAACGTTACAGTGCATGCCGGAACCATTTATGCCGAAGATAGGTTTAGGCATAAATGTTGCGTGAAGATTGTGGCGTGCGGCGATTGCTTTAACGGCGACTTTGAAAGTTGCAACATTGTCTGCCGTAGTAAGAATATCCGCGTAGCGGAAATCAATTTCGTGTTGACCGTCAGCAACTTCGTGGTGGGACGCCTCTATGTCAAAACCCATTTCCTGAAGTGCCAAGATAATATCACCTCTGACGTTTTCGCCCAAATCTTCAGGACCTACGTCATAATAACCGGCGGAATCTTGGGTTGTTGTAGTGATATTTCCGTTTTTATCTTTTGCAAAAAGGAAAAATTCTGCTTCAGGTCCGAGGTTCATTGAGAAACCTAATTTTTCAGCCTCTTTCATAACGCGTTTAAGGTTACAACGCGGGCAGCCCTCGAACGGGGTTCCGTCGGAGTTATGAATGTCGCAGATTAAACGTGCGGCATTTACGCCATCACGTTCACGCCAAGGAAGAATTTGGAAAGTATTGATATCTGGATAAAAGAACATATCGGAGGTTTCAATACTTCTAAAGCCTTTAATTGAAGAGCCGTCAAGCATGATTTCGTTTGCAAGTGCTTTATCAATATGTTCTGACGGAATAGACATATTTTTAACCTGTCCGTTAATATCAACGAACTGTAGTTTAACAAATTTGATATTATATTCTTTAATAAAATATCTAATATCGTCTTCAGTAAAATTTTTGCTGTCGAGGCGTCTGTATTTAAAATCCGTCATACTTTTAATCCCTTTCTATATCTACTCTTTTATTAGAATATTTTTTTTCAAAAAGGTCAAGGGGTTTGTATTAAGATTTTATAAAAATTTTTAATTATCTGCGCTGAAACCTTTTATTCTAACTCGTCCGGACGGTTTTTGGTCGCGTTTTAAGGATTCATACATTTTATCAAAATCTTCCATTGTTGCGGCATCTTTATATTCATAAATTGCATTCAGGCAGGCATTGTGTAAAATTGACGAAATAGTAGCAGGGGAAAGCCCTTTCAGTTTTTGCGCCAAGGTGTCAATATTTGAATATAATTCAGAACCTATAGGGCGGTCAGCCAAAATTTTATCTGCTATATCTTTTGCCTCTTCATAGTCAGGAAGCCCGATTTCAATATGCTTATCCAAGCGTCCGGAGCGTTTAACCGCGCTGTCAAGCGCATCGTAATCGTTTGTTGCGCCGACTACGATAACACCGCGCTGCGCAGAATTATTAATAACCATTAACAGTGCATTAATATCATCTTTTTTCCAATCGGTTTGGCAATTCTTTCTATCCATTGCGATTGAATCCAATTCATCCAGGATTACGATACTAGGTTCGCCGGTTAATTTATACAATTCTTCCAAATTGTCAAACAAATCTTTCAGGTCATTTTGGGTTTTATAACCGGAGCTGTCACCAATATTTGCAAGGTTAATTTCGTACAAATCATAACCGGTTTGTGCGGCAATAGCTTTCATAATATAAGTTTTTCCGCAGCCGGGCGGTCCTGAAAGAAGAAATCCGCTTGGACGATTAAGTTTATTTTCTATAATTTTGTCACGAAAATCTTTATGCCAAGGCTTAATTATAAATTCTTCGATGTCTTTTTTTGCTTGAAACATACCGCCGACTTCATCAAGACTTTTCGGATCATTAGGGTTTTGGTTAAGCTCGTATTTGCGCAGAGCGGCTTTCAGTTTTTTAATTTGATTTGTTTCTTTGACGAGTTTGTCGCCCTGATGAGGAAGCCCCCCCCCCCCCGGCTGCATTTGGAGCATCTGATTGCAAAGCCTTTAATTCTTCTTCAACAGATACCATGCCTTGATCGTGCGCCAAGCCTAAATACTTTTCGAAATTAACACTTTCAAGACTATTTTGGAAATCATCGGAATAAATAATATCAATCGCGACTTCCGGAGTAAATGTAGCTAGTGCAAAATATAAATTATCTTCACCGATTGAATCGTTGATATATTTAAAATCTTTATGTGCAGCGACATACCCTGCGATTTTTCGCAAATTTTTGTAATCTTCGGAAGCCTGCGGACAATCAGACATTTTTTCAAGAGTAAGTCCCATTATACAATGATCACCATTCTCCTGGTCAAAAAGGCAGTAATTTGGCTCCCATTCGTCCTCCTCTAAGCCCTCAAGTAATTTAACTACTTGCTCGTAATTATCCTCCTCCAAATGCTTTAATATAGCATCAGAGTTCATATCACGTTCATCAAGCCAATCGTCTTCTTGCACTTCAACTTTTTTGCGGCGACCTGCGAAAGAAACAGTATCGCAAGGCAGGTTATACGCGTATTGCATAGATGTCTGCGGGGATTGAGCATAAGTTTTAAACGCCGGGGTATTTTTTATAGATTGATTTATAACCGGTAAAATTTTCATAATCCGCTTTAAATCCCGTGAATAAAATTTTTTGCGTTAAGTTACGAAAATTTTACAAAGAGTTTAAAATAACACCAACGATTTCGGCACTTTTTTTGCTTACTTGTGAGCCTTTTAGTTTTATCAGTTTTTCACCACGTAAGTCAAGGATACAGAAAAGCCCGCAATCCTGTTGAAGATTATACACAACGCGGTCATGCGTATTTCTAATATTGTCTTCTTTTAAATCCCATAATGTCTCGAGCGGAATAAATACGTAATTAGGATTAGAGCTGTATTGTGCACGCGACTTAGCAAATTCTTTCATAAAAGCCTGAACTTCTTTTTCAGAACCGCGACTTACATAAATTACAATTTTTTTATCCTTATTAAGATGCGGATTAATCTTTTTAACCTTCGTGAGCGCGAGCATTTCCGTTCCGTTCAATGAACGGATTTGAATATACTTCATGGCTGTTGCTCTGTCAATTGATTTATTTATACTTTGTGGCTCCTGGATTTCATCAAAATCTTTTAAAACCACACCCGGAGCCTCTTTCTGCTCGCCGGCTGTAACTGGAATATTGGTTAAATCATTAAAAATATTCACCGGTGTCTTCTGTGCTTTTATTGCACCTACCAAAAGTAAACAGATTAAAATTATAAATGCAATATTAGTAGTAATTCTATTATTCATTTTCCAATCCTAT
This sequence comes from Candidatus Gastranaerophilus phascolarcticola, assembly GCA_001899335.1. Lineage (GTDB taxonomy): Bacteria > Cyanobacteriota > Vampirovibrionia > Gastranaerophilales > Gastranaerophilaceae > Gastranaerophilus > Gastranaerophilus phascolarcticola. The sequence continues at coordinate 28,514 of MOYE01000004.1, forward strand.
ACGTTTATCCTATTATGACAAAGAAAATCCACATTTGTATCACCCATTTTCAGGATATTGTTAATAAATTTGTTACAAACAGTTTAAAATAAAAAATATTTATTCTATACTCAATTTGTGTGCTAAGACATAAGCGGAGAAAATTGAGATGTACAATGTAGCAATAATTGGTGCCGGACCTGCCGGAATATTTTCAGCCCTTGAAATAGTGAAATTAAGACCTGATTGGCGTGTCATTTTGATTGAAAAGGGTGAAAAAATTGAGAAACGCAAATGCCTTTTGAGAGAGGGTTTTGCGAAATGTCCTAATTGTAAAAAATGCGGACTTCTATGCGGCTGGGGCGGAGCAGGAGCGTTTTCTGACGGAAAACTTACATTAACTCCTGATGTCGGCGGGCACCTGGTTGACTATATGCCTCGCGAAAAAGTTGAAGATTTGATTGATTACTCTGATAAATTGTATTTGGAATTCGGAGCTACAGAAGAAGTTTTCGGAACAGATATGAAAACTTTCTCTGAACTTGAACGCCAGGCAGCATTGGCAGAACTAAAACTTGTTCACTCACCTGTACGCCACCTCGGAACAGAAAGAAGTCTTGACGTTTTGAAAAATATGCAAGACTACTTAGAGGATAAAATTACAATTTTAAACAATGTTTCAGCAAAAAGCCTTATCGTTGAATGCGGGCAGGTAAAAGGTATTGAACTTGATAACGGTCAAACAGTTTGTGCGGAATATACAATTATTGCCCCTGGCAGGGAAGGCGCAGATTGGCTTACAAGAGAATTTGATAAGAACAAAATCGGTATGGTAAACAACGCTGTTGACGTTGGGGTTCGTGTTGAACTTCCGGCACCTGTGTTTGAGCCGTTAACATCAAAGTTATATGAATCTAAGTTAATCTACCACGCACCAACTTTTGGTGATGAGGTAAGAACATTCTGTATGAATCCTAACGGCGAAGTCGTTCAGGAAAACTATAACGGTATAGCAACTGTAAACGGTCACAGTTATGCAAATATGAAAACCAAAAATACAAACTTTGCACTTTTAGTAAGCGAACGTTTCACAGAGCCGTTCAAAGAACCGATTGCATACGGTCAACACATTGCAAGACTTGCAAATATGCTTGGCGGCGGCATTTTGGTTCAAAGATTCGGCGATTTACTCGACGGAAGACGCTCAACTCCTGAAAGAATTAAAGCAAGTATAATTGAGCCTACTCTTGCTTGCGCAACCCCTGGCGATTTAAGCCTTGTAATTCCTTACAGACAACTTACAAGTATTAAAGAAATGCTATTTGCTTTGGATAAAATCGCTCCGGGAACTGCATCAAGATACACTCTTCTTTACGGTATTGAAGTTAAATTCTATTCCGCAAGAGTAAAATTAACCGATGAACTTGAAACTGAAGGCGTTAAAAATTTATTCACTATCGGCGACGGTGCCGGTGTAACAAGAGGCTTAATCCAAGCGTCAGCATCAGGCGTTCACGTTGCAAGAACAATTTGCGAAAGGGGCTAATTATGGAATTAAAAGGAAGTAAAACCGAACAAAATCTCCTTACAGCTTTTGCAGGAGAATCACAAGCAAGAAACAAGTATACATACTACGCGTCACAAGCAAAAAAAGACGGTTATGTTCAAATCTCTAAAATTTTTGAAGAAACCGCAAATAACGAAAAAGAACACGCAAAATTATGGTTTAAACTTCTCCACGGCGGACAAGTACCTGATACAATTGCGAACCTCGAAGATGCTGCTGCAGGCGAAAATTATGAATGGACTGATATGTACAAAACTTTCGCAGAGCAAGCAAAAGAAGAAGGTTTCTACGACATAGCCAATATGTTTGATTTAGTAGGAAAAATTGAAAAAGAACACGAAGAAAGATACAAAAAACTTCTGCAAAACATCAAAGACGGAATAGTTTTCCATCGTCAATCCGAGCAGGAATGGGAATGCGCAAACTGCGGTCACGTTTATAAAGCTGTAGATGCACTTCAATTATGTCCGGTTTGTAAACATCCGCAAAGCTATTTCGCTCTAAGAGCAAAAAATTATTAATAAAATTTGAGCCTCGGTTGTAACCGGGGCTCTTTTATTTCATAGTAAGCTCTTTAAACGCCTCCATACGGGCTTGTGAAAAATCATCTCTTAAATTAGGGAAATTTGCCCAAAATCTTCTGTAAAAATCCTGCACTAAACGAACATCATCTTCTGAAAGTTTAATGCCGGCTTTTTGTTTATCAATAGCCTCCAATACCCTTGGCGGTTGAAATTTAGTATATACCGCCATTGCTTGTTTAATATGCGGACATTTATTCCAAGTGGTTTGTGAAATTAGAGAAAGAAGTTCTCTTCTTTCCGGATGCTCTTCGTAAAATCTTCTCATACTTTCAGCATGCTTTGCACGAGCTTCAGGGGTTCGGTTAGCTTTGTTCGCAAGCTCAAGGTTTCTACAACAAACATCCAAATGGCGTCTTGTCATATCGGCAACTCTTCTATTTCCCTCCTCATCAGAATTTTTCAAGAGTACAAGATAATTGCCCTCCGGTTTTGGAATATGCAATGTTTTACAAATTTTTGACAGTACATCCCGGCAGCTAAAACCATAGGATTTTACAATCTCTTCTTGAGGCATGCCGGACCAGATTTTCTTTAAACAATCCAAAGAAAAATCTTCCAAATTCATTCTTGTAGCAATAACCCGTGCACTACGTGCAAATTTTTTTGCTATTTCAGTAAAATCTCTCACATCGCGAAATTCCGAAAACAAAACACGAACCTCCTCAAGCGAGCCTGCCTGCATTAAAGGCGCATAAGTTCGCTCGTGAACTTCTTTAAGCGTAGGAAGTTCCTTTAAGGGCAATCCCCCCCCCCCCNNCCCCCCCCCCCGCTCAAGAATATCACTTACCGCATCCTGAACGCGCGCAGGCAAAAGATACGAGCGATTTCGCATTATATATTTTAAATTTATGTCTTTCGCCGCACCAAAATTTATATATGGATTTTTTTGCTGAACGTTTTGCATACCTCCTTAAAATCCGCTGAAAAAATTTATTGCTCTTACATTGCGAAAATGTTACATTTACTCACTAATAATTGAAAGGTTCATAAATTCAATATCATCGTAATCTATGCGTGAAGTTTGGCTCATATTTTTACCTGTTTTTATTGTAATTTCGTTTTCCATGCCTTTTCTCACAAGGTTTGGCGGTAACGCAAACCTTTGACCGTCACCATTAAGCTCAATATTTGCGATTTTTATACCGTTAAAAAATATTTCCGGCGGGCTTGCGTAGGAAGTTTTAACACGGTTCTGCCCCATTTGCTGCGCCAAAAGCGAATCTATCCCGATAATTGAACCGACAATCAAGACATATTTTGAACTCATAGCCCGCGCAGGAATATTGAACGTTTTTGTATAAAACGAACCGCTTGCTTTTTGGTGAAACTCCGAGCAATTTGCCGAATTAGGAGAAAAGCTGTCGTCACCCAAATGATACCAGCCGTCAGTAACTAAAATATCATCTGCCGAACTTTTTTCAATTGAGACGACAATAGGTTTATCTTTGACGCTTTTATCGACAGTAATAGAATAAGGGCGATACCCCTCTTTTTCAACTGAAAGAATCGAAGGAGAATTAAGTTTAGCCGAGAGGTTAAACGCCCCGTTAGAATCAGTATAAGTAGTAAAATTTTCCTTTGGCAGAGTAATTTTAACATTTTCTACCGGCTGGTTAGTTTGCGAATCCAAAATTAATGAACTGGTTCCCATGCCGGTTTTTTCGACACCGCCCTCAAACACCGCGCAAAATGCCGGCTCACTTAAAAATATTGCGGCAAGTATAATTATTCCAAAATTTTTCCACATATAACCTCAACCTCTATAACATCAACATAATACGCAAGAGGTCGACTCGGAAAATCCCTTTACAGATTAATAGGCAAAGGTAATAAAAAACAGCGTTCAAATTTGAACGCTGTATCTCTCTTAGTTTGTATATTTTACTTCGTAAGGAATTTTTCTTCACCTTCCCCGTTCAACGGCGAGGCGTATTATTGGTTGGTTAGGAACCTATGTTTCAGCTGGTTCTGCGAGGTTAAGAACAACTGATAATCTGCATTTTGCGGCATTTTTTCCATTTTGTGAACTACGCGTTTTTTACCTTTTGGAACTGCCATATCTACATATTTTTTGATTTCGACTCTGACATCGGAAACTTGTTTTTCTTTTCCGGTCAAATCCTTAATCATATTATTTTTTCTGTCAAATTTATAACCGTAAATTTTGTTAGCTTTAATATCACTCAAAACTTTTTCGTCTAATGCTTTGATTGTATCAAGGTCAGCAGATGCGAAGTCATCGTGCATATAACGTTTTGCTGTTTCCTGGAATTTTTCTTTGTTAACGTCTGCCTTTGTCATTTTTTCGCAATGTCTTGCCAGCCAAATCATAAACGCCGGTACAAAGATAATTATTGAGGCAAATCCAAAGGTACTGTTAAGAGTTTTTGCACGTTTAACCAGTTTATTGTCAGGATGTTTGAGGATTTCATAGATAGCATCAATATGTTTTGAACCTTTAGCCTCTTTGAACGCTTTTTCAATTTCGCTGTTCTTAGCGTGTTCAAGTTTTTTACCTAAGATTGCCTCTGCATTTTTCTTGATTTCAGGGTCGATTGCGAGCATTCTCTTCAAGTTACCGCCATTTTCCTGAACGAAATCAAAGAATCCGTTAATTCCTTCCTTGTAATCTTGAATATTACTGTACTTAGCTGTAATTTCGTTACTTCCGAATACGCCTATACCGCCGTTTGGAGTAAAGTAATTTTTCAATTTATGCAAGAATGATTTTTCGTGGTCATCAGGTGTTGTATTCAAAGCCAAACCGGAAATGCCGGCAAAAAGTTTTGAGAAAGCACGTGAGAGAGCATGTGCACCAAACAAAATTGCGGCAAAACTGAACAAGTCACGGGTCATAATTTCTTTTCTGTCGTGATCATCAGAAGAGTTCGCCAATCTTGTAGGCAGACAGAAACCAAACAACAATGCCAGCGTGGAGTTTGTTGTCATTGACGGTCCGTCAAATTCAAAGAAATCAGAAACTTTTTTAATTGATTTATTATTAGTAAGATGCTCGGCAACTTTTGTAAATGTTTGGTGGCGTCCGTTGAAGTTTACTTTTTCACCGTTTTCACCAACAGCATCGGCTTTTTTGTTTTGTTCAGCCTTAGCCTGTGCTTCTTTAGCTTCGACCTCTTGTTCAAATTCTTCTTCTAAACCTGCCATACCAGGGTTTTTACCATTCAAGCCCATACTGTAAATTTTCGGGATAGCGAAGTAGAAACCTACAACAGCGAGCCACATGCCAACGTTTGTAAGCGCACGTGAACCCATTCTGCGGGTTGTATGATTTTTGATATATTCAACAACATTGCCGGTTTTGTTTTTATCAACAAAGTTTTTAGCATGATCAGCAGCATCGTGGGTATAATCAAGAAGTTTGTTAGAGAAACTTGAGAATGATGCGCTTAATTTTTTATCTTTATCTACAGCGTATTCAGCAACCCATTGAGGAGTTGAGGCTGTTGTATGTTTCTTTCTGATTGCAATAAATTCATTTGAAAGTTTTTGTAATAAATCTTCTTTAGAGCCAGCTACTTCTTTACCTGTAAGATTTTTCCAGAAGCCTTTTGATTTTGCATCGCGGATAGCTGTAAGTTCCTGTGCGAATTTCTTAGCCGTAGCGTTTAATTCTTCTTCAGAGAGTTCACCGTTAGTAGAAGTTTTGAGGACATTTTTGTAAACCTGTTCATAAAACTCTGTTTGAGTTTTAGCTTTATCGGCTATATTAACGCCTTTACCGGCAGCATATTTTCCAAAATCATTACCAAAAGCCTTGATGAAATCAACGGCAACGTTATTTGCAGTACCGGAATATTTTTTAATAACAGAAAGGATAGCCCAAGGAATTACGAAAACGCTAGGTCCGGAAAGGCACTCTCGGAGCCCCTCGCGCTTGGCGAAATCCCAGTTTAAGTGACCGGTTTCTTCCTTGTTACGGTTCAAACCTTCGTATATTCTAGGAGCTACCATGCCACAGCAATCCTGCGCCATAAAAGATGCTACGAACCCGCCGCGATCAATACCGTCCATAAACATGACGATTAAATTAGAGGCATTACCGAATGCAACATCTTTTGCACTACGTTTTTGCGCCGCCGGAAGCTGTGTTGCTGCCTGCTGAGGTAAATTTTGTTTTTGAGTTTTAACTTCCTGATTATTGTTGGAAGTACTATTATTCAACTTTACACTAACTGGTTTTACTGACATTTCCCTACCAAATATACATATACACTTATTATAAAAGTACTGTGCAAACTTATTATTGCTAAAATTTCGGATGAAATTAACGAAATTTTACAAATCACCAAATCAGCACAGTGTAACAATAATTGTAACCATTACAATTAAAATTTGCAATAGTTTTACTACAAGTTTAACAAAACTGTTACAAATGAGAATTATTCTTTCGGGTGCTTGATTTTTATTTTGTTTGTAATTTAATAATATATAATAATTTAAATTTGCATCATTTATAGTTACGAGGGGTCATTTGTTAAAGGAGTAGTTAGTCGTTTTGTTATACCTTTTTTAAGAAATGTAAAATTTTAAAATTTAATTCTTTGTAATTAGCAAAAAAAAATTATCAGTAGTTATTTGCAAACATCAGAGGTTTTTATTTAAAGGAGTGTGTATGAAAGTACAAGCTATTGCACCGAGTGTAGTTAATCAGAGAAAATTCAGCCAAATCAACTCGAAAGAAACGGGGTTAAAAGAGAATTCAGTAGGATTTAATAATGGAATGACGATTTCATTTAAGGGCGGCAACCCTAACCACTTAATCCTTATTGCTGCAGAAACTCAAGGATTACAGGTCAAAGGCGGTGTAAGTACCGTTGTAAACGATTACTTTGCAATGCCGGGTAAAGAAATTGCAGGGATTTTCCCATATAACAACGCACAACTTCTTTATGAGGCAACAGGTGCAGAAATAGCAAAAGATGACAACGGCAAAGGCAAAGTTTCTATTCACAAATTCCCTGATGACGTAGCTGACCCGTCTTTAAAAGGTAAATACTTCTGGACAAACGTTGACCAAGACACAACTCCTATAAGAGAAATAATTAAAGACCCTAAAAAATATGTTATACTTGACAAAATAGCAGATAAACAAGCGCCTTGGGATTCAAAACAAACAATAAGTTTAATGAGAGTTCGCGATAAAGGTAGAATTAACGGCGTGAAAGCTGATATTTTCTTGTATTATGACGAAACCTTGGGCATTATGCGTGAGCCTTATGATACTGCAGCCGGCGGTTACTCTTCAAAAACACTTGACGAATTAAAAGCTACAAAATCTCTGGTAGGAGAATTCAGAGCTAGTGAATATTCGGGATTTGCACGCGGTGCCGTTGAATACCTTGACGAAGTTAAAGCAAATACAAGAACAAATGACGGCTCAATCTTTGACCCTAAAAGTTTAAGCTGTTCCGACAGCCAAACATGCTTAGTACCATATTATTTAAAAGAATTAAAAAAAGATATAGAACCATTCGTCACCATTCACAACGGTAACCCTGGTTACACCGGTGAAACCAACGGCAGACAAATGTTCCAGGATTTACTTCTTTCAATGCCTGAAAGCCAACGCGCAAAAACTATCGACAATCTGACTAACTTTAGAGAATACCAACTCGCAATGTTTGCAGGCAAAGAAGAAGAATTTTTCCGAAAATATATTCCGATGTTGGTCGACGATAACAAATGCTTTAACCCTGTGCTTGCAGCGTTACAATTAGCAATTCCGAGTGATGATGCTATTTCAAAAGATAAATTCGCAAAAGGTTTCGTTAAAGGTGTTAACACGGTTTCTAACGGCTACGCTGATGACCTCGCTTACAACGAAAACCTTGGTTCAGGTATTCAGTCAATTTGGAGATCATTATACAAAAGAGGTTTGGCTTTAGGTATCCTTAACCCGCTGAATGACCCGAAAGTTTCCGGTTTTGAAGATTCAAACGGAATCAAAAAAGGTTATCTGCCAGGCTACGAAAGCGAATACACAATAAAATATCCTGACGGTAAAACAGAAACAATTAATCCGTTCAAAAGATTTAAAGAATCATTCTTTAAAGATGATGCCGGAAACGTAAGAGTTAATGCCGAAACATTAAAACACGTAGAAGAAACACGTTTGGAAAACCAAATTAACTTTATCAAACGTTTATCAGGTAAATACGATGCGGATAATTTTGCAGGCGAAATAGAAATTCCGGGTAAAGATGCAATTAAAGGCAGCAAACTACGCAACCTATTAATCAACGGTCTTGAAGGCAAAAATGTTGAGTTAATCGGTCACCTTTCACCGGAAGTACTTGAAAAATTTGAAGCCGCAAAAGCCGGTAACGGCAAAGCCCCTACATTCTTCGTAAGCTGGGGACGTTTAGACGACCAAAAAGCAATGGATCAGGTAATGCGCGCATTTGATAAATTCCGCAAAGAAAATCCTGATGCCGTACTCGTCTTAGGTGGTCCTGCTGCGTACGAAAAAAACGGCGAATTACAGCCTTGCTCTAAAAAAATTATCGAAATGGCACAAGACCTTGCCCAAAAGCATGACGGTCATTTCGTATTTATGAACGGCTTTGCACCGGGTAAAGTTTTATCAGGTGTAGCTGACGCGGCAATCTTCCCGTCAAGATTTGCACCTTGCGAACTTACCGACCTTGAAAACAAAAAATATTTATCAAGAGTAATCGTTACTAATACCCAAGGTCTCGCCGACAAAAACTTTGACCCTGAAATCGCAAGCGAAAAAGAATTTATGGACGGCTACAAAACCAAAAACGGTTTCTTCGACATTACAAGAACAGATATTGAAGCCGATGACACAGTAAAACTTATTTTCAGAGACGGTATTCCGGGTGAAAACCTCGTTGGTTACAATAAAATTTACAACAACGCAAAAACAATATTCTTGAACAGAATGTCTAACAGCGGCACGACATACGAAAGCGCCCTGATTGAAAACTATAAGTTAGCTCTTAAAGACCTCTTAGATGACTCCGCACTACGGAACGCAGAGTCAATTTTGGAAGAGCTTAGACAACCAAACGCAGACAAATCTTCTGTAGAAGATAGACTCTTGAGAATTATCTTTACTAAAGAAAACCTGAAAGATAAAAAAGTAAAACTTGAGGGTTCATTGGATGCTAAGCAATTCCAAATTATGAAAGACTATTTGGCTAACATTAAAAAATCAACAAGAACAAAAGTCGAATACGAAATCATCAACAAACACGCTGTCGATGAAAGTCAAATCAGCGTAGCAAAACGAATTTTCAATATGGATCCAATCCATAACTTAATACTTTCAGAGGGTAAATTAAGAACCCAATACAACAAACTGTTTGAAAGATGTAAAAACGAAATGCTTGAAAACCAAATCGTACATTGTATGGGACGTGTGGCAAACGAAACAGAAGCAAACAGAATAAAAATGTTGGAAAACCACTACAAACTTGATACAAGCTGGGCAGGTAACGCAAGACTGACCGGTTTGGAACGTGAAGGTAAGCCTGCATCATCACTTTACTTATATGAAGAAATTCTTAAAAGTTCACCAGCAGAGGGTGAAGCGACCAGAACAGATAATAGTTTCCTCAGAAAGTTACTTGATGCAATAGTACCATCTAAAAAGAACAATCCAAACGGCGCCGCAAACTCATACACCAATGACGTAGCTGAAGTAGCTGCAGACACAGCTAAAAAAGCAGGCGGAATGTCAAAAGGACTTAAAATTGCACTTGGAGCAGGAGCAGCTGTTATAGCATTGGGTGGAGCTTATTACGCACTGAACAAGACAAAATCAAACAAAGACGGTGACACATTCAAACCGTCAAGCCCTGCGTCAAAGCAACCTGCACAGCAGCAAAAGCCCGCGTTAAGTAACCAATATCTCGCAACGAAATAATATTTCTTAAAAAAGGAGTTCACAAGACTCCTTTTTTTGTTATAATGCTTGTTAGACAGCGCAGCCACGCACGGCTCGCGAGTCAGCGAGGCGGAAGTGGCGGAGGACTGCTTTATGAATAAACTTTTTGGAATTTTAGGAATTATTGGTATTTTCGCAATTTGTTTTGCGATGTCTAACAACAGAAAAGCAATCAACTATAAAACAATCGGTATGGGTTTTTTATTACAAGTTTTGTTTGCAATATTTATTTTCAAAGTGCCTTTGGGTCAGAAAATATTTTTAGGAATAGGACTTTTCATCCAAAAAATTCTTGAGTTTGCGAAAGAAGGCGGTCAAATGGTTTTCGGACCGTTGATGGACGCTGATTTCGGATATATTTTCTCAATCCAATTAATCTGCTCAATCATATTTATGATGATATTGGTAAACATTCTTTATTACTACGGAATTATGCAGCGCATAGTTTCAGTTTTGGGTAAAGCAATCAATAAAATAATGGCTGTAAGCGGTGCAGAAGCGCTTTCGAACGTAGCAAGCGCGTTTGTTGGTCAGATTGTTGCACAAATTATGATTAGACCATACCTGCCAAAACTTACGCGTTCTGAACTTCTTGCATCAATGGCAGGAAGTATGGCATGTATTTCCGGTGCAACTATGCCAATTTATATCGGAATGGGAATCCCTGCGACCTACCTGCTTGCGGCATCAATTATGGCAGCTCCGGGCGCACTTGTAATTTCTAAAATTATCTACCCGGAAACCGGAACTCCGGAAACAAGCGAAAACTTTGAAATTAAATTCAGCAAAAGAAACAGAACACACGCAAACATTTTTGACGCAATTTCCTCTGGCGCCGGAGAAGGTATGAAAGTTGCAATAAACGTAACTGCAATGATTTTGGCACTTGTTGCATTAGTTGCAATGATTGACTGGGTTTTAGGCGGGATTGGTTCATTCTGCGTAAACGTTCTTCACTGTCCAGACACAATTTTAGGACTTGATTTAAGCAATTTATCCTTAAAGATGATTTTAGGCAAAATTTTTGCACTATTTGCATATTTTATGGGCGTGCCAATGAATGAAGCAACAACTGTCGGCAGCCTTATGGGAACAAAATTAGTATTGAACGAAATGGTTGCTTATGTTGATTTAATGAACCTGCCTGAACCATTGAGTGCGAAGAGCTTTTTGATAGCAACAGTGGCACTTTGCAGCTTTGGTAACTTTGGTTCAATTGCTATTCAACTTGGTGGTATCGGGGAACTTGCACCAAACCAACGTAAAAACCTCGCGCGTTTAGGGGTAAGAGCATTAATCTGCGGAACCCTTACTTGTTATATGTCAGCTGCTATTGTTGGCGTATTGTTCTAACACGCTCATCTCTAGACGGCTCTGCTCGGCGCGTTCCTCCTGCCTCTGCTCTTACTTTCCGCCTCGCGTTAAACGGCAACATTCGCGCTCGCGCGAAAGAACGCGGTCTTCCGCGTCACGCGCTCAACTGTTCGGAATGCTTACGCATTCCTCCTGCCTCTGCTCGGCGGTAAAAAAAATCCACTCATTATTGAGTGGGTCGTTTTCTGCATCCTAATGGTCTTTTATTAGTGTTTATTATTTTAGGAGTTAATATGTTTTGGGGTCATATGCTATTTATATTTAGTGTTTCGGCTACACTTAAATCTTATGGATTTATTATTGCATATATTATTTTAATTGTCAATATATTCTTTTCTTTAATATTTTAATATCCCGAAAATGCCTATATAGTGTACATTCCACACTTTACAAAAGTTAACAATTGCCGTTTTTCACTAAAGTTTCCGCGTCGGATTGCCGACATGATTAATACCTGAGTATAAAAAAATTAGAAAATGGAGAATGTTTGTTATGGATTATGAATTTAGCTTTAACACGGTAAACTCTGAAATTAACGAACTCTTGTACGGCTCTGAAGACACAATTTACTTCGATCACGAAGACAATGTTTTCAAAATTGCTTACAATGGCGGCTCCGAAGTCGGTTTAACTCTCGACAGATTAATTGATATATTGTAATAATTCCTTTCAAAAAATTAATCACATGTTAAAATTGTGATATGGAAAGCGAATTTAAACATTATACGGTAATGCTGAACGAGGCGGTTGACGCCCTAAAGTGTGAAAACGGGAAAATTTATGTAGATTGTACGCTTGGCGGAGGCGGACATAGTGAACTTATTTTAAAAAGGATTTCGCCTGACGGAAGATTAATCGCGTTTGACGTTGATGATGACGCTATTGCAGCGGCTTCTAAAAGGCTTGGGGGGTATAAAAACCTTACTATTGTTAAAAATTCTTATACCAATATAAAAGAGGTTCTTGCCAATCTTGGAATAGAAAAAATTACCGGCGGAATACTATTTGATCTTGGTGCGTCATACCACCAATTAACAAAACAAGAACGCGGATTTTCGTTTTCCAAAGAAGCACCGCTTGACATGAGATTCAATCAGGACAGTGACTTTACCGCCTACGATGTTGTGAACACTTACAGCGAAGAGGATTTAGTCAGAATTTTCTCCGAATACGGGGAAGAACATTTCTCCAAAAGGATTGCACGCACAATTGTCGAGCAGCGCAAAGTAAAAAAACTTGAAACCACAACAGAATTAGCAAACCTAATTGTAAATTGTACCCCGCGTGTAAAATCTAATATTCACCCTGCAACACGCGTATTTCAGGCTATCAGAATTGAGGTTAACCAAGAGTTAAAAAATGTTAAAAACACATTAGAAGATATATTGGATTTATTAGAAATTGGTGCTATAATTAGTGTAATCAGTTTTCACTCGCTGGAAGACAGAGTAGTGAAACAATTTTTTAAATATCACTCGCAACGGTGTCACTGCGACAAAACTCAAATGATTTGCCACTGTCCGCCGCCAAAACTGGAATTAGTTAATAAAAAACCAATTATTGCAAGTGAGGGAGAATTGGAAGAGAATCCACCGTCAAGAAGTGCTAAATTACGGATTGCAAAAAGGATTTAGCGAAGACGGCAAAATTTATCAGGGAGAAGTTGTGAATATTAGGACATCTAGGGCAGTAAGTGATTATACATTAGAGACGGGTTATGCAAACAACCCGATTAGACAGGAAGATATCGTGTTAGACGGTAATTTTAAAAAAGAAAACTCAATAAAATCAATAGCCGTAGATAAAATTAATAAAACGCTTAGAAATTTCTTGCTTTTACTTGTCGTTGCATCTTTCGCAGGTTATTATTTTGCAATGGTTACAGAGTTTAAACTCAATAACCTTTCCCACCAAATCTCAACCTTAAACGATGAAAATGCAGAATTAGAAAACGATTTAAATAAACTTAAATCTCTGAGAAACGTTGACACCCGTGTTTCCCAGAGCAATCTTTTACAAAAAGCCGGTCAGGTAATGCAGGTTGCAGCAGTCGGAACAGTAGCACCTGAAACGAAGAAAATCAAGGTTTCTTCAACCTTTGAATGGGCTATCGGGTACTAAAAACATAAGGAGCAGCCATGGTGACAGCCGAAATGAAGTATGATGTTAAAGATTTAAACCTTGCAGATCAAGGCAAAAACCAAATAGAATGGGCATTCAAAGACATGCCTGTGTTGAAATTAATTCAAGAAAGATTTATAAAAGAACAACCGTTTAAAGGCTTAAAATTATCAGCCTGTGTTCACGTAACAAAAGAAACGGCTGCACTTTGCGTTGTAATGAAATCCGGCGGCGCGGATGCTATTTTAGTTGCATCAAATCCGTTATCAACTCAAGACGACGTCGCTGCAGCACTTGTTAAACACTATGGAATCCCGACATTTGCTGTTGCCGGCGAAACCGTTGAACAATATCGCGAGCACATTGAAGAGGCTATTAAACATAACCCTGATATCATTATTGATGACGGCTGCGATATCGTTTCTGACTTGCACTCAAAACACCCTGAACTTTGTGAAAAGATTATCGGTTCAACCGAAGAAACCACAACAGGTATCACACGTTTACAAGCATTAGAAAGACAAGGTTTGTTAAAATTCCCTGCGGTAGGCGTAAATACAAGCATGACAAAACACCTTTATGACAACCGCTACGGAACAGGTCAAAGCGCTATGGACGGTATTTTCCGTGGCGCAAACATCTTAATCGCCGGAAAAACAGTTGTAATTTCCGGTTACGGCTGGTGCGGAAGAGGTTGTGCATTGAGAGCAAAAGCTCTTGGTGCAAACGTAATCGTCTGCGAAGTTGACCCTCTTAAAGCCCTAGAGGCAGCAATGGAGGGTTACAGAGTTATGCCGATTGCCAAAGCAGCGCTTGAAGGTGATATTTTCTTGACCGTAACAGGCGACAAACACGTCGTTGATGTTCAACACTTACTAGCAATGAAAGACGGTGCATTCGTTGCAAACGCAGGTCACTTCGACTGGGAAGTTAACGTAAACGGTTTGAAAGCACACACAACAGAAATCAAACAAATTCGTCCGAACCTTGAAGAATATAAACTTGATAACGGCAAATCTATTTATGTATTTGCTCAAGGTAGACTGGTAAACCTTGTAGCAGCGGAAGGTCACCCGGCGAGCGTAATGGATATGAGCTTTGCGAACCAAGCGTTGGGTATTGAATTTTTGGTTAAAAACAAGGGTAAATTGGAAAATAAATTATACACACTTCCTGAAAAGGTTGATATGGAAATTGCGGAATTGAAACTTAAATCAATGGGAATTGAAATCGACACCCTGACTGAGGAACAACAAAAATATCTCAACAGTTGGGATGTGGTATAAAACTCAAGGCGCCGGTTTCACCGGCGCCTTTTTTAATATAGGTTGACAGTAAACGAAACATAGTTTAAAATAATTATAAAAAGAAAGGATAGAATATGAAAAACTTAAACTCTGAAAACCCTTGTAGTAAGCCCCTGTTNNTATGATTACGCTTTCACTATGGCAGAGATTTTATTATCTCTTACAATTATAGGTGTTGTTGCCGCGATTACTTTACCTAGTTTGACGGGCAACATTAATGAACGAACCTGGAATACTCAAAGAAAAGCTCTTTATGCCCGTATGTCACAGGCAATTTCCCTAATGCCGGCATTAAATGGCTACGGAACCCTTGTTGAGGGTAATGAGTCCACATCTGCTGTCGACACAGCCACTGAAACTTTCATCACCGACGGGCTTGCTAAAGTCCTCAAAATCAACAACATCTGCGACAGTGAACACCTCGAAGATTGTGGGATACCTGGAAAAATTATTCCTCTTAATGGTAGTGGAGCAATAGAAATATCTTCATTAGACGATTTAAAAGGTTTAAACAGTATGTTTGCCGATGGAGTTTACACCTATGGAAGCGCATCCTACACAAATCCAAAACCAATTAATACAAAATCCGTTGCGTTTGAAACCCAAAACGGCGAATCAATTTTAACGTTCTACAACCCACAATGCCAAAGTGATATGCAAGAAATAGCAACACATTTTGCCATGTCCAAAATGTGTGTTAATTTTCTTTATGACCTTAATGGGAATAAGGGACCAAACACAGTAGGCAAGGATATAGGTGTGATAACTGTTTTATATCCAACTGATTCTAATGTAGTCGCGCCTATGCCACTAACACGTGACGCAGGAAGCGCAAACTGGCAAAATGCACCATCACTTTGCACCGCACAGGAAACAGAAAGCAGAATGCCAAACCGCGATGAGCTTTCAGCAATGTTCTTTAACCGAAATCTTTTTGGACTTCCTCAAGCGGCTGAATACTGGTCAAGTTCTATTATTTCTTCTAACAATTCAATTCAAGCCTGGAAACAAGGATTTGGTACTGGATATCGTTATGTTCAGGCACGCACAAATTCCGGTACTGTTAGATGCGTTAAAAGATAAAATATATGCCCGCAAAATTTTGCGGGCATATATTTTAAATCTGTTCTAATGAGATTCCGGTTACGCCTGCGTTGCGCGCGCTGTCCATTACTTTTACAATCGCACCGTGCGTCGCATTATCATCTGATTGAATTAACACACCGTCAGGGTACTCTTTGATTTTTCCGGCAATCGCAATTTGCAACTGTTCCGCAGAAACCTCCTGTTCATCAACATAAAATCTGTCTTGTGGGGAAATCCTTACCGTCAGAATTTTTACGTCTTTGTTATGAACCTGTTCAGCGACATTCTCCGGTACCGTTAAATTTAAACCCTGTTGGTCAAGCATTGGCGCAATTACCATCATAATAATCAACAGTACCAAAAAGATATCCGTTAACGGTGTAATATTTATTTCATTAAATTCGCCGCGATTTTCAGCCATTATCCGTTAACCTCCTCGTTCTGTCTTTTTAATTCGTTTTGTTCCTTTTTGGAAAGCGGTTCGCCCGCTACGATTAACTTCTTAAATTCTGCCTCCTGTGCAGCGTTCATAATATTCATAATCTCCGAACTTTTTACCGCCGCATCAGCCTTTACAACAACTTCTGCCTCTTCAAGTTCAGGTTTCAAATCAACTAGAGCCTGCACAAGATTTTCTTTTTTAAGTGCTGTTCCGTTGAGATAAAGTTCACCGGCTTTGTTAACGGAAATTGTTGCGTTTTTCTGTTCTATTGAAAGCCCGCTGTTAATTTCAGGCATCGAAATTGAAGAATCCGCATCCTGAAACGTTGGTGCAACTACCATCATAATGATTAGCAGAACCAAAAAGATATCTGTCAACGGAGTAATATTTATTTCTGTGAATAACGCATTTTTTCCTGTTTTAATAGCCATGTTTACCTCTATTAGAGTGCGATGTTACTTGAAGTTTGTAAGTTGCTTTCGTCTTTTGAATCAATAAAGCTCAAGAACAACATTTTGATTAATTGGAAGTTAGCTTCGTAGTGACGAACAGTTGCTTGGAAGTAGTTGTAGAAAACAACCGCAACAATAGCAACGCCCAAACCGAAAGCGGTAGCAATCAATGCAGATGCGATACCTGATGCAACAGCTGCTGATTGGTTACCTTGAACAGCCAAATCCTGGAATGTAATCAAGATACGAACAACTGTACCGAACAAACCTAAGAACGGTGCAACACCACCGACTGTACCAAGAACAGTTAAGTTCTTTTCCAATTTTCTTGTAGCAAGCGCTGTAACCAAATCAAATGAACGTGAAAAACCATTTTTTTGTTTTGCAAAAATTCTAACGGCTTCTTCTGTAACTTCACCGATAATACCGCCGCACTGTGTAGCCATGTTTTCTACTGTATCAAGGTTGTTTCTTGCAAGTTCTTTTTGAAGAGATTTCAAGTAAGGAACAATGTTTCTTTTATTTGACTTAAAAAACATAGCCTTTTGAATAACTACAGCCACAACAGCAACCGAACATAAGAAAATCGGAGTTAATACCGGCCAGTCCATTTTGATTGATTCCAACAATAAATTCATAATTTTATCCTCATTTTATATTGTAACATTCTTTTTAGTTATATCCAGATGCGCCAAAGACGTTGTAGTCAAAGGTGAATTGGATGTCAATGTTAGGACCTTTGAAGTCCGGCGGCAGCGGTTTAAACGGTGCTGTCAGCTGAACTGCCTGAATTGCGGCTTTATCAGCATTTGGAAGTCCTGATGATTTGTGAACGGAGCAGGAAAGAAGTCTGCCGTCTTTTGCAATTTTGAACATCAAAACAACTCGTTTGCTTTGGTCGCCTTTTGGCGGATCCCAATTCATTTTAATTCTTCTTTGTAATTCTCTCATGTACGGTCCGAAATCAGGTTCTCTGATTGCGTCAATACCCGGTGCTCCGTTAGGATTTCCAGGACCCGGATTACCGGCAGAACCGTATCCGCCGCCGGAATTTGCAAGTTTTGAACCGCTTGATGAGCCGCCGCCTGTTGGGGCAAGAGTCGGAGACGGTGAACTTGCTTTTGCAGAACTTACTGCTTGTGATGCAACTTTACCGGAACCACTTACAGGACCTGTTGAATATTTGCCTGCTTGTGTACCGCCTGTAGGAACAGGAACGGTAAATTTAGAGGTTGGTTTATCAACAACTTTAGGTGTCATTGGCGGTCTTACAGACGGTTTCGCACTTGGCGGCTGCTTAGTAGGCTGCTGCATTGGCTGCGCCGCTGTTTGTTGCGGTTTTTGTGCAGGTTGCGCCGCAGATGGTTTTTGAGGTGCCTGCGGTCTTTGTGCTTGCGCAGGTTTTGAAGGTGCTGCAGGCTTTTGTGCCTTATTACCCGGAGCTGTTGGTAACGATACTTTTTTACTAGGATCGTGTTTTCCACCCGCTCTTGAATCCCTGTCCGCACGATACGGCGTTTTTTTATTGATAGGAGGCGCGCTCTTTTCTACAAGCACAAACTCAATATCTTTCATTTTTAAATCAGGGCGTTTTGCAAGCGGATTGATTAAACCCAAAAGCATTAAAACAAACGTCAAAAGCCAAATCGTTCCCACAACTACAGGGTGCAGGATTAAGGAAATAAGCATTGATTTTTGCAAACTCATTTCGTTTTCATCATCAAAACACACTGCCGGAACGTGGAAGACCTCGTTGTCCTTTAAGCCCTCATCTATTAAATTGTCTTCTTCGTTTAATATTGACATACATATCCTTACTAGAAAAATTCTAAAAAAAATTTGTTAGGATTTAATTAGCCATTTCGGCAATTAAACCGGGTTAACGACCGGCTGGAACAACTGTGATTGGCTGGGTTAAATAAAGATCTATGTTGGAATTAGACGGGATTTCAACATCATTTCCCTTATCCCAAATAGATTTAACCAAACCACCGCCGGCACCAACCGCTGTACCTAAAGCTGCGGTTTTACCAATATTTCCGCCGCCGATTGCACTCATAACAACACCGGTTACAGCACCGGCGCCCGCTCCGATTGTTAAATCTTTTGCGTAATCTTTGGTAACGTCCGCTGCGGTTCCGCCAACCAAAACACCTGTATTATCACTGGTTTTGATTATCGCAGAGATTGGAATTTGCATGCCTTGAGGGGTTACAATATTCGTAAATCTTATTGATAATTTGCCGTTCATGCTGCCGTGTTTAGCCTTTGCAGCATCTAAAACCATACCGGTAATAGTACTTCCGGCAGGTGCAATTTGCAAACCGTTATAATAAAAATCAGTACCCAAAACAACACTTACGTTTTGTCCTCTGTACATAGTCGCAGAACTAAGAGGGGAAGTTACAACAGCTTTAATATTTTGACCTGCAGGAACAGTAACAACACTTCCGCGCAAAGTGCCTTTGTCAGCAAAGATTTGCTGGGAAACATTATTATAATTTTCACTATTCAAGGTAACAGGATTTTCTGTAAAACTATAATTGCTTTCTGCCCAAACTTGATTAGCAGATATCAATGCAGCTAATACTGCTATATACACATATCTTCTCATGAGTTACAACCCTCCTAGTAATAACATAATATTGCAGAGTATTAGAGATGTCAATCTGTTAACTTGTGCTATTTTCGTAAAGAGGCGGAGCCGTAATCGGCTCCGCCTCTAATATTATCTTTTAACACAAAAATACTCGGTTGCATGATCTGCACGTAGTGTCCGCATACCTGTGGTCCAGTTAACATACCAAATTTGTTGATTAGCGGGGGCATTGGGAATATAAGTTTTAGTAGATGATGCCACATTAGCGGCTGCTCCGGTTCGTATTGAGTCCATATCAAATAAATCTTTGTTTGCAAAAATAGCAAGTAATTCATCATGATTTGGAACCCCGTATTCAGAGCCAAAAGTCTTACGGCATGTTAAATTATGATTATTGTTATAGCCCTCGAAATTTTTATTTTTATCAGGTAACGGAGCAACAACAACCGGTGCTGTAGGGTACAAAACAGTAATAAAACCTATGTCTTTGCCAGCAGTATTTGGACCTTTAGAACCGTTTAAGTCATAAATAAAATTTGCGCACATTCTTGTATGGACGTATGCAGAAACCACCTCCGAAGGTTCGCCGGTACAAAGTGGGTTATAGTAAACAGCAACGCTTTCGCCATTAGCCGTTTCAAACGCGGCAGCTTTGGAATTAAGCGGTGCATACGCAGGGAGATCCCAACGTGACGCAGGTGCGAGAAGAGTCGAATTTAACTCAGCAACATCTTTAGGAAAAGATATTTTTTTAGCACCAGTTAAACTAATAATTTTTTCGGGAAGCCCACAATCTGAAAGATGTTCATTATCACAAATATTATTTAACTTTAATACTTTCGATAAACCAGATGTAACAAAGGTTTCCGCAGCGGTATCGGTTGTATCATTTAAAGTCCCAAAACCGTTAAGAGCAGGCATAAGCGTCATAGCCTGTGAAATTCTAGCATAAAGAGCTTTCCTTTGCGTGTTCCAGGTTCGCTCATTAATGTTGCCCGTCAAACTTGGTAAGGTTATTGCGGCTACTACACCAATAATTGTGAGGGATAACAGGATTTCCGCCATAGTAAAGGCCTGTTGAGCACGCCCCCCCCCNNACCCCCCCCTGCATGTGATAATACATTTTTCTTATTCATAAGTTCTATCCTTTCTTTAATCATTATGTAACATGTTTCACTACCTGTCAAGCGTGGTACACACGCACGGGTCGATAATATGGGTCCGCCTTGACCGGCGGTTATGTAGCATGTTTTTTAATATGTCAAGGTATGCGTAATCATAACGGGTTCCATAAGAACAACGAAACATCTTTCGCCGGTTTTGACAGCTACATGTTGCCCCATTTGTCTTCTGTTACCAGGTCTGACCTGTAACGTTGGCGCCCAAGAACGCATAGAAAAAAATCTCTTCTGATAATGCGGAATCTTTACCCATTCTGCAGGCGCCGTTAACTCACCGCCTATAATATTATTATTCGGTGTATAAATATATGCCCTCAATGGGATTTCAAACCCATCGGTATAAACCATTCTGGTAATTTTAATCTTCATAGAGGCGTTCGTACCCACAACCGGATCTTTAATTTCTTCCAAATACCCGTAAAACTCGGTTTCACGCGGGATTACAGTCGTTTCATATAAGTAAAGATCACTCGTTGCAATAAACTTGACCGGAAACCCCTCGTCACAGTTGAGAGTCGAAACTTCAGCCGTATTAATAACAGGAACAAAAGTTCCGGCACTAAGTTCAATCCCGTCATAGTCACGCAATTGGGTTTCATCACCCCACGCTACCACCGGCATAAACAGCGCAAATAATAAAAATAATAATACAGCTAATTTTCTCATAAGTTATATTATAGCGATTTTTTTGAAAAAAACAAGGGCGGAGCCGTTGGCTCCGCCCTTAAGAATTTCTTCAATCCAAAAACTATTTGCCGTTTACAGCAGTTTTGAATTTTTTACCAGCTGTGAAAGTAGGAACTGTTCTTGCAGGGATTTTTAATTCTTTACCTGTTTGAGGGTTTCTACCAGTTCTAGCTGCTCTTTTGCGAGCTTCGAAAGTACCAAAGCCAACCAAAGTAACTTTTTGACCTTTAGAAACAGATGTTTCAATAGTTTCAATTAATGCGCCCAAAACTTCTGCTGCATCTTTTTGAGTAACTTTAGTCTTTTTTGAAATCTCTTGTACTAATTCTTCTTTGTTCATAATAAAACTCCTTTTCTCATGTACTCTCTCATTATATATAAATTTTCAAATTGTGCAAGCATTTTTTTCAAGAATACCGTTTGATTAATGGAAAAATTTGTTCTATAATGTTGTAGGGATATGCAGAAATTTAGTATTTTTAACCAATATAGAGACGCAATTCTTGTTTTGAATGACAGGTTTGAAGTGCTGTTTACGAATAATGTTTTCAAGAGGATTTTTGGTAAAACTATTGATATCAAACAGTTTGCGCATAGTTTTAATTTTGATATCTGCCTGCTGGATACTGAAAACATTGAATTAATTTCACCAATTTTTCAAGCTGTACACGCCAAGGAAAATTTCACAACTAATGCTGTTTATAGAGGCGAAAATTCCGAAATTTTTTATTACGAACTCTCAACAATTAAGAAACAAAACTACACAATTCTGTTTTTACATGACATTTCTGCAGAAACAAAACTTATTGAGACCGAAGCAAAACTTCAGAGTTTGCACAAAGCATGCCAAGATTTAGAAAATGAAAATGAGTCTTTGTCGAAAATTAAGACTGATGCGCAGGCACAAGCGATAAAAATTGCACTGATTAATAAAGTTTCAAACATTTTTGCGGGTTCATTAGATTTGCCAAAGATTTTGAACTCTGCCTTAAACGAACTACTTGCGATTTTCGGAGCATTTCGTGTATATTACGCCGAATTTTCTGACGGAAAGTTCCGGGTAAAAGCCGTGCAGGGCAATAGTTTTGACTACCCTGCAGCGATTGAATTTGACGAACGCACATTCGAGACAATAAAGAATAAACAAATTTCAATTACTAATAAATTGGCGGAATTTTCAGGGGCACCGCATTTTGAGCGACCCGTGCTGCGAATAGTTGTTCCGGTGTTTCATTTGAATAACTTAAAAGGGGTTTTAACACTTCTCTCTTATAAAAAGCGTGAAATCGAAGAAGAACGTGAAATTTTGGAGGCACTGTCTTCCCAGTTTGCCAACGCGATAGTGCGTTCGGAACTATATGTTCAGTTAATAAATTCTGAAAAAATGGCGTCACTGGGTCAACTTGTTGCAGGTGTTGCACACGAGATAAACACCCCTGTAGCGTCAATAAAATCCAACAACGCAATCATTCGCAAAATCATCCAAAAACTTGATAATGACGAGCTTTCAGACACACTGCAGGAAATCAATAATCTTGATGCGGAAGCAATTAATCGCATAAATAATATAGTCATTTCGTTGAAGAAATTTGTTCGTCTTGACGAAGCAGAACTTCAGGAGGCTGATATTAACAGTGAAATCGACCTAACGCTGGACTTAATCCGCCACGAAACAAAAAACCGCATAACAATTATAAGGAATTACGGTAATTTACCGCCTGTAAAATGCTACCCGAATATGCTTAATCAAGTTTTCACAAACATTTTGGTAAACGCGTGCCAAGCTATTGAAGGAGAGGGAACTATTGATATCACTACGTTTGCGCAGGACGATAAAATCAAAATAAAAATAAAAGACGATGGAGCCGGAATCCCTTCAGACAAAATCGACAAAATTTTCACCGCCGGTTACACAACCAAAGGTGTAGGCGTTGGAACAGGCTTAGGGCTTGCCATTTGCGCAAAGATTATTGAGAAACACGAGGGTGAAATTACTGTAAACAGTGAAATTGGCAAAGGCACGTGTTTTACTATTACTATCAAGCGATAGTAATAAGTGTAACGAAATATTTCACTCTATCCCCCACGTCCTCATTAAAAGTACTTTATCTTTATAAAAACAATTTTAAAATATTTTAGAATAATGCTGCAATGCACTAGAAAAGCTCAATGAAAAATGATACACTTTTAATATAAAGTGTTTGTTTTACCCTTTTAGAAAAAACAGCATTTAACCAAAATGTAACAAAAAATTAATAATCATATTAGTAAAAGGCAATTAAATTATTCAAAAAAACTTTATAAAAGAGTGTGTAGTGAATAATTTATTTGGTGTCGGAGGAAAAATTTAATGACAATTAGTGTGAACAGTAAAAAGAAACAGGTTAAAAAATCTTTCAATGAATTATTAACAGATTTAAAAACTAGCAATTCCGAAAAAGTTAGATACAATGCAGCAAGAATTTTAGGCGAAATGGGCGATTCTAAAGCTGTTGAACCATTAATTGATGTATTAAAAAATGATAAAAACGGCTCTGTAAGATTATATGCAGCAAGAGCTTTAGGTGAACTTGGCGATTCAAAAGCAACAACCCACTTAATTGAATCTTTAAGAGAAGACCGTAACGTTGACGTACGTGTTCGTGCTGCTCGTGCATTGGGTCGTTTAGGCGGCGCAATTGTTGTTGAACCGTTAGTAGAGGCTTTAAACGATGAAAACTCTCAAGTTTGCATCACAGCAACTGACGCTTTAATCGAAATCGGTGATGTTGCAACTGACGCTTTAATTGCATCTTTAGACCACGAAAAAGTTAACGTAAGATGCGATGCAACAAGAGCTTTAGGCGAAATCGGCAACAAAAAAGCTGTTGATAAGGTAATTAATATGTTGTATGACGAATGGGTTAACGTAAGAATTTACGCAGTAACTTCATTGGGTAAATTAAACGATGCAAAAGCCGTTCCTGCATTGATTGACGTTATGAAAAACCGTTCAGAAAATGAACTTGTAAGAGCTGGTGCAGCTGCAGCACTTGGCGTACTTCGTGACCAAAGAGCATTACTTCCGTTAAGAGAATTGATTATGGAAGCTGAAGAACTTGGCGAACTTGAAGACACAGCTCTTAAATCATTCAAAAAGATTATGGCAGCAAACTGGCAATCAATTCCGGGCGCTGCTCCTCAAAAGAAAACCACTATGGTGTAAACTGGTCAACCAGAGGAAATGTTTTACAAATGAATTATTCACTATTCCGGGTGCTATGCAGCACCCGGTTTTTTATGCATTTAAAATGTCAATGACACTGATTGCAATACCTTTTTCACCTGTCTATATTACTGGATATACTCCAGTGGCAAAAGAATTAAATCCACAATAACATTACTAATGAAGAGGAGAAAAAGGGGGAAATGAACAACGGAGAAATACTAAAATTATTTACCAGTAATATTAAAAGGATAAGGCTTGCCCGTGGGTTTACGAAAAGACAGGTGGCAGAAAGAGTCGGGCTTAATTACTCAAATTATTGCCGTATAGAAAATGGCAAAGTCACCCCGAGATTTACTACGGCACTTTATATTGCAGAGGCGTTAAATGCAGATTGGAAAGAAATCTTTAAGGGATGTCATTGATTACTCTTTTATGCTATAATTTTCGTATGAAGAGAATTGTTTTAACAGCATTAATTGCGATTATGGTTGCCGGTATTGCAAATGCAGGAGCTTTGACCGAGGATTACGTCGATATCGCGTCCTCTTATGCAAAAGACGGAAAATATTCACAGGCGTTGGGTTACATCAACAAAGCCTTAGCCCTTGAGCCGCAAAACAATCGTTTGCTTGAGATGAAAAATGATTTATCAAAAGTAATGGGGCAGCCTAGCATAAATTTCCCGAGCCAATCATCTTCAACGGATGAAAATTATATTCAGGCTGAAAATTACAGAATTGCACGCGATTACAACAAGGCAATTATTTTCTACAAAAAAGGTATTAATGAAAAGCCGCAATTTGCGCCAAACTATTTGGGACTTGCGATAACCTGTTATGAGATGAAAAATTTTCAGGAAGCCAAGTACAATCTTGACTACTACCTGACAAAAGAACGCAATGCAGATTTTGCGCTAATGCTGCGCGCGAAAACTAATATGAATTTAAACAATACGCAATTTGCACTTTCAGACATTCAGGCGGCGAATGCAATCAGCCAAAACCTTGAATATAAGCTGACAGAGGGAATAATCCTCACCGAACTTGGCAGATACAAAGAGGCTCGTGAAATTCTTGACAAAATCAGTCAGGAAATAAGAATTTACATAGTATTCAAGTATCTTGGAACTTGTGATTACAAACTCGGAGATTACAAAAATGCGGTTTTGAACTTTGAAAGAGCAATCCTACTTTTTGAGGACGACAAAACCATTTTGCCAATGTATAATGACGCTAAGAGCAAAAATATATTATGAAAGCTAGAAGAAGAAAAAATATCTTTAAATTAATGCGTGATTTAACAATCGCGATATTTGCAATAATCGGTTTATCGGTTTGCTTAAACGGTTTTGCAAGAAACGTTGACGAACTGAAATTTATACATATTTCAGACGTTCACTACTCGCAGGAGCTTGATAACACACCATACAAACTGCGTAAAAACTCACCGGAACTTTTTGATGATGCAATCGAACAAATTAACGAAACCTCCGGGGTCTCGTTTGTTATGTTTGGCGGTGATTTAGTAGACAGGGCAAAGGAAAGCGAACTTTTAGGATTTCTTGAGCACGCGAAAAATATCAAAGCGCCTTGGTATTATACGTTTGGCAACCACGATTCTATGCTGGGCGGCTACCTTACGCCGGAAAGATACATTGCTAACGTAAAAAAAGCCAATCCGCATTTCAAATCCGGTAAAACATATTATTCTTTTTCGCCAAAGAGCGGATATAAAGTTATAGTTTTGGACAGTATCATCCGTGACAGACTGACCTCCAACGGCGAAATTCCGAAAGAAGAGCTTGAATGGCTTGATAAAGAATTAAGCGCGTCACAAAAACAGGTTGTTTTAATATTCCTGCACGTACCGATTCAGGAGCCAATCGCGGCGGAACATCACAAAATGCTAAATGCACAGGAAGTTATGAATGTTATCGGCAAATACAAAAATCCGATTGCAATTTTCCAGGGGCACTATCACGTTTCAAGAATTAAGCAGATGAACAACATTTTATTTGTCAGCACGCCGGCATTGGTAAGCTATCCGAACGCGTTTAGAGAAATTAAAATTACGAACGAAGATGACAAAGTTATTTTTGACATTAAAACTAAAAATACAAGACTAGCGAACCTGCGCAGCCAGGCGAAGTTATTTATCGTAACGCCGGAACTTCCGGAGGGCGAAGAAACAGATAGAAACGGCGTTTACACAATAATAAAGAAGAAGTGAGGCATGAATGAGCGAATTTAAAATAAAATTCAGAGGTGTCAGAGGAAGTTACCCTATTGCTAAAGGCGAATTTTTAAGATACGGCGGGAACACGGCGTGCGTAGAAGTTCAAGTCGGCGGACAGCTTATAATTTTGGATGCCGGAACCGGTTTAATCGACCTTGGCAGCGATCTTTTGCAGGCGCACATCAATTCATCAATGGATAAAGCTCAACGCAAAAATATTAAAGCAACAATGCTTTTATCACATATTCATCAAGACCATATTCAGGGTTTTACGTTCTTCCGCCCGCTGCATTTAAGTTCAACCGTCTTAAATGTTTTTGGCAACTGCGATTTTGAAGAGGATTTGGCACAAGAACTTTCAACGTTATTGTTTAACAAGTCCTTCCCGCTGGATTTGGGCGACATGGCAGGACAGCTTAATATCCATAATCTTCAGGAAACCGACTGTATTATCCTGAACGGCGATTCTGAACCGGTAGTAAAACGCATTGAAAATGATGAAGATTTAACCCCGAAAGGCGAAGAGGTAATAATTTCCTGCTACAAATCATACGCGCACCCACAAAACGGCGTTATGATTTACAAAATTGCCTACAAAGATAAATCTATGATTTATGCGACCGACAAAGAAAGCTATATTGGCGGGGACAAAAAACTTGCGAAGTTTGGCAGAAACTGCAATTTATTAATCCACGATGCGCAATATACAACGGAAGATTACCTTGACACATATTCGCCAAAACAGGGTTACGGTCACTCAACATACGAAATGGCGGTTGATGCAAAAAAACAAATGAATGCCCAAAAACTTGTTTTCTTCCACTTTGACCCGTCATACGATGACAATAAATTAGACAGAATTAAAGAAGAGTTTGCAGACGGCGACAAAATCCTTGCCACCGAAGGGCTCGAAATTGATTTGTTATGAAAAAGTATTTTATAATAAGTTTAATACTAATGAGCGCGCTCACGTGCGGCTACCGCAAGCCGGATGTGCCGGTCATTGACGCGGTTAAAAATTCTAATCATCACAACAATTTAGGCATAAATTATATGAGTGAACGTGTTTATTATGCTGCAATTCAAGAGTTTAAAATCGCTATAAGCCTTAACCCCGAAAGTCAGGCGAGTGCGGTATATTACAACAATCTCGGCGACTGCTATATGAAAATCGAACACCCCGAGCTTGCACTGGATTGCTACGAACGCGCATTGACACTTTATAATCTGAACTTAAACTACTATATAAATCTTGCGAAATGCCTGATTGCAAATAAGTTGCTTGAAAAAAAACTTGAACAATTTTCGGACTTTACAAACCCTTATAACCAGCTAATGAGCGGAATTTTGTATGTAGAAAGCGGTAATTATCAGCGTGGGATAACGGTTTTGGACACATTTACGATTTCGGAGCCTGACCTGATTATCACGCCTGCGATTAAGGCTTATATTAAAACGAGCGTTAAAAAGATGAATTCGCTCGAACAGCCCCTGCCGGAACTTCCTACTGATATCTAATTGCAATTTATACTCCTATCTGTTAAAATAGATAAAAAGGAGAATTTATGAAGAAATTATTACTTGCGCTATCATTATTATTTATGACAACGTTATGTCCGGCGCTGGCAGACGACCAACAGGATGCAATAAAATTTTTCAACGATTACGTTAACGCTGCAAACACCTACAGTCCGGTGATTACGACCCTTTACGCGCCAAACGCGAAAATTATCAGACAAGTTGTTAAACCAGACGGAACAACCGCTAACGCATACACTGATACTAAAACTTATATTAAACAAATGAAACTCGGACAAGCAGGTGCAAAATTACGTCACTACAAAAATACTTACACTGACGTAAAAGCAGAAAAAGTTGCAAACGGATACAAAATTTCTTCACTAAGACAACCCTCCGGCGAAGACTACAAACTTAAAACCTATATGGTTGTTACCAAACAGCCTGACGGCAAGTGGTTAATCACCGAAGAAATGATGCAGACTAAGGTTCAAACTTTCTTAAAATACGCGGAAAAATAACAAATATGCAAAAATTCAGATTTTTAACAGCAGGAGAAAGCCACGGGAAAGCCCTTACTGCAATAATTGAGGGTGTTCCTGCAGGCTTTAGTATAGACGAAGATTTTATTAATGAAGAACTGAAACGCCGTCAGAGCGGTTACGGTCGCGGCGGGCGTATGAAAATCGAAACCGACCGTGTGGAAATAACCTCCGGCGTTCGTTTTGGCAAAACTTTGGGTTCGCCTATCACTCTTGTTATTAAAAATAAAGATTTTGAAAACTGGCAAAAGATAATGAGTTCATCTGCCGACGACCTGACAGATGAAAAATCTTTTACGACATGCCGCCCCGGACACGCAGATTACGCAGGTTCTGTCAAATACGGTCACCAGGATTTGAGAAATATCTTAGAGCGTTCCAGCGCACGCAAAACCGCAATTGAGGTGGCTGTCGGTGCTGTTGCGAAACTTATTTTAAAAGAGTTTGGCATTACTGCCGATTCACGTGTACTTCAAATCGGCAATTCACAAAGTGATTTCAACGCGGAAATCGACAAAGCACGCGAAGAGGGCATAACGCTTGGCGGACGGTTTGAAGTTGTATTCAAAAATCTTCCGGTGGGTCTTGGCTCTTATGTCCATTATGACCGAAAACTTGACGGTAAAATCGCACAAATGGTAATGAGTATTCCGGCGGTAAAATCGGTTTCTATCGGTGACGGCGAGGACGCGCACCGCCTATCAGGTCGTGAGTTTCACGATGAAATGTTCCTTGAAAACGGCAAAATCGTGCGAAAGACAAATCATGCCGGCGGTTTAGAGGGTGGAATGACAAACGGCGAAGACCTCATTGTACGTGCGAATATGAAACCGATACCTACAATGCGCTCACCATTGAACACAGTTGACCTTGCGAACCTCACTGAAACTACAGCGCATTTTGAGCGTTCCGATGTTTGTGCGGTTGAGGCGTGTGCCGTAATCGCAGAAGCAAGGATTGCCTGCGCAATCGTTGACGAATTTCTTCTGAAATTCGGCGGCGACAGTTTGGAAGAGATGCAAACTAATTCAATTTAGCCTTGTAAAATTCCGTATTAATATTCAGTTTTGAGCCGATATCAAGCAGAAGTTGGATGAACTTCTTATCCGGCGCACCGTCCGGAACATCAAGAATTTCGATAATTCTTGTGTAAATCTTGTTGAAATAAATGTTTTGCGCCTCTTTCAAATCAAGATTTAATTCAAGTTCATCAATTTCGTGGAAAATTTCTACAATTACATTTGCCTGCTGGCGCTCAAGACTGTTCACAAGTCTGTTCAAATTCTTAATCAGCTTTTTAGTATAAATTTCATTGGAAAGTGTTTTATCCAAAGTAATTCCAAGCATTTTTGCCTCTGCAATAATATCTTTCACGGATTGCATAGTATTTTCATCAAACAATTCGTGTGCCTCAGAGACGATTTCATTAAACTTTTGGCTCAAGGTGTATTCCGCAGAAAGTTTAAACTCATTCGGAATAGTCATACCCAACGCTTGCAGGTGGAAAATCGTTCCGCGTCCGTCAAGGTAAATTTGACGATAATTCTCTGCAAATTTATCAAGTTTATCTTTAAGCAGAATTTGGATAATCTTACGTCTTTCTTTGATAAATATGTCTTTGAGCGTAAAGTATTCTTTGCCAAAATATTCATCCAGTGCACGGATTGTTTCCGTCAGCGATGTTGTTAAGAAAGTTTTGATAATGCTGTTTTTAATTCTATTGAAATCGCTGTCATCAGAAAATTCCTTGATAGCGCAATGGAAATCACCGCCGGCGTATTGAACAAGCGCGAACATTATGTCTTTTTTCTCTAAAGTAATCTTTGATTTAACGTCAATATGACCGGTGATTAAAGTCATTGAACCGCACTGAACACGTTTATATGAATGTCTTGTTACAGTGTAACAATAAACTTCTTCTTCGTCCTCAAAGTCCTCATAAATAGACGAAAGTGCCCACAAACAAGTGATTTGTTTCACCGTAACAATAGACGGTTTAACCCAACGTTCATAAATATCTCTTCCGTTGCCGTATTCAGGAATATTACTTTTTGCCTCGGAAAGGATTTCTAAGAATTTACCCTCAAGGTCTTTATCCGTAAACCTGCAAGCAAGCTGCAATGCTCGTGCCGCATACTTCATAATCTGTACGGTTTCGATACCGGAAAGCTCCGTAAAGAACCAACCGCAACTTGTATACATTAACATTGCCTGACGCTGAATTTCTAAAAGCTCCATTGCCTTAACTTTATCAAAGTCAGAAAGCCCCTCTTTGAAATTCTCACGTTGAAATCTTAAAACATTATTTTCTTTTCTGTTCAAAACAACATCAATATACTTGTTTCTAACAGCCCAAACATCATCAAAATATTTGCATCCTTGCTCTTCATAAACTTTTAAAAGTTCATCACGAAGATAGTCTAATGCCTGTCTTAACGGCTTACGCCATTTTTGGTTCCAGCCCGGCTTTCCGCCTGTTGAGCATCCGCAATCCTCTTTCCAGCGTCCAACACCGTGCGAGCAGCTCCAAGATGACGGCTGCTTAATTTTAACCTCGCACTTAGGCGGGAATTTCGCCAAAAATTCTGCGTAGTTTGTAATTGTAAATCCTGAATCCTTTGCCTTAATTTTCAAAACATAAGAAAGCGCCATATCACCAAATTTAGTATGGTGCCCATAGCTTTCACCGTCAGTCGCAATGTTCACAAGCTGGTCAAAGTTACGGCAATCTGAAATACCCTCCATAAGCCTTTTGTTAAACTTGTTTCCGTCAAGAAGAAGATTATCAAATGCAACAGAGCGAGAAATTGCACCGTCATAGAATAATAAATCAATATATTTCTCCGGATCAGACTCAATATAATATCTGTAAGTCCTTGCAGGGTCAATGTTTCCCCAGCTTACATCTATCCAATCTTCCTTACCGATTTCTCTAAACTTATCAGCCTGATACGGCGACAAAACAGTAAATTTTATACCGTTTTCAACCAAAACACGCAAAGTGTCATCATCTGCAGCGGTCTCAGCAAGCCACATACCCTCCGGTTTTCTTCCAAAACGGTATTCAAAATCTCTGATACCCCACTTAACCTGGGTTTGCTTATCCTCCTCGTTTGCAAGCGGCATAATAATATGGTTATAAACCTGCGCCATAGCATTACCATGCCCGTCGTGCTCCTGAACGCTCTCAATATCAGCCTTGATAATTCTTTCATAAGTCAACGGCGCAAAATGCTCCATCCACGACAACAGCGTAGGACCAAAGTTAAAACTCATATATTTATAGTTATTGACAATATCAATAATTCTATTTCTATTATCAACAATTCTTGATGCAGAATTAGGGCTGTAACACTCTTTCGCAATCCTTTCATTCCAATCATGGTAAGGCGCAGCACTGTCCTGAACTTCTATCGCTTCTAACCACGGATTTTCACGCGGCGGCTGATAAAAATGCCCATGTATCGTCAGAAAGGTCTCGTTCTTTTTCATACTTCACAAACTCCAGTTAATAACTCTATTTATTATTTTCTACCTTTTTAGGCTCCAAAGAGTTGAACTTCTTAACATCAACCCAAACATCCCCTAACGCTGTAGAAAATACTGTACCGTAAAATTCAACCTTGTCACCTGAATTTAACTCAATATACTTTTCGGCTTCTTCTCTAGGTAGAAAACATTTCATCTCTGATAACGGCAAATTATGATCACTTACATCCGGCCTTTGGATTAAAAACGCAATGTATTTGTCAGAACTTCTCATCGCCGGTGCATAATCTAATCCAAGTGTAGAAAATTTATCAAATTTGCCTACAATTTTAATATTCTTATTCATATAAAAATTAGGTTTAGCGACAACATCCAACGGATTAACAAGCGCATAGCCCGAATAATTGAAATTATCAGCCGTTTTAGCCTGAGCGGGTCCGCCAACTCTATCCAGCAACGCCTGCGTTCCGGCATCCGCTGCATAAGTTTGTACCCCTATCGCCAACATCGTCATAACCGCTAAAATATATAATTTTTTCATTGAATAAGCCCTCATAAGTAAATTTTCTTACTCCAACATTCTAGCACAATTTTTTATTTTTGTAACTACCCTGCTTATTAATAGGTAAACGAATTTTTATATAGTATAATCTGTTTATGGAAATCATAGAGATTAAAAATCTGCGGCTCGGTTTCAACTGCGCTTGCGGCTTTTGCGAAGCTATTCATAACATTTCGTTTAGCCTGCGGAAAGGCGAACTTCACGCACTGGTAGGCGAATCCGGCTGCGGTAAAACAATTAGCGCAATGAGTATTCTGCGCCTTTTACCTAAAAACGCTAAAATTACAGGCGGCGAAATTTATTATGACGGTCAAAATTTACTCAATCTATCCGAACGCGAAATGAATAAAATTCGCGGTGCTAAAATTGCACTAATTCCCCAAGACCCTATGACTTCACTAAATCCATTATACACAATCGAAAACCAACTTTTAGAAGTAATAAAAATTCACCAGGGACTTGAAGGTCATGATGCTTACCAAAAAGCCATTGAGGCGCTCGAGTTGGTACAAATTCCTTGCCCTGAACTTCGCATGAAATCCTATCCGCACGAATTTTCCGGCGGGATGAAACAAAGAGCCATAATAGCGATGGCGCTTGCCTGCAACGCTGAAGTTATCATTGCGGACGAACCAACAACAGCTTTGGACGTAACGATTCAGGCACAGATAATGAACTTGTTAAAAGAAATCAAAGAGAAACAAGGAACATCAATATTACTGATAACGCACGATTTGGCACTGGTGAAAGAAAATGCGGACAGAATTTCCGTAATGTACGCAGGAGATATTGTTGAAAGCGGCAATAATTCAGAATTTTTCGCTTGCCCGAAACATCCATATACAATAGCATTGTTAAATTCATTACCAAACAGCGGCAAGGGCAGATTAGAAACTATAAGCGGTCAGCCGCCGAGTATTCAACAGGGAATAAGTGGATGTAAATTTCATCCAAGGTGCAAGGAATGCATGGAGATATGTGTCAGTGCGAAACCGTCTGAAACATCTGTCAGTCGTACGCATTCAGCAAAATGTTTCTTGTTAAATAAAAAAGGGGTTGATTTTTAGTTTTTAGCGTTACATAATAAATTATAATCTAACGCGGGATGGAGCAGTCTGGTAGCTCGTCGGGCTCATAACCCGAAGGTCGTTGGTTCAAATCCAGCTCCCGCAACCATTTTCTAAAAGAAGAGGCACAAAGTGCCTCTTCTTTTTATGCCTTCTCTTTTTTGTCTTTATGTTTCATCTCATCGACTTTTTCTGCAACTTTTTCCTTTACATCGTGCGCCTTTTCCTTTACCTTTTCAGCGCCCTCTTTTAGACCTGCTTTCGCTTTATCGGCATCGACTTTTAAGTCCTCTTTCATTGTATGAGCTTTCTCTTTTACCTTTTCTGCAGCATCACTCATTTTTTCTTTTAATGTTTCTTTTTTCATTGTTTTTACCTCTCTGTTTTGTAACCACATTCATTATTCACGACTACATTTTATCTTTAATCCCACCCCAGCATAATTTTTATAATTTCCTTGCTTAATATTTTGTCAAATCCTCTTGACGTTTACGTATTCTGGTTATAAATTTAATATTCGGGGATTTAATTTTCTATAATGGCAAGAAATCTACACTTTCGGCTAATAGACAATATAACTACTTTTTTGGAAAATGGTTTTGTTAAGATAAATCAGGAACTTAATATGATGATTACATATAAAAATAAATTTTTATATAAACACATTGGAATTTGTATGCTAAAAGGAGATTTATAATGCAAAGCAGTCTAACTACCCGTGAATTACAGGTTTTACGGCTTATCACACTCGGGTATTCAAATTCACAAATCGCGAAAATTTTGAATATTACTTTGCATACAGTGAAAGCGCACGTACAAGCAATTTTATATAAATTACAGGTTAAAAATCGTGTTCAGGCAGCCGTCATCGCGTCTAAGTACTTAATAGATAATAATAACGATGAAACTATTGTTACGCAGCCAACGCGTGTTGATTACGAAGATTAATTCGTCTCGATTGAAAAACTATTGAAATGACATATAAAATATGGTATAATTATACCATTGAGAGGTATGAATTATGAAAATTTCAAAAGGATTCACTTTATCCGAGATATTAATAGCGATGCTGGTTTTGGGTATAATTGTTGCGGCATCGGTTCCGGTTATTTTAAACCTGACACCGAATAAAAATGCTATTATGATTAAAAAGGCATATTATGCGACAGAATCCATTGTGCACAGCCTTATTAATGACCAGCTTTATTATCCGGATATGACCTCTAACTGTATAAACCCTGACGGTTCATTTAAAAACTCCGGCACAGATGAATGTTATATTGGTTTTGATTATGCACCTACGAACACGAAAGTTCCGGGAATTACCGACCCTGTATCATCTACCAGAAAGTTACAATGCCTGTTTGCTTCCAAGTTGAATATAAAAGAGGATCTCGCATCTGTATGCGCTTCAAGTGGAACAGATGTAGTAACCACAATGGACGGTATGAGCTGGAATATTGGCGGTTTAAGTAATGGTACGACGGCTGGCACAATAGAGATTGATGTTGACGGTATAAATAAAGGCGTTAACGCTTATAACGGAACCTCTCTCAAAGCCTGTAGTAGTGCTACAACTTGGGGATCCTCCTGTAGTAGCGAGCTAACAAACGCTCAAAAGAAAAAGTTTGACAGAATTCAAATAACAATCAGCGTTGAGGGAAAACTGTCAATCAAAGGCGGTCAGGATGAGTTCGAAAAAATCATCAGTGGAGAAACCAAATTAATTGGCGGAGACGATGACGAATAGAAAAGGCTTATAAAGCAGCCGGGTAATCGCGCTTATGCTGCGCAAGTGGTGTAAGTGAGGAAAGTCCGTGCATCTTAGGGCAGATCGCCGGAGAAAGTCCGGACGGTGTGAACCGGTGGATAGGACCACAGAAAACATACAGCCGATGGATAGAAATATCACAGGCAATGGTGCAACGGTGAGGTAAGAGCTCACCGGCGAATCCGAGAGGTGACGCGTCAAGGCAACCCCCGATTGGATGCAAGATTAAATTGAAGATTAAGGCTGCCCGCCGACTTCAGACAAAATCGCTGGTGGTTTGGAGTAATCCAAATCCAAGACAGATGATTACCGAGAAACAGAACACGGCTTATGAACTGCTTTATTTTTAAATCTCCCTTAACAAGGGGGATTTTTAATAGCGGAACAATAACTCTTCTTTTTACGTCACATTATTTAGAGTAAAAGGAGAGAGTAGTATGGATTTATGTAAACTTAATGAAAATCTTGAGTTTTTAGAGGAAATGGAAGATGAGCCAAAAACTTTCAGTTGCATAGCTCACGAAGAAGATATTTTGCAAATGTACCTTAAAAGTATCGGCAAGATTAAACTTTTAAAACCACACGAAGAAAAAGAATTAGGAAGACAAATTCAGGAAGAAAAGGGATTAAAAGCTGAACTTGCGAAGAAAAAACTCGTTAAGGCAAACCTTCGTCTTGTCGTAAGCATTGCAAAGAAATTTATTGGGCAGGGCGTATTGTTTATGGATTTGGTTCAGGAGGGTGCGCTCGGGTTAATCAAAGCTGCCGAAAAGTTTGATTATTCAAAGAATTTCAAATTTTCGACTTACGCAACCTGGTGGGTGCGTCAAACGATTATGCGTGCGATTGCTAACAATGCGAAATCTATTCGTATTCCGGTGCATATGATTGACAAAATCAGGAAGTACAACAAAACCAAATCAAAACTTCTGATAAAAACAGGGGTTGAGCCAACAGAACAGGAAATAGCTGATGAAATGGGCTTGCCATTGGATAAAATATTGCAGATTAAACGTGCTATTTTAAAAGAACCTATTAGTCTTGAGACGCCTGTTACTGACGATTTGAACGTAATAGATTACCTTGAAGACACTAAGTACAAGTCGCCTGAAACGCAGACCAATGACAAGATTGTGCGCAAAAACATTGATGAGTTGATGAAAATTCTTAACGACAAAGAGAAAGAGATTATCAAATGTCGTTTTGGGATTGACAACACAACGACCAAAACACTTGAACAGCTTGGCGAAAGTCTCGGGTATTCAAAAGAGCGCATTCGCCAGCTTGAGAACCTTGCACTCAAAAAAATCAGGGAGAGTAAGAAGTTCTCCCACCTGAAAGAAGTGCTTGAATAAAACACATCTTTGTCATAGAATAGCTCGTAATAAGGGGGAAATATGTCAAAGAAGAGAATTGGTATTGATGTTGGCGGTACAAACGTAAAGATTGCGCTGGTAACTGATGAAGGACAAATAATCTATTCAAACTCTGTTCCGACACGTGCGGAGATGGGTTACGAATATACAGTGAATAACATTAAACAAGCGATATACGACTTGATGAAAGAAACTAAAACCGCAACAAAAGACATTGAGGGAATAGGTTTTGGTTTTCCGGGTCAGGTTGACTGCGAAAACGGAGTTGTAAAACTTCTTCCGAACATTCCAGGCTGGGTAAATGTTCCTATAGCAAAGATATTGGAAGAAGAGTTTCATATTCCGACGAAAATTGATAACGATGCGAGATGCGCTGCACTTGGCGAATTATTTGCCGGTGCCGGCAAGGGGTGCAAAAACCTTGTATGCGTAACTGTCGGAACCGGAGTAGGTTCAGGTTTGATTATTAACGGAAAGATTGTACGCGGAGCAAGCAATGCAGCAGGCGAAATCGGTCATATTAAACTTCAAATGCACGACGGTCCTATGTGCGGTTGCGGCGACACCGGATGTATGGAGGCGTTTGTTTCAGCACCGTCAATCGTAGCAATGGCAGAGGACTACATTAAGGGCGGCAAATCAACCAAGTACAGAGAACTTGCGAACCCTGAAATTTCTGCCTACATTGTTGCAGAGGCGGCAAAAGCAGGCGACAAAGTTGCACAAAGAATTTTCAAAACAATGGGTGAATACTTAGGGATCGGACTTGCAAGCGTTGTAAACCTTCTAAACCCTGAACGTATAATCATTGGCGGCGGTGTTGCAGACGCCGGAGAAATTTTCCTTGAGCCTGTTAGAAAGACTATTAAAGAACGCGCAATGGAAGTTGCAGGTGCGGCTGCGGAAGTAGTTCCGGCACAGCTTGGAAACACCGCAGGCGTTATCGGCGCAAGCCTCTTGATTGAAAACTAAGAAGTTAATAATCTGAATAATTCTTTCATAATGAAGCCGAATTTTTCGGCTTCTTTTTTGCCTGCAGCAATTGCTCCTATCTCCACCGGATGCGAATCATGACTTTCAAGAGTCCGCGCTTGTTCATTATAGTCCTCAACAAGATGTTTATCAAGGTATTTATAGTACCAGTATTCAGAATCTTGTTCGGTAATTATTCCTTTAGCAATAGATTTTCTGTGAAAATTCGTCTTGTTTTTAACGCCTTCATATAGTTTCGGCCATGTTTCTTTGATACAATCAAAATATTTATTGGCAGTGTAACGGGGATCATCACGTTCAAGGAATTTGTCAGCATTGTATTTTAAACGAATTATTTTAGAAAAATCATAAGCGTGCTTATGTTCATGTGCAATTGAACGAACTATATCCTCGTTTTCAGTAAAGCATTTGGCATAAAGAACCTGACCCGTTTCCGGGTCTGCAGTAGCTGTGACTATAAAATCTCCGTTAGTACCATCAGGGTTTATCTCTTTTAAAGAAACAAATTTCATTTCAGGAATAGCCCCCTCAAGATCGTACTTCATACGCTGTGCTTTTGCAACGTGGTGATAACGCGGAATTGCCGAAGAAGAGATGCAAAGCGGCAAGTATTCCAAACCGTCCTGCGGTAGTCTTCCGTCAATATTCTGATAAGTAACTTCCGGCGCCTGACCGTCCCATTTTGTTTCATAGCTTATGACACGAGGTTTTTCACCCGCCTTATATCTGGCACATTTATGAAAATCCCTTGTTCCAGTGTCAGTATTAACCAAACGTTGCTCATAAAGCAGGCTGTAAGTATCATCATGCCAAAAGATCTTGCTTACATGTTCCTTAACAACACCGTTAACAGCTGTCGTTTCGTAAACATCTTCGTACCACCAATACTTCGACTTTAAAGTTTCATTTTGTGCCTCATCAACATATCGGGCAACACGTTTTAAAGCCCTTTCATTGAAATTTCTAAAAGTGACAATGTCAAACTTACCCTTTTTCCCAATACCTGTTACTCGGTCAAAAGTTTTCGCCCATTCCGGAACGTGAAAGCCTTTCAACTTCGCACCAATACACGATTGTCCTGAAACTTTTGAAAATAATTGTGCCTTTATTACCATACATGCTAAAGTTACGTAAATGAAAAAACTTGCCTTTTAAATATATAATTGTTAAAATATTTTACGGATATGATTTATTTTTTCTACGGAGATGAAGATTTTAATATTGATTTGGAGGTCGAAAAACTTAAAAAAGAACTCGACCCAAACTTTCTTGAAATGAGTTTTAAGACCTACGATAACCCGAAATTTGCCGATTTAATCGCTATTTTGCGAACCCAGCCGATGATGTTTGGCAAAATGATTATTGTAATAGAATGCCTGAAATACTTTTCAGACGGGTTTGAAGATAAAGAAATTAAACAGATTACAGAAGCGCTTGAAGATAATAACGACAGCCTCGACATAATCTTTACCGCAAAAATTCCGCGCGACGAGGGCAAAAAACTTGATACACGCAGAAAATTCTTCAAACTTTTAACAAAATATAATTCTAAAGAATTTCCGACGATTCCGACCTACAAACCGGAACTCGCAGCCTGGATTACAAAACAAGCAAAAGGCTATAAGCTAAACCTCACATCTGACGCTGTTCAGATGCTTATTTCGATGATTGGAAACAACTTGCGCCAACTGGATTCCGAAATCCAAAAACTTGCAATCTCCGTACTTCCGAAAGATACCGCAAACGAAAAGGACGTCAAAGAGATTTGTACCAACAACGAAGACCTTTTTGCACTCTCTGACGCTCTAATGCAAATGCAATACGACACGGCGCTTTTAGAATACAAAAAACTTTTAGATAAAGACCACCCGATTAAGATTCTTGCAACTCTTCAAACAATGGTCAGAAAATGGGTTACACTCAAAGCTAACCCCAAAGCCAGCTCATTTGAGCTCTTAAAACTTACGGGAATGAACGAGTACGTAATAAAATTAACGCTCCAAAAGATGAAAAATACAACACTTCGCCAACTTGTAGCGCTAAAAGAAAATTTAACTACCTGCGAATACCGCATCAAAAGCGGTCAGGCTCTTGATGTAGAAAGAGAGGTCGCTGATGCCTTCCTTATCTGACAGATACCCGTTTTTGATGAAATATTTTGGCAGCGGTGATGTCACAAAGATTTCACATTGCATCCTCTTTTTCGGAAGCGACATTCCCGCGCAATACGAACTTGCACTAGAAATTTCGCGTCTTTTAAACTGTAAAGAGGGCGGTGCTCCGAATTGCGAATGTTTAAACTGCCGTTGGGTAAGAGAAAATAAACACCCTGCCGTCAGAACGGTTTCACGTGTTGATTACAAACCCGTCGACGACAAAACCAAAACCGTAATTTCAGTTCGTCAGACACAAGAAATCAAAAACGACTTAATGGTAACCTCTGACTATCATCGCGTTATAATTTTCTGCGACAAGGACGATGACGGAAACGTTCAGGGAATAAATTACCGCGTGTTCCAGGAAGAGGCAGCCAATTCATTGCTTAAAACTTTTGAAGAACCACCGTCAAATACAACATTTATCTTTCTGACAAAAGACAAAACCGATATGATTTCAACGATTGTTTCGCGCTGTCAGTGTTTCTTTGTTCCTGCGCAACTGGAAGAAAATCGTGATTTTTCGCTTGTTGCAAACCTAATGGATGGTTACACAACACGCGGTAAAAATGAGTTGTGGAGTTTTAAGGACGAATTATTAAATATAATAAAAGAAAACGGTTTCAACCCGACAATAAGCCAGGTTGAAAACTATCTTAATTCATTATTAAAAAGTAATTATGCAAACGCTCAATTACGCCTAAAACTTTTGCACGATTTGAAAGCTGTGAGCTTGGCGAAAAAGCAGGATGCACTGGGGATTCAAAATGCAAGTGTTGTAGAAAACCTTACGTTTGCATTGTTTGAAATTTAATAACGTTTTATACACTTGATACCAGCATTCTGACTGCGTGTGGCTCTCTGAATCATACCGTTTGTTGTTTGAATCAGCCAAGCCTTTGTTGCATCTCCGGCAACAATTGTACTGGACCAATAGCTGCCAGCTGTCATTTCAAGCAAGTTTGTATTATAAAACATGGACATTAATTCCTCTTTGTTTGGAAGCCTTGTTCCCGAATCAAGTTTTGCACATTGTCGACCCGCCTCCGCTTGTGTTCTGTCGTTCTCATAAGCAACGGTTTGTATTAACGGCATTGGCGCTACAATAACAGGATCTGTAGGATATAGTGCTGTTAAAATACCAATGTCTTTGCCAACGGTATTAGGACCTTTGTTTCCGTTTAAATCATAGATAAAATTAGCGCACATTTTGGGGTGCATATAAAAATCTTTTGTCTCATTCATGTC
This sequence comes from Candidatus Gastranaerophilus phascolarcticola, assembly GCA_001899335.1. GTDB lineage: Bacteria > Cyanobacteriota > Vampirovibrionia > Gastranaerophilales > Gastranaerophilaceae > Gastranaerophilus > Gastranaerophilus phascolarcticola. Next base: position 69,991 of record MOYE01000004.1, read on the forward strand.
CGGCTGGCAACTTGGATTGTAAAAGGCTATAATAGATTCCCCATTTGTAGTTTCAAACGCTACGGCTTTTGTGTCAATATAATTCTGCGGGTTTGTAAAATTATTTGTGCTTCCGCCAGCGTTAGGTATACGAATAGTACTTGTAAATGTAGGATTAAGTTCACTCAATTTTGTCGGCATTGTGTTTTTTGAGCCTACAATATTTGTATAAGAAGTAACAATACCACAATCCTCAAGATGCTCGTTATCACAAATATTATTAATCTTAAGCACTTTGCTAAGCCCGTCTGTAATAAAAGTTTCTGCCGCGGTATCTACAGTTGCGGTGACAATATCATCAGTATTTGTTCCACTGTAAGTTCCATACCCATTCAATGCCGGCATCAAAGATATTGCCTGTGACATACGCGCATAAAGCGCTTTTCTTTGAGTGTTCCAGGTTCGCTCATTAATATTGCCCGTCAAACTTGGTAACGTTATTGCGGCAACTACGCCTATAATTGTGAGGGAAAGTAAAATCTCCGCCATGGTAAAGGCTCTTTTCATAGTTGTATCCTTTCTTTTATAAAAAACAAGTTTTGTTTTTATTATACCAAATTTAACTTAGCTTTTCAATAGTTTAATTGTGTTTATAGAAATAAAAAAACAATTTAATATGGTGTAAAGGTGAAATATGCAAAAAGAAAAACTTAATATAAAAAAATTGTTAGGTGCAAAAATAAGTCAAGCACGCAAATTACGGGGTTTTACCCAGATGCAGTTTGCCGAAATACTCGACATTTCTACAAACGCGCTTGGAATAATTGAAACAGGGAACGGCTTTCTTACCGCTGAAACCCTGGAAAAAATATTATTTCATTTAGACATGGAACCCGATGAATTGTTTTCATTTGGAGGTGTTAAGTCTAATGACGCTTTATACCAAAATATTTTAAAATATCTTGAAACAATAAAAAATGACCGTAATAAATTAACGGTCATCAACAGCATTTTAAAAAATTTAATTTAGAAGCGTTTAACACATCTAGTCTTTTTAGCTAAATCTCTATCATACGGGAGACTTCTGCCGGCATATACCGAAAATAAATACGCTTTTGAGCTATCGTTAGGGACATAAGTTGTAGTCCAATAATCATCTCCCTCAAGCTCTAATAGGCGCCTATTTACAAAAAGTGATGCAGCTTCTTCAAGAGTTGGAGCACGACTGTCATCATCCATTTCGCGACAAGCCTTTGAAATCAAAGCGTGTTTGTATGATGCGGTATCTCTTACAAGCGGCACAGGAGCAACTACTGTACTATCCGTCGGGTAAAATATTGTCATAAAACCAATATCTTTCCCCACAGTATTTGGTCCCCTTGAGCTATTTAAATCATATATGAAATTTGCACACATTTTTGCCTGATAATACTCTCCCTCAACTTGAGAACCAACGCAATTTGGGCTGTAATAGACTACGATGCTTTCACCGTTAGCAGTTTCAAAAGCAGCAGCTTTTGTATCTAATTGCGAATAAGACATACTAACTCCATTGTCAAAAGTTACAGACTTATTAAAATAGGAATTTAACTCAACAAGTGTTTTCGGTGTGTCTATAATATTGCCCTTTGTATTAGAAAATTTGGATACTATACCGCAATCATCAAGGTGTTCGTGATCGCAAATGTTGTTAATTTTAAGTACTTTTGAAAGCCCTGCGGTGACAAAAGTTTCAGTTGCTGTGTCGACAGCAGATGTGGACTCATTACCCTCAACAAGGGTTCCATACCCATTCAATGCCGGCATCAAAGATATTGCCTGTGATATACGCGCATAAAGCGCTTTTCGCTGGGTGTTCCAGATTCTCTCATTAATATTGCCCGTCAAACTTGGTAACGTTATCGCAGCTACTACACCTATTATTGTCAAAGACAATAATATTTCTGCCATAGTAAATGCGGTTAAGCGGCTCCCCCCCCCCCNNCCCCCCCCCCCCCTGTCAAAATGTTTACAGTTCGTTTTTTCATAGTCTCTATCCTTTCTATAATTATTATGTAGCATGTTCTACAGCTTGTCAAGCCGAACATGAAAAAGACCTGTATTCACGTTCAATACAGGTCTTTCTCTATATATAAAAATTACACATTATAAAAAATAAAATACAATTAAGAATTAGCAAAGTGACATCAATGCTTTTACTGAACGAGCATTATCTCTTACCATTTCAATTTCTGAATTTGAAACTGTTTCTTCAAGAACTTGCATCGCAATTTCTTTATTTTGAAGAGATAACAATTCATTAATTGTGCTCATTGCAACACTTGTTGAAAGGTCATTAATACCTTTTCCTTCTTGGGAAATAACTATACTCAAAGAGTCAACAACGTTTTTTCTAACAAGTGCTCTTGCTGTCATTTCTCTAATTGTATCAATTGATGCATTAGTACCGATTTCTTCTAATACTCTGATTGAATCTGCATCTTCGTGCATTGCCAAACCGTTAATGATATTAGCAATGTGTTTCATATTCTTTTCAGAACTGTTTTTGCTGAAATCTATTTTGTTCTGAATTGAATCCATTTTTTCAGAAGAGCATTCAAAAGTATCTCTTTCCATAACACAAGTTGCGCTTTCAGATTTAGAATTATTTCCAAAGCTAAAATTCAATTTGCTTATGATGTTTTCTTTTTTATTGTCTTTCATCCAAATTTCCTCCTATATACAAGCCTACGCTGCTGCCTGTATTCTGCTGCTTTCTACAGCTACTAAGTCAGCGAGAGTTCTCTCTGTTGATTTAACAGGTGCCATAGCGTAATGTTTTTGGCTAGGAGTTCTGTCAATCATTGACATAATAACATCTTCTGCTGTTGTTTCGTTCAACCATTTTCCAAATGATTTTGCTTTTTCTGTAATTTTCTTTGCGAAAGCTACAGCCGGTTCTGTCCAAGCTCTGAATTTTTCGCTCATCATATTTGATAATGAGCCTACTTGTGCAGCCTTTTTAAGTTTTTCAATTCTACCTGAAAAACCAAGTTTTTCTGCGTGGTTGTTGGTTGAAGACACATAAACATCAGCGTTCAACAAGTTACCATTCATTTGGGCAAATGGGTTTTGTGATGCGGCGTTTTTAGGTCTTGCAACATTTTCTTCGTGTCTTGTCGTATTGAATATACGTTCACGAATACTTGCTACTGATAAATTTGCCATTCTTACATCCTTTCGTTCGTATAATGCCTTTTACTCTATTGTTGTATTCTACACAGTTAGAATACCATAGCACCCGAATTTGTTAATCGACTAAATGATGTATTATTTTTTAATATTTTATACTTTAGTTGGAGATTTTATGTTAAAGTTGAATTATGAGTTACAAGAATTTAGAAAAATTGATTGAAATAATAGAAGTTTTGCGTTCTCCGAATGGTTGCCCGTGGGATAGAGAGCAGACACACAAAACGCTTAGACCAAACATGCTTGAAGAAGCCTATGAGGCGGTAGATGCGATGGATAGCGGCGATTTAAAACATTTACGCGAAGAACTCGGTGATGTTTTATTGCAGGTAGTTTTGCACGCTCAAATTGCAAAAGATGAGGGAGCGTTTGACATTGAAGATGTTGCCCAAACGCTTAACGAAAAACTTATCCACCGTCACCCGCATGTTTTTGGTAACGCACACGTCGACAATGCAGGAGAGGTTCTTGATAACTGGGATAAACTTAAACAGGAAGAGAAAAAGCATCGAAAATCTGCAATGGACGGTGTTTCCAAGTCACAATCCGCCCTGATGTCTGCGCAAAAGATAAGTAAGAAAGCCGTCAAAACGGGTTTTGAATGGGAAAGTGAAGAAGATTTATACAAATGTATTTTCTCTGAATTTGAAGAATTCAAAGAAGCGTGCAAAGAGGGGGACGCGGAACACAAAGAAGAAGAGTTTGGTGACATACTATTTGCCGTAGTAAACCTTGCACGCTGGAATAAAATTGATGCGGAACAAGCGCTTTTAAAATCGAATAAAAAATTTATGACACGTTTTCGCAAAATGGAAGAGCTTGCGACCAAGCCGCTGAACGATTACAGTCCATCCGAGTTTGAAGAATTATGGCAAAAAGCTAAAAAAGCCGCTTATTAAAGCGGCTTTTTTATTATTATAATATCGCGCCTTTCGGAACAACCGTTACGCCGCCGGGCGATACGTGGAAACCGCGTTTTTCATCTTCCGCGCGGTCATAGCCGATTCGGGTATTTGGCGGAATATAAACGTTTTTGTCGATGATAGCTTTTCTAATCTTAGAGTATCTTCCGACCTCAACGTTTTCCATTAAAATACTTTCCTCAACCTGTGAATAGCTGTTAATTCTTACTTTTGGCGAAAGCACGCAGCGTGAAAGCCCGCCGCCTGATACGATACAACCCTCTGAAACCATTGAGTTTGTTGCCATACCAACCCGGTCGCCCTCTTGCCAAATAAATTTTGCAGGCGGATAGTTGTAGTTAAAGGTTCTGATTGGCCACTCTTGCGAATATAAATTCAATTCAGGATTGGACGATAGCAAATCCATATTCGCCTGCCAGTATGCGTCAATACTTCCAACATCCATCCAATAACCTTTTTCGGCATCAGACATCCCCGCGTGAGTATTTTCCGCAAAATTATATACATAAATATTTTTGCCCTCATTCAAAAGCATAGGAATTACATTCTTACCGAAATCGTGGCTTGAGGTTTCGATATGCTGGTCTTTTTCAAGTGCGTCAAGCAGGATTTGTTTATTGAAAATATAATTTCCCATAGACGCCAGGCAATAATTAGGATTATTCGGAATAGATTTCGGGCGATATTTTGGTTTTTCGACAAAGTTTGTAAGTTTCCAGTTCTCGTCGACTTCCATAATCCCAAATTCTGAAGCCTCTTCAATCGGAATCGGAATAGCAGAGATAGTCAGGTCAGACTTGTGGCATTTGTGAAATTCCAACATTTGTGAAACATCCATTTTATAAATATGGTCACCGCCAAAGACGCAAACATAATTAGGGTTTTCATCAGTAATATGGAAAATATTCTGATAAATTGCATCGGCAGTACCGCGATACCAATCGTTACCGGTTCTCATCTGCGCAGGACACAAGTCCACAAATTGATTTAAAAACGGTGACAATGCCCAGCCTCGCGTAATATGTTTGTTCAAAGAGTCTGACTTATATTGCGTCAAAACTTTGATTTTAAAGAACCCTGAATTAATAAAATTATTCAGAACGAAGTCAATAATTCTATATCTTCCGCCGAACGGAACTGCAGGTTTTGCCCTGTCTTTTGTCAGCGGACTAAGTCTTCTACCCTCACCGCCTGCCATAATCATAACCAATGCGTCATCAATTGCCATTATAACCCCCTTGGGATTTATTATACAACTAAACTTAAAAAATTACACTAATACTTTATAATTATTTTTATGTTAGAATTAGAATATGGAAAATGATAAGAAAATTAAAATCGGACTAATCGGCTTAGGAACTGTTGGTTCCGGCGTATTTAAGACACTGGGTGGTTTTGACCACGTTGAAATCGTTAAGATTGCGGTAAAAAATAAGAATAAAAAACGCAATATTGAAAATTTGGATGAAAGTATTATCACGGACGACCCGTGGGAAATTGTCAACGATCCTGAAATCGACATCGTTGCAGAGTTAATCGGCGGAATTGAACCGGCGTTTGGCTTGATAAAACAAGCGATTTCTAACGGCAAACACATCGTTACGGCTAACAAGGAACTCCTTGCAAAACACGGCGAAGAACTTTTCCGTCACGCAGAGGCAAATAATCGCGTTGTACTTTACGAAGCTGCGGTTGCGGGCGGGATTCCAATTATCACACCTGTGAAAACAATTCTTGCCGGAAACAGTATTAAAAAAGTTGAGGCAATTCTTAACGGAACCACCAATTACATTTTAACCAAAATGGATATTGACGGCGCGTCTTACGAAGACGTTTTGAAAGAGGCGCAAAAACTTGGTTATGCAGAAGCTGACCCTACAAGCGACGTTGAAGGCTATGATTCCGCGTACAAAATCGCTATTCTTTCATCAATTTCTTTCAAAAAAAGAATTAATATAGAAAATGTTTACAAAGAAGGTATTTCAAAAATCAAAGCACAAGATATCAAAGCCGCAAACGATTTGGGCTACAAAATCAAACTTGTTGCAATGGCAGAACTTCACGAGGACGGCAAAGTTGATGTACGTGTTCACCCTATGCTTGTTTCAAAAGATTCAATTCTTGCACACATCGACTACGTTAAAAACGCAATCAAACTTGAGGGTTATCCTGTCGGAAGTATTGCGCTTTCAGGCGCCGGCGCCGGTGAATTTCCGACCGCAAGCTCCGTTATCGGTGATATTTTGGCAATCGCAGACGAACTCGGTACAACAGATTACCTGCTCCCGATGATGCGCTGCAAGCACAAAGAGTCTGCTGAAATGATTAATATTATGGATACAGTTAATAAATATTATCTTTCAATCAACGCGAAGAACGAAAAAGGCGTAATCGGCAAAATCGGTGCGATTTGCGCAGGCAATAATATCAGCCTTGCAAGTATTGTTCAACGCGGCGTAGAAGAAAACAACACCGCAGACATAATTGTAATCACAGAAAAAGCAGGCGAAAGAGATATTAAAGAAACAATCAAAATGCTTGAGGCTGATGAAACAATTAACGCCGTTACAAGTTTTATCAGAGTAGCAGCTGAAAATTAGAGAGGAACGCTATGTACTACCAAGGTTTAATAAATAAATACAGAGAATACTTACCGGTAAGCGACAAAACTCCGGTTATCACATTAAACGAGGGTAACACACCTTTAATCAAATGTGCAAATTTAGCAAAAAAAATCGGTGTGGACGCAGAAATTTATTTAAAATTTGAGGGCTGCAACCCGACCGGAAGTTTTAAAGACCGCGGTATGACAATGGCTGTTTCAAAGGCAAAGGAATCAGGTTCCGAGGCTATAATTTGTGCATCAACCGGTAACACAAGCGCATCTGCAGCGGCATACGGCGCAAAAGGCGGGTTAAAGACTTTTGTTTTAATCCCTGACGGCTACATTGCATTGGGTAAACTTTCACAAGCAATGATGTACGGTGCCGAAATCATCGCGATTAACGGCAATTTTGACGTAGCGCTCGAAATGGTAAGAAAAATCTCCGATGAATATCCGATTACACTTGTCAATTCCGTAAACCCATACAGAATTGAGGGTCAAAAAACCGGCGCGTTTGAAATCATTGAAGCACTTGGTCAAGCGCCTGATTACCACTTCATCCCTGTCGGCAACGCCGGAAACATCACGGCTTACTGGAAGGGTTACAAAGAGTTCCATACTCTTGGCAAAATCAAAGAATTGCCGAAGATGATGGGCTTTGAGGCAGAGGGTTCTGCGGCGATTGTTCGCGGAGAAAGAATTTTGAAACCTGAAACCCTTGCTACCGCAATCCGTATCGGCAACCCTGCAAGCTGGAAACAGGCAGAGGCTGCACGCGACGAAAGCAACGGTATGATTAACTGCGTGACAGATGAAGAAATTGTTAAAGCATACAAACTTCTTGCCTCTTGCGAGGGCGTTCTTGCAGAACCTGCAAGCGCAGCATCAGTTGCAGGCTTGATAAAAGTCAAAGATCAAATAAAACCGGGTTCAAAAATCGTTTGCATATTGACCGGAAACGGCTTGAAAGACCCTGACAACGCAATTAAATATTCAAACGCAGACGTCAAAAAGACATCAAGCGAAATGACAGACATTTTAAGAGCTATGAACATATAAATACGTAACAAAATTTTAATATTTGCGTCATACAACATAATGCGTATTGTGTTGT